>JBAYQP010000051.1:0-20297 GCA_041677125.1 Desulfuromonadales bacterium | reverse complement strand
CCGCTCGGGCAGCACCGGCGCTTCCTTCGGAAACTTGCCGGTGCGGTGTCCCTGGCGGTAACGTTCAATGATTATAGGAAGCATAATGGCTCTCCTCGTTTGCGAATTCAGGCTTGCTGGCTTGGCCGTGTGTCGGCGCCGGACTGATCGAAAATGCCCAGATGCAAGGCGCCCAAAATCCTGCTTCCTGAGGCATGCCGCAAGGTGCGTCGTTGCCGGAGGATGACGGGAAACGCCGCAGATGGGCGTTTTTCATCAGCCTGCGCTACAAATCGAAGCCGCAGTAGGACAGGTTGAAGCTCTTGTTGCACAGCGGGAAATCCGATATCTGCTCGCCGCGCAGCGCCATGGCGAGCCCGCTCCAGTTGCGGAAGGAGGGGTCGACGATTTTGTAGCGGGCAAAACGGCCATCGGCATCGGTCAGGGCGACATGCACCACTTCACCGCGCCATCCCTCGACCAGCGCCACCGCCAGGTGGTTCGCCGCCAGGGGTGGCAGCGGCCGGCTGATCTCCCCGACCGGCAGGTTGCGCAGGATCTTTTTGATCCACTCCAGCGAATGGTAAATTTCCCGCCGCCGGATGTTCGCCCGGGCATAGACGTCGCCGCCCTCTTCGATAATGACGTTGTCGAAAGCGTTGACATAGGCGCCGAGCTGGTGATGCAGACGGGCGTCGATGGCCAGGCCGCAGGCCCGCGCCGCCATGCCCACCAACCCCAGAGCTTCCGCCGCCTCGACCGTGACCCGCCCGGTCCCCTCCAGTCTGGCCAGCACCGAAGGGGTGTCGAAAAAGAGTTCAATGGCGCCGCGGGTATCCCGTTCGATGGCGATCAGCCGCTGCAGCAGCCTGTCGGCAAGCGCCTGGTCGACATCGAAGCCGACCCCGCCGGGGCGCAGCAGGCCACGCCCGAAACGGCTGCCGCACAGTTCGGCGGTGACGTTGAGATAGTCGCCGCGGAGCCGCCCGCAGAAGGCGGACGTCGGCAGAAATCCGACATCGCCGGCAAGAGCGCCGATATCCCCGACGTGGTTGGCCAGGCGCTCCAGTTCCAGCGCCAGCGCCCGCAGGGCGGCGGCGCGCGGCGGCGCGGCGGCCCCGGCCAGGCCTTCGAGCAACTGGCAGTAGGCGCCGCCGTGGCCGATGGTGGTGTCGCCGCCAACGGTTTCCAACTGGTGCAGAGTGAGGGCGTGCGGACCCCCGCGCAGCAGCGATTCGAGGCCGCGATGCTGGTAGCCGAGAGAAATCTCCAGGTGCATGACCTGTTCGCCGTGGCACTGAAACCGGAAATGCCCCGGTTCGATGACGCCCGCGTGGACCGGACCGACCGCCACCTCGTGGACTTCCTCCCCTTCCACCCGGTAGAACTCCATATCTCCGGGAATCGGGTGCCCCGCGGGTCGTCCCCAGGCGTCCCGACCGGCGCGCTGGCTGGCGTGGAAACGAACCGGCTTGAACCAGGGATGGCCCTCCGGGACGACGCCGTACTGCTCGGCAATTTCCCGCTCAAACAGATGGAGCTGGGGGCAATCGGGGGTCAGGGAGGGAAAGTCGCCGGCGATGCGACTGCGCAGCAGCCGCAGATCCCCTTGCCAGTCGCGGGCCAGCACGGCGAAGAGTTCCAACTCCTCGCCGGCGGTCGGAACCGCAAAATAGGCGGCCAGTCGTCCCGACGCCGTCAATTCCCGCCGCAGTGCGGCCGCAAAATCCGGATAGGACAAGGTCGGCAGATCGGCAAGGGAAATCGCGCCGCCATTTTTCAGGCCCATTCCGGTGACGATCGGGCTCATGGGTTCACCTCCAGCAAAGCCGCGGCCTCCTGCAGCAAGGCGCTCAAGGGGGGCGGGATGAAGAAGCCAAGCACCAGCACCACCAGCAGGAACACCAGAGGTGGCGCGACGAGCAGCAGTCGATCGTGGGAATGCAGCTCGGGCTCCATCGGCTCGCCCTGGGTGACCGCCAGAACCGTCGCTCCCATGCCGATGAACACGGCCGCCAGCAGAATCAGAAACAACGCGCCGATCACCAGCTGTCCGGAGGCGAAAATCCCCCGCAGGATGGTGAATTCGCTCAAGAAGGGGCCGAAGGGGGGAGAGCCGGTAATGGCCAGAAAACCGGCGAGAAACAGCCCTCCCGACAAGGGCAACGCCGAGATGGCGCCGCGCACCTCGGAGAGATGCTTGCTGGCGAAGGCCCGGTGGATGTTGCCGGCGGAGAGAAACAGGCAGCCCTTGGTCAGGGCGTTGTTGACCAGGTGCAGCAGGGCCCCGAAGGTTGCCAGCCCGCCGATGCCCACGCCGATGGCGAGAATCCCCATGTGTTCCACGCTCGAATAAGCGAGCATCCGCTTGATATCCGGCTGGCGCACCATAAAGACCGCCGCCAGCAGCAGCGACAGCATCCCCATGCCGAGCAGGGCCTGCCGGGCCATGGCCAGGTCGCCGGCCGCGCCCATGATCTGCACCCCGCGCAGGATCGCCAGAAAGGCCACGCTGGTCAGCCCGCCGGCGAGCAGTGCGCCGACCATCCCCGGC
The DNA here is from genome assembly GCA_041677125.1 of Desulfuromonadales bacterium. Classification (GTDB taxonomy): domain Bacteria; phylum Desulfobacterota; class Desulfuromonadia; order Desulfuromonadales; family JACZKF01; genus JBAYQP01. Next base: position 17,764 of record JBAYQP010000051.1, on the reverse strand, counting down.
GCTTCCCCGTAGGCGTCGGGTTTCCATGTATGCAGCGGCGCCAGTCCCATCTTGGTGCCGAAACCGACCAGCAGGAAGACGAAACCGGCGTGCAGCCAGGGACCGGCGAGGAGCGGGCCATCGGCCAGCAGCTTGTCAAGTTGCAGACTGACCGGCACGCCGCTGCCCAAGGCGGCATAGGCAATGAACAGCAGGCCGAGCATGGCCAGGGCGATCCCCACCGAGCCGATCAGCAGATATTTCCAGGTCGCCTCGATGGAGAGGCGGTTGCGGTTGTAGTAGATGAGCGGCGCGCTGGCGATGGTGGTCGTCTCCACCCCCAGCCAGAGGACGCCGAGATGCCGCGCCACGATCGCCAGGGTCATGGCCGACAGGAAAACCAGTAGACAGGGGACCATGACCGTGTTGCCGCGATCGCGACGCAGGTTCAGGTATTCGGTGGCGTACAGGGCGCAACCGAAGAAGAGCAGGCTGGCCACCAGCAACACCAGCCGCGACAAGGCGTCCAGACCGATCCAGGCGCCTGCTGCGGCGGCACTGCCCGGGTGAACGACCAGCATGCCGGCGAGGGCCAGATGGAGAGCACCGGCCAGCGGCAGCAGCCAGGAACGTCCCCGGTACCAGGGGAGGAGGTTGGCGAGGGCGGCCAGCGCCAGGGGAAACAGAATCAGAACGGCGAGCATGACTTATTCCTTGAGTGCCGAAAGACGTTCAGTATTGAGGGTGGAAAACTCACGGTTGATCTGGTTCATGACGATCCCCATGATAAAGACCCCGACCAGCAGGTCGAGAAAAACCCCGGCCTCCACCATCAGCGGCATCGCTTCGGAGAGAAGGATGCCGAAAATGAAGATGCCGTTTTCCAGCATCAGATAGCCCAGCACCTGGGTAATCGCCTTGCGCCGGGTCATCAGCAGCAGAAAGCCGGCGAAAAGCGTAGCCAGAGAGGTCGGAATGAACAGTCCCCCCTGATGCTCCGGCAACAGCGGCAGGAAATCAGCAAAAATGAAGGAAGCAGCCGTAACCAGCGCCCCCAGGATGAGGGTCGGGATATAGCCGATCAGCGGTTCGATCTCGCGGCGGATGCGCACCTCCCGGATGGCGCTCAGCAGCAGCCAGGGGATAAAGACTCCCTTCAGGAGCAAGGCGCCGCCGGCCAGAACCAGCGCATGCCCGGTCAGGCCGTGGGTGGTGACCGGCAGCAAGGACAGCAGGGCGCCTTGCAGGGCCACCGCGCGGATGCAGGCGCCCAGCCGGGAGCTGCCGAGGGTGAAGAAGTTCAGCAGGATGACCAGCAGCAGACACAAATTACTCAGATCGTACATAAAATATCCGTCTCCATGGGCAGGAACGATTCGGTTTCGACCTTGGCTGACGCCCGCATCCTGACTCCTCCTGCGCCGGGCATCAGCGCAGCACCAGCACCAGGGCGAAGATCGAAATCAGACTGGTGCCGATCAGCATCTGCGGAATCCGCACCAGCCGCAGCCTGGCCATCACCGATTCGATCACACCGATCAGCACCGCCAGCAGCAGTTGGCCGCCGAGGAAGACCAAAGCGTCGGTGAGCCAGTGTCCGGTCTGCCAGGGCAGAGCCAGGCGCACCACCAGGGAGCCGAGCACCATGAGCTTCAGCGCCGAGCCGTAGAGAATCATGCCGAAGGCCGGTCCGCTGTGGTCGAGGACCATGACTTCGTGGACCATGGTCAGTTCCAGGTGGGTGTTCGGATCGTCAAAGGGAATGCGGGAATTCTCCACCAGCACCACCACCAGCAGACAGACCAGAATCAGGCCGAGGGAGGCGCCGGCAGGTCCCCAGGACGCGGCCAGGTGCGGCCCGAGCAGGCGGTTGAGGGAGAGGCCGCCGGAGAGCCGCGCCAGCAGGATCAGCGAAAACAGGATGGTCGGCTCGGCCAGGCAGGAGAAGGTCACCTCGCGGGCGGCGCCCATCCCTTCGAAGCTGGAGCCGGTATCGAGGGCCGCCGCCGCCGTGAAAAAACGGCTGAGCCCGAACAGATAGACGAAAAGGATCAGGTCCCCTTCAAAGGACAGCGGCGCCGGCAGGGCGCCGAAGGGGATCAGCAGGGCGGCCAGCACCGGCACCGTCAGCGCCACGACCGGTCCGGCCTGAAAGACCCAGGTGGTGGTGCGGCTGAAGACGAAACCCTTGCGCCACAGCCGGGCCAGGTCCCAATAGGCCTGGAGGAAGGGAACGCCCACCCGGCCGCCGAAGAGGGCCTTCGTTTTGTTGATCACCCCCAGGAGCAGCGGGGCGAAGACCAGCAGGAGGAGCAGATGCAGCAAAAGTCGACCGACCATGTTTTGCGGTTCCTTCTGACGAGGGTGTGGAAACGAGGCGGCGGTTAAAAGACCACGAGCCGCAGCAGCACGAACAGCGTCACCGCGACATAAAGCAGGTAAATGGCGACCTGCCCGTTCTGGACGCGGGCCCGAAGCCAGATGAAGACCAGCGCCGTCCGGCGGAACGCCGGGTACAGCAGCCGGTCGAGTACGCTGTCGGGAGTTTCGCTGTGAAAATGCCCCGGTTTCGGAAAAAGCTCCGCCACCTCGCCGCCGTGGCGCTCGGTGCGCAGGCCGAAACGGAACAGCCCGACCAGAAAGTCGGCGAACGATGAAGCGGTATATTGCATGCGCACCCCGGGCCGGACGAAGCCGCAGCCCCAGGTCGCAACGGTATCGGGCGCCCCCCGGGTGCGCCGTCGCAGCCACCACCACGTCATCGCGACGATCAGAAGCAGTCCCCACCCCATGCCGCCGACCCAAACCAGGGGCGCCAGCGGCGCGCTCAGTCGAGCCGCAACACAGCTGGGGCTCCAGTCTATGGCCGCCTGCTGCAGCAGGGGGGCGACCGTCGTCGGCAGCAGGCCAATCCAGACACAACCGGCCAGCAGCGGCAGCATCGCCAGGCGCATGCTGAGCGGCGCCTCATGCGCCTGCTCGGCGGCGGCGCTGCGCGCCTCCCCGAGAAAGGCGATGCCGAAGACCTTGACGAAGCAGGCCAGGGCCAGGCCGCCGATCAGCGCCAGCGCTGGGGCCGCCAGCACCGCCAGGCGCAGGGTGAGGGCATCCCCCTGCTGAGCTCCGAAGGTGCCCAGGTAGATCAGCCACTCGCTGGCGAAACCGTTGAAGGGAGGAAGGCCGCTGATCGCCACCGCCCCGCACAGAAACATCAGCCCGGTCCACGGCTGCCGCTTCAGCAGACCGCCGTAATGGTCGATCTCGCGGCTGCCGGTGGCATGGATCATCGAACCGGCGCTGAGAAAGAGGAGCGATTTGAACAGCCCGTGATTGACCACGTGCAGCAGCGCCCCGGCAATCCCCAAAAGCGTCAGCGCCGGCAGGTTGAAGCTCCGTCCGAGCAGAGCCAGACCCAAGCCGAGGGCGATGATGCCGATATTCTCGACGCTGTGATAGGCGAGCAGACGCTTGATGTCGTGCTGGGCGAGGGCAAAAGCGACGCCGAAAATCCCCGAAAGGGCGCCGAGCAGCAGCACCGTCCACCCCCACCAGGGGGGAATGTCGGCAAAAAAGGAGGTGACGCGCACCAGACCGTAGATGCCGGTCTTGATCATCACCCCCGAAAGAAGCGCCGAGGCATGACTCGGGGCGGCGGCATGGGCACCGGGCAGCCAGATATGCAGCGGCATCAGGCCGGCCTTGAGGCCGAAGCCGAACAGGGCAAGGAGAAAAATCACGGTCCCGCCGCCCGCCACGGTCTGGGCGGCGGGGAAGTGAAAGGACCCGGAAATCTGCGCCAGCACGGCGAACATCGCAAAGAGCGCCAAGGTGCCGGTGTGGGTGGCGATCAGGTAGATGAAACCGGCCCGGCGCGCCTCGCCCTTCTCCCCCTCGGTGGTGATGAGAAAGTAGCTGGAGAGCGCCATCACCTCCCATGCCATGAGAAAAAGCAGGGAATTGCGCGCGGTCAGCAGAACGATGATGGCGGCGGCAATCAAACCGAAAAAGAGGCGGAATTTACGGCCGTTGCGGGGATGTTCGCGCTGCGGCCAGTAGCCGAGGCCGAAGACCGAACCACAGGCCGCCACCAACAGGAGCGGCAACAAAAAGACGGCGGACAAAGGATCGAGGCGCAGGGCGAGCTCGCCACCGGGGATGCTCCAGGAATGGGTAACGCTCTCTACGCCCCGGCCCAGCAGCCTTCCGGCCACGCCGGCCACGCCGCAGACGGCCCCGAGCAGCACCAGCGCGCAGGCCAGCCGCTCACCGCCGCCCCGATTTGGGCGAAACAGGCCGGGCACTCCCGACAGGGCGATCAACGCCGCCGCAGCAAGCACCCAGAGCATCATCCGCCTCCCCCACCCCGCTCGGCCAGCATGCTCCAGACCATGAGCACGGCGCAGGTCAGAAAAATATAGAGCAGATAAACCGGCAACCGCCCCTGCTGCAGCCAGCGCAGACGCACCGCCCGACCGCCAAGATAGCTGAACAGGGGCTGAAACCAGCGGATCAGGAACGGATCCCGGGAGCTCTGCTGCAACCGTCCCGCCACCGGGAAGAGTCCGTGCGGATCCACCCGCTCGAGCTGCGGGCGCAGGGCCGCCGGCAACAGCCGGGTCTGGGTCAGCTCGGCGAAAGCTGCCGCGGTGTACGATATGCGCGCGGCCGGAAAGGGGAACCCGCAGCCCCAAGTTCCCGCCGAGGCGACGGAGCGAACCTTGCGCAGCCGCGCCAGAAGCAGGCCAACCGCCGCCAGCACCAGCACCAGCAAACCGCCCCAGCGGCCCAACCGGCTAAGAGGCGCGAACAACTCGGCCATCGGCAGCGACGCCCCCGGCGCCAGGATTGCCAGAGGACCGGTCAACAGATGGGCGGCGCCCTGGGGAAACAAACCGATAGCCAGGCACCCCGTCAATAGCACCTGCATCGGCAGGGTCATCCCCCAGGGCGCCTCGTGAGCGGCGGCCGCAGCGGGAGAGCGGGGTTCGCCAAGCAGGGCGATGCCGACCAGCCGGGTGAACACCACCACGGCCAGAGCGCCGGTCACCCCGAGCAGACCGACCATGAGCAACGGCAGCAGGCCAGCATAACTGTTGTGCAGCAGTCCGGCCTGGAGCAGGCCGAGGTAGATCAGCCACTCGCTGACCAGGCCATTCAAGGGCGGGAGGGCGGCGATGGCCAGACTGCCGCCGATCAACAGGGTCGAGGTCATCGGCATGCGCCGCAGCAGCCCCCCCATCCGGTTCAGATCGCGGGTGCCGGCGCCGTGGACCAGACTGCCGGCGCCGAGAAACATCAGTCCCTTGAACAGCGCATGATTCCACAGGTGCAGCAGCCCGCCGGCGAAGCCGAGGGCGGCGATGGCCGGCAGCCCCTCCCCCACCGCGTACAGCCCCAGGCCGAGACCGAGAAACACGATGCCGACGTTCTCCACTGTGGAGTACGCCAGGCAGCGCTTGATATCCCCCTGCAAAACCGCCATGGCGATGCCGAACAGGGCGCCGAGGATGCCCAGGACGGCGAGCAGGATGCCCCACCAGGACGGCGGCGTCGGCAGCCAGGTGAGAACGCGCAGGATGCCGTAGATCCCGGTTTTAACCATCACCGCCGACATCAGCGCGGAGACGTGGCTGGGCGCGGCCGGATGGGCATCGGGCAGCCAGACATGCAGCGGCAGCAGCCCCGCCTTGATGCCGAAGCCGAGCAGGGCGAGCAGAAACAGCGTCAGGGCGAGCCCCGGCCCGGCCATTGCGAGGGGAGCGAAATCGGCAAAATCGAGACTGCCGCAGAATTGTCCGGCGAGCAGGAAAAGGGCGAACAGGACGGCGCCGCCGAAATGGCAGGCGAGCAGATAGATCCAGGCCGCCCGGCGCACCTCCGGCCGCTGATGATCGAAGGCCACGAGAAAAAAAGAGGCCAGCGACATGACTTCCCAGGCGGCGATAAACAGGACGGCATTGGCCGCAGTAACCACCAGCGCCATGGCGGCGACCAGCCCGTTGAAGAAAAACCATTGGGGACCGAGGGACCGGTGGGCGCCCTCCCCCTTGAGATAGGCGGCGCCATAAAGGGCGCAAAGCGGGGAGAGGAGAAAGATCGGCGCCAGGAAAAAGGCGCTCAACGGATCGAGGGCCAGGCTCAGGCTGCCGCCCGGCACCGGCCAGGGAAAACGGACACTCAGGCTGCCGCTGCGGCCGAGCAGAAGGGCGACCGCGCTGCCGAGCCCGAGCAGGGAGCCGATGACGGTGGCGCCCACCGCCAGCGCCGCAGCCAGACGGGCGCGGCGCCCGGCCAGCAGGGCGGCGGCGCCGCCGCCGACAATAATCAACAGCGCCAGAATCAACAAGGTGCCGACCGTCATGCGTTCAGCCTCTCTTCGAAGCGGCGCAAGCTGGCGAAAATTTCCTCCCGGCTGCCCGCCCGCAGCAGAACCTGGAGAAACTCCTCATCGCGCAGGGCGAACCCGAGAAGCGACAGGAGGTGCAGATGGATGCGCAAGGTCGGGGCGACCAGCGTGAAGAGGATGTTGACCGGCTGGCGGTCGAGAGCTCGCCAGTCGACCGCCTCCTCGAGAAAGCAGAGGGTAATGGTGGGCCGCTGGATATGCAGCAGAACCGGGTTGCGCGGATGGGCAATGGCAATCCCGTTGCCCACTCCGGTCGAGGCGAGGCGCTCGCGGGCGATCAGGACCTTCAGCAGATAGTCGCGGTCGACCTCATCCGGCAGGCGCAGATGGCGGACGACGTTCTCCAGCACCTCCCGCCTTTTCCGCCCGTCGATACGGTAAAAAATGCCACCGGACTCCAGGGCGGAGGTGGCGGTCGGCAGCGGCTGCGTGGAAGCCTCCGCTTCGTCGAGAGCTTCCGGCGGCACGCTGATCCGCCGCGAGGTGGCCCACTCCAGGAGCTCGGCGCGATTGAAGCGGTATTGTTCGTTGATCTTGTAGGCGGGAACGATCTCCTGCTTTATCCAGCGGTAGATCGTCTTTTCCGAGACGCTGAGAAGGCCGGCGGCATCTTTAACACCCAGGTTCATTTTTACCTCATATGACAAATATCCCGGCGTATGGACATTTGTGGACATATGCCCAGCCTCGGGAAGAATTGTCAAGACAAAATCGCCAAGGCAGGATCGCGGAAAAGAGGACATGATGGAAATTGCGCTGGTTTTCCGCACCAAAGCAAAAAACCCGACCTTACGGGTCGGGTTCGGCGTTGGATGTCTTTTTTTAATTCTAGTCTGCCGGCGGCAGAATGCGTCGCCGCACGTCCTCAATCGCCACTCCCCGCACCAGCAGCCGTTTGTGCCGCGATTTTTCCCCGACCTGCAAAACGACCGAACTCTTCGCCACGCCCAGCAGCTTGGCAAAGAATTCGCAGCAGAGCCGGTTGGCCATTCCCTCCACCGGCGGCGAGGTCAGGCGGACCTTCAATTCCTCTGCGTGCAGGCCGACGATCTCATTGCGGGCCGCGCGCGGCTGCACGTGCAGACTGATCAGCACCCCATCGGCGGACTGCCGGCAGCAGGGAGACATCACTTCTCTCCGTGCCGGTCGCCGTCCTTGCGGTCGAAAGGCAGCGGCTGCTCCAGCAGACGCTCCTCGCCGCGGCCGACCTGCACCACATCGAGATCGAGCAGGCGCAGATGACTTTCCACCAGATTGCGCAAGCCGGTTTCAAAGGCGACCTTCTGCCGCTTGGCCTCCTGGATTTCGCCAATGAGCTGGATGCGCCGCTCCTCGGCATCACGCACGATCCGCTCTCCCCGCAGTTGCGCATCGACGAGAAGGTTTTCCGCCTCCTTGCGCGCGTTCGCCTTCAATTCGTCGGTCACCTTCTGGGTGGTCAGCAGCGTTTCTTTCAGCGTCAACTCGCGGGCGCGCATATCCTCCAGGGCAGCGCGGGTGTGCGCCAGGTTTTCCTTCAGTTCCTGATTCTGCCGCAGCACGCGCTCCATGGCCTCGGCGACCAGTTCGAGAAAGTGATCGACGCCGCTCTTTTCATAACCTAAGGGGCGCGTTTTGAACTGATGCTGCTGAATGTCGATGGGGGTGATGGACATGGCGCGGGTTTCCATCAGAGACTGTAGGCCAGTCGGGTGAGAAGAACGATGATCACCCGCTGCAACAGATAAATACCGAACAGCAGAATAATCGGGGAGAAATCGATGCCGCCGAACTGCAGGGGGACGAAGCGCCGGATGCGGTACAGCACGGGATCGGTGGCGCTGTGCAGAAAGCGGACGATGGGGTTGTAGGGGTCGGGATTGACCCAGGAGATGATCGCCCGGGCGACGATGATGTAGATATAAACGGTGATCAACATGTTGATCATCTGGGCGAAGACCATGATGATTTCGCCAACGATTCCCATCTCCACTCCTTTTAAGGTGTTATTTCAGCGGGATAAATTGCAGAAAGTGCATTTATAGCGAATCCGCGGCGGGGTGTCAAACGCTTTCCCGGATTGCCATCGGCACGCAAAAATGCCGAAGCAGGCGGAAGATCCGGACGATCCGCCCACCCGGAGATGGCGCCAGGCGGCGACGGCGAGAAAGAGTGCTTGCGGAAATTTCAGGAACGGTAAAATTCGCGTACTTTCTCGACAATGCCGCCCCGGTGCAGATGGGTCTCCGGACTCTGATCGGTAATTTGCAGGATATGTTGCAGATAGTCGCGCTGGCGGCGGATCGATTCCCGATAAGGGTTCGTGTCCAGACCATGGCGGCGGCGGAAATGGGCGCGCAAAGACCGGTCGGCCTGCGCCTCGGCGGGCTGCAGGCGACTCTCGACCATTTGGTAAAAGCCAATCGTCTTGCGCAGCAGATCGCCTTCGCTGCCATAATCGCGGATGCCGGCTTCCCGGAATTCATGAAAAAGAAAGAGCAGCTTTTCCAAATACTTGGGGTCGGACATCTGGGCGAAGAGATCCGCCACATCGAGCAGTTGACCGAGAGTTCGGGTGTCGGCGGAAGGATAGGCGATGTCGTTGTAGTCGACAGTCAGGTCGGTGGATTGGATCATCGCCGTCATCGCGGCGAGATCGCTTGCGTCGCAACCGAGTTGCTCCCGGAGCCGATGCAGCAGGGCGATGCCGCGCTCAACGTGCGATCGGGCATATTTGGCGCCGGTGCCGTCCTGGTCGCCCTCTTCCTGGAGATAGCCGGAATCGTGAAAAATGGCGGCGATCAGGGCAAGCGCCGCCGTCCGCGGGGGAAAACTCCCCCCCTCGCAGCTTACGCCATGGAGCAGGCGGGCCATGGTGAGAAAGGTTTGTCGGGCATGAAAAAGGCTGTGGTACTCGGTATTGCAGGCGCGAAAACCCGGGAACTCGCCGCGATACATGCGCACCGCCGTCCAGAAAGCCGTTTCGACCATCGGGATGGGGAAATCGGCGGAAATCTCCTGCAGCAGCGCCGCAACCTCGTCCATCGCCGCTTCGGGGGATTCGGCAACAATAAGACCATAAAGTTTCTGGGCATCCATGTTCCACCCCCGAAAATTTTACCTACTAATGAGGGGCACAAAATAACCTTCCTCAGGCGATCCTGTCAAATTTTCGCATCGGCCAGGCTGTCGATTCCGGGGGCGCGTGGAACTTTTTGACTTTCCCCGGACAAGCCGCTAAATTATGCCATTCCGTCGGCCGCCGCCCGGCGCCGGCAATCTTTTCGATGAGGAGTCCGCATGAAGCGCACCAGCAATCTTCGCATCCGCGGCCTGACGCCGATCATCGCTCCGAGCGATCTCAAACAGATCTTTCCCCTATCGGGGCATGGCGCCGAGTTCGTCACCACCGTTCGCCACCAGATCACCAACATCCTGCATGGCCGCGATCCGCGGCTGATGGCGGTGGTCGGTCCCTGCTCGATCCACGATCCGCAGGCCGCCCTCGACTATGCCGGCCGGTTGGCCGGCCTCGCCCGTGAGTTGTCGGACCAATTGCTGCTGGTCATGCGGGTCTATTTCGAAAAGCCGCGCACCACCATCGGCTGGAAGGGGCTGATCAACGACCCCGACCGCAACGGCACGCACCTGATTTCGAAGGGGCTGGGGGTGGCGCGCAATCTGCTGTGCTCGATCAACGAGATGGAGTTGCCCGTCGCCTGCGAAATGCTCGATCCGATCACGCCACACTATCTGGCCGATCTGATCAGCTGGGGCGCCATCGGCGCCCGCACCACCGAGTCGCAAACGCACCGGGAAGTGGCCAGCGGCCTCTCCTTCCCGGTCGGTTTCAAGAACGGCACCGACGGCAGTCTGCGGATCGCCATCGACGCGATGAAATCGGCGCTGCATTCGCACAGTTTCCTCGGCATCAACAACGAAGGGCGCACCTCCATTGTCCAGACCACCGGCAATCCCGACGTGCATATCGTCCTGCGCGGCGGCAATGATCAGCCGAATTACCAGGCGGCGGACATCCGGCGCACCGAGGAGATGCTGGCCAAGGCCGGACTGAGAACGGCGATCATGGTCGATTGCAGTCATGCCAACTGCTACAAGGACCACGCCCGGCAGGAAGAAGTGCTGCTCGATGTGGTCGACCAACTGGCCGCCGGCAACCAATCGATCTGCTCGGTGATGATCGAGAGCTTTCTCGAAGCCGGCAATCAGCCGATCGCCGAGGATCTCGCGCAGTTGCGTTACGGCGTTTCGATCACCGATAAATGCATCGATTGGCCCACCACCGAACGCCTGCTGCGCCATGTCCACCAGCGTTTGAAGGCCAATGGCGGACGAAAAGTCGCTTAAATTCAACGGCGGAGCAAGAAAACGGATGCACGAAAATAGCGAAAAGGTCGAGATTAAAAACGCCCAGCCGCCCTGCTGACCGCCGCAAGCGCCGCCGGGTGCGGCGCCGGAAGCGACGGAGAAGGCGGAAAAAGGTTTTTCCTACCGCCGGTGGGAGTTTATCCGGGCAAGTATGGAAACGCCCGCCGGACCGGTGCCGCGGGTATCGACGGAGTTGCGCCCGCGCGATATCGTCGGCCGCTGGCTGATGCGCTGGGGATTCGGCCGCAACCGCTACCGGGTGGCGCCGGGGCTGTACGCGGTGGGAAACCCGGACGCCGAGGCGCCGGTGCTGGTCACCGCCAATTACAAGATGACCTTCGATGCGTTGCGCCGGGAGCTGACGGGCCTGGACCTCTGGGTTCTCGTTCTCGACACCAAAGGAATCAACGTCTGGTGCGCCGCCGGCAAGGGCACCTTCGGCACCGCCGAACTGGTCGCACAACTGGCCGCCAGCCGCCTGGAGAAAGTGGCGCGGCACCGCACCCTGATCCTGCCGCAGCTCGGCGCGCCGGGGGTGGCGGCGCACGAGGTCAAGCGACAGACCGGCTTCGGCGTCGTCTACGGCCCGGTGCGGGCGGCCGATCTGCGCGAATTCCTTGCCGCCGGCCGGCAGGCGACGGCGGCCATGCGGCAGGTGACCTTCAGCACCGGCGAGCGGCTGATCCTGACCCCGGTGGAGCTGACCGGCATGGGCAAAACCAGTCTCTGGGCGATCCCGGCTCTGTTCCTCTTCGGCGGCTTCGGCCCCGGCTTCTTTTCAGCGGCGGCGCTGACCGAAAGGGGAACGGCGGCCGTCCTCGTCTACCTGGCCGGTCTGCTTGCCGGCTGCGTTCTCACCCCGGTTCTCCTGCCCTGGCTGCCCGGCCGGGCCTTCGCCGCCAAAGGCGCCATTCTCGGCGCCGCTCTCGCCCTGATCGGCGCATTGGCCCTGCACCCGCCGCTGTTGACGGCGGTGGCGGCGATTCTCGCCCTGGCGGCGCTGGCCTCCTTCGGGGCGATGAACTTCACCGGCTCCACCCCCTTCACCTCCCCGTCCGGGGTGGAGAAGGAGATGCGCCGCGCCATTCCCCTGCAAGGCGCGGCGGTGCTGATCGCCGGCGGACTGTGGCTGGCGGCGGCATTTGTTTAGGGAGAGAGAAAACCATGCAGAAGTTCAGACATCTGAAAGGCGTCACCACCCTGGAATTGGCCCGCGAAAAATGCATCGGCTGCCGCCTGTGCGAAACCGTCTGCCCGCACGGCGTATTCGTCGTCGCGGAGGGAAAAGCGGCGATGGCCGACCGGGACGCCTGCATGGAGTGCGGCGCCTGCGCCGGCAACTGCCCGACAGCCGCCATCAGCGTCAAGGCGGGAGTGGGCTGCGCCAGCGCCATCATTCACAGCTGGCTGACCGGGGAAGAACCGAGCTGCGACTGCGGCGGCGGCAGTTGCTGCTGAGACCGCCCGTTTTCACCCCAGTCCGAAATTCGCCCGCGCCCGCTCGGCGATCGTCCTGCCGATACTCAGCGCCGCCGTCGCCGCCGGCGACGGGGCGTTGAGCACGTGCAGCATTCCTTCATCCTCGGCAATGCGGAAATCGTCCAGCAGTTTTCCGTCCATTCCCACCGCCTGCGCCCGCACGCCGGCGCCCCCCGCCAGCAGATCGCTTTCACGAATTTCCGGCAGCAGGAACTGCAGATCGCGCACGAACCGCGCCTTGGAAAAGGAGCGTCGGTATTCCTGCAGACCGGTGGCGAGATAACCGCCGGCCATGCGCCAGAAGCCGGGGAAGGAAAGGGTTTCGAGGGTATCGCGCAGGGAAAAGCTGAGGCGGCCGTAGCCTTCGCGCTTCAGGGCGAGGACGGCGTTGGGGCCGGCTTCCACCTCGCCGTCGGTCATCCGGGTGAAATGCACGCCGAGAAAGGGCAACGCCGGATTGGGGACGGGATAGATAAGATGTTTGACCAGTTTGCGGCTTGCCGGTTTCAGGCGGTAATACTCGCCGCGGAAGGGGACGATGCGCACGCCCGGATCGATCCCGCACAGCCGCGCCACCCGGTCGCTGTGCAGGCCGGCGCAGTTGATCAGCGCCCGGCAGGAGACGAAGCCGGCGGCGGTCCGCAGGCGAAAGCCGCCCGGCTGCCGGCGCACCTCCCGGACCCGCGCCCGCAGGCGGATTTCACCCCCGCGCCGGCGCATCCGGTCGGCCATGGCTTCGGTCACCTTGACATAATCGACGATACCCGTTTCCGCCACCCGCAGGCCGGCGATCCCGGTGGCGTGCGGCTCGATTTCACGAATCTGACGGGCGTCGAGACGCTCCAGACCCTGCAGGCCGTTTTCCCGGCCGCGCCGTTCCAGCGCATCCAGGGCGGGCAATTCGTCCTCCCCGACGGCGATCACCACCTTGCCGCAACGCTCGTGCGGCAGGTCGTATTCCCGGCAGAAAGCGTATAACGCCTCGCGACCGGCAATGCAGTTGCGCGCCTTCAGGGAGCCGGGGCGGTAATAGAGACCGGAGTGGATGACCCCGCTGTTGTTGCCGGTCTGGTGGGCGGCCAGGCGGTCCTCCTTCTCCAGCAGCAGGAGAGAGCCGCCGTTCCCCGACTCGGCCAGGGAGAGGGCGGTGGCGGCGCCGACGATGCCGCCGCCGACAATGACAATATCGAAGACTTTCTCCACCGGTTACGATTCCCGAATGAGATCGTCGGATTGCAGTTTGACGTCGTCGATGTTCACTCGGGCCACCTTGCCGTCCTCGCGCTCACAGCGCACCAGTCCTTCCTCGACCCACTCGATAATGCGCGCCTGCGGCACGCCGAATTTGGCTTCCGCTTCCGGCGGCGTGTACCACGTCTTGATCAGGGACATAGCTCCTCCTTCTCCCCTCCGGCGCGGCCCTGGCGTTTGCCGTCCGCACAAATGCGTATGTCGTCGTACCAGGCGGTCGCCGCCCCGCCCGTGTTGTCGGTATCGGTCATGATGGCGATGGCGCCCACCCGCGGCGGCTCTTCACCGAAAATCCGCCGGAAATCCGCCCGCACGTCGCGCACCTCCTCGACCCACTGGCCGGCCTTTTCCGCCCCGCTCTCCACCGCCAGCAGGACCGCCTTGCCGTAGAATGCGTTCGGCAGAAAATCCCCGACCGGCATCCGGTTGGCCCAGATGTAATTGATACTGCGCGTCTTCGGCGGATACCAGTGGGGAAAGATGACGTAAAGACGGGCGGCGTAATCGTCCCCCGCCTTGCTGCGGGCGTCCCCCTTGGCCAGCACGTTGCCGACCTTCCAGCGCCAGCTCAGCAGGGGGTGCTCCCGCAGGTCGTAATCGATCTTATAGATCAGGGCGGAGGCGCTTTCCCGGCTTTCGGCCCGCAAGGCCCGTTCCGCGCCGTCGACGACGACCTGGTAGTCGGTGAATCCTTTGAATGATTTCGTTTCCCAGCGGGGATCGAGACCGTTCTCGAAATCGTCAATAATCCGCATCGGTTCGGCGGCCGCCGTGACCGCGCAGAGCAAGAAAAATACAGTGAACAAGCGCAAGCAGGACTCCTGTCAGGTTGTTTTCAGTTTTTTGTAGAAACCGGCGATGTCCCGCTCCATTTGGGCCAGAATGTCCGCCACCTCGTTCTGCGCCCGTTGCCACTCTTCGGCGCCGGCGTCGCGCATGATGCCGAGTTTCTCCTCGGCGAGCATCCTCGCCTGCCGCCATTTTTCCACCTCGGCGGCGAATTCGGTACGGGCCGTTTCGGGCAACCTGGCGGCCTGCTCCTGCAATTCCGTCATCCGATCATCCAGCCGGGCAAGCCGCGCCTGGGCGGTTTGCAGATACTCCTGCCGCTGAGCGGGCAGCAGCACCGGCTCCCCCGGCGCTTTTTCCGTGGCCGCCGATTCCGCCTTGTCGTAGACGGTGGTGCGCACTTCGTTGTCCCGATCGCAACCAGACAGGAAAAGGACAGATGCAACGACCGCAAGAAAGCCGAACCGCCCGAAGCCTCTCATTGTTTCTTCTCCTTTCGAGCATTTTCATACTTTTTATGAAAAAAAACTCTATCTCTCGAACGGACGAATGCAACCGAAGAGGGGAGGCGCACCGCGCAGGCGCGTTTTCGTCAATTGTAACTGCCGATCGGGGCCGGCACGACCGGGCCGGCGGGGACCGCCCCAAACGTCTGTTCATACTTGCGCAGATTTTCCTCCATCGCCAGCAGCAGGCGTTTGTAATGTTGCGGCGAGGTGATCACCCGGCTGCGCACCTTGCCGCGCACCGCCTGCGGCTGCATGAAAACGAAATCGAGGACAAATTCGGTTTCACTGTGATTCACCACCGCCAGGTTGGCGTAAACCCCCTGGGCGACCTCCTCGTCCAATTGGATTTCGACATTCACATCCGGTTTTTTCTTCTCTTCCATAATGCTCTCCCGCCATTTTAAGTTTCCGCCAGCGGGCACTATAACATTGCCGACGGCCTATCCGCACCTTAAGTTCGCGCGCCAGCCCGGGATCGGCAAGGCAAAAGCCCAGCGGGAGATTGCCGATGGGAAAGAAGGCTCCGTCGCGCCCCTAATGCGCCAACTGTCTCTTGACAAAATTCAGCGCGCCCCCTGCGATCAGGTGCTTTCGTTCCCGTTCCGAGACCGCCAGCACGGTCATGATTTCGCGACCGGCCAACTGCACCGGAATTTCCGTATCCCCCCGTTCCAGGCGCTGGCGGATGTCGGGGAAGGTCACCGTCATCCCCTTTTCGAAAAGATCGTAATCGGCGGGATCCCGGAACACCAGCGGCAGGATGCCGAAGTTGCACAGGTTCGCCTTGTGGATGCGGGCGAAGCTCTTGACAATCTTGGCGCGCACGCCGAGGTGGCGCGGCGCCAGGGCGGCGTGCTCGCGGCTGGAGCCTTGCCCGTAGTTGTCGCCGCCGATCACCACCACATTCCCCTTCGCTTTGCATTCCTTGTGAAACTCGGGGGCAATCTGGTAATAGACGAATTCGCTGATCGCCTCGATATTCGAGCGCAGCGGCAGCACCTTGTTGCCGGCCGGCATGATGGTGTCGGTGGAGATGTTGTCTTCGACCTTGAGGATCACCTCGGCCCGCAGGGTGTCGGAAAGCGCCGCGAAATCGGGGAGCTTTTTGATGTTCGGCCCGCGCACCACCTCGGTCTTGCGCAGCTCGTCCGTGGGGAAGATGATCGAGCCCTCGTCGACCAGGTATTTGTCCGGGTCGCGCACCTGCGGATAGGAGAATTCCTTGCCGAGCTCGCGCGGGTCGGTGACCGTTCCCTTCAGGGCGGCCGCGGCCGCCGTCTCCGGCGAGCAGAGGTAAACGCGGTCGTCTTTAGTGCCGGAGCGCCCCGGAAAGTTGCGCGGAAAGGTGCGCAGGCTCACCTGGTTCGTCCCCGGCGCCTGCCCCATGCCGATGCAGCCGAGGCAGCCGGACTGGTGAATCCGCGCCCCCGCCAGCAACAGCGCCATCACGCCGCCGGCCTCGGCGATGTTTTCCAGCACCTGCCGGCTGCCCGGATTGATGTGGAAGGAGGTGTCGGGCGCGGCGTGCCGCCCCTCGGCAATCTTCGCCGTCACCAGCAAATCGCGGAAGGAGGAGTTGACGCTGGAGCCGACGATCACCTGATCGACCTTGAGCCCGGCCACCTCGCGCACCGTCTTCACATTGCCGGGGGAGGTCGGACAGGCGATGAGCGGCTCGACTTGCGCCAGGTCGATCTCGTCGTATTCGTCATACTCAGCCCCGGCATCGGCGGCCAGCTCCCGCCAGTGCTCGCCCCGGCCCTGCGCCTGCAGGTAGGCGCGGGTGCGCGCGTCGGAGGGAAAAACGCTTGTCGTCGCGCCCAGCTCGGTCCCCATGTTGCCGATCGTTTCGCGGTCGGTGGCCGAGAGGGTCGCCACCCCCGGCCCGTAGTATTCGACGATCTTGCCGACGCACCCCTTGACGCCGTAGCGGCGCAGCATTTCGAGGATGACATCCTTGGCGCTCACCCAGTCGGCCAATTGCCCGGTCAGCTTGACCCCGAGCACCTTCGGGCAGGGGAAGGCGTAGGGATGGCCGGCCATGGCGAGGGCGACATCCATGCCGCCGGCGCCGATGGCGAGCATGGAGACGCCGGCCGCCCCCGGCGTGTGGCTGTCGGCGCCGAGCATCGTCAGCCCCGGACGGCCGAAGCGCTCCATGTGCACCTGGTGCGAGACGCCGTTGCCCGGCCGGGAGAAGTGAATGCCGTAGCGGGCGCAGGCCGACTGCAGGTAGGCGTGATCGTCGGCGTTCTTGTTGTCGGTCTGCAGCAGGTTGTGATCGACATACTGCGCGGCCAGCCCGACCTTGACCCGGTCGAGGCCGAGGGCTTCGAATTCGAGCATCGCCATGGTGCCGGTGGCATCCTGCAGCAGCGTATGGTCGATCTTGATGGCGATCTCTTCACCGGGGACGAGTCTTCCGGTCTCGAGGTGGGCGGCGAGAATCTGGTGCGTCAGGTTTTTGGCCATGGCTGCGGCTCCTCCTCACGATGTATTTTAATTCTAGCAGACAGGCACGCCGCCGCCAGCCGCCGCCGAAGGGTCGGCCTCCCCTGAAACCATCCCGCAAACCGTCGGCTACGCAACATCGTAGCTGGTGCTGCGTCCCCCGTCCGGCTGAGCAACTGCCCTTCCGCAGGCGGGCTTGACCGAGGGGGCAAGGCCAATCCCTGGCTAGCCAGAAGTACCGATGCAGATGCGGCCCCTATTCAAATCAAAATATGATGCGATTGCAGAGCTTATTCGCATCATCCGCAAGGGGTTAAAGGCGAAGGCCCGAAATGTACCCCGATGCTGGCACCGCTGAATGCAGATTAAATTTTTGACAATGAACTGAACCTCAAGGTAAAAGGATGAACATCCGGCGCCATGGGGGCGTCTTTTCGGGGGAAAACGATGGAGGTGGGGGAGCCGAAAAATTTGACGGAACCGCTTGGCCCAAAAGGCTTGGCGGTTTTTTTGCAAACAGAATGCGATTACT
>JBAYQP010000050.1:0-20741 GCA_041677125.1 Desulfuromonadales bacterium | reverse complement strand
GAAATTGCCGAGCTTGTTGTTGCCGGCGAGAACCGTTCCCGGCCGCAGGTGCGCCATTGGACCGATGGCGCAGCGGTCGCCCAACCGCGCCTCGGCCAGGACCGAACCGGCCTTGAGGTGGACAGCGTCACCGATGGTGCAATCGGTGACGACAACCCCGGGCTCGACGATGCAATTGCGGCCGAGCCGGGTGCCGCCGCGCAGATGCGCACCGGGGTGAATCACGGTGTCCTCGCCGATCTCGACGTCCGGATCGATGTAGGCGGTCGCCGGGTCGATCAGGGTTACGCCCCGGCGCATCAGTTGCTCGTTGATGCGCCGACGCAGCACGGCGTTCGCCTGCGCCAGCTGCACCCGGTCGTTGATCCCCATCGTTTCTTCGACCTCGGTGGCCGCGACGGCGGCGACCCGGCGGCCGGCGGCGCAGGCGGCGGCCACCACATCGGTGAGGTAATATTCACCCTGGGCATTGTTGCGGTCCACCCCGCGCAGCGCTTCGAACACGAAGGGGGCTTCGAAGGCGTAAATGCCGGTGTTGATTTCCCCGATCCGCCGCTCGGCGGGCGAGGCGTCCTTTTCCTCGACGATGCGCCGCACCTCCGCCCCGTCGCGGACGATGCGACCATAACCGTGCGGGTTCTCCAGCGTGGCGGTCAGCACCGTTACCGTCGCCCGCCGTTCGGCGTGGCAGGCGAGAAGGCGCTCCAGCGTTTCGCGCCGCAACAGCGGCACATCGCCGCACAGCAGGAGCAGGGTGCCGTGGAAGTCCGGCAGAAACGGCTCGGCGCAGAGCAGTGCATGGCCCGTTCCCAACTGCTCTTCCTGCCGGGCGAAAACGACTTCCTCGCCGGCAACGGCCTGCTCGACGGCCGCGGCCTGGTGGCCGACCACCAGGACCACCGGAGCGGCCCCGAGTTCTCGGGCCAGGCGCACCGGATAGCTGGCCATCGGTCGGCCGGCGACGGGGTGCAGAACCTTTGGTAAACTCGACTTCATGCGCGTCCCCTTGCCGGCGGCAAGGATAATGCAGGACAAACGTTGATTTTTCATGGGAAGGATCCAAAAGATGGGGATTGACAAGGGTTTTCATTATACGGCAAGGCGGATCGGAGTCAAGGAGTTTGGCCGGCCGGACCGGTAAATCCTTTGCAAAGGAAGAAGGAATTCAGTATAGTCGCAAATTCGGGAGGCGCCATGGACGATCGTAACGATATCGCCCGCGAACTGGGCAACATTGAACAGCAGATGAAAGAGCTGGAGATTGTTTACGAGCAGTATTTCGCCGGCGTGGAAAAAAGAGAACCGGTCAAGATGCGGCAGGATTTGACCATCCGCCTGCGCCGCTTCACCAACCGGCGCATCATACAATCGAACTTGCGCTTTCGCTACCAGAACCTCGCCACCCGCTTTCACAGCTATTCGGGTCATTGGGACCGTATTCTGCGGCTGATGGATGAGGGGCGCTATGTCCGGCATACCAGCACGGCGGCGAAAGCGCCGTCCGCCGCCGCATCGCCGACCAATGAGGTCGATGCGGTCCATCGCGATCTGCTGCGGGCGCATCAGAGCAGCAATCTGCAAGGGCCGGGGCCGGAGCGGGAAAAAGTCGCCCACTTTCTCGAACAGCAGCGAGAAAAAATCCGGGAAAAGTTCGGCGACCGGGCTGTGGAGTTCCGGGTCGAAATGGACGGAGGCAAGCCGAAAATCAAGGTCAGAGCGAAATCTTAGGCGTCTCCGGGCAAAGATCCCGAGCTTTCCGGGAGGCTCCGGCGCTGCGGCAACAGAGCACCTTCTTCCGTAGATAGCGGCGGCAGCTGGTCCAGGCTCTCCATGGGGAAACCGTAACGCATGAAGATCATTTTCGCCACCCTGCACGTTCGAAAATCGGCCCAGGCGGAACCCCTGGCCGCCGCCTGTCTGGCCGCCGCGCTCTCCCCTGAGCTGCGCGCCCGCACCGAGCTGCTTTCGTTTTTTCCGGAAGACACCGAAGAGCAAATACGCCGCGAAATCCTCGCCCGCCGCCCCGAACTGGTGGCCTTCCCCCTGTACGTCTGGAACCGCACCTTTTTGCTGCAACTGTCCCGACGGCTGCGACAAGCCGATCCCTCCCTGCGCCTGGTCGCCGGCGGTCCCGAAGCGACCGCCGATCCCCTGGGCGTGCTGGCCGAGGGGAACCTCGACGGGGTCGTCAACGGCGAGGGGGAGGCTGTTTTCGCCGAACTGGCCGCCGCCCTGGCCAGGGGCGAAAACCCGGCCGGGCAACCCGGACTGCTCTGGCAATCTTCGCGCGGGCCGGTGAACGGTCCGGAAGCGCCGCCGCCCGATCTGCGGCAGCTCCCCTCCCCCTGGCTCGGCGGTGTGCTGTCGGCGACGCCGGGCAGCGGTATTTTGTGGGAAACCTCCCGCGGCTGCTCTTTCGGTTGCGATTTCTGCTTCGAGGGCCGATCAGGCCGCGGGGTGCGGGTGGTGCCTCCCGAACGCCTGAAAGCCGAACTCGATCTTTTCGCGCAGGCCGGCGTTGCCCAGGCGTGGATTCTCGATTCAAGCTTTAATTATCCTCCGGAGCGCGGCAAAGATCTGCTGCGCCTGCTTGTCGACCGGGCGCCGCACATCCATTTTCATCTCGAAGCGAAAGCCGAATTCCTCGACCGGGAAATGGTTCGCCTTTTCTCCCGGCTTCGTTGTTCGGTGCAGCTTGGTTTTCAATCCGCCGACCCCAAAGTGCTGCGCCTTCTGCACCGCAGCCTCGATCTCGACCTCTTCTCCCGCAAGATCAACCTGATCAACGCCGAGGGGGTGACTTTTGGCCTCGACCTCATCTATGGCCTGCCCGGCGACAATTACCAAGGCTTCCGCGCCAGTCTCGATGTCGCTCTCGGCTTCGCGCCGAACACCGTCGATATCTTTCCCCTGGCGGTGCTGCCCGGCACTCCCCTGCGCCATCGCCGGGAGCAATTCGGCCTACGGGCGCAAACCGCGCCGCCGTACGAAATTATCGACTCGCCGACCTTTTCCGCTGCGGATCTGGCCCGTTGCCGCCGCTTGGCGGCCGCCGCCAACCTCTTCTACAATCTTGGCCGGGCAGTGGCCTTCTTTCCTGCCCTGCTGGGCGCCGTGGATTTAAAGCCGAGCGACTTTCTGGCCGGTTTCGCCGATTGGGCGGTGGATAACGGCAAGCTCACCGAGGCGCTACTGGAGCGGCTGGAAGAATGGAATCCGGCGCAGATTCTGCCCCTGCAGGAAGGCTATGCGGAATATCTCCTGCGCCGGAACGGCAAGTCGGACCTGCTGCCCGCCGCCCTCGACCTGATCCGCTATCACTTTCATTATGCCGAGACCCTGCTCGGCGAGGAGACGACCCCCGCCGGAGCGGTTCGGGAGCGCAACCTCTGGGATTCCCCCTGCCGCCTCAACCCGCGGGTCAAACTGGTCCCTTTTGTCTACGAGGTGCTCGATCTGCAAGATACCGGGGATATCGATCTGGAGGAGTTTGTCGCGTTGTTCCGCCCGCTCGGTTCGGTGGCGCTCTTTCTGCGGCGCGGCGATCAGGTGATCTGCGAGTCCCTGGAGGAGAATTTTCTCAAGCTTCTGCAATCCTGCAATGGCGAAAAATCCCCGCAGGATATCTTCGCCGGCAGCATCTCGCAGCGCGAGGGGGAAGAAATCGTCGAATTCGCCGTCAGTGAGGGATTGTTGACGCCGCCGACAGAAAACTGATCGGACGCCGGCGCGGCCGGCTACGCCCCGCCGAACTGGCGCAGGCAAAGGAAGGTGGTGGGTTCAAAGGGCTCGCCGGCTTCCCAGATCTTCAACACTTCACGCTCCGCGTCGGCAGGGGCGAAGCTCTCCTTTTTTTCGGCGTTTTGCCGCACCATCTCTGCGCAGGCCCCGCGATCGATTTTGCCGCTGGCCTTTTTCGGCAAAAACCGCGCATAGCGAAATTCGCCCGGAATCTTATGCCTGGGCAACCGGGTGAGCAACGCGGCCAGACCCTCTCTTGAATGATCGCTTTGCGGCACCCCGAGAGCAACCAGCCGCGTTCCCAACAAGGCATCCGGAACCCCCACCACCACCACCTCGACGAAGCACCCGGTCGCCATGAGGGCGTCTTCGATCTCCTGCGGACTGATCCGGTGGCCGCCGACCTTCAGCAGGCCGTCCTTGCGGCCGACGACGTAGAAATAGCCGTCCTCGTCGCGATACCCCAGATCCCCGGTGCGGTAGCCGTGCGTGGTCAGCGCAAGCCGGGTGGCCGCCTCATCCTTCCAGTAGCCCTGCATGATATTGACCCCGGACGCCGCCAATTCTCCGACCTGTCCCGGCGCCATTTCCTCCCCCGACGCACCAATGACCTTGATCTCGACCCCGGGGATCGGCCGGCCGATGGAATCGATCTTTTCCACCAGACGATGCGGCTCGACATAGCTCAGCCGCGCCGCCGCTTCCGTCGCTCCGTACATGATGAACAGCCGGGTGTGGGCGGGAAGAACGTGCAGCAGCGCCTCCTTGATCGACCGCACCATGTGTCCGCCCGCTTGGCTGCAATAGCGGAGCGAAACCAGTTTTTCCCGGTATTTTTGCAGTAAAGAGGAGTGCAGCAGATAGGCGTAGGTCGAAGGAACGCCGGAAAAGCCGGTCACTTTCTCCTCGACCATCTGCTGCAAGACCGCCGCCGGATAGGCAAACTGGTTGTTCACCACCACCGTCCCGCCGACGGCGAAATGCGTGTTGAGCAGCGATTTGCCCATGACATAAAAGAAAGGAAGGACCACCATCTGGATATCGGCGGCGGTGAGCTTCAGGTATTCAACAATGGCGCTGACATTGGCGACCAGATTCGCATGGGTGAGCATCACCCCCTTGGGTCGCCCGGTGGCGCCGGAGGTGTAAACGATGCTCGCCAGATCGGCGGTGGCCAGGGAGACTGCCGGGAGGCGGCTCTCCCCCTGGGCGAAGATCTCTTCGAGGGCGGCGACTTCGATGCCGCACCCCCGCCAGGGCGGGTGTGGCCCGCGCAGGGCGAGCGAGCGGATGCCGAGGGCGGGAAATTCGAGGCCGCGCAAGGTTTCCTCGCATCGCGCCGAGGCGAGCACCGCCGTCGCCTGCAACTCGGCGAGAAACGGGACCAGCGATCCCCGCTTCATTTTGCTGTCCAGGGGGACGGCCACGGCGCCCGTTTTCAAGACGCCGTAATAGGCGGCGACGTAATCGAGGCCGTTCTCGAACAGGAGGACGACCCGGTCCCCCTTTTCGACCCCCCGGCCGTGCAGCCAACGGGCGACATGGTTGGCGGCGGCATCGACCCGGGCGTAGGTGGCGCGCAGCGGCCCGTGCACGAGGGCGGTTTTCTCCGGTCGACGACGCGCGCTATGTTCGAGAAAATGGTGAACGAGAACGGCGGATTTCATAAAAATTCACCCCTGCCCGGCCTGAGAATCGATTGGTGGCGACGGAGTAAACTTACCGCAATTTTCAATTAAAACAATGACGGGAAAGACGGAATCGATCGGGTTTTTCGACGCGCCAGACGTGAACGATCAGCGGATCAGGCGGCGATCCTCGCGCAGCAGCGCCGAAAATTCGGCGGCGGAGACGGGCTTGCTGAAGAGATATCCTTGCAGGGTGTCGCAGCGGCAGTTTTCCAGGAAATCGAACTGCTCCCAGGTTTCCACCCCCTCGGCGACGGTGGTGATGCCGAGATTGCGGGCAATGGCAACGATGCTGCTGGTCACCGCCGCGCCGCCGGCATCGGTGGTCACCTTGCCGACAAAGGAGCGGTCGATCTTCAGGCCATCGACGGGAAAGCGACTCAGGTAGCTCAGACTCGAATAGCCGGTGCCGAAATCGTCCAGAACGAGGGAAAGACCGATGTCCTTGAGCATGCACATCGTTTCGGCGGCGCGAACCGGGTTGGCCATGATCATGCTTTCGGTCAGCTCCAGCTCCAACAGGCCGGGATCGACGGCGTATTCGGCCAGGGTGGCGCGAACCTGGTTGGGCAAATCGATTTGTCCGAAATGCTTGGCCGACATATTGACCGCGACCTTGACCGAGGGAAATCCCGCCGATCGCCACCCCTGAATGTGGCGGCAGGCCTCGCCCAGAACCCACGAATCGATGTTGACGATCAGACCGGTCTCTTCGGCCAGCGGGATGAAATGATCGGGCTGGAGCATCCCCCGGACCGGATGCCGCCAGCGCACCAGCGCCTCGCAACCGGCGATGCGCCCGGAGGCCATGTCGATCTTTGGCTGAAAATGCAGGACGAACTCTTCCTGCTTCAGGGCATGACGCAGATCCTCCTCCAGTTCGAGGGTCTCCCAGGCCCGTGCGTTCATCTCCGGAGCGAAGAAGGCGAAGTGGAAACCGGGCTCTTCCTTGGCCCGATACATGGCGCTGTCGGCGTTGCGAATCAGCGTTTCGGGTTCCCGGCCGTCGCGGGGAAATACACTGATGCCGGCGCTGGCCGTGAGGAAAACCTCGCGATTTTCCAGCCGGTAGGTGGCGGCCAACGAATCCATTATTTTTTTCGCCAACAGGCCGACGTCGTCCAGGCAGGCGATTTCCGCCAGCACGACCACGAATTCGTCGCCCCCCAGGCGCGCCACCGTATCGCACTCGCGGATGCATCCGGACAGGCGCAGGGCCACCTGCTGCAGCAGCTCGTCCCCCCGCCCGTGGCCGAGGCTGTCGTTGACGATCTTGAACCGGTCGAGGTCAAGGAGCAGAATGGCGACAATGCGCTGCGAGCGCTCGGCGAACAGGATGCTCTGTTGGATGCGGTCGGTCAGCAAGGCGCGGTTGGCGAGTCCGGTGAGCAAATCGTGGGTGGCCTGATAGGCGAGTTGCCCTTCGTATTCCTTGCGCCGGGTGATATCGTCGAAAACCGTCGCGAACCGCCCGCGGGCGGGAGAAACGACGGAAACGCTGAAATGGCGCTCCAGCAGGGGGAAATACGTTTCCAGGACAAACGGCTCGCCAGTCTGCTCCACCCGGGCGAATTCGGCCAGATGGAGGGGGGGATCCGTCCCGAAGAGTTGACTGCCCAGGGCGCCGCGCGCCCTGGCCGGCGGGATGCCGGTCTGCTTTTCGAAGGCCGGATTGGTATCGAGCAGGCGGTAATCGACCGGCTGCCCGGTTTCGTCGCGAATCAGTTCGTTGAGCGCAACCCCTTCGGCCATGCTCTCAAAAAGAATCTGGAACTGCTGCGAACTCTCCTGCGCCGCCAGTTCCGCCTTTTTGCGGTGCGCGAGCAGGCGGTGCAGATAAAAGCGGCCGAAAACCAGACTTAGAATCCCGAAGAACCAGATACCGCCGTAGCCGTACAGAAGTTGTCGTCGATGCTCCAGCAGGGTGGCCGCATACGGTTGCCAAGGGACCGTCACGCTGATTCCGCCGCGAATGTCGCCCGTCTGGTATCCTTGCTTGGCATGACATTTCAAACATTCGGTCCGGGTGACCATCGGCCGCATCAGGCGCAGATACGTTTCCTCGCCGGAGGAGGTTAAAGTCCAATCCTCGGCCTGCCCCTGCTCGAAGGCGAGCAGCGCGCCCCGTTCCCAGGCGTCGGGCGCGTTTTCCGGCCGCAGCGGCTTAAGACTGGTGATGTGGCCGCGCGTGCCGAACTCCTCTTCGGCCATCTCGTGCACCTGGCGGGTCATCCAGGCGGGATTGACCAGGGTCAGCAGTTTTCCCGAGGGAGTCGTCAAATCCCTTTCCGGGATATGGGCGAGGTTGGCGCTGGGACGGATCGCGTCGCTTGTCGGGACATAAACGCCGCCGTGGCGGGTGGCCCAGAGGCGATAGGTCAGATCCTTGGCGATGCTGTGCCGGGCGGCGGTGCGGGCGCTCTCCTCCAGCGCTTGGCTGATCTGACGATAATTCAGATCGGCAAGAACCAAAATCAGCACGCTCCAGAAAAGGGCGGTGGCGAGAAAAATGAGATCGAACCGGGTTTGGGCAAGGGATTTTTCGAGTGGTTGCAGACGGTTCATCAAAATGTCCAAAAGAAGCTTTCGCTTGGCAGTGCCCCGAAAAATAGCGCCGGATTAATCCAGTGTCAAGGACTACCCCCTCCCGGGCGCCGCCGGCGCGGCGATGCTTCTCGGTCATCTGTCTCCGGCGCCGCGGCGATAGGTCAGCGGCGGTTGTTTTCCAGGCGAAAGAAGGCGACGGCATCCTGCAGGCTTTCCGCCTGGGCGGCGAGCTGTTCCGCCGTCGAGGCCATTTCCTCGGCCGAGGCGGCATTTCCCTGAATGACCTGATCGAGCTGCTGCAGCGCCTTGTTGATCTGTTCGGCGCCGAGATCCTGTTCCCGGCTGGTGGCCGCGATTTCCTGAACCAGTTCGGACGTACGCTCGATGCTCGGCACGATGGTCGCCAGCAAATCGCCGGCGGTTTCCGCGACTTCGACACTGCCGCCCGACAGCACGCGGATCTCGGCGGCGGCGGCCCGGCTGTTTTCGGCCAGTTTGCGCACCTCGGCGGCGACCACGGCGAACCCCCACCCCTGTTCGCCGGCGCGCGCCGCTTCGATGGCGGCGTTCAGGGCGAGCAGATTGGTCTGCCGGGCGATATCTTCAATGACGCGGATTTTCACCACGATCTCCTTCATCGCGGTCAAGGTCTCCGACACCGCCGCTCCCCCCTGGCGCGCATCCTGCGTCGATTGCAGGGCCATTTTTTCCGTCTGCGCGGCGTTGTCGGTGCTTTGCCGGATGTTGGCCGACATCTGTTCCATCGAGGCCGAGGCTTCTTCGGCGGACGCCGCCTGCTCGGTTGCGCCTTGCGACATCTCCTCGGCGGCGGCGGAAAGGGCCTGACTGCCGGAGGAGACGTTGTCGGAGGCCATCTTCACCTCCATCACCACCTGCCGCAGACGGCCGGCCATCGCGTCGAGGGTGCGGCACAGCAGACCGACTTCATCGTTGCCGCGGACCGGGATCTCGATGGCGAGATTCCCTTCGGCGATTTCGCCGGCGAACCCGGCCGCTTCCAGCAGCGGGCGGCTGACCATGCGCCGGAAAGCAATCGCCAGGCAGAGGATGAGGGCAACGCAGGTGATGGCAATGGCGGTCAGCATCAACTGGCGCACCATGATGCCGAATTTCATCACTTCATCGGTGTAGGCGCCGGCGCCGATCAGCCAGTTCCAGTCGGCAAAGGTGGTGTAGACGACGATTTTGTCCCGGGCGGCGGTTTCTCCCCGCGCCGTGTTGAGCCACGGATAGGTGATGACGCCCTCGCCGGCATCGAGCATGGTGCGGATGAACGGATTGCCGTCGGCGTCGATGGAGGCGAGAATATTTTCCCCCTCCTGCGCCGGATGCACCAGCAGTTTGCCGCGGTCGCTGCCGGCGACGCTGCTGAGCACATAGATGTAGCCGGTGTCGCCGATGACGATCGTCTTGAGCCGCTCCTTCAGATATTCGAGGGTGGCGGTGATGTCGAGGGCGACCACATACATCCCGATGTTGGCGCCGTCGGCGGCGGCAATGGGCTCATAGCGGGTGGCGTACTGGCGCCCGAAAACCTCGGCGAGGCCGACGAAAGGGGCGCCGGCAAGGAGCTTCCGATAGGCGGGATTTTGCTGCTCCAGCACCGTGCCGCCGGCGCGGTCGCCCTTTTCGTTTTTGACGCTGGTGGCGATGCGCACGAAATCATCGCCGCTGCGGACGAAAATCGAGGCGACGCCGCCGGTCAGGCGGGAGAACTCGTCAACGATGAGCGTATCCCCGTTCAACACCTTGCCACCGTTGCGCAGCCGGGGGAGCTCCCCGCCCGCTGCCTGCGGGGCGGCCGCTTCGATGGTGAAGCCGCCGGGGAGCAGGGAAGCGAAAAGGGTGGTCATCTGCTCGATATTCTGGCGGACCGTCCGGTCGTAGAGCATGACCAGGTCCTTCGCCTGCCCCACCTGACCCCGCAGCTGCGCGGTCGCCATCGCCTCGGCGGCGGAAGTCGCATAGGAGGTGACGAGATAGGTCATCCCGCCGAGAAGAGTCAGGACGAGGGCGGTGGCAATGAGGCTCAACTTGCGCCCAATAGGCATGTTCTTCAGCAACGACATTGAATTCTTCCCTTATATGAAATTCCGGCTTGTTTGGTAATCACCAAAGTTAAGCCGCAGCGCTGGATGATTCGTTCTTTAGCGGCCCGGTTCGGCGGCCGCCAACACCGTCAGCGGCGCCTCCAGGGTCGTTTCGCCGACGGTGAGGTAGAGGTTGCCCTCGGTGACGGTGAGGGACCACGCGATGGCGCGTTGCAATGGGTCGGCGATCTGCTGCAGAAAGTCGCCAGCCAACCCGTAAACGGTGAGATTGGCGATGCCGGTCAGGCGCGGCAGGTGCTCTTTCTCCCAGCGCCAGCGGTTGCCGCCGCTGGCGAAGAGAGCCACCTGTTCGGCGTGGCGGACGGCGCGCAGCAGCCGCTCCGGGTCGGGCAGGCCGACCTCCACCCAGAGGCGCACCCGTCCGTCCGGCCCTTTCGCCCACAGGTCCGGCTCGTCGCCGGCGCCGATCCCCTTGGTGAAGGCGAGGCCCTCTTCCTGGCACAGGGCGTAGGCGAGCAGGCGCGCCACCAGCCGCTCGGCGGTTTCCGAGGGATGCCGGGCGACGGTGAACTGTAGCTGCTCGTAGCAATTGCGATCGAGATCGGCGAGCTGGATCGAAACGCGATAGATGGTCGGCGGCAGGGCCATGCGGCGGGAGATTCCCTACAGAGGGGTTTACGTTGACCTCACTTCAGCGGCGCGGGGTCATCCCGCTGCGCATTTGGCCTGAAGCTGGCTGAAAATCATGTCCAGCACCGCTTTTTGCCGAACTTCGAATTTATTCAGCACCGCCAGGCAGCTGCCCATGGGAAAGCGCTGGTGCAGATACTCGGCATCGCGTCCGGAGAAGATGACGATTTTCGTCCGGCTCAGCCCCTTGCCGGCGGCGTATTCGAGGATTTTTCCGCCGTCCATCCCGGGCATTTCCAGATCGATCAGCAACAGGTCGAGGTCGGTGGAAATGGCGGCCAACCCTTGCAGCGGATCGGTGCAGGTAGCAAGCTGCAAGGCGGGAAAGCGCTGCCGGATATAGTCGTCCAGCAGCCGGATAAAAAGGGCGTCGTCATCGATGACCAGAATCTTCTTCGCCGGGACGCTCTCGCCTTGATAACACACGTTCATTTTCCTTTCCTTCCCCCGCTGGGCGGGGATTGACGGCTACCAAGCCTTGCCGGCCGGCGTCAGCCGCACCAGCTTGTATCGCCGGCTGCCCAGGCCGAGCTTTTCCGCGTGCGCCAGCTGGAGTTCCCAGTCGATCTGCGGATAAAGGCCGCGAAACTTGTCGCCGCCGCATGCGTGGCCGCTCTGCAGGGCGGTGCCGGGCAGGCCATGGGCGCCGTTGACCAGGTCGGCGCAGGCCTGATCGATCGCCACCGGGTCGGTGGAGACGACAATGCCCTGATCGGCGACGATCGGCGCGTCGGAATGGCCGTAGCAGTCGCAGGCCGGGGAAACCTGGGTGACGAAATTGACGAACAGCGCCTTGCCGTCTTTGCCCGTCAGGGCGCCCTTGGCGTACTCGGCCATCTTCTTCATCACCAGCGGCACCTCCTCGTTCCACTGCACGCGCACCGCCGTCTCCTCGCAAACGGTGATGCAGCGGCCGCAGCCGGCGCAGCGCGCGGGGTCGATGCGCGCCTTTCCCTCGACAAAGGCGATGGCGTCATGTACGCAGGCCTTCAGGCAAGCGGCGCAGGCGGTGCAGTATTCTTCGGCCACCTGCGGCGCGATATTGGAGTGCTGTTCCAGCTTTCCCTCGCGGCTGCTGCAGCCCATGCCGAGGTTTTTCAGCGCGCCGCCGAAGCCGGTAAGCTCATGGCATTTGAAATGGGAGACGGCAATCAGAGCGTCGGCTTCGAGGATGCCAAGGGCAATATCGACCTCGTGCAGAATCTCCCCGGCCACCGACACCCGGCGGGCGCTGTGGCCGCGCAGGCCGTCGCACATGATCAGTGGCGCCCCGGCCACCGCGTAGGCGAAGCCGTTTTCGATGCCGCAGGACAAGGCGGAGACCGCCTCCTTGCGTTCGCCGGGATAGAGGGTGCACGAATCGGTGAGAAAGGGGCGAGCGCCGAGAGCCTTGGTCCGATCGACGATGCGGCGCAGAAACGTTGGGCGAATATAGGCGTGCCCCCCTTTTTCGCCGAAATGCACCTTGATCGCCGCCAGATCGCCGCGGCCGACGATCTTTTCGATGCCGGCGGCATCGAGCAGGCGGAGCAGTTTGGCAAAGAGGTTCTCCCGGTGCCCGGCGCGCGCGTCGGCGAAAAAAACCGTGCTGTCCATGGCGCATTCCTCCTTTGGTTAAATGGGCAAAATGAAAAGCGAAATCTTAGCACAAGCGCGAACGGCAGGCAATTGCCGAGCGCCGGCGGCGTCCCTGAGGCGTGTTGCCCCTTGCCGTCCCGCGGCGCGCTCTGCTAAAATATCTGGCTTTTTTTCATTCTTTCTTTATTCGGCGAGGTTGGCAGTGAAACTATTCAGGAACCGTCCCAACGCGATTATTCCGGCCGAAATGCGCTTCACCATCGGTTTCGGTCTCCTCCTGCTGCTTTCCTTTTCCGCGCTGCGCCTGTTTTTGCTGCTGCGCAACCATTCGCTTTGGGTGGATACGCCGGCGGCGATCCTGCTGCAGAGTTTTATCGTCGGGTTGCGCTTCGATCTGGCGATCACCGCTTATCTGCTGATCCCCCTGCTGTTGCTGCTGACCGTTCTCGGCGGCCGCGCCGGCAACTGGTTGCCGAGAAGCCTGATTGTCCTGGCCGCCGGCGTGCTTCTTCTCGGCATCGCCGAGGCCGAGTTCTACCGGGAATTCGAGAGCCGCTTCAACGCCCTGGTTTTCGAGTATCTGGGACACCCGGTCATCGTCGGCGGCATGATCTGGGACGGTTATCCGGTCCTTGAATTTCTGCTGCTGTGGGTCATCCTGCTCGCTTGCTTCGTTGGCGGTTGCCTGTATTTTTATCGGCGCCACCTGCGGCCGGCGGCGCCAACGCCCGGCAAGGGCTGGCGGCGACTGGCGACCAATGGCGTGTTTCTGGTTCTCCTCGTCTTCGCCGCCCGCGGCGGTTTTGCCAGCGAGCCGTTGCGCTGGGGGGACGCCTTCTTTTCCCAGAACACTTTCGCCAACCACCTGGCGCTCAACGGCATGTTCACCCTCGGCCGCAGCGCCTGGGACAAGATGTACGGCAAGCAGGACTTCTGGACCAAAGCCATGCCGGCCGAGGAGGCGCAGGCGACCGCCCGGCAAATGCTGCTTTTGCCCGGCGAGGAAACCTTGGCCGACGCCGGGCATCCGTTGCTGCGCCGGCAGAAGGAGGTCGTGCCGCCGCTGCGGAGCGCCGATGGCCAGCCGCTCAACGTCGTCGTCATCCTGATGGAGAGCTTTTCCGCCCGCTTCACCGGCGCGCTCGGCTCCCCCGCCGGGCTGACGCCGGAATTCGACCGGCTGGCCGAACAGGGGATTTTGTTCGAGCGGGCCTTTTCCAGCGGCACCCACACGCACCAGGGGGTTTACGCCACCCTGGCCTCGTTTCCCAATGTCCCCGGCTACGAGTACCTGATGAAGCTGATGGAGGCGAACCAGGAGTTCTCCGGCCTGCCGAGCCTGCTGCATCGGCAGGGATACCGCAGCGTCTTTCTCTACAACGGGCTGTTCAGCTGGGACAACAAAGAAGGGTTCTTTCGCCAGCACGGCGTCGACCGTTTCGTCGGGTGCGAGGACTACGTGAACCCGACCTTTGTCGATCCGGTCTGGGGCGTGTCCGATCACGACGTCTTCAACCGCGCCAACGAGGAATTCCGCGCGATGGCGC
This sequence comes from Desulfuromonadales bacterium, assembly GCA_041677125.1. Taxonomy (GTDB): domain Bacteria; phylum Desulfobacterota; class Desulfuromonadia; order Desulfuromonadales; family JACZKF01; genus JBAYQP01. The sequence goes on along the minus strand of JBAYQP010000050.1, from coordinate 6,878 downwards.
AGCAGGGACCCTTTCTCGGCATCGTTCTCACCCTCTCCAACCATTCGCCCTTCAATCTCCCGGAGCCGCTGCCCTTTGCCCGCATCGCCACCGGCGACGAGTCGGAAGGGCGTTTCAACGGCATGCGTTACGCCGACTGGGCGCTGGGGGAGTTTTTTCGCCAGGCGGCGCAAGAACCCTACTTCGCCAACACCTTGTTTGTCGTCACCGGCGATCACGGCTTCGGCTCGGCGCCGATGATCACGCCGATCCAGCTCTCCCGCTTCCATGTCCCCCTCCTTTTCTACGCGCCGCAACTGGCCGCCACCGGCGGCGAGCGGCGGCGCACGGTGGCCAGCCAGGTCGATATCGCACCGAGCATTCTCGGCCTGCTCGGCCTGCGCCAGGCGCACCAGAGCTGGGGCCGCAATCTCTTTTCGCCCTCCCTCAACGATCCGGGTTTTGCCGTGTTCAAGCCCTCGGGCGGCGAAGAGGTGGCCGCCCTGGTGGAGGACGACTATCTGCTCATTGTGGCGCCGAAGGAAAAACCGCAACTTTTCCGCTACTCCCTGGATTTTCCGCCGACGGAGAGCGCAAACCTCTGGGCGCGGGAAGAGGAAAAGGGCGAGGTCATGCGCAAACGTCTGCTCGGCTATATTGAAGCCGGCATCCTCGGCTTGCGCGGCCGCACCCTCGGCCTTCCCGAAACGGTCGACCAGGCGCCGCCGCAATTGGCCGGCAAGCGTTAGCCCGACGCCCTCGGCAATCATTTCGCTCCAGCATCAAATGCCTTCCATTGGCGCTGGAGCGGATCCAAACCGCTGCGCGGCCCCCGGTCAAATTCTTCCTTCCCTCCCCGAACAGTTGCCGGCTATCTGGTAAAATTGCCAGATTCACTCTGTTTGGGAGGTTACCTTGGAAGCTGAGCAACGTGAGCAACGGTTTCACCTGCTGCACCGGGCCCGCATCAACACCTTCCTCAAGCGCGGCTTTCTCTTCCTCTTCGCCGGTCTGCTGCTCTACTACGGCACCGCCCTCATCTACGCCACCAAGACCATCTACAAAGTACGACAGAATTACGCGATGGTCCTCGAGGATCTTTCCGGCAAGCGGCTCGTGGTCAAGGATGTCGGCTGGCATTCGCGCCTGCCGTTTTTCACCCGCCTCGAACTCGAGGTGCCGCTGATGAACCAGGAAATGTTCCTAGGCGGGGCGCCGGAGGTGCAGCGGATCATGTCGCAGGGGAATGTCGCCCTGTGGACGAGCGCCATGCTCACCTTCCGCATCGACGACCTGCAGCGCTGGGGCATCGAGAACCGCTCGCCACAGACTTTGCTGCAGAACGATTTCGACGGCATTGTCAAGGATGTCATGCAGGGGCGCACGGTCGATCAGCTGATTTCGGATCGGGAGCGGATCAAAGACGAAATTTACCGCGACCTCAAACGCCGGCCGATCAACGAAGGGGGGCCGACGCTGGAGGAGAAATACGGCATCGAGGTGGTTTCCTTCGTTCTGCGCGACACCCGCTTCGGCGAGAAGCTGGCCGAGGCGAGCGAGGAGAAGAAGCGGCGCGAGTTGATCGCCGAGGCGGAGAACTATGCCGCCGATCAGGAAGCGAGCCGCACCCGCAAGCTGTACGCCGCCTACAGCGAGGCGATCACCGATTTTCGCCGGTCCCTCGGAATGGCGCCGGGAAACGATCAGGCCCTGTTCGAGTTTCTCAACCAGCAAAAATGGGCCACCGCCTACGAAAAGAACCAGGCCGGACAGAACACCTTCGTGCTCAACAACACCAACGGATCTCCCGCCGTCGTGCTGCCGGCCCCGCCGGCGCAGGCGAGAAAGGATGCGGCGCCGCAAGATGTCCCAGTCCCGCAAGACGCGCAGTCCAATCTACGTCCGGCTGCCCGAAAATCGAATTAAGCAGATCGAGGTCCTGGTCGCCGACTGGGGCTTTGAAACGAGTCTGTTCGTTCTGCGCCGGCTGCGCCAATACGATCCGAAACGCGGCCTGTTCGATGTTCTCACCCAATGGCTGCGCGGCTGGTTCAGCCGCGATGAGCGCAGCTTCCAATTTCTGCGCAATCCCGAGTTGCTCAGCGACTGGCGGCGGCGCATCGAGGTCTCCGGCTCGCGCAACGCCGCGGCGACCTGGAACCGCATTCTCAGCCGCGAACTGACCTGGCACGATTACCATTACCTGCGCTTTCTCCTCGAACAGCAGACCACCGACATCTATCTCCCCCCCGATTTTCTGGAGATTTTTCGCAAGCTCTACCACGCCCACATCCTCAAGGAATACACCGAGGACCTGGAGGTGCCGCGGGCGCCGCTGGTGCTGGTGATCGGCAGCAGCGGCAGCGGCAAGAGCGCCACCGTCAAGGAGGCGCTGGAACAGGTGGTCTTCGGCTCGGAGGTGCGGCCGGTCATCGATCTGCAGGCGAAGAGGGAGGAGATTCTCGCCAACGAACCCTTCTGGCGCAGTCTGGAGGATGTCGATCCGGAATTGGCCGTCAGAATCGAGCGCCGGCGCAAGGCGGACCGCTTGCGGTTTCTCTCCCGCCTGCCGATCGTCAAATACATCTACCGCGAGCGGGTGGCGCACGCCCTGTCCACCCTGGAGGAGGAGGGGGTGCAGGTCGATTACGCGATGATCACCCCCAACGATTACCAGACCGCCTGGGCCGGTGAACCGGGCAACTATCTGCGCAAAGCGATGGGCGAGCCCCGCCGCACCAGCATCCGCCACCTGGAGGAGGCCCATTCGGCCTTCGGCCGCCCCGACCAGATGAGCAGCGTCAAGGGACAGCAGAACACCCTGATCGACGCCGCCAACATCATCCTCGACGAGATCGCCTACGGCCGCCGCGATTGCCTGCTCATTGCCACCACCGACCAGCCGGAGCAATTCGACCCGGCCGTATACCGCCGATTCGTCGAGCGCGGGCTGATCATCGACATCGGCGAACTGTGGCAGAATCCCGCCAATCTGCGGGAGGTGGTGCGCATGGAACTGCGTCGCCGCAGTCTGTCCCTGGAGTCGCAGGCGGATGTGCACATGGATGCGGCCGTGGCGCGGCTCTATCCGATTTTTCGCGAACGCAGCCTGCGCATCACCCCGGCCTATGTGCGGCGTCTGATCAATTCGCTGATCGCCATCAAGGGCGATTTCCGGGTCGAGTATCTGGACGATCAGTTTCTGGTGCGCGACGCCCTTAAATCGGTGGCGCGCAACGTTTACGGCTCCCTCTACAACAAGGTGGTGGGGCAGATGGATCGCGGCATCCACTGGGAAGACTACATCGGCGGGATCAAGAACGAATTTTCGGAGATGGCCAACAATTCCCTTTTCTACAACATCAGCGAGGAAAAAGGGGTGGTGCTCGCCGGACCGCCGGGATCGGGCAAGACCTACCTGGTGCGGGCCTGGCTCGGCGACAACCGCGACGTGCAGGATCTGGCGGTCAACCTCAGCGATCTCGCTGATCCGGTCAACCCGTTGGAGGGGATGGTGGACAACCTGGAGAAGGTTTACGACATCGCCAAGATGCTCTCCCCCAGCATGGTGTTTTTCGACGAGGGGGACGCGGTGGCGCCGCGGCGTTCGCAGCAGGGCGGCAGTCCCTACGACAAGGTGACGAACAAATTCCTCTCGATCATCGACGGCGAATCGCCTCTGTCGCGGGTCTTCACCGTCCTCACCACCAACCGGCTGGACATCCTCGACCCGGCGCTGATCCGCTCCAAGCGGTTGAAGGTGCTCAATGTCGTCGGCCACATGCGCGACGAGGACGCCTTGCGCATCATGCAGAAGGAGCTGGCCGGCATTCCCCTGAGCGAGGAGCTCACCCTGGAGGAGATGGTGCGCATGGGGCGGGGCCTCTTCGAAACGCCCGCCGATTACACCTCCTTTGCCGAGAAGGTGCGCAGCATGCGCTCCACCGAGGTGGAGGTGCTCGGCAAACTGCTGGTCGCCGTGCACCAGACGCCGGAGGAGCGGGCGCGCTTCGTCCGCTTCAACTACAAGATCCTCATCGGTCTGCTGGAGGGGATGGGCGCCGACCCGGCGCTGGCGATGAAGGCGCGCCTGGGAGAAGAGGCTCTGCTGGGCTGCCTCGACGAGGCCGCCGACCGGCTGCGCCACTTGCAGGTCGATGGCGTCTTTCCCGTCACCCCCTGGCATCTGCAGGCCGCCCGGCAGCAGCTGGCCGCCAGCCCCATGCGCAAAGGCAAGCAGCAGCTCGACCAGTTTCTTGAAACCGAGCTCTCCCGCGAGCCGCAGGTCGGCTTCGTCGTCGGGGTCGGCGCCAACGACACCAGCGGCATCCTGCTGCCGATCGCCTCCTCCCTGGTCTATCGCGCCTTTCCCGAGAAGATCGTGGTGACCGGCGCCGTTTCCACCACCGCCCCCGGCGCCGCCGAGATGGACCTGGCCGTGCAGATGACCAACCAGAGCGCCCGCGAAGCGCTGACCCTGACGGAAAACTATCTGCAAGCCCTCTGCCCCGGGATGAACGTCTCGCGCATTCTCGGCGAATTTCTCGAAGGCTACTCCCTGCACCATCAGCTGCTTTCGGCTTCCTACAGCGTCGGCGGCCCCTCGGCCGGTTTCGCCCTGACGATCAACACCCTGTCGGTCCTGCTCTGCCTGCCGGTGCTCAACGATTTCGGCATCACCGGCGCCCCCTGGACCAAAGGGGCGCAACGGGGAGAGGTCGGCGCGTCGGTCATCATCGGCGGCCACCGCAAAAAGGCGGAAAAAGTCTTGCAGCACCTTTCGCGCATGTACATGCCGGTGCAGAATTTTCTCGATCTCGAACCGGAGCTGTTGCAGGCGTACCGCATGGAGGGACGGGATATCCGCGGCGTGCGCAGCTTCTCCGCCCTGGTGCCGGAAGTCTTCTCCTTCGGCGAACAGCATCAGCGGCTGCTGGAGGAATTTTTACAGCGGCGGCGGGAACTCGATCTGCGCGAGGAAGCGCATGCGGCCCCGAGGGAGCAGCTGGAAAAGAACGAAGCGGAACTGCGCCACATCGCGGAAGAAGAAATTCGCCGCCGCCTCGACGCGCTGCGGCAGCAGGTCGAGCAGGGAAAATCCGGATACGCCAGCATGGACGAGCTGTTTCGCCCGCATCCGCAACTCGCCACCGGGCAGGACGGCCTGCGCTGATGACGGCGTCCACCAGTTGCGGGATGCGCCGAAACGTATTAACATCGGCAGCCTGTTGCCCCTATTTGCAGAGCAATTGGCTATCAGGAGAGAAGACCATGGCGATGGTGAAATGGGATCCGCTGCGCGAACTGGAAAACATGCAGGAGAAGATGAACCAGCTCTTCGAAATGAGCCGCAAACGCCTGTACAACGAACCGCTGGACGAAGGATTCTGGCAGCCGCCGGTGGATATCTATGAGGATGAGCGGGAGGTGGTGCTGAAGATGGAGTTGCCGGAGGTGCGGCTGGAAGATATCGGCATCACCGTCGAGGACAATCGCCTGTGCATCACAGGGTCGCGCCATCCCGAAGGGGATGCGAACCGCCATTACCATCGTCTGGAGCGTTGCTACGGCGAATTCCGCCGCCTTTTCGACCTGCCCGCCGGCATCCAGCGGGAGCATATCGTCGCCCGCTGCGAACACGGGGTGCTGAAGGTCGAAATACCGAAAATGGGACAAAAGGTCATCAAGATCGGGGAGGACTGAGTCCTCCCCGGCCCCTTTTTCTTCTTCTCAACTCGCCGCTTGCTCCACCCACGCCTGTTCCAGCGACAGATGCTTGAGAAATTCGCCGGCGTAGAGAAAACGCTCTGCGGCGACCGGCACGTTGATCCGTTCTTCCCCACGTTGCACCGAAAAAGCGAAGCCGGTTTTACCGCCGCTTTCGTAGCGCTCGACGCTCAGTCGGGTAAGCACCTCCCCCTCGCTCGCCTCGAAACGGTGGGTGAGGGTCTCCTTGCCCCCCTCGCGAAAAACCCGGTTGATTTTGTAGTACAGCTCAAAGCCCTCGGCCGGTTCAGCGACGAAGCGGATCGCCTGCGTCCCCCCCTCCAGACGAAAAAAACGCAGGGCGATGCGCCCTTCCGTCGGGCGGTCGCTGCCGCGTTTCTCGTACGGGCCGATTTCCAGCCCGCTTGCCTTGGCAAAAATGGTGCTTTGCGGAGTTTTCATCTTCCCCCTCCTTTTAGGTAAATGGCGAAATTGCCGTTTTCAGCCTATTAGCACGAGTTGCCGGTGGAATCAACCGCATTGCACCTTTTCTGGGGGCGGGATACGGTCATGAACGTCAGTGGGTGTCGGTATCGAGCACATAGTTCGGTTCATCTTGCCCATCAAGCCAAGCGGTCAGAAGATAGCTGATGTCCGCATCGTCGACGCAGTAGCGCACGTGGATGCGCCTATAGGCGACGGCGGCAATATTCGTTCACATTATTGAGTTCCGCCCCGTCAAGGGTGATGTTGATCTGATGGCGTTTCGGCATGGCAGCACCTCGCGTTTGCCGCCGCCGACTGGCCTGCCCCTTTTCCGGTGGTACACTACTGAAATTAAATTCTCGCCCTCGGAGGGATCATCATGCCCGTTCTCCTGCTCGCCTTCGCCGCCCTGTTTCTGGCCGCGTGGCTGTTCTATGCGCCGCAGCCGCCCGCCTACGGGCCGGCGCTGGAAATTCTGCTCCTCGCTTTGCTCGCCGTGCTCTTTCTGGTGGCCTCCATCCAGCGGGTGCGCCGCCGCGCCGAGGGGATCGCCCGGCGCGAACCGCCGCCGGCCCCGGCGGCGACGGCGACGGCAAGGGACCAGGACGGCGCGGTGGTTCAGTTTCTCGGCCGCCTGCAGGAGAAGGGACGGCTGGTCGATTTCATCATGGAGGATATCACCGGCTATTCGAACGAACAGGTCGGCG
>JBAYQP010000049.1:0-21034 GCA_041677125.1 Desulfuromonadales bacterium | reverse complement strand
TCGAAACTGTAGCGACCGAACGGTATGGTGCAGATCAGCCAGATGGCGACCGCGGCGGCAATCAGGTGGATGATGCCGGAGGCCGTGGCAAAGCGTTGCGGGTTCGGGGGCGATGCGCCCCGTTTCAGGGCCACTTCGGAATAGTCGTGTTTGATGAAAATTCGCCATGCCCGACGCAGCCAGAAAAAAGCGATGGGGTACAAAGCCAGGTAGAGCAGCCAGGTTAGGACGAAACTGACGATGGGGTGATTCATTCTCTACTTCCTTTGTTTTTTTCCGGTGCGGGTTGATAAATAGATTTTTACCCGAAGAGTGAAGAACCTGGCAAGGATAAAGTTCAGAAAAAAACCCCGCCAGCGCGTCTGGCGGGGTTATGGCATGGAAAAACTCAGCTCGTCAACAGAGGGTGATCAATGCGCCCCGTCCACGGCTTTGGAGCCGCGGGGGATACGCACCTGCTCGACCATGTCGGCGATGTCGTGGGGAACCGGCGAGGTCATGTTCTTGACTGCGAAGGCCACGGCGAAGTTCACCAGCGCGCCGATGGCGCCGAAGGCTTCCGGCGTGATACCGAAGAAGGAATTCGGGCCGCCGATCAAGTTGACAAAATCGGTTCCCTTGATGAAGAGGATCCCTTTGTGGGCAAAGACGTAGAACAAGGTGACGCCGATACCGGCGAGCATGCCGGCCATGGCGCCTTCTTTGTTCATCGTCTTGCTGAAGATGCCCATCATCAGTGCCGGGAAAATGGAACTGGCGGCAATGCCGAAGGCCAGGGCGACGGTGCCGGCGGCGAAGCCCGGCGGGTTGAGGCCGAGATAGCCGGCGACTACGATCGAGCAGGCCATGGCGATTTTGCCGGCCATCAGCTCGCCTTTTTCGGTCATGTTGGGCATGAAGTTTTCTTTAAGCAGGTCATGGGAGATCGCCGAGGAGATGGCGAGCAGCAGACCGGCCGCAGTCGAGAGCGCGGCGGCGAGACCGCCGGCGGCGACCAGGGCGATGACCCAGTTCGGCAGCATGGCGATCTCCGGGTTGGCGAGAACGATGATGTCGGCGTTGACGCTGAGCTCGTTGCCCTTCCAGCCGGCTGCGGAGGCTTTGGCCTGGAACTCGGCGTCTTTGCTCTTGTCGTTGTAGTACTGGATGCGGCCGTCACCGTTCTTGTCTTCGAATTTCAGCAGCCCGGTGACTTCCCAGCGCTTCATCCAGTCGGGCCGTTGGTCGTACACCAGGCCGGATTCGGGAGCGAAGACGCTGGCACTGGTCATGACGGCGGGATTGACGGTTTTGAACAGATTCATCTTCGCCATGGCGGCCACGGCCGGAGCTGTGGTGTAGAGCATGGCGATGAAGATCAGCGCCCAGCCGGCGGAGGCGCGGGCGTCCTTGACCTTGGGCACGGTGAAGAAGCGGACGATGACGTGCGGCAGGCCGGCGGTGCCGATCATCAGCGACACGGTGTAGACGAACATGTTCAGTCTGTTGACGGGCAGGGATTCGGTGTATTTGCCGAAACCGAGGTCGGTGACGATCATGTCGAGTTTTTCGAGCAGGGCGACGTTGGTGCCGACCATGTCGGAACCGAGGCCAAGCTGCGGGATCGGGTTGCCGGTCAGATGCAGGGAGATGAAGATCGCCGGGATGGTATAGGCGATAACAAGCACGCAAAACTGGGCGACCTGGGTGTAGGTGATCCCCTTCATGCCGCCGAAAACGGCGTACATGAAAACGATGGCCATCCCGATGTAGATCCCGGTGTCGTTGGAAACGCCGAGGAAACGGGAGAAGGCGACGCCGACGCCGGTCATCTGACCGATGATGTAGGTGGTCGAGGCGACCAGCAGGCAGATAACCGCCACCATGCTTGCGCTCTTCGAATAATAGCGGGAGCCGAAGAACTGGGGCACGGTGAACTTGCCGAACTTGCGCAGATAGGGCGCGAGCAGCATGGCGAGCAGAACGTAGCCGCCGGTCCAGCCCATCAGGAAGAGGCCGCCGCCGTAGCCCATGTTGGAGATCATGCCGGCCATGGAGATGAAGGAGGCGGCCGACATCCAGTCGGCGGCGGTGGCCATGCCGTTCGTGATCGGGTGAACCGAGCCGCCGGCTACGTAAAATTCCTTCGTGCTTCCCGCGCGGGCCCAGATGGCGATGCCGACGTAAAGGGCAAAGGTGAGACCGACGACCAGGTAAGTAATTGCTTGAAGACTCATGTTGTCTCTCCTCCCTTAATTTTCGTGAACGTCGAATTTTTCGTCGATCTTACCCATCACCTTGGAATAAACGAAGATGAGCACCACGAAAACGTATATGGACCCTTGGTGGGCGAACCAGAAGCCCAGGGGATATCCACCAAGGTGGATATTGTTGAGTAGCGGCGCCAGCAGGATGCCGAAACCGTACGAAACGACGAACCAGACGATCAGTACGTTCCTGATCAGGCCCAGAACCGCTTTCCAATAAGCTACGCCATCGGTTGTCATAGAGACCTCCTTCTTTCTCCTAAAGAGTGATTCCCAGCAAAACGTCAACGTGAACGAGCGGCCCGAACGTTTGCGGACCATGTGGGTGCGCCATCAAATCTTCTCTTTCCCCCTTTCTCTGAAATGGACTGGTCATCGTTCAGGCCTTCTTTGAATGGCCGAGTCGTGACGAAATGATTTTTCCAGCCTCCCGAAGATGCGGAAGAAACACGCTCTCCACCGTGGCCTCCGGCAGGCGAAAGTCGGGGCCGACCAGGCACAGGGCCGCCTGGGGTTTGCCGCCGGCACCGAAAAGCGGGACGGCGATGCTGGCGATGCCATCGCCCAGGGCGGCAACATCACAGCAGAATCCCTGCGCGCGGATCGATGAAAGGACATCCGGCGGCAATGAGCCCTCGCCTGCGACCTTCCCCTCGCCGGTGGTGTGCGCAAGCAGGACTTTGCCGGCGGCCGAAGTCTGCATAGCGTAGCGTTTCCCGAGCAGCGGGATCACCTTCACCTGGTGGCTGCTGTCTGCCATATCGAGGAACAGGACCTCGGCGCCGCGCGGGACGGCGATATAAACCGCTTCCTCGCATTCGCGAACCAGCCTGGCCATGATCGGGCGCGCCTTGCGCAGAAGCCCCATGCGGGAGAGCAGTTTCTGGCCGATTTCATAAGCCGAAAGGCCGAGCCGGTAGCGGTCGGAACCCTTTTCCTTTTCCACGTACCCGCGATTTTCGAAGGTGGCCAGATGTCTGAAGACGCTCATTTTGTGCATGCCAAGCCGTTCGCTCAGGCGTGCAATGCGAAACCCGTCCCCCTCGTCGCAAAGGGCCTCAAGAACATCCAAAGCGTTGTCAACGGACTGGATTGAATATGAGTTTTTTCCTTTGACCGACAATGGGTGGCTCCTGGATTTTCTCGGGGGATGACTCCCCGCGGTGTTTAAATGGGCTGGATGCGATCTGGAAAGTTGTTTTAAAAAATGTCGGATGGGACGATCCGACCGAAATTTGAGAAAAGATAATACACTGTTTTATTACTGTCAACAGGATTGTTAAAAAAAAATGCATTTCATGTGTAAGTTGTTGAAAAATAAAAATTAATTTCATTTCTTGCAGCGCCGTACGATAAGTTTCCGGATGGTTAAACTAAAACCTGGCGGGTGATCTTAATCTTCTTAAAAGAAAGAAACGCTATTTTGCAAGGAAATATAAACTATTGTTTTACATGGCCGGACGGAACCCGTTCTTAAAGAAATGGTGTATGGTCGATATTCTGGGCGTGGCCGAGGGGGGGGCTGGCGGAAAGAGGAGGGGCGAGGGCGCGAACCGTTTCCGGCGGGATTCTCAGATGCGATCGGTGCCGAGGTAGTAGCCCAGGTACCCCAGCTTGGAAGAGATAATATTGCTCGCTTCCTTAAGAGAGGGCAGGATGTCGTCCTGAATTCTCTCCGGAGACATGCGGAAGGAGGGGCCTACCAAACACAGGCAGCCGGGTATTTCGCCGTCGGTGTCGAACAGGGGCACCGCCAGATTCACCACCCCCTCTCCCAGGGGGCCGCCATTTTCGAGGCAGAAACCCTGCCGGCGAATCAGCAGCAATTCTGCAGGGGCAACCGGACAGGGGGGCGAGAAAGGCTTGCCGCTGGGTGGTTTGGGCTCTTCCGGTAGCGAGTGGGCGAGAATCACTTTGCCTGCGGCATTGCTTGCCAGGGGATAGCGATTGCCCAAAAAGGAGACGATTTTTACTTGCTGGCTGGTGTCGACCATGTCGAGAAAGAGAATCTCGTCGTTTCTTCGCAGTCCGATGTAAACTGCCTCGTTGCACTGCCGCACCAGGCGTTCCACTACCGGCCTGGCCTTTCGCAGCAGGCCCATGCGGGAGAGAAACTTCTGGCCCATTTCATAAGCCGAAAGGCCCAGGCGGTATTTACCCGAGCCTTTCTCCCGTTCGACATAGCCTCGATTTTCAAAGGTGGCCAACAGCCGAAAAATGCTCGTTTTATTCATGCCGAGCTTTTCGCTCAATTGTGAAATCCTGAATTCCTCGCCCTCTTCGCAGAGCGCTTCCAGCACCGCCAGGGCGTTCTCAACCGACTGAATGGAATAAGATTCTTTACCGCGTCCGGGCAACGGAGAATTCCTTGGCATGGCGACGATCCCCTCGTAAAATGGCGGCAAGCGTTTTCCTGACGGCCCGCAAAAGAAACAAGATGCATTTCGGATATTGGTAATACAGCGTTTTATTTTTGTCAATCACAATCGTAGGATATTCCGCGTGATTGACAAGGGAAAACGATAGCCAGCGTCTATCTGGCCGAATGTTTATTGTCCAGCGGTAGCGAAAAATCGTTTTACCGAAAGGAATTTTTCTCAGATGAGGTGTATTCGGGAGTTGGCGCTGGAGAAGGGAAGTTTTTGTCACCTGTGTTTTATTTAAAGATGCATGCTGGCCGCTTTTGGAAGGACTGTTTCCAAACACCTGGATGCGTGGCAAGTCGGGGGGGAGGAGAGGCAGGCTTTTTTGCTGGCGGGGGGTTGCCGGATGTGGTAATTACACCACGCGTTCAAAAGGGAGTTCCGCCATGTTCAAGCTGACTGAAAAAGGCCGCGGCATCCGTGACATGTTCGATGCCATCGCCCCACGCTACGATCTGCTGAATCGGCTGCTGTCGCTGGGCATTGACCGGCACTGGCGGCGCATTGCCGTGGCTCAGCTGCGGGTGCCGCCCGGCGGAGCCGTGCTGGATATCGCTACCGGCACCGGCGATGTGGCGCTGGAAATTGCCGCCCGCACCCCCGACTCGGTGCGCATTGTCGGTGCGGATTTTACCCAGGGGATGCTGGTGCGGGGCGCCGAAAAGATCGCCGGATCGCGCTGGCGGCGGCGGATTGCCCTGGTCAATGCCCCCTGCGAGGCGTTGCCGCATCCGGATCGCTGTTTCGACGGAGTGACTATCGCCTTCGGCATCCGCAACGTGGTGGACCGGTCCGCCGGACTGCGGGAGATGTGGCGGGTGCTTCGTCCCGGCGGCCGGGCGGTGATTCTTGAGTTCTCCAATCCGCGCAGTCTCCTGTTTAAAAAAATCTATCACTTCTATTTCCGCCGGCTGCTGCCGCTGATCGGCGGTCTCTTCTCAAAGCGCAGCGCTTATCAGTACCTCCCCGATTCCGTGATCGAATTTCCGGACCGAGAAGCATTCAAGGCGATGATGGCCGAGGCGGGTTTCAGCGCCTTGCGGCATCGGGATCTCACCTTCGGCATCGCCACCATCTATGTCGGCGAGCGCACTGGCGAAGCCCTGTAGTATAATACATATTAAACAATCCGGTTTGCTCGGGGAGGCGGGGATGAAACAGGCGCTGCTGATCATCGACATGCTGAACGATTTCGTGCGGGAAGGCGCGCCGCTGGAGGTGCCGAAAGCCCGGGCCATTGTCCCCCGCCTGCAAGCGCGTCTGGCGCAGGCGCGCCGCACAGGCCAGGCGGTGATTTATCTGTGCGACGCCCACGCTCCGGATGACCGGGAGTTCGGCCGTCTGGGCTGGCCGCCGCACGCCGTTCGCGGCAGCGTCGGCGCCCAGGTGATCGAGGAACTGGCGCCGGCGGAAGGGGAGAAGATAGTGCGGAAAACCAGCTATTCCGGTTTCTACGCTTCCGATCTGGGCGAGGTGCTGCGCCGGTTGCAGCCGGAAGAGCTGCTATTGACCGGTTGCGTCACGAATATCTGCGTTTTTTATACGGCAGCCGAGGCGGTGATGCGCGACTATCGGGTGCGGGTGCCCGCCGACTCGGTGGCTGCTCTGGATGAGGAAGACGGGGAATTCGCCCTTCGGCAAATGGAAAAAGTGCTGGGGGTAAACGTCGAACGCTGAGCCGTTATTTTTCCTGCACCAACGCCCCGGCATCCTCGATCAATCGGCCGGGAAGATTAAGGACGCGGCGAAAAATGCCGAAAACCTTCTCCGAAACCATGTTGATCGGCACCGGCTGGACCTCGGCGCGATCCGGATGTCCGTGAACATGAAACTGGGCGGTTATCAGCGCCTTCTCCTCGCCCGTCAGCAGCCAGCCGGCGACGGGAATGTTGGTCACGATCCTGTCCACCGTTCCCAGCGGCTTGATGCCCATATATAAATCCAATTCTTCCTCAATCAGGTTCAAATTGCCGATCAACGAAAGATTCATTGCCCGGCTGTCGATGAATAAATCTTCGGTGGATAAAACGCCGGCCCGAAGAATGAAATTGCCGGCAAGAAGGTCGAAGGGCATTCCTTCGCGGGCCATATCCGGCAACTGCCAGGTCAGAATTTGCGACACGTTCAACACCGAGAACACCCTGCCGAGAATCTTGAACTTGCGCAGCACCCCCTCCTTGGTTGCAATACTGAACCCGCCCAGGGACGACGGCAGAAAGTCATCGCCGATTAAACCCTCCAAGTAAAAATCGCCGTCCAGCGAGCCGGTAATTAATCCTTCTCTCTTCAGTACCTGCTGGTAGACAACGGACGCGTCGACTTTCTCCAGATGCCCGGAGGTGCGCAGCAGCGGTGCGGAATCGGTAAATTCCACCGCCACCCGGCTGTCGCAAGTGCCGGGGCCGACGCTGAAGCGCAGCGGAAAAATATTCAGCAAGCCGTTTTTGTAGCGGATTTCCCCCTTGGCCTGCTGGAACTGCAGACCGCTGAAAAGGCCTTCGCCGACTTTGGCGCGAATTTGCACGGTGAGGCCACTTCGTTCCTTCGCATCGGCGGCGGCATTGAGTTCAGGGTCCGCGTCGGAACGGGCGGAATCGGTCTCGGGCGGTTGCTGCCAAAGCGCGATAACCTCGTCGATATCGGCCTGTTTGGCCTCGATGTCGAGTTCCACCCGTGGCACGGGGGCAAAAGCAACCCTGCCCCGTACGCTGGCGGCGGTGCCGCCGTCCAGGCGCACGGTGGCTGGAGCGAAGTCGATCCCTTCCCGATCGATCAGCAGGTGCGCATCCAGATCGCGCAGGAACTGCCTGGAGGAGAAAATCAGCTCATCGGCGCGGATGCTGTCGGCGCGCACATGGAAAGCGGCTTGCGGCGCCGGCGAGGTGGTAAAAGTGCCGGAAATTGTAATTGGCGAGGCGCCGAGGAGGGCGGATATCTCCCTGCTTTCCGCCAGGTCTCCGGCAATCTTCACACTTCCGTTGATGTTTTGGATGCTGGCAAGATGCGGCCCGAGGTATGCGCCGACTTGGCGCAGGCGAATGCGCCCGTGCCGGTTCTTTATCCGGCCCCCGCTGCCCGCCAGTTCGTAATGGGCCTCGATGGCGCCACGACTTTGCAGCATGGCCAACGGCGGCAGAAAGGTTTGCAATTTCTCCAGATCGAGGCGGGAGAGGTCGAGTGCCAGGGAAAAATTCCCCTCACCCGCCCGCTCCAGTTCGCCCTTGGCGCGAATCTCCAGGGGGGCGAAATGCAGGCGGGCGCGTCGGAGTTCCAGGCGGGCGGGGGTGACCGCGCCGGTGACGGCAATTTCTCCGGCCAGGCCCGCCGGTTTGACGACTATCGCATCCCAGCGCGCGTGCATTTGGTGCAAATCCGCTTTGGCGGAAAAATCCAGCTGTTGCCAGTCCCCGGTCAGGCTGCAAGAAATCGGCAGCGTACCGGTGGCGATAAGTTGCTGTGGACGCCGCCCCGCCGGAACTTCGTCCAACAGGCGTTCGGTTGCGAATTCCCCCCTGATTTCCGCGGTGACGTTCGCTCGGGAAGACAGGGGATTTTCGATGGTCCCGGCGAAGTGCAACGGCGCGTCAAGGAGCTTGGCGGCGCCGTCCAGTTGCAACAGGTCCTGCGCGAAAACGCCGGTCAGAGAGAGTTCGGTGAGCAGTTTGTCCTTCTCCTGCCAAGTGAGGTCATGCACGGCAAAAGAGGCTTGCACCGGAAGATTTTCGCCGCCGGAGCACAGGGCGGAGGAGGGGCCGGCGAAATGGATTTTTTCAAGTTCCAGTTCGCCGCCGGTTAGTTGCTGTTTCAGGCGCGCCGCCGTGGGTCCGTCGGGGAGAAAGCGCACCAGTTTCACCAGGGGCAGGGCGGGGGCGGTCAGTGTCGCTTCCAGCCAATCGGACTCACCCTGGCGACGCCAGAGCCCTTCGGCATGGGCGCTCAGACCGTCCGCGGCAACCGTGACCTCGCGCACCCGTTGCGTTCCGGCTTTCTCGGCCCATGCGCCGGCAATCCGAAGATTGTCAATGGCCAACGGCGCCCGGTACCAGAGGGGAAAATCGACGCGCAGGTCTTCACCGGTTATTTCCCCCTCTACTTCCAGGCCGGCGGCCGGCGAGCCGGTCAACTGCGCTCCGAACGAAACTGTTCCCGAGGCATCATTGACCTCGGGGAAAAAATGCTTCTGCAACAGGTCTAATTCAACCCCGGCGATCTTTACTCCGAGGCGGAAGGCGCTTTGGCGCCAGTCGCTGGCGGGCGTTATCTCCCCGGCCAGGCTGAGTTTCGCCGGGGCGCCGCTCTGCCGCAGTTGGCCGGCCACAGTCAGCCACGTCGGCCCTCCGGAGGCCAGATGGAGCAATCGCAATTGCACGCGTTCCAACGTCAGGACGTGCGGATGCTCACCAGCGCGGCGGTCTTCCAGAGTCAGGAGGCCATTTTTTATGACGAAATTCTTGATGCCGGCAAATACCCGTCGGATATCGGGAATGGCTTCGGCTTTGGCCGCTTCACCTGCCGACGGCGCTACCAGGCGCAATCGGGGTTCGACCAGGAGAATATCGGAGAAAACAATCTTGCCCTGCAGCAGGGGGGCAAACTCGATCCGCAAAACCAGGCGCCCGGCGTCCAACGACCAGAGATCCGCCGGGGCGGGGGGGATTTTTATGGCGGTGAATGAAAACGCAAGCCCATGGCGCAGGCTCAAATGGGCTTCGCCCAGGGAAATGGGACGAGCAAGTGCCAGAGAAATTTCTTCCTGCGCCTGCTCCCGGTAGCGATTGAGATCGAACGTAGCGATGAAAACGGCCGCGATGACCAATACAGCGAAAAACAGAATGCCTGTGGCGGCGATTATAGGGTGGCGACGCAGCATGGAGTCCATCATCTCTGAAGTGATCGGCCAGTATACCGATTTTCCCCGTCGGAAGACACCGCGGATTCAATTGGCCATGGTCACTTATTGCGGCAATCGGGAGGAAGGATGGCAAGAAAGGCGGATAGCGCCGCCGGCAGGGGGCACTCTATCGCAAGCGCCGAACCATCGAAGGGATTCTGCAGGGCCAGATAACGGCAGTGCAGGAACAGTCTCTCCAGCCCGGGCGGTTGTGGTCCCCGGTACCGCCGGTCGCCGGCCAGCGGATGGCCGATATCGGCAAATTGCCGGCGGATCTGGTGCGTGCGGCCGCTGTGCAACGCCAATTGCAGCAGGGAGAAGTCGCCGTGGATCGCCAGGCGCCGATATTTGGTCAAGGCCGCTTTCCACTTCCCCTTGGCGGGCACCGGAGCGGCGAGCTGGCCGGTTTCCGGCAGACGGCCGGCCGCAAGCGCCAGGTAGATTTTCTCCACTTGCCCGGCCATGAACACTTTTCCCAGAGCGGCTGTCGCCTGACGCCCCTTGCCGAAAATTACCGCTCCCGATGTGGCGGCGTCGAGTCGATGCACGGGCGCCAACAGGTATTTTTCTTTGCGCTGCCGGATGGTTTCCTGCAGCCGGTCGGTCAGATTGTCGTCATGCCCCTGGCCGCGATGAATGGCCAGCCCCGCCGGTTTGTCGACAATCAGAATTTCCCGGCTCTCAAATAAAATATGCGGTTTGGCTGCCGAAGCTGCAAGCAGCTCTTGCAGACGCCGGCTGTCGGAGAGGAATAATCGGTCTCCCTGCCGCACCGGTTCCGCTTCGGTAAGGGCGATCCCTTCCCGGCGAACCTTGCCCTTCAGCAGCAATTGCCGAAGATAGCCGGTCGGCGCGGCCGGAATGTGCAGCGCCAAACTTTCCAGCGCCGCCTGTTCGCCTTCGGTCGTAATACGGATTTCAATCATGGCGGCATCATACCCCGGTTGCGGCAGGCCGGCAATATGGGTGGCGCTCCGGTATAAATTCTTTACACCTCCGGGGGAGCTTGCTAACATGCGCGGCCATTGATCTTTTCTGGTATTCCCCCGGTGGAAAATTGTATTGCCGATGAAAATTAAACGGGTCGATATCGTCGGGTTCAAATCTTTCGTGGATAAGGTCTCCCTTGATTTTCAGGAGGGAGTGACCGCCATTCTCGGACCGAACGGCTGCGGCAAAAGCAATATCGTCGATGCCATTCGCTGGGCCATGGGGGAGCAGAATGCCAAAAATCTGCGCGGCCGCTCCATGGAAGATATTATTTTCGGCGGCAGTGAACGGCGCAAGCCGCTCGGCATGGCCGAGGTGTCGATCGTTTTTGCCAATGAAGATGGACTGTCGCCACCGGCTTTCCGGGATTATCCCGAAATCATGATCACTCGCCGCCTGCATCGTAGCGGGGAAAGCGAGTATCTGCTGAATAAAACCTCCTGCCGCCTGTTGGATATCTCCGAACTGTTCATGGACACCGGTGTCGGCGCCCGTGCTTACTCGATCATCGAACAAGGCAAGATCGGCATGATCCTCAATGCCAAACCGGAGGATCGTCGTTTTCTCATTGAGGAGGCGGCCGGTGTCACCAAGTTCAAGTCCCGCAAGAAGTCGGCCCTGCGCAAGATCGAGGGCACCCGGCAGAATCTGCTGCGGCTGGGAGACATTATCGCCGAGGTGCGCCGGCAACTCGGCAGTCTCAAGCGCCAGGCGCAACGCGCTGAGCGCTTTCGTGCGTATCGGGAGGAGTTGCGGGGGATCGAAACCCGCTTCGCCCGGGAAAAGTACCGGGAATTACAAAGTGCGGCGGCCGAAGCGTCCCATCAGGAGAATGCGCGGCAGCAGCTGCTGGCCGCAGTGGCGGCCCAGTTGGCCGAGGGCGAAGCCGTCCTGGAAGAACTTCGACTGCAGCAGTCCCTACGGGAAAAGGAAGTCACCCAGGGGCAGGAGAAGATCTTTCATCTCTCCTCTGAATTGCAGAAAGTGGAAGGAAACCTCGAATTAGCCGCTCGCGAACTCGAACATCTCGCCCGGCAGCGGGAGCGGTTGGCTGCCGAACGAGAGGAGGTTGCGCAACGGCAGATCGCTCTGGAGAAGGAGGAATCCGGACTGCGGGAAAGCCAGTCGGGATTTGGCGCCGACCTGGAGGCGGAAAGCAGGCATCTGGCCGAAGGGGAGGTCTGCCTGGAGGAATTTGCCGGTCGCGAGCAGGAGTTGGACAATCATCTGGAGAGCTCCCGCCGTTCGCTTTATGAGCTGCTGACCGAATTGTCCCGCCTGGGGTCCCGCCATGAAGAACTTCTGCGGCGGGATCAGGCCCTCGCCGAGCGCAGCTCACGCAGTCGGTCGGAAGCGGTTGCCGGGCGCGAACAGCTGACCTTGGCGCAGGAACGGATTGCTGCTCTCGAAGGCGATTTGGAAGGTTTTCGGCAACGGCAGGCGGTGCTGCGTCAGGAGCGCGAAGCGTTGCAGGAAACCCTTTTACGCGTGCGCCGGGAAGTGGAGGAGAATGAAAATCGCCTGCTGGCGCGCCGCGAGGAATTCAACCGACAGCGCTCCCGTCTCGAGTCCCTGCAGCAGCTGGAAACGACCCTCGACGGCTATGGGCGCGGGGTTCGGGCGCTTCTGGAGAATCCCGATTTTCATCGCCGCTTCACCGGGGTGGTAGCGGACGCTCTCGATGTTCCCGCCCGCTATGAAGTTGCTGTCGAGGCGGTTCTGGGCGATCGCCTGCAGACCCTGCTCGCCGGAAATGTGACGGATATCCGGCAAAGTCTCGAATTTTTGCGCGTGGCGGAAGGACGTTGCAGTTTTCTCCTCCCCAAGGCCGGCCCATCAGCCCCAGAACCGATCCCGGTATCCGGGCAACGTTTGGCCGAGCTGATTCAGGTGGAGTCCACCCATGCCGCGGCCATTCGCGGTCTGTTTGCCGGGGTTTTCCTGGTGCAATCCCTGGAGCCGTTTTACGCCGAGCCCCCGCCGGCTGGAACCGTCATGGTCACCGAGGCGGGTGAAATCCTCTCGGGAACGGGTGAAATCGCCGGCGGTGGCAGGCAGGGGCTGGATCAGGGGTTACTGCATCGGAAACGGGAAATGAAGGAACTGGCCGGACACGTCGAACGGCTTTCCGGCGAAGTCGTGGCGCTCCAGGAGATTCGCCTGGAGCTTCGGGAGGAGATCGCCGCAACCGAAGAATTGTTGCGGGAGGCGGAAGCCGCGTTGCACCGGAAAGAATTGAAGATCATCGACAGCGAAAAAGATCGCCAGCGGCTGCGGCAGGAAGAAGATCGGCTGCTGGATAAACTGGAGGTTCTCAACCTCGAGGACGATCAACTGCACGGCGAGAAAGAAGAGTTGCATCGGCAACTGGCCGAAGTTGCCCAAGGACAACTCGAACGCGAACAGCGCAAAGGGGATTTGGAGGGGACGGTTGCTCGCCTGCAGGAAGAAATTCAGGTTTTGCGGCGGGAAACCGGCGTGGTCCGCGAAAGGGTTGTTGCGCTGAAGGTGGCCGTAGCCAGTATTCGCGAGAGGGAGGAGGCGAGCCGGAAGAACCTGGAGCGTCTCGGTCATTTGCGCAAGGATTTGCAAAATCGTTTGCTCTCGGCAAAATCCCGCGAGGCCGAGGGGGAGGAGGAGCAGGCGCGCCTGCTGCGCCAACGCGAACGTCTGCAGGCCGAACTGGAGGTGCTTTTTCGCCGGCGCGAAGAAGAAAAGTCCCGGCTTGACCGGCACAGGGATGTTTTTGAAGCCGTCGGCGGGCAAGTGGAAGCTCAGGAGGAGGCTCTCAAGGTGCTGCGCACCCGGGTCAGCCAAGCGCGGGAAGAATTGACGACCTTGCAACTGCGGGGCCGGGAGTTGGTTCTGGAGATCGACCATCTGAACCAGAGTGTCGGCGAACGCTATCGCATCGATTTGGCTCAGGAGGTTGCCGAAGAAGCAGATTTCGACCCGTCCGGGGCGGAAAATCGTTTGCGCGATCTGCGGCGGTTGATCGACGATATCGGCGAAGTAAATCTGACCGCCATCGACGAATATCGCGAGTTGGAGGAGCGTTATCAGTTTTTATCGACCCAGCAGGAAGATCTGCGGCAATCCCTGGAGGGCTTGCAGGCGGCTATCGGCAAAATAAACCGCACGACCCGCAAGCGCTTCAGCGAGACTTTCGATCGGGTCAATAGTCAATTTCGGGAAGTTTTTCCCCGCCTGTTCAACGGCGGCAAAGCCGAGTTGCAGTTGACCGATTCGGAAGATCTGCTGGAGACCGGGATCGACATCATCGTCCAGCCGCCGGGGAAAAAGCTGCAGAGCGTCAATCTGCTCTCTGGTGGCGAGAAGGCACTGACTGCGGTAGCGCTGATTTTCTCAATTTTCATGATCAAACCATCCCCCTTCTGCATGCTGGATGAGGTGGATGCTCCTTTGGACGATGCCAATATCGGCCGATTTAATGACATGATTCGAGAAATGTCGGCTATTTCGCAGTTCATTATAATTACCCACAGCAAACGTAGCATGGAAGTGGCCGACACCCTCTATGGTATTACCATGGAAGAACCGGGCATATCCAAAATGGTTTCGGTGCGGATGAATGATTTCGCCGCCTGAGGCGAGAAGGCAGGAGGCAAAATGTCATTTCGACCAGTTCTGAACGACTTAATGCAGAAAGTGCCGGGCGCGCAAGGGGTGATTCTGGCCGATTGGGAAGGCGAGGCCGTCGATCAGGCCGCCCGCATTGACGATTATCAACTGCAGGTCTTTGGTGCGCATAAGGGAATTGTCCTGACCAACCTGCGCGAAGTGGTCCAGCGCGACGGCGAGGACCACCTGCGGGAGATTGTCATCACGACCGAAAAGAACAAGTTCCTGGTGTTGCCGATCACTAAAGACTATTTTTTGCTGATGTTGCTGGAACGCGGCAGCGTTCTCAGCCGCGCGCTTTTTGCCGCCCGGACTTGCGTGCAGCGCCTGTACCCGGAAATCGCCTGAAATAAATGCCGGAAGGAGATTTTGCCCGAATGGAATGGTTATCCCGCTGGATGGAGCGATTGGCCGAGTTGCTGGTTCACGTCGGCATTCCCGAACAATACCGCCTCTCCGCCGCCTGGATTCTTGTCTTCGTCCTTGCTACTTTTTTGATTCTGCTTGTCATTCTGGTTCTTTTGCGCATTTCGCGCCGGCGCCTCGGCGCTCCGCCAAAAGAGGAAACGCCGCCAGCGCAAGCACCGGAAACGGCAGCCGAGGAAGAGATTTCTCCAGCCGAAGAACTTGAAACGGCCGCGGAGATTGCTCCCGCTCCCGTCGCCGCGCCCGAACCAAAAGCGCCGGTCAGTCTTCTGGAGCGGATGCGTTCAGGTCTGGCAAAAACCCACTCGACGTTGGTCGGACGCATCGATGCCCTGCTGGGCGCGAGCAGCAGGATAGATCAGGCGCTGTTGGAGGAACTGGAGGAGATTCTGATCGGCGCCGATTTTGGCATGAAAACCACTCAGGACTTGATGCGCTCGCTGGAAAAGCGCCTGGCGCGCAGTGAAGATGCAAATCCTTCCGTGCTGCGGCTCTGGCTTAAGGAGGAGATTCGGGCGCGTCTGCGGCTCGAGTCGGCGCCCCTTGAAACGGCCAAGTCCACGCCATTTGTATTGATGGTTGTGGGTGTCAACGGCGTGGGGAAAACAACGACCATCGGCAAACTGGCCTGGCAATTCGTCAATTCCGGGAAAAAGGTTGTTCTGGGCGCCGGCGATACCTTCCGCGCCGCAGCGGCCGAGCAATTGACCATCTGGGGCGAACGCAGTGGGGCCGAAGTTGTCCGGCACGCCGAAGGGGCCGATCCGGCGGCGGTGGCTTTCGATTCGGTCAAGGCCGCTGTCGCTCGGCACGCCGACATGCTTATTCTGGATACGGCCGGTCGCCTGCATACAAAAGTAAATTTGATGGAGGAATTGAAAAAGGTGCGCCGGGTTCTCGATCGCGAAGTCGCCGGGGCGCCGCACGAGACACTGCTGGTGCTGGACGCCACGACCGGTCAGAATGCTTTGGTGCAGGCCCGCTTGTTCAAGGAAGCCGTAACCGTAACGGGAATTGTCTTGACCAAGTTGGATGGCACCGCTCGCGGCGGCATGATCGTTGCCATTGGCAGTGAACTTGGGCTCCCGGTGCGCTATGTCGGCATCGGCGAAGGCTTGGAAGACTTGCGCCCCTTCGATCCCGATCTTTTTGTCGAGGCGCTGTTTCAGAATGGTGGAACAGCTTGACTTTAACACCACTTTTCCATTAGCATCGACGGCATTATGTCAGAATTCGGGGTGCCGATGAATTTAGATCTTGTGCAGAAACTCGAGGAGAAAATAGACCAGCTCCTTGCCAGGAATCATCAACTGGCCGAAGAATGCCGCAATCTGCGGGCTGGACACCACGACCTTCTGGCGGAGCGCGAGAGGTTTCGCGCTGAACTCGACCGTATCCTGGGCAAACTGGATCAGTTCGACAGGGAAGGTTCTTGAAGCGGCCCATCCAGGTTACGGTTCTTGGGCAACCTTACACCGTTCGCACCGAAGCTTCCCCCGCGGAAGTGCACGCAGTTGCCGCGTATGTCAATGATCGGGTCGCGGAAATCATTGCCAACGGACAGACGGTGGATACTCTGAATGCCGCAGTGCTTGCCCTGATGAATATGAGTGGTGATTACCTGCGCTCCTCAAAAAAACTGCAGCATTTATTGACGCGACTGGATACCGAACTGCCGGCGATCGACCCGGCGGGGAAAAAAGAGTAAATGCCGGAAATTGCTGCCGGCCAACTTGGCTTGATCTCTGCGGAGATTTTTAGATAGATTGGAAAAGGTTAAGTCGCTTGTTTTTTAAGCGCTTTTGCGGTTCGGGGGTGCTTGTTCCCATGGTGTCGGCCGATAATGCGGCAGACGGTTCTGACTCCCCAATAACAGGACTTTCAAGTTATTGACGCCGGTTTGCTGCCGGCAACAGACGAAACCACCGAATCCCATCGCTTTTGCGATTTTGCTGCTCCCTCCTATCTTCCTTTCCCGATGGAGATCACCGCGACCGGGGGTCTCTGCCATGCTCAAAACACTCCTCCGGAGCAAAATGCTTGCCCGTCGGCGACAACTGGCGACCGATCGCTGTTTGGCGTGGAGCTTGCGGATTCAACAAGCTCTTGCGGAATTGCCTGAATTTGTTTCGGCGAGCGCGATAGGCCTCTATAGCTCTGTCGGCAACGAAGTGTTTACCGAAGAGCTTTTCCGTTCAGGGCAAGGAAAAAAAATTGCTTATCCCCGAGTGCTCGGGAACGATCTGGAGTTTGTGCAGATCGCCAGTCTGGGTGAGCTGTGTCCCGGCACATTTGGCATTCTGGAGCCGATAGGGAGTAATGTGGTGTCTGTGGCTTCTCTCGATCTGATCGTTGTTCCCGGAGTGGCTTTCGACCTTTCAGGACATCGCCTCGGCTACGGAAAAGGATTTTATGACCGGGTTTTGCATGACCCGGAGCGAGGGACGGTGGCCGGCCTCGCGTTTGAGCGGCAGCTGGTTGAAGCGTTGCCAGCCGAACAACATGATATCCGGATGGATCTGGTGATTACCGAAAACCGTCTGCTCCGGTTTGACCGACAATCGCCGAACGTATTTCAACATTATTTCCACGGAGGACCCGGACGTTGAAAATAGAAATAATATTTTTTCTACTAATTGCCGTGGCCTTGGGGTCCGGAGTGTTTATTGGCGTTTTGTTGCGCCGAAAACTGACGGAATCCCGTCTTGCCGATGCCAACCTGGTGGCTACCCAGGTGATTGAGGAGGCGAAGAAAGACGCCGACAACATCCGCAAGGAAGCGATTATCCAAGCCAAAGACACCGTTCTCGAAGCAAAAACCGATTGGGAGCAGGAGTCACGGGAACTGCGGCGGGAGATTCTGGCGCAGGAGAAGAGACTGCTGCAAAAAGAAGAGAATCTCGATCGGAAGGCCATCCAGGTCGATGCCAAAGAGGAAGAAGTCGGCAAACTGGAAAAACGGTTTTTGCAGGAGGAGGAAAACCTGCGAGGCCGGGAAAAGGAAGTGGCCCGTGCTCTTGATGAGCAGCTGCAGCGGCTGGAACATATTTCTGGAATGAGCAGCGAACAGGCGAAGAATCTGATCATGGAAAGCATGCTCAGCGAAGCGCGGCACGATGCCGCAAAAAGCATCAAGCAGATCGAGGAGGAAGCCCGGGAAAACGCCGAAAAAAAAGCGAAGGAAATTCTCTCCCTCGCCATTCAGCGTTATGCGGGAGATTATGTTGCCGAGAAAACCGTCAGCGTCGTCCCTTTGCCCACCGACGAAATGAAGGGACGGATCATCGGCCGTGAGGGACGTAACATTCGGGCGATTGAAGCGGCAACCGGTATTGACCTGATTATCGACGACACCCCGGAGGCGGTCATCATCTCCGGATTCAATCCGGTACGGCGGGAAGTGGCGCGAATATCGCTGGAGCGGTTGATTGCCGATGGCCGCATTCATCCGGCGCGTATCGAGGAGGTTGTCACCAAGGCAACGGAAGAGGTGGATAAGTCGATTCGCGAGGCGGGAGAGCAGGCCACCTTTGATGTC
Source organism: Desulfuromonadales bacterium (assembly GCA_041677125.1). Classification (GTDB taxonomy): domain Bacteria; phylum Desulfobacterota; class Desulfuromonadia; order Desulfuromonadales; family JACZKF01; genus JBAYQP01. The sequence continues at coordinate 2,878 of JBAYQP010000049.1, read as the reverse complement.
GGGGTGCACGGTATTCATCCTGAGATAATAAAGTTGGTGGGCCGTCTCAAGTACCGAACCTCTTACGGCCAAAACGTCTTGCAGCACTCGCTTGAGGTGGCTTTCCTCTGCGGCATCATGGCCGCCGAGTTGGGGCAGAATGTCAAACAGGCGAAGCGGGCCGGGCTGTTGCACGACATCGGCAAGGCGGTCGATCATGAAATCGAGGGGTCGCACGCCGTGATCGGCGCCGATCTGGCGCGCAAATACGGCGAGTCGCCGAAGATCGTCCATGCGCTGGCCGCTCATCATGAGGATGAAAAGCCGGACAGCATTCTGGCGGTTCTGGTGCAGGCCGCCGACGCCCTCTCGGGCGCTCGCCCCGGCGCGCGGCGGGAGATGCTGGAAACCTACGTCAAGCGGCTCGCCGATCTGGAGCGCATCGGAACCTCTTTTACCGGGGTGACCAACTGTTTTGCCATTCAGGCGGGCAGGGAAATCAGGGTTCTGGTGTCCAGCGATGAAATTTCCGATGCCCAGTCGCACATCCTGGCCAAGGATATTGCACGCAAGGTCGAGGACGAGATGACCTACCCGGGGCAGATCAAAGTCAATGTCATTCGCGAAACGCGGGCGACGGAATACGCCAGATAAGGATAGGGGAGTCGTTTGAAAATTCTTTTTATCGGCGACATCGTCGGTCGCACCGGGCGACAGGTTCTCTCCGCCCGTCTGCATCGGCTGGTTGACCGCCATCAGATAGACCTTGTTGTCGCCAATGGGGAAAATGCGGCCGCCGGTTTCGGTCTGACCCAGGATATTGCACGGGAGTTTTTCGACCTGGGGGTCGATGTCCTTACGTCCGGAAATCATATCTGGGACAAGAAGGACATCTCCAGCTACCTGCAGGAAGAAAAACGACTTCTTCGGCCCGCCAATTACCCGCCCGGTCTTGCCGGGCGGGGATGCGGCGTATTTGCCACCAGCGCCGGTATCGAGGTTGGCATCATCAATCTGGAGGGGCGGGTTTTTATGAACAACCTGGAGTGCCCCTTCCGGGTGGCCGACACCCTGATTGACCAGTTGCGCATACGCACGCCAATTATCCTGGTCGACTTTCACGCCGAGGCGACCAGTGAAAAAATCGCCCTCGGTTGTTATCTTGATGGCCGCGTTTCGGCTGTTGTCGGCACCCACACGCATGTGCAGACCGCCGATGAACGGATTCTCCCCGGCGGCACCGCCTATCTGACCGATGCCGGCATGACCGGCAGTCGCGATTCGGTTATCGGCATCCGCAAAGAACTCGCTATCGAGCGTTTTCTCACTCAACTGCCGGTCCGTTTCGAGGTTGCGAAAAAAGGCCCGATCCTCAACGGCGCCATTTTCGATATCGACGAGAATTCCGGTCGGGCAACAGGGGTGGAAAGGGTTCTGGAGGAAGTGGATCTGTAAGTTATCGCCCGCCGTTGCGGCGCGCGGGGTAGGGATATGAAATGAAATCAGTCAGTGAGCAGATGGCGATAATCCGGCGTGGCGCCGTGGAGATTCTGGTTGAGGCGGAACTGGAGGAAAAAATCGCCGGTTCGGTCAAGTCGGGAGTGCCGTTAAAGATCAAGGCGGGTTTCGACCCGACCGCTCCCGATCTTCACCTGGGCCATACGGTTCTCATTCAGAAGCTCAAGCAGTTCCAGGACCTCGGACATCAGGTCTGCTTTCTTATCGGAGATTTCACCGGCATGATCGGCGATCCCACCGGTAAGAACGAGACGCGAAAGCCACTTACCCGCGACCAGGTGCGGCAAAACGCCGAAACCTACAAGGAGCAGGTATTCAAGATCCTGGACCCGGCCAAAACCCGCATCGTTTTTAACTCCGAATGGTTGGGGGCGATGAGCGCGACCGGGTTGATTCAGTTGGCCGGCCGTTATACGGTTGCCCGAATGCTCGAGCGCGACGATTTTCACAAGCGTTTTACCTCCCAGCAGCCTATTGCCATCCACGAGTTTCTCTACCCGCTGATTCAGGGATACGATTCGGTGGCCTTGCAGGCCGACGTCGAACTCGGCGGCACCGACCAGAAATTCAACCTGCTGGTCGGTCGTGAGTTGCAGAAGCAGGAGGGGCAGCGTCCACAAACGGTGATCACCATGCCGCTGTTGGAAGGGCTTGACGGGGTTAATAAAATGAGTAAATCCCTTGGCAACTACATCGGCATCGACGAGTCGGCGAAAAACATCTATGGCAAAGTGATGAGCGTATCCGATCCGCTGATGGTGCGCTATTACGAGTTGCTCTCCGATATTGATTTGCCCTCTTTGCACAAGGTGCGTAGCGGGGTGCAAGGACAGCCGGACGGCCAACATCCGATGGAGAGTAAAAAAATGCTGGCCCGGGAGTTGGTTGCTCGTTTCCACGATGAGCCGGCGGCGCAGAAGGCCGAGGACGAATTTCTCCTGCAATTCAGACAGAAAGAAATTCCGGAGGATATTTCCGTCGTGGAGATTAAAGCTTCGGCGCCGGTCTGGATTTGCAAATTGCTTTTGGATGCCGGCCTGGTCGGTTCCAATGGCGAAGCAAGGCGCCTTATTCGGCAGGGTGGTGTGAGAATCGATGGGGAGAAAATCGACAACCCGGATTTGGAGGTGCCGCCGGAAGGGGCGGCAACCCTGCAAGCGGGAAAGCGTCGTTTTGCCCGCATCGAGTTTAGGTAAATCTAATTTTAAAGTTGTTGACGACCGGCGACGGTTCCCTTATATTGCCGCTTCTTCCGCACCGAGAAGAGGCGGCAAACGAAGAGCGGTCTTTGAAAACTAAATAGCAGATGTTCGAGATGGTTTAACGGGCAACACAGTCAAACCGAACAGAATCAAATTATACAGTTAACCAACTGGAGAGT
>JBAYQP010000048.1:0-21383 GCA_041677125.1 Desulfuromonadales bacterium | reverse complement strand
CGCGGATGCTACTTCCCTTCGGTGAGCGGCGCGTAGCTCCACCCCGCCTGCCCTTCTGCGAGAATCAGCAGTCGCTCGCCGGCGATCCCGCTGCGCAGCAGGTAATCGTAAGTGCGGGTAGCGCCGCCGGCGCCGCGCGGGCAGACGATCACTACCGGGGCGCTGTCGCCCTGCAGCGTCTCGAGAACCGCGGCGAGCTTGGCCTGATCGGCCTGGCTCTTCACCGGATAGGCGTAGGTGGCAATGGCGCCCTTGATGTGGTGCCGGGCAAACTCCTTCTCGACCTGGATATCGACGAGGTGGGTCGGCTGGTCGGCCGTGAGGCGGGCCTCGAGGTCGGCGGCGGCGATGTAGCGGTAATCGGTTTTGTCGGCGGCGGCGGCGCTGCACAGCAGCAGGCAAGCAAGCAGCAGCAGCGGGGCGGAGCGGCGAAGCAGCAACATGGGAGTCCTCCTGGGTGGGTTGCGATGGACGAGAGGCCGTCCGTCAAGGGAGGAGGATAAGGGGCCGATCGCCCGGAGGCAAATTCAAAATATCGATACTTCCGTTCGCTGGCAAAGGCAAAGCCGATAGACAGCCGGTGCTTGTGGTCGGCGTTATGGCGCGTTTTTCAGTCGGTCCAGGTATTTCTCCCGCAGCTTCGCGACCTTCGGGGCGATAACCATGCGGCAATACCCCTGTTCCGGATGGCGCCGGAAGTATTGCCGATGGCAGGCCTCCGCTGGATAGAACTCGCTCAGCCGCGCCACCTCGGTGACGATAGGCGCGCCCCAGGCGCCTTCCGCCTCCAGCTCGGCGATCACCTGTTCGGCGGTCCGCTTCTGCTCCGGCGAGCCATACAGGATAATGGAGCGGTATTGCGGCCCGACATCGGCGCCCTGGCGGTTGGGGGTGGTGGGATCATGCAGGGTGAAGAACACCTCCAGGATTTGCCGGAAGGAAATTTGCTCCGGATCGAAGGAGATTTGGATCACCTCGGCATGACCGGTTTGCTTGCCGCAGACCTGTTCGTAGGTGGGGTGCGCGACATGGCCGCCGGCATACCCCGAGACCACCCCGAGCACCCCCTGCAACGGTTCGAAAATAGCTTCCAGGCACCAGAAACAGCCGCCGCCGAGCGTGATGATCTGGGTTTCGGACTTTTCGTTCATCGTGGTATTCCTCCCTTGGCATATCTTTGCGATGATAGCATAATTGTCCCGCCCCCATCCGAATCGCCGCTGATCGGCTAAACTCAATCCGAAGACCAGCGGTCGAAAACGGCGGAATGGGGAACTGATTGAATGGGCTTTTACCTGACCAAAATCGTCGTCACCGTCGTCCTGGTCGTCCTGGCTTCCGAGGTCGCCAAGCGAAGTTCCTTTCTCGGAGCGCTTTTTGCTTCGGTACCCCTGGTCTCGGTGCTGGCGATCGTCTGGCTTCATATCGATACGGGGAGCACGGAAAAAGTCAGAACTTTTGCCGGCAGCATTTTCTGGCTGGTGCTCCCGTCACTGGTTCTCTTCGTCTCTCTGCCGTTTCTGCTGAAGCAAGGCCTGTCTTTTTATCCGGCGATGACGGCATCGATTCTGTTGACGATTTTTTGCTATTGGCTGATGGTGGTGGTTTTGGCTCATTTCGGAATCAGATTGTGAAATTAAGCGGGACACTCTTTGGCTGGCTGCAATGGCGGCTTTTGCGAATTGAAGGAATGAACGCTTTATGAACGCATCATTGAAAAGCCTCGGACGGGTCATGTTCCGGGGGCTGGTGGCCATTCTCCCGGCGGCTCTCACCATTTATATCCTCTACTGGTCGGCAACTTCCGCCGAAAAAATCCTCGGAAGCATCATCCAGTTTATCCTGCCCAAGGGGTGGTACCTTCCGGGCATGGGATTGCTGACCGGCCTTTTCGCCATATTCCTTCTCGGGGTCAGCCTGAACGCCTTCCTCGTGCGCAGAATTTTCAACTTCAGCGAGGCGTTGCTGAACCGCATTCCCATGGTGAAGACCCTCTACGGTTCGGTGAAGGACTTCATCGGCTTTTTTTCCCAGCAGCGCGAGCGCGAATTCAACCAGGTGGTCACCGTCGAGCTGACGATGGGTGGCGTGCCGATGCGCCTGCTCGGCTTCGTCACGCGCAACGATTTCAAGGATTTGCCGGAGGGGATCGGCTATCCAGGCGAGGTCGCCGTTTATCTGCCTCTTTCGTACCAGATTGGCGGCTACACCATCATGGTCCCGCGCTCGGCGGTCAAGCCGGTGAACATCTCGATGCAGCGGGCGATGGGGTTTGCGGTGACCGGCGGCATGTTCGCTGAAAAGGGGCGGAATTTTGGCAACCAGCCGGCGGATTGAGAATTGCGGTTCGCGAACCGTCTGCCCGGCCTTGTCTTCGCACAGCGGCGGTGCTCCCCTATTTTAACCTATTCGCCGCTGCGTCACTCCGCAGGTAAGCGCGGCTAAAGTCTTCTACGAGGCATCGCCGTATTTGGATTTTATTGCAGCGCCGCTCGCAGTCCTGGTTTGTAGCCGGGGCGCAGGGGCGGGAAGGGGAGGCGATGACAATTGACAACTTTTTTTCTTTCGTCTATCGTCCCTTTCTTTCCGACTTCATCGTGGCTGGCAGGGAGGAAATTCACGAGAGATGGGAACCACCTTGTTTTTGTTTCTCAGCGCATCGGTGGCGTTGACCCTTGCGCCTGGGCCGGACAACATCTTTGTTCTGACACAGGGAGTCGCCCGCGGCCGAAAACCCGCTATTGTCACCGCCCTGGGCATGTGCAGCGGGATCAGCGTTCATACCTTGGGGGCGGCTTGCGGAATTTCGGCGGTCTTTTACTCGTCGGCGGTTGCCTTTAACCTGGTCAAATACGCCGGCGCCGCCTACCTGCTGTTTCTGGCGTACAAAACGATGCGGGATCGCTCCAGCATAAACCTGCCGGCTGCCGATGGCCGCACGGCCGCCGCTTTGTTCAAACGGGGATTCATCATGAACGTTTTGAATCCGAAAGTTGCCATGTTCTTTCTCGCTTTTTTGCCGCAGTTCGTCACCCCCGATGCCGTAAACATCCCCCTCCAGATGCTGCTTCTCGGGCTCCTTTTCATGCTGCAGGCGGTGATCATCTTTTCCCTGATCGGTTATTTCTCCGGCTCTATCGGCGCCGGCATTCTTCGCCATCCGGGGATCGCCAGATATTTCGATTTCGTAACTTCCGGCGTCTTCGCTGGTCTGGGGGTCAGGTTGGCCCTGGCGCAGCGATAGGCCCGCTTCGGGCAAATAATCGCCAGAACTTGTTTGGTCCGTAATTTTGGAGATCGTCCCATGACCATCATCAGACGCAAGGGTGAAGCCTTTCTCTCCCCCGAACAGAAGGAAGCCCGCCGCCGTTTGGAGAAGCTCGGCCTGGGCGCCTATACCATGAAAGAAGTTTATAAAGAGGCGCAAAAGCTGATGAGCGCCGGGGAAGTGTCCACCCATTGGCGAGGTCTGGCCCAGGTCTCGGCGCGCTGCGGCATGCAGTGGCCGAAATTGCGCAAATTGCTGAAGCAAGCTGGTAAATAGCTGGTTCTTCGGCCGTTGCAGCGGTTCGCCTGAATCGTTGCCTTCATTCCTCAGCCTTTGGTAAGGACTCCCGTTGGCTGCGCAGGTCGTTCTTTCGACTGCTGTTCATTCTTGAGTGGCAGGCAATCGGAAAATCTGTTACAAGGAAAAGGTTGCCGTTCCTTCTTTTCCACCAATAAATGGGGCCGCCATGAACATCGAAGCTTTTTGTCGACAACTCGCCATCGGTCTCTCCACCACGCCGCCCCACAGTCGACTGGCCTTCGCTTCCCGTGAGATCGCCCTTTTCTTCGACGTGCAGCCCCATGAAATCGGCTTGTTCCAGATCGATCCCCGCACGCAAATGACGATTTTGCGATCACCGCAATCGATTGGCAGGCCGGCGGCCATCCCCATCCAATCGGTTGCCTCTTCCCTGGTCATCGTCACCCAAAAGGAACGACGGGGCCGCATCAACAATGAGTTTTCCAGCACACCGCATCTGCACATGGTCGAACACACCCTCGCCGAACGCGAGCAACGCATTCCCGTGCAGAAAATCATGAGCGCGCCGATAATCGCCGGCGACGAGGTGAGTTGGGTGGTGCAGGTCACCCGTAAGGGAAAGACCCGCGACGAAGCCGGTCCCGATTTTACCGCATCCGACCTTGAATGCCTGGAGAACATCACCCGGGCGCTGGCCGGCTTGTTTTAGCCGGGAGGCAAGTGCGGAACGAACGGATTTCGCGCGTGGAAAGTCGGTCTCCCCGCCCGGCAGCATACGGGTTGTAAAAGTGGGGGACTTTTTTACAATGCACGGTAGCACGAAATAAAAACCAGTAACATCTGCGCTCGCGCCTGGATCGCGGGCGTGTCATCGGGAGGTTCTGATGCACATGGCCGATGCCCTGCTCTCTCCTGCCGTCGGCGCTGTCATGTGGACGGCCGCCGCCGGCGTCATTGGCTGGAGCGCCCGGCAAATGAAGCGCCGTCAGCAGCTGGACGAGCGCCTGATTCCGTTGATGGGCGTGCTCGGGGCCTTCGTCTTTGCCGCTCAGATGATCAATTTCACCATTCCCGGCACCGGTTCGAGCGGTCACTTGGGCGGGGGATTGCTGCTGGCGATTTGCCTGGGACCGCACGCCGCTTTTCTCGCCGTTGCCTCGGTGCTCACCGTCCAGGCCCTGTTTTTTGCCGACGGCGGCCTGCTCGCCTTGGGCTGCAACATCTTCAACCTCGGCTTCTTACCCTGTTTCGTCGCCTGGCCGGTTTATCGACGGATCGCCGGATGCTCGCCGAGCTCCCGTCGCCAAACCTTTGGCGCCATTGCCGGCGCTCTCCTCGCCCTCCAGTTGGGGGCCCTGGCGGTGGTGTTGCAGACGGTTGCTTCCGGGGTTTCCGCTCTGCCCTTCCAGCCTTTCCTGTTCCTGATGCTGCCGATCCATTTGGCCATCGGCCTGGCGGAAGGGGTGGTTACCGCCTTGGTCATCAGTTTCGTCCGGCGGGCGCGCCCGGAGATTCTGGCCGCGGCGGCCGGTGTTCGCCCCTGGAGGGCTGTTGCCCCGCGTCGGGTCATGATCATCCTGGCGTTGGCGGCCTCGGTTACCGCCGGCTTTGTCTCCTGGTTTGCCTCCACCCACCCGGATGGCCTGGAATGGAGCATCGCCGCTGTACGCGGTTCTGCCGAAATTGCCGCGCCGGAGCATGGCTGGCATTCTTTTTCGGCCCGGTTGCAGAAGCACACGGCATTATTACCCGATTACGGTTTCGCAGTCGGTGCCGAGGCGCCGGATGTCGACGCCGGCCCCTCGCTCCCCGGCCCGGATAGCCGCGCCGGTACGACGGCGGCCGGCCTGGTTGGCGGTTTGCTGACCCTGCTGCTAATTCTTGCCATCGGTCTCGGCTTGAAATGGCGACCGCGGCTTCGGACCGAGCAGGCGCCGCAACGGGATTAAGGGGATTCTCGGGGACCGGCGGGTGGTCAGATTCGGCGGCGGACCACCAGGCGGGCGCGGGGGAGGGGGACGCTAAGACCAGTCAGGCGGATTCGACCGAGGCGCCATTCCTCCTCGGTAAGCCGCAAGAAGGCAAGATGCCGGGGGTCGGGAGCGCTCGCCAGATAGCTGGCCTGGATCTCTTCCACGCGTCGGTTGAACTCCCGGCGCGAGGGGCCGTGGGCGAAGGTGCGCCCGGCAAAGCGGCGGATGTCGCCGTCGCAGCGTTCGGAGATGTGATACAGCTCATGGATCAGCGTCGCCAGCTTCTGCTCGAAGGAAAGCCGCAGATAGCGGGGGAACAGAATATGGATGAGATAGAGAATGTGCCGTCCCTCATGGATGAGGGACGGCATGCGGTAGGTCTCGACGAAGCGCCCCCGCCGCCGGCTGGATTCCGCTGCGCCGGCGGCGAAGCGCAGCGGAGCAATGCGGGCGTATAGACCGTGCGTCCCCTCGGCCCGGGAGCGGGAAAGGGCGAACAGGAGCACCTGTGGATCGATATGGCCAAGCGCCGGCGTTCGTCGGCAGAGATCGGCGCAGAGGTTGGCCAAATGGGCCGATAGGTCGCAGGTGGTGGAAGTGAGAGGCATGGCCGGGCCCGGCGCTGGTCGGTTCGCCTTATTGGCCTTCGAGCTTGTGGCAGAGCAGGCAGCGGGCTTTTGGCGGGTGTCCCGCCGGGAGCGGCTCCTGCTGCGGGTTGTGGCAGTCCTCGCAGAATTTTTCGGCGGTTTTCTTGCCTTCGTTTTTCACCATCGTGAAGTATTCCTGATGGATTTCGTCTTGGGGGACCCGGCGGGTGGATTCTTCCGGCGCCGCCCAGAGAAAGACGACGAGACCGACGCCGAGCAAAAGTAAAAGCCAGTCACGATTTTTCAAGGCCATCATTTCTCCTCATTGATGAAAATAGCAGTGGCGGTGGCATCAGCGGGCGGCGGCGAGCAGGGCGCAACCGATGGCGCCGTTGTGTTGTGGATGATCCGGCACCAGCGGTTCGGCGCCGGTGGCGACGCGCAGCAGCTCGCGAAATGCCGGACTGCGGGCGACGCCGCCGGTGAGCACCAGATGGTCGACGGGAAAGCGGTGCAGCATCGGCGCGACCCGCTTGATCAGGGTGCGATTCACTCCGGCGCACAGGCGGGGCAGGGAATGCCCTTCGAGAATGCGACCGATCAGCTCGCTTTCACCGAAAATGCCGCAGGTGGCGTCAAGCGGTACGGGATTCTGGTGATGACGGGAAAGCTCCTCCAGGGAGACATCGAGGACCTTGGCCATGTTTTCCAGATAGCGGCCGGAAGAAGCGGCGCACTTGTCGTTCATGACAAAGTCCATGAGACGGCCATCCTCCACCCTGGCCACCTTGGAGTCCTGCCCACCCAGGTCGAGCAGGGTAAAGGTCGACAAGCCGGTCTGATGCCGGGCGCCGGCCACATGGGCCTGAATTTCCGGGATGACCAGAGCGCCGGTCAGATCGATGGTGTTGCGGCCGTAGCCGGTCACCACCATGGCAACGCTCGCCATTTCCTCGGGCGTCAGCAGTTCCATGGCGGCGAAATCGATGGTCAACTGTCCATCGCGCAGTCCGCCGAATTTTTTGTAAAAAGGGATAGTGTCGAATTTGCGCCGCCAGAGCAGATCCGTTCCCTGCAAAGCGGCGATTTTCACTTGACGACTACCCAGGTCGATGCCGACGGCGCTGATCATTGGCGGCTCCTGAGCATTTCGACAAAGCCTTCCAGGCGAATACGGGTGCGGGCGTCGATGGCGCCGGGGCGGTCGCCTTCCAGGGTCATTACCGGCACCGGCAGGCGGCGGCGCACGACCATGTCTTCGATCTGCCGAAAACAGAAGGCCTGCACATAGTGGATGACACCGTCGACCTTGCGCCGGGCGATTTCCCGTTCGATATCCTCCAGGCGGGTAAAGATATCGTAAGGATAGGTGTAGCGGCGATATTGCTCGACCAGAGAATCAGTGGCAAAGGGCATCGAGAACTGGCGCTGCGTTTCGTTGAATACCACCCGCGCCCCCATTTTCTCCAGCGTCGGGTAAAAGTCGGAGAAGATCGGCGGCACCCCGATATAGGCGAGGCGCAACGGCTCCCGGCGCGGGGGGCCCTGGCGGGCCGCGGCGAGAAATTCATCGACCTCTTTTTCGAAGGCGGCCGCATCGCTGTTCATATCGGAAGTGCACACCTGAAAATAATGGTTTTCGCCGCCACTTACCAGGTTTTCCTCCCAGGTCAGGCGGTCGATTTCATGGATTTTACGACGCAACCGGTCCAGCTCCGTCTTGGCCTCGCGGACCGCTGCCGGCGAAGTCGCGAAATGGCGGGTCAGGGTCTCGATTTCCAACGCCAGCGTCGCGGCGTTGCGGCCGTAGGGATAGGCGAAGGGCACGGTTTTGACGCCCTGCAGACTGAGAACCTCCATCAGGCCATGGGTGTTGGAGCAGTCCCCTTCGGTAACCGCGATCACCTCGCCGATGCCGTGGTGGCGGACAACGCTGTAAAGCCCCTTGATCCAGCCGCAGATGTTGCGCGGAAAACCTTCCAGTTCCGCTTCCTCGATGAGCGAAGAAGGGTCGGGATGGTTGATGAACACGTTGTTGAGATCGACGGGACGCCGGCCGGCGGCAACCAGGATCTCCAACGGGATGGTCGTGGTGAAGCCAACCATGTTTCCAGACGGATCGGGCGGGATGAAGGGGGTCATTCGGCTTTGACGAAAAGATAATAGATGACCAGGGCGATCAGGGCGACGCCGCCGCCGACGAAGAGCAGCAGGTTGTTCGACCCCAGGCCGGTCAACTCGGTTCCCTGTTGCTGCACATAATGAATCAACCAGACGAAGCCGGTAACCGACATGACGGCGACCAGCAGCAGCCGCCAGCGCATGATGAGGGAGACCAGGGCAAGCACGCCGATGGCGCCGAGCAGCACCGGATTTTCCACCAGTTGCTGCACATCGAGCTGTTCAATATATGCCATCACCCGTTCGGATTGCAGATTCTGCAAAAGGCTGGACAGGTCCATGCGGTGTCTCCAGTGAGAATATGGCGCGTACGATAGCAGGTTTCGTGGCCTAAGGTAAAGAGGCAAAAGGGTATTTTCTTGACTTCCTCCCGGCCATTTCATAGTATTCGGCGTTCTCCGCACCTTGCCGCCGGCCTTTTGCGGACCCCCTTTCGGCGACGCCGGCAAACCCTCGTGTGATGGAAATATAAGTTGTCCGAACGTGCAATAGGCGTTTTCGACTCGGGCATTGGCGGCCTGACGGTTCTCAAGGAAATCATGCGGCTCCTCCCTGGCGAGGAGCTTCTCTATCTCGGAGATACGGCACGGGTGCCGTACGGCACCAAGAGCCCGCCGACGGTGCTGCGCTATGCCCTTGAAGCCGCGGCTTTTCTCGCCGAACGGCGGGTGAAAATGCTGGTGGTGGCCTGCAACACCGCCTCCTCGGTGGCGCTGCCGGCTTTGGCGAAGCGCTTCAGCCTGCCGGTGATCGGGGTGATCGAGCCGGGCGCCCGGCGCGCGGTGGCGGTGACCCGCAATCGTCGGGTCGGCGTTATCGGCACCGAAGGCACGATCAAGAGCGGCGCCTATACCCGCGCCATCCACGCTTTCGACGGCGACATCGAGGTTTATGCGACGTCGTGTCCCCTCTTCGTGCCCCTCGCCGAAGAGGGCTGGGCCGAGCACCCGGTGGCCCGGGCGACGGCCAGCGAATATCTGGCGCCGTTGATGGCGCGTGGGATCGATACCCTTGTTTTGGGCTGCACCCATTATCCGTTGCTCAAGAATACCTTGCAGGCGGTGCTCGGCGACGGGGTGGTGCTGATCGATTCGGCCGCCGAAACCGCCCGCCTGGTTGCCGCCCGCCTGGCCGAACAAGCGCTGTTTCGTCGCGGCCCGGCCGCCAATCCCCATTTCTTCGTTACCGACATCCCCCATCGTTTCGAGAAGGTCGGCGGCGCATTCATCGGCGCGCCTTTGCTCGGAATACAGCAGGTGGAGCTGGATAAGTCGTAATCGCAATCGGCCGGCGGTGGGCGGGCGGTTGCCGCTATCCGCCCCATCCGTCATCTGAGGAGTTCCCGCATGAAGAGTCCCTTCAAGGACCGCCTCCTGATCCTTTCCTTTGTCCTTGCCCTGCTTGTCCTCGCTGTCATTGTCGTCTCCATGTACGTCATGTCACGACCGGCAACGCCACCCACCCCGGCAGCGGAAATCGCCGAAGAAACACGACAAGTTCGTGAAATTACCTTATATTTCGGATCCGCCGAGGCGACGCATCTGGTGCCCGAGGCGCGCGAAATCGAGGAGTGTCCGGAAGAGCAGGAATGCGTCCGGGCCACCGTCCAGGCGCTCATCGGCGGTCCGGTCGGCGATCTCGTTCCCATTCTGCCGAATTCCGCTATTATTCGTGAGATAACTTTGCAGGACAGCACCGCCGTTCTCAGCTTCAGCCGCGATCTGGTCAGCGCCCATCCCGGCGGCAGCATTTCGGAGCTGCTGACCGTCTACGGCCTGGCCGACACCTTGGCGGTCAACTTCCCGCATATCCGCCAGGTGCGCATCCTGGTGGAAGGGCAGCCGGTGGAAACCCTGAAGGGCCATCTCGGTCTGCTGGGACCGATCAAGGCCGACTTCACCTATTCGCGGCCGCCGGAAGGGAGCGCCCTGGCGGCAGACCCGGCGAATGCGAAAACCGCAGGGGGACATTGACGATGAACGATTTTCGCGCCGCGCTCAAAGAGAGGGTTCTGGTCCTCGACGGAGCCATGGGCACCCTGCTGCAGGAGCGCGGCTTGAAGCCGGGCGCCTGCCCTGAGGAGATGAACCTCGACGCGCCGGAGGTGGTTGTCGGCATTCACCGCGAATACGCCGAGGCGGGCGCCGACATTCTGGTCGGCAACAGTTTCGGCGGCAGCCGGGTGAAGCTGGCGCATTACGGACTTGCCGGGCGGGTGCGGGAAATCAATGCGCGGGCGGTCGAGCTGGCCAGGCGGGCAGCCGGTCCGAATCGCTTCGTCGCCGCCTCCATCGGACCGACCGGCCGTTTTCTCGAACCCGTGGGGGACGCCGGCTTCGACGAAATGGTGGATATTTTTCGTGAACAGGTGCAGGCGTTTGTCGACGCCGGCGCCGATCTGATCTCGCTGGAGACGTTTCTCGACATCCGCGAGCTGCGGGCGGCGCTCATCGCCTGCAAGGAATTTTCTGATCTGCCGACCATCGCCATGCTGACGTTCGACGACGCCGGCCGGACGGTTCTCGGCACCCCGCCGGCGGCGGCGGCCGTTACCCTCGATGCGCTCGGCGCCGATGTCGTCGGCTCCAATTGCGGCCTCGGACCGGAAGGTATTTTCACGGTTCTGGAGAAAATGCGCACGGTCACCGATCGACCGCTCATCGCGCAGGCCAATGCCGGGCTGCCGGTGCTGCGGGGCGGCAAAACCATTTTTCCCGCCAGCCCGGAAGAGATGACCGCCTACCACGAGCGGATGATTGCCCTCGGCGTGCGCATCATCGGCGGCTGCTGCGGCACCACCCCCCAACATATCCGCGCCATTCAGGCGGCTTTGCACGGACGATCCGCCGCGTGGAATCCGCCGCCGCGCCGGACCTTTCTTTCCAGCCGCACCGCCGTGGTGGCGGTGGGCAGCGGCGCCGCGTGTGCGCTCATCGGCGAAAGGATCAACCCCACCGGCAAAAAAGGCTACACGCAGGAGCTGCGCGAAGGAAAGACCGCCTACATCCGCCAGGAGGCGCAGGCGCAGACCGCTGCCGGCGCCAACCTTCTCGACCTCAACTGTGGCACTCCGGGGGTGGACGAGCCGGCGGCGCTGGAGCGGGCGGTCTTTGCCGCCTGCGGCGTCGTCGCCGCGCCCCTGGTGCTCGATTCCTCCGACCCGTCGGCGCTGGAGCGGGCGCTCAAGGCCGCCGACGGCAAGGTCCTGATCAACTCCGTCTCCGGCGAGGCGAAGAGTCTGGCCGCCATTTTGCCGCTGGCCCGCAAGTACGGCGCGGCGGTGATCGGCCTGGCCCTCGACGAGGCCGGCATCGCGCCGACCGCCGAAGGACGCCTCGCGGTCGCCGGCAAGATATTGCAGGCGGCCCTGGCCAGCGGATTGCCGCGGCAGGACATTATCATCGATTGCCTTGCTCTGACGGTTTCCGCCGAGCCGGCGCAGGCGCGCGAGACGTTGCGGGCGCTGCATCTGGTAAAGACGGAACTCGGCCTGGCCACCGTCCTCGGGGTGAGCAATATTTCCTTCGGGTTGCCGGCGCGGCCGGTCCTGTCGTCGGCGTTTTTCTCCATGGCGCTGGAGCGCGGCCTCGATGCGGCCATCGTCAATCCCCGCGACGAGCGGATGATGGATGTTTTTCGGGCGGCGATGGTGCTGCTCGAACGCGACCTGCGGGCCGAAGCCTATATCGGCCACTACGCGGCAGCGGCCGGCGCTCCCGCCGTACCCGTGGCCACCGGCCAAACCCAGGAAAAGGTAGGTATCCGCGAGCGTCTGGCCGCCGCCGTTATCGAAGGCGACCGGGACGGCATCGTGCCCCTGGTGGAGAGTGCGCTTGGCGAAGGGCTGCCGCCGCTGACCATCAGCAACGAAGGGCTGCTGCCCGGCTTGGAAGAGGTTGGCCGCCGCTTTGGCGCCAAGCGGATTTTTCTCCCCCAGGTCATGCTGTCGGCGGAAACGATGCAGAAAGCCTTCACCCGGCTGAAAACGGAGATGAAGGGGGCGGCGGCGCCACGGCGCCACAAGATTCTGATGGCGACCGTCGAAGGGGATATTCACGATATCGGCAAGAACATCGTCTGCACCCTGCTGGAAAATCACGGCTTCGAAATTATCGACCTGGGAAAGAACGTTTCCGCCGAACGCATTGTCGAGGAGGCCACAGCGCAAGCCGTCGATGCCGTCGGCCTGTCGGCGCTGATGACCACCACCCTGCACCAGATGGAAATTACCATCGCTCGCCTGCGCGAGGCGGGGGTCAAGGTTTTCACCATGCTAGGCGGCGCCGTTGTAACGCAGGAGTATGCCGATTCCGTGGGGGCCGATCTTTACGCCGTCGATGCCCTGGAAGCGGTGGAGCGGGTCAAGGCTCTTTTTCGGGAAAAACAATGATCCGCTAAATCGCCGACTGTGCGGCGATCAGTCGGTGTTTTGCCCCCACTGGGGAATCTAGCCCTTGCGCCATTTCGCGGCGCATGCTATTTTGCCTCAATTAATCCACTACTTCCGGGGATGGCCATGGTCGTTGGTTTCAATCACAATTTTCGCTATAAGGACACGGTCTATCATGTGCAGACCGAGGATGGCGGAATTAAGTTCCCGGCCATCATCACCCACCTGTTCATCGGCGGCACCATCCTGAAAACAAAAAAAACCTCCTACGCCGATATCATCAAGACCGACCGCCTGGAGCAGGTTGTCGAAGAGTTGATGAAGGAACAGCATCGGGACATGCTGCGTCGTTTGCGCAGCGGCGAATTCGACCAGATCATCGAAAAATTCCAGAAACACGCCACCCTGGGTGTCGGGAAGAAAATAGCGTTGCCCGAGGTGCGCGAGGCTGCCCCGCCGACACCCCCCACGCCGACACCGCAGCCGATCCCGAAATCGGCCGCTGTCGCCCCGCCCGCACCGGCGGTGGCGGCCGCCAGCCGGACGTCCGCGCCGCCCGACATGCCGAAACCTGCCGTGGAATCCAGCCTTGACGATATTATCCTGTCCTATTTGATGGGGGAGAAAAGCCCATAAGCCGTTCGCCGGCGATGGCGCCGACTCGCCCCGGCCTTTTATCTCTCTCTCCCCACGGGGAGAACGGAAGGGAGCTGCCGTCCAATGTTGTCTGAACAGATCGCCCGGGAACTTGAAGAAACCGCCCGTCATCTCCGGGTCGATATCCTCAAGATGCTCAACACCGCCCAATCGGGGCACACCGGTGGCAGCCTTTCGGCCATCGATGTCCTCACGGTTCTCTATTTCCACACCATGCGTCATGATCCCAGCAACAAGGATTGGCCAGAGCGCGACCGCTTCGTTCTCTCCAAAGGGCACGCCGCCCCCGCCCTCTACGCCTGTCTGGCCCGCGCCGGCTATTTCCCCACGGACGATCTGAAAACATTGCGCCGGCTGGGGAGCCACCTGCAGGGGCATCCCGATATGAACAAAACCCCCGGCGTCGAGGTCTGCACCGGTTCTCTCGGTCAGGGGTTCTCGCAGGCCGTCGGCCTCGCTCTCGCGAACCGTCTGGCCGGCCGTTCATCGCGCACCTTCGCCTTGCTCGGCGACGGCGAGGTGCAGGAAGGACAGATTTGGGAGGCCGCGATGGCCGCCGCCCACTACCGTCTCGACCGGCTCTGCGTCATTCTTGACCAGAACGGGCTGCAGATCGACGGGGAAGTCGCCAAGGTGATGGGGGTTGCGCCGCTGGGGCCGAAATTCCTCGCCTTCAACTGGCATGTTCTTGAAGTCGACGGGCACGATGTGCAGGCCATCTGCCGGGCCTTCGACGACGCCGACCGGACGCAGGATCGCCCCACCCTGATTGTCGCGCGCACGGTAAAAGGCAAAGGCATCCCGTTCTTCGAACACAAAGCCAGCTATCACGGGGTGCCGCCGAGCGACGATGAGTTGAGTCGGGCGCTTGAGCTTCTGGGCCACTCGTGAAGGGCCGCAACGCCTGACGGGTGATCCGTGGCCCGTTTGGCAAACTCTCTGTACTTTAGCGCGACGCATGGCCGTCGCGCATTGCGATAAGGAAGGATGCAGAAATGATCGCCACCCGCGACGCCTATGGCAAGACCCTCCTGGAACTGGGTCGGGAAAACCAACGGATTGTGGCGCTCGACGCCGATCTGTCCGGTTCGACCAAGACGGGATTGTTCGCCAAAGAATTCCCCGAACGATTTTTCAATGCCGGCATTGCCGAAGCCAACATGATCGGCATGGCGGCCGGACTTGCCGCCGGCGGCATGATCCCTTTCGCCTCCACCTTTGCCGTTTTCGCCGCCGGCCGGGCTTTCGACCAGATTCGCCAGTCGGTCGCGTATCCCCGCCTCGGGGTGAAGATCGTCGCCACGCACGGCGGGATTACGGTGGGCGAAGATGGCGGTTCGCATCAGTCGGTGGAGGACCTTGCCATCATGCGCGCCTTGCCCAACATGACTGTTCTCTGCCCGGCCGACGGTCCGGAGACCGCCGCCGCCATCCGCGCGGCAGCCGCTTTTGCCGGTCCCGTGTTCATCCGCCTCGGCCGCTCCAAGGTGCCGGTCGTCTTTCCTGATCCCTGCCCCTTCGCCATTGGCCGCGGCGCCACCCTGAATGCCGGAACGGACTTGACCTTCATCACCACGGGGCTGATGAGCGCCCAGGCGCTCGCCGCCGCCGCCATCCTCAAGGAAGAAAAAATCTCCGCCCGGGTGATTCATCTGGGGACGATCAAACCTCTCGATATCGAGTTGGTGGTGCGTGCCGCCCGGGAAACCGGCGCCATCGTCACCGCCGAGGAACACTCGGTCATCGGCGGACTCGGCGGCGCGGTCTGCGAAGCCTTGGCCGAGGGCTGCCCGACGCCGGTCGAGCGGGTCGGTCTGCGCGATGTTTTCGGTCAGTCCGGCACTGCGGATGAACTCCTCGTCCATTACGGTTTGACCCCCGCGCATCTGGTGGAAGCGGCGGAGCGGGTATTGCGGCGGAAGTAGTCGCCCCTACCGATTCCCAACAAAGCCGGGAAAGCCGGAAAAGGATTGCGCGGAATTGTTTTTCCAGAGCCTTATCAGCCGGGTCATCATTTGTATTATTCTGCTCCTGACGATTGGGGTCGGCGCTTTTTCCTCTTTCTTCATCATCCGCGAACACCGCTGGATGGTTGCCACCACCCTGGAAAATGCCGAAGTCATCCTCTCCACGGTGGAAAAATCGATCTTCAACGCCATGCGCAACGGCAACAGCGCCGATGTGCAAACTGTTCTGGAGATGGTCGGGCGCAACAGCAAACTGGTCGGGGTGCGGATTTTTCATCCCGATGGCACGGTCCTGCGTTCGGCTAATCCGGAGGAAATCGGCGCCAAAGTGGCCATCCAGGACCTGACGCTGTTTGAAGCCAAGGGCCGTGAGGCAACCTTTGAGATCGACGGTCAGGAAGTGCTTGGCATCATCAGGCCGATTGTTTCCGAAGAGAGCTGTTTTGGCTGCCACGGTTTGGGCCACAAAGTGCTTGGGGTGCTCGACCTCAATCTGTCGTTGGCGGAAACCAACCAGAGGCTGCGAGAAAACACCCAGTTTTTCATGGTGGTCACCGGGGTCATCATTCTGCTGCTGTCGGCGGCAGTCTCCTTTGTCCTGCTGCGCTTCGTCAAACGCCCGATTCAGGCCATGGCGGGGAAAATGGCCCAGGTGGAAGCCGGCGACCTTTCGGTGCGCCTGGAGGCGCGGTTCGATGACGAAATCGGCCGCTTGACGACCAACTTCAATTCCATGGTCATCAATCTGGAAAAGGCGAGGCAGGCCTTGGAGAATGTCCATTATCGGCAAATGGAACGCGCCGATCGTTTGGCTTCGGTGGGCGAAATGTCCACCGGCCTGGCGCACGAAATCAAAAATCCCTTGGCCGGAATCGGCAGCGCCATCGCCGTGCTGGCGGACGATTTTCCCCCGGACGACCCGCGTCGGGAAATCGTTCGCAAAGTGCTGGAGCAACTCGCCCGCCTGGATAAGACAGCGACGGACCTGCTCTCCTTCGGCCGGCCTAGTCCGCCGGAATTTGGCTGGGTCGACATCAATGCCCTGGTAAAGAAAACCCTCTTTTTCGTCTCCCAGCACCCGGAGGCGAAGAAGATTCACCGGGAAGACGAACTGACCCGTGGCCTGGCGGCGGTTTGGGCCGATGAAAAGCAGATTCAGCAGGTTTTGTTCAATATCATCATCAATGCGATTCAGGCGATGCGCGCCGGCGGAATCCTGCGGATCGAAACCGATGGCATCCGCCGCAACGACGAGGAATTCGTCCGGGTGCGGATCACCGATAGCGGCAAGGGCATTCCGCCGGGGGAATTGAGCCGGATCTTCGTGCCGTTCCACACCACCAAAACCCAGGGAACGGGCCTTGGTTTGCCGATCTGCCGTCAGTTGATGGAGCAGCACGGCGGCAGCATCAAAGTTGATAGTCGTCTCGGGGAAGGCTCGACCTTCACCATTGAACTGCCTGTATTGACCGAAATGACGAGAAAAGAGGACATCTGTGCGCAAACATAAGATCCTGGTCGTCGACGATGAGCATCTCATCCGCTGGTCCCTGGAACAGAACCTGAAGAAACAGGGATACGATGTCTTCACCGCCGGTTCGGGTGAAGACGCCCTGAAGATTCTGCGTGAAGAATCCCCCGATCTGGTCCTGCTGGATATTCAGCTCCCCGGCATCAGCGGCATCGAGGTGCTGGAAAAAGCCAAGGAAATCGATGACGAGACCATCGTTATCATGGTGACCGCCCTTGGCGTTCTCGAAACGGCGGTCAAGGCGATGCGGATGGGCGCCTACGACTATATCAACAAGCCGTTTAATCTCGACGAACTGTCCATCCAGATTAAAAAAGCCCTGGAAACCGGCGAACTGCGCAAGGAAGTGGCGCATCTGCGCTCCGAGCAGTCGCGCAAGTACGGCATCGGCAATCTGATTGCCGAAAGTCGCCACATGAAGAACGTCTTGACCATGGTCGAGAAGATCGCCCGCAGCGACGCGAGCACCGTTCTTGTCCAGGGGGAGAGCGGCACCGGCAAGGAACTGATCGCCAAGGCCATCCATTACGAAAGCGCCCGATCCGACAAGCCTTTTCTCGCCATCAACTGCGCCGCCGTGCCGGAGACCCTGCTCGAAAGCGAACTGATGGGCCATGAGAAGGGGGCGTTCACCGATGCCCGGGTGCAGAAAAAAGGGCTGTTCGAAATGGCCGACGGGGGCACCCTGTTTCTCGACGAGATCGGCGACATGGAGCCCGGGATGCAGGCCAAGCTGCTGCGGGTTCTGGAAGAACGTTCCTTCCGCCGGGTCGGCGGCACCAAGGACATCCAGGTCGATGTGCGGATTATTTCCGCCACCAATCAGGATCTGGTGCGGGCGATGGAGGAGCGCACCTTTCGCAACGATCTTTACTATCGCATTCAGGTGATCCCCATTTTCCTGCCGCCCCTGCGGGAGCGCAAGGATGATGTCATGCCGCTGGTTTCCCACTTCGTCAGCCACTTCAACCGGGAATTCGGCAAGAATGTCAAAGGGGTTTCCAAAATGGCGGAAAAATTCCTCATCGAATATGAGTGGCCCGGCAATATCCGCGAATTGAAAAACATCATCGAGCGGGCCATTATCCTGGAAAATGAGGAAGTGCTGCTGCTCGAGCATTTGCCCCAGGAACTGGTGGCTAAAGCCGGCGGCTGCGGCGTCGGTCCGATCAATATCCGGCTGCCGGCCGAAGGGATCGATATCGAGGACGTCGAACGGGAGCTGATCCGGCAGTCGCTGGAGATCTCCGAGGGCAATCAGTCGAAGGCCGCGAAAAAACTCAACCTGGGTATCGACGCCTTTCGCTATCGGATGAAGAAATTCGGTTTTCTCTAGCTCGCGGGGTTCTCCCCGCGAAATGGTGCATCCGGCGCAGCCAGAGTCCTTCGGGGCTCTGGCTTTTTTAACGACCTTTTCGCCGCATCGGCAAGGGGGCGGAAAATTTGCGTCGAGGAAATTTTTTCTCCTGTGCAACGGGAGGTTTCTGTTACCCTTTTTCATCCGGATACTGCGCTAACCCGCAAGAAAACACCAAACAACGGGAGGTTATATGCAGGCAGATATCAACGAGGTTTCGCTGGCTTTCGACGACACCGGCTCAGGTCCGGCGGTCATCCTGATCCACGGTTTTCCCCTCTGCCGGCGCATGTGGCGGCCGCAGACAAAAGCCTTGACCGAGGCGGGCTTCCGGGTTGTCGCTCCCGATCTGCGCGGCTTCGGCGAGAGTTCGGCGCCGGCCGGTCCGTATTCGATGTCCTTGTTCGCCGACGACATCATCGGCCTGATGGATCATCTCGGGTTGGCGCAGGCGGTGATCGGCGGCATGTCGATGGGCGGCTATGTGCTGTTCAATCTGCTGGAGCGTTATCCCGGGCGGGCGGCGGCGGCGCTGTTCCTGGTCACCCGCGCCGGCGGCGAGAATGAGGAGGGCAGGACGAACCGCACCAGAATGGCGCATGCCGTCGCCGAGGAGGGGCCGGGCGTGGTGACGAAGGTTTTCTCCGAGTTGGTGTTCGCCGACGGCACGGCGGAGCGGCGGCCGGAGCTGGTGGCGCAGGCCCGGGGATGGATGGAGGCGGCGACGCCGCACGGGCTCGAAGGCGCCTTGCTGGCGATGCGCGACCGCAAGGATTTCATGCCGGACCTGGCGTTGCTCGATGTGCCGGCCTTGGTCGTCGGCGCCGAAAAGGACCGCGCCATCCCCCTGGAGCAGTCGCGCCGCATCGCCGCCGGGTTGCCGCGGGCGACCTTCCGCAGCATCCCGGAGGCCGGCCACCTGGCCAATCTGGAGCAGCCGGAGGCGTTTAACCGCTGCCTTGTCGATTATCTGCAAAATCTGCATTTGCGCTGAAAGGGGGTCCTATGAAAAAGGAGCGGCTGGTGGTGATCGGCGGCGATGCGGCGGGGATGAGCGCCGCCGCCAGGGTGCGCCGGGAGCGGGCGGATGTGGACATCGTCGTTTTCGAGCGTTCGCCGCATACCTCCTATTCCGCCTGCGGCATGCCGTACTACATCGCCGGCATGGTCGAGACGGCCGAAGATCTCATCGCCCGCACACCGGAAAAGTTTCGCGAGAAATACAACATCGACGCGCGGGTGCGCCACGAGGCGCTGGGTATCGATACGGCTGCAGCCCGAGTGCGGGTGCGCGGCCCGGCGGGGGAGGAGTTTTGGGAAGACTACGATCAATTGCTGATCGCCACCGGCGCGCACCCCTTTTGTCCGGAACTGCCCGGATCCGAAGCCAGCGGCATCTACGGCCTGTCGACCCTGGAGAGCGGCATTCGCGTGCGCCGGGCGATGGATGCGGAACGGCCGCAGCGGGCGGTGGTGGTCGGCGGCGGCTACATCGGCCTGGAAATGGCCGAAGCGATGATCCGGCGCAAGCTCGATGTCTCCCTGGTGACGCGGGGGGCGCAAGTCATGGAAACCCTCGATGCCGACATGGGGGCGCTGGTCTCGCAGGCTTTGCAGGAGGTCGGCGTCACTCTGTACCGCGGCGAAACCTTGACCGGGTTCGAAACCCGGGAGGGGAAAGTCGCGGCGGTGGTGACCGATCGGCGCACTCTGCCGGCGGACATCGTTATCCTCGGCATGGGCGTGCGGGCCAATGCGCGTCTGGCCCAGGAGGCCGGCATCCCCCTCGGGGTGAAGGAGGCGATCCAGGTCAACGAGCGGATGCAGACGGCAGTCGCCGGGGTCTGGGCCGCCGGCGACTGCGTCGCCTCGCACCACCTGGTGAGTCGCCGCCCCTTTTATATCGCGCTGGGAACGGTGGCCAACAAACAGGGGGTGGTCGCCGGCGCCAATCTGGCCGGCGGTTACGCCACTTTCCCGGGGGTGCTCGGCACGGCGGTGAGCAAAATATGTCGCTATGAAGTGGCGCGCACCGGCCTGCACGAAAGGGATATCGGCGAACTCGGACTTGAGTTCATCAGTGCCACCATCCGCAGCCGCACCCGCGCCGGCTATTACCCGGGGGCGGGGCGGATCACGGTCAAACTGCTGGCCGAGAAGGGCAGCGGCAGGCTTCTCGGCGGGCAGATCGTTGGCGAGGAAGGGGCCGCCAAGCGCATCGACGTTCTGGCCGCCGCATTACATGCCGGTATGACCGTGCACGACATCGTCAATCTCGACCTCAGCTACGCGCCGCCGTTTTCACCGGTATGGGATCCGGTGCAGACGGCGGCCCGGCAGGCGGTGAAGCATGTCTGAGGCGGCGATCGAGGCCATTTTCTGGGACAACGACGGCATCCTCGTCGACACCGAAGCGCGCTTCCGCCGAGATTCTGCGGGAGGCGGGGATCGCCCTGTCGCGAGCCGATTTCAAAAATGCCAGAACGTTTCGCAAGGTCCACACCTGTCCCTGTCTGTTGGCGAGATCAATGCGATTGTGAGACGAATGGCCGATGCCGTTATGGAAACCCGGCAAATGATCCCAACGTATAGCGGATTCCGGCCAGGCAACCCGCAGTCGTCCCCTTCATGTCCACCATCGTCGAGATGTCCGATGAAGGCGGCAAAACCCGCTATGTCGTGCGCGCCCTGCACTGGACCGAGGCGGCGCGGAAAAAGCATGCGGCGATGGGCTTCCATGAAGGATGGGGACAGACGACTGACCAACTCGAAGCTCTCGCCCGGGCGCTTTGAACATCTCGCAGCACATATAACCCTTCGGCTTGCCGAGATCCGCCCCGGAAACCGCGATTCGCGCTGCATCACCGCAGCACCACCTCCATCCCGTCCCACGCCACCTCCACAGCCACCTGTCGCTCCTTCGCCAGCGCGGCGATTTCGTCGCGCACCCCCGAATCCTCCCCGGTGACAATCTGCGTGCCACAGTGGGTGACGATCATCTTCGGCACGCCTTCCTTGCGGCACCAGGTGAGCTGGGTCGAAAGGGGGGTGTGGCCGAAAAGCTGATCCCCCTCGCGGCGGACGAAGGAGCGGCGCACAGTGGCGCCGTCGCCGATGTAGAGCCGGCATCCTTGCAGCGCCTCCGCCCGTTGCGGGATGTAGACGACGTCCGGGGCGTAGAAGACGGCGACGCGGCCGGCGGCGATGCGGT
>JBAYQP010000047.1:0-21516 GCA_041677125.1 Desulfuromonadales bacterium | reverse complement strand
TCGATGGTTGCCGGCGGTTTGCTGGAGATGTCGTAGACCACCCGGTTGATCCCTTTGACCTCGTTGATGATGCGGTTGCTGATGCGGGCGAGATCGACATAGGGCAGTGGATACCAGCCGGCGGTCATGAAGTCGCGGGTCTCCACCGCCCGCAAGGCGACGACGTATTCGTAGGTGCGGCCGTCGCCCATCACGCCGACGCTCTTCACCGGCAAAAAGACGGCGAACGCCTGACTGATTTTGTGGTAGTGACCAGTGGCGTAAAGCTCTTCGATGTAAATGGCGTCGGCCTGGCGCAGAATATCGGCATACTCCTTCTTCACCTCGCCGAGAATGCGCACCCCGAGTCCCGGCCCCGGGAAGGGGTGCCGCCAGACCATCGCATGCGGCAGGCCGAGTTCCTCGCCGATCGCCCGCACCTCATCCTTGAACAGTTCGCGTAGCGGCTCCAGTAATTTCAGCTTCATATATTCGGGCAGCCCGCCGACATTGTGGTGACTTTTGATATTGTGCGCCTTGCCGGTCTTCGCACCGGCCGATTCGATGACGTCCGGATAGATCGTCCCCTGCGCCAACCAGCAGGCATCCTCGATATGGGCCGATTCTTCCTCGAAGACATCGATGAACAGAGCGCCGATGATCTTGCGCTTGCGTTCCGGATCGGTGACCCCGGCCAGAGCGTTGAGAAAGCGCTCCTGGGCATTCACCCGCAGGACCTTGACGCCCATGTTCTGGGCGAAAGTGTCCATTACCTGGTCCCCCTCGCCGAGGCGCAGCAAACCATTGTCGACAAAAACGCAGGTCAACTGATCGCCGATGGCCCGATGGATGAGGGCGGCCGCCACCGAAGAATCGACACCGCCGGAAAGACCGAGGATGACCCGTTCCCGCCCCACCTTTTCGCGGATTTGATCGACGGCGTTTTCGATAATTTTCCCCGGCGTCCACAGGCCACCGCAGCCGCAGATCTGGCGCACGAAGGTGTCGATCAGGATCTCGCCGCGCGGGGTATGGTTGACCTCCGGGTGGAACTGCACCCCGTACAGATGCCGGTCGCGGTCCTGAATCGCCGCCACCGGGGCGTTTTCCGTGCCCGCCACGATCTCGAAACCAGGCGGGATCACCTCCACATGATCGCCGTGGCTCATCCATACAGCGCTTTTGCCATCGAGAAAAAATCCCTGGAAGAGCGGTCCCGGCTCTTTGCGCAGATGCAGATCGGCGTGACCGAATTCCCGTTTTCCGGAAGGAATAACCGAGCCGCCGAAATGCCGGCTCATCACCTGCATGCCGTAGCAGATGCCGAGCACCGGCACTCCCAGTTCGAACAGTTCCTCATCGATTTCCGGCGCGCCTGCCTCATACACCGATTTCGGGCCGCCGGAAAGAATGATCCCTTTGGGCGCGAATGCCCGGATCGCATCGAGGGTCATGTCAAAGGAATGCAGCTCGCAGTAGACGTGCGCCTCGCGCACCCGCCGGGCGATCAACTGGGTGTATTGCGAACCGAAATCGAGAATAAGGATTTTTTCGGCATGAATTTCGGACATGGATGCGGGTCTCCGTAGGGGGCGTGATTTATCACGCCAGGGGGACGCAACGAATTGCGTGCCTGCCGTTCATTATTACGCCGGCCGTTCCAGACGATAATTCGGCGCCTCGTGGGTAATGGTCACGTCGTGCACGTGCGATTCGCGCAAGCCGGCGTTGGTGATGCGCATGAAACGCCCGTTCTCCTGCAATTCCTTCAGCGTCCGGCAGCCGGTATACCCCATTCCCGCGCGCAGGCCGCCCATGAGCTGATGGATATTCTGCGACAGGGGGCCGCGGAAGGGGACGCGCCCCTCGATCCCTTCCGGAACCAGCTTGATCTCGCTTTCCACTTCCTCCTGAAAATAGCGATCCTTGCTCCCCTTCTTCATCGCGCCGAGGCTGCCCATGCCGCGGTAGGACTTGTAGGTGCGCCCCTGATAAAGAATCGTTTCGCCGGGCGATTCCTCAGTGCCGGCGAACAGCGAACCGATCATGATCACGTCGGCGCCGGCGGCAACGGCCTTCGGCAGATCGCCGGAAAATTTAACGCCGCCGTCGGCGATGATCGGAATCCCCGCCTTTTTAGCCGTCCTGGACACTTCCATGATGGCGGTGATCTGCGGCACCCCGACCCCGGCGACCACCCGGGTAGTGCAGATGGAACCCGGACCTATGCCGACCTTGACCGCATCGACGCCAGCCGCGATGAGTGCTTCCGCCGCCTGGGCGGTGGCAATATTACCGGCGACCAACTGCAGATCGGGGTACTCGCGACGAATATCGCAAACGACGTCAATGACCCCTTGCGAATGGCCATGGGCGGTATCGATGATTAACAAATCGACACCGGCCTTCACCAAGACATCGATGCGCTCCTCGCGGTCCGGCCCGACGCCGACCGCAGCTCCCGCGCGCAGTCGGCCGAAGTCGTCCTTGCAGGCGAAGGGGTATTTGCGCACCTTTTCGATATCCTTGATGGTGATCAGCCCCTTCAGGGCGAAATTGTCGTCCACCACCAACAACTTCTCGATGCGATGCTTGTGCAGATGATATTTGGCTTCTTCAAGGGTGGTGCCGGGAGGCACGGTGACCAGGTTTTCCTTGGTCATCACCGCCGAAATCGGCTGATCGAGCTGGGTTTCGAAACGCAGGTCGCGGTTGGTGAGAATTCCCACCAGACGGCCTTCCTTGGTGATCGGCACCCCGGAAATGCGGTATTTTTTCATCAGTTCCAAGGCTTCGTAAATCTTCTGCTCGGGATGCATGGTGATCGGGTCGACGATCATCCCGCTTTCCGATTTTTTAACCTGATCGACCTCCAGCGCCTGCTCGGCCGGG
This sequence comes from Desulfuromonadales bacterium, assembly GCA_041677125.1. Taxonomy (GTDB): domain Bacteria; phylum Desulfobacterota; class Desulfuromonadia; order Desulfuromonadales; family JACZKF01; genus JBAYQP01. The sequence continues at coordinate 18,645 of JBAYQP010000047.1, read as the reverse complement.
GTCATGTTTTTATGGATGATCCCCAACCCGCCTTCGCGCGCCATACAGATCGCCGTGCGCGATTCGGTGACGGTGTCCATGGCGGCGGACAGCAGGGGGATATTGAGTTTGATTTTGGGTGTAAGCCAGGTTGTCAGGTCGGTTTCTCGGGGCAGTACGGTCGAGTGGGCGGGGACAAGCAGAACGTCGTCAAAGGTTAAACCTTCGCGGATCTCGTGATCCTGCATTTACCATCTCCTTAGCTGGGGGTCGGGGCAAAATATTAATCGAAAAGTCTATAGGAAATAATCGATATGAGTCAAGATTAAAACTGAATGAATTTAGATGATTCGCCCCCCCTACTCCCTCCCGGCCAATGAGACTCCGCAACTGCCATCGCAAAAAGGTTGATCCCCGGACAAACCGCAACCGCAGATATAGACTTTCTGCCGTGTTTTGACCTCAAAAGCGATGGGCGGCTGCCCCGAACCGCTGTGCGACTCATCGCAAAAAGGCAGGTTTTGCGATTTTCCGCAGGTGCAACGGTAGTAGACGCCTGGCTCCAAGGTCAGGGCGATGGGCATGCCATCGGGATCAATTTTGAGCATATTGCATATTCCTTCCTCGGTTACGAAAATCGAAAAATCCTCTCGGCAATCATTTTATCTCATCAGGATTCTCACCAAGCCCATGAGAGATGGGACAGCCGTGGAAATAGCCGCCGATCCAGGCCGGATTGTTATCTTCCTCCGCATCGGCTTCCTCTTCCCGCAGCGTCCCAATGACCTTGGCCGCCAATGGAATTGTGCTCGCCGCGCCGGCCAAAAACAGCGCCCAGCCGGCGGTCTGGCGTTGTCGTGGACTGAGGTGGTCAGCCAGTAGCAGTCCCACCCCGGCCCCAAGCATCCCCCGGGTGACGGCGATCAAGCTGATCAGCGGCAGGGTGGTTGTAATTTTGCGCATGTTCCGGCTCCTTTTGTGACGAAATCTCAGATAAATTTCAGGCTTAAATTTCCCATCTCACTCAAAATATGTTGCCGTACTGCCGTGATCTGTAATCCTTCTTACCCGTTCCACCACCGATACGCCGCCGTCCCAATCGCCCCCAGAACAATTACTTCAATTATAAACAGCCAGAGGACAAACTTCTTCTTTCCCTCGCGCTGACGAAGATTCTCGGGCATCAGCCTATTGAAATCCGCGGACATGTTGTCCCAGGCTTCCTTGAATACGCTGTCGGGTTTTTTCTTCTGTCTGGCCATGAAAACAACCTTGAGCGGAGACAGCTCGGATTAATAGAACCTGAGACGTGTCGGGTAGCTTACCCCTGGTAAAGCGCCCCGAACAGTTCGAGGTGGGTCAAGTAGAGGCGCAGATCGAATTCCAATTGGTGATAGGCGGGTTCCATGTGTTCGCAAAGGCTGTAAAAGGCCTTGTTGTGTTCCTTCTCCTTGAGATGGGCCAGCTCGTGGACGACAATCATCCGCAGGTACTCCAGGGGAGCGGTTTTGAACACCGCGCCGATGCGGATCTCGCTTTTTGCCTTGAGCCTGCCCCCCTGCACGCGGGAGATGAAGCTGTGGATGCCCAGCGCGTTGTGGATTACATCGATTTTGCTGTCGAAAGCCACCTTGCTCAGCGGTGGGGCTTTGCGCAGGAACCGGTTCTTCAGTTCGACGGTAAAATCGTAGAGCGCCTTGTCGGTCTTGATTTCATGGGTAAGCGGATAGCGCTTAAGCAGCATCTGGCCCAGTCGCTGGTCGGCGATGAGTTGTCGCACCTGACCGGTGATCTGCTCCGAATAGCCCGCCAGATAGCGTAATTCCTGCATCCGTTCTCGATCTTTTTGTTTAATTGTAACGGAGAACTACCGCGATTTGAAGCTCACCTTCCGGTAAATCCCCGAGAGCGCGGCCATAGCGGGCGTAATAAGCGGCGGGTCCGCCCCCTCCCCTTCCGGCACGCACCGTCTCGACCAAAGCACCGACGCGGGTAAAAAATTCGGCGCCATAGACCTGCGCCTCCTCGTCGTCCGGAGCGGCTTTCGATTTTTACCTATAAATAACACGCACCTTTTCGAGGCACAAAGAAAAACGTGAAAAACGTAAAATCCAAAGATCAACACCGAGATGCAGAATGTCCCCTCTTCCCCCATGGCTAGGGTGACTCTTCGATTGGCAAGGTAAAATGGACGCGGGTGCCCCGCCCCGGCTCGCTTTCCACCCAGATGCGGCCGCCGTGCACCTCGATGACGCTCCGGACAATACTCATCCCCAGACCGAGACCGCTGACGGCGGTGGTGGAAACGTCAACCCGATAGAATTTTTCAAACATTCTGGCGACCTGCTCCGGTCGCATGCCGATCCCCTCATCGGCGACAACAACCTGGAAGTCGCCGTTGTTGCGGCGGCCGCTGACGGTAACGGCGCCTCCCGCAGGGGAAAATTTTATGGCATTGCTGAGAAGGTTCTCCATGACCTGGCCGATTTTTCCGGCATCGAGAGAGAGATAAACCGGCGCCGCCGGGAGGTCGAGAACGAAGGTGTGCTTTTGGGTGATCTTCCGGTAAGCGTCGACCGCCCGGCCGACCAGTGCGACGAGATCCTCCCGGGATCTCTGCAAGGTGATCAGATGTCCCGAACGGATGCGGCTGAGGTCGAGCAGGTCATCGATAATATGCGCCAAGACCTCGGACCGTTCGTAGACCGTCTGCAGGAATTCCGCTTGTTCTTCGGGGTTGAAAATATGGTTGCTCCGCCGCAGCAGCAGCTCGACAAAACCCATGATAGTCGCCAGTGGGGTGCGCAGTTCGTGGGCGGCGGTGGAGATGAAATCGTCTTTCATCCGGTCGATTTCGCGCTCGCGGGTGAGATCGCGCAACAGGGTAATGGTTCCGGTCAGCCGCCCCGTCGCCGTTCGCACCGGCATCGATCGCGCCTGCAGGATCTTCCCCCCGACCCCGTTCTCCGGCGCCATTTCCCACTCGAAAAGACCCTGCTCCGATTCTGTCTCGCGGGTGGCGACGATCTGCTCGCGTAGGCCTTTTTCCGCCAGCAGATAGTCGATGTGTCGCAGGGAGAATGGGGAAGGGGATAAATGCAGATGGCGCTCCGCCGCCTGATTCATCAGGACGATCCGGTCGGACAGATCGGTGACGACCAGCCCATCGGGGACCGACTTGAGGATGGCGTCGATCTTCTCCCGTGCCATCTCCGCCTCCTTCAGCGCCTGCTTCAGCCGCCACTCAGCCTGTTTGCGCTCGCTGATGTCCCGGGTCAGGCAGAGGACCGCCGACTGGCCCAGCAGATCGACCCGGCGCCCGCTGATCTCCACCGGCAGCAAGGAGCCGTCTTTGCGCACCTGCACCGTTTCCAGCCGGGCACTGCCGTCCCGCATAACCTGAGCGACATACTCGGCGATGCGCTCGCGCTCGGCCGGGGCGTGAATGTCCCGCTTGTTCAGGCGCAGCAACTCCTCCATTGTATAGCCCAGGTTGATGGTCGCCTGGGCGTTGGCTTCCAGCACAGCGCCGGTCGGCGCCAGCAGAATGATAGAATCGAGGGCGCCCTCGAAAATCGAGCGGAATTTCTTTTCCGACGCCTCCAACAGGCGCAGCGATTCCACCTGCCGCAATTGCGCGCTGGCCATCTTCTCCAACAATTTGGCAAAGCCGGCATAGAAGCCGAGGACCTGTTCAACACGCTGGCGGCTGATGATCGGCACTTCTTGGATCGCCGCCAGATAGGGACCTTCCTCGAAACCGAATTCGTTCGCCTGGCGGCGGAAATGGTCAAGCTCGGGCGGTTGGTAGAAAAATTGGGAGAGGAAGAGGGTGGCCAGATGCTCGCCCTGGACGACGATGGGAAACCCGATGTGAACCAGGCCGTTTCGGCACCGGGACTCGAAAAAATCGCCGGAGGCGGGGGGCCGGTCATGGCCGCTGAAGCTGGAGAAATCGGTGTCGCTTTCGACGCAGCGCTGCACGGTGAGAGGGAAGCGGCGGTGGAAAAAGGTACAGACCCGCTGCCAGCCGGAGTTGGCCAGAACCTTCCCCTCGCAGTCGATGACGGCCATCGGTAGCCCCGAGGTCCGGGAAAAGGTTTCCATCAGCGGACGCACGACAGAAAGATCGATCAATTGTGCAAAGGGTGGCGGCATAGAAGAACTCGGCCCCTTGTCCTTGAACAGGCGTCGATTTCATTCTAACCTTCGATCCTCGGGCCGCAAGCGCCAAGCCAGACTCTTACGGTTTTTCCTATGGATTTTCCTGAACTTATGGTTTATCCCCGGCCAGCCGTGTTGCGGGCTCTGTGCCTGCCGCATGATTTCAGGGAGTGAGCAAAACCTTTTCTTTAAACCTGACCCGCAAGAACAGATAACCGCAGACCGAAGACGCCAGCGAACCGAGCAGAACGCCTAAACGTGCATTCGTCCCCAGTGCATCGCCACCCCCTTCGAGCGCCAGCGAGGCGATAAACAAACTCATGGTGAAACCGATGCCGCAGAGAATCGCCATGCCGTAAAACTCCGGCCAGCGGATTCCGTCCGGCAAACTGGCCAGACGCAGTTTAACCGCCAGCCAGGAAAAACCGACGATGCCGATCTGTTTGCCGATAAACAGTCCAGCGGCGATCCCCAGGGTCAGCGGCTCCAGCAGGTTGGTTAAGGACATGCCGATGAGGGGAACTCCGGCATTGGCAAAGGCAAAGACCGGCAAGATGGCGAATCCCACCCATGGATGCAGGTTGTGCTCCAACTCCCGCAGGGGCGAATGGCCGTAGCTGTCCTCCCCGCGCAAGGGGATGGCAAAGGCGAGCACCACGCCGGCCAGTGTGGCATGCACCCCCGACTTGAGGACGCAAATCCAGAGGAAGGCGCCAACCAGCATATACGCGGCCAAACGGGTGACACCCAGAAGGTTCATGACGACCAGGGTCAGGATCGCCGCAGCCGCCAGGCCGAGGGAGAGCAGCGACAGATCGTTGGTAAAGAAAATAGCGATGATGACGATTGCACCGAGATCGTCGAGAATCGCGAGGGTCAACAGGAACAGCTTCAGGTTATTCGGCACGCCCTTGCCGAGAAGGGCGAGAATCCCGAGGGCAAAGGCAATGTCGGTCGCCGCCGGAATCGCCCAGCCCTGCATGGCGATCTCGTCTGCTCGGTTGAAACCGATATAGATAAGCGCCGGCGCCAGCATACCGCCAACGGCTGCATATGCCGGGAGGGCAATCTTCGACCAACTGGAGAGCTCGCCGTCGAGAATCTCCCGCTTGACCTCAAGCCCGACCAGCAGAAAAAAAATCGCCATCAGGCCGTCGTTGATCCAGAGCAGCAACGGTTTGCCAAGGGTCATGGCGCCGATCTCGACGGCGACCCTGGTCTGCAGAAACAGATCGTAATACTCGGCCAGCATGGTATTGGCGCAGATCAGGGCGAGGACCATGGCGCCGATGAGGAGAATGCCGCTGGCCGCCTCCAATTTCAAAAAATCACGAATGGGCATAGGGTCCCTTTAATCGTGTCCGGGCGCCGGTGAAATCAAGCGCCGCTGTCATATCGATACCGGTGCGGATGTCCGCTCTTCTACCTTGAGCCCATCTCTACTGTCAAACATAATCGGTGCGCAGAAGGATCGAATTCCGCGTGCCTCCAGGGACAATTTGCCGCGACCCCATTCGCATTCTCCTGGCTCACACCTTCCCCACCGGCGCCAGATACACCGTCAACTCCTCGTCCCCATCCGCCCCGAGCAGCGCATCCATCAGGTCCTGCCGGTAGGCGGCGATGGCGCAGGCGAGATAGAGGTTCTGGCAAAATAACAAAGGGCAGGACCGTCTCCGATCCTGCCCTTTGCTCTTTCAACTGCGACGATGGCCGCTCGGCTACGCCGTGATTATTTGGCGATGATCGCCCAAGCCGGCAGGGTGTCGATGACCACCCCAAAGACCGGCAGCACCAGCAGGTAGGTCAGCGCCACAGTCAGCACGATGCCGATGATGTTCAGGCCGAAGCCGCTGCGCACCATCTGCGGGATAGTGACATAGCCGGTCCCGAAAACAATGGCGTTGGGCGGCGTCGCCACCGGCAGCATGAAAGCGCAGGAAGCGGCGATAGCCGCCGGCACCACCAGAAGCAGCGGGTTCTGGCCCAGTCCGATGGCCATCGCCGACAACAGCGGCATGACCATGGCGGCGGTGGCGGTATTGGAGGTCAGTTCGGTCAGAAAAATGATCAGCGTCGCCACCGCGATCACCAGCACGATGACCGGGGCGTGCGCCAGCAGGGAGACCTGTGCGCCGATCCATTCGGCCAGACCGGTCTCCTTGAAGCCGCCGGCCAGGGCCAGACCACCGCCGAAGAGGATCAAGACCCCCCAAGGCATTTTGGAGGCCCAGTGCCAGTCCATGACGAACTGGTTTTTTCTCATATTGACCGGAATCAGGAAAAGCAACAGACCGCCGGCCATGGCGATGGTCGCGTCGGTGATAAATTTGGGGTCGGGAAAGAGGCTGGCAAGAGGCTTGGCAAAGATCCAGGCCAGGGCGGTCAGGGTGAAAATCAGGGCCGTCCAGCGCTCGCCGGCGCTCATCGTGCCCATCTCCCGCAATTCCTGGTTGATCAACTCCCGCCCGCCCGGCACCTTTTTCAGCAGCATCGGATTGGCCACTCGGGTCAACCACAGCCAGCAAAGAGGCAGCATAATGACCACCAAAGGAACCCCCACCATCATCCATCGGGCAAAAGTAATTTCAAAACCGTAAGTCTTCTGCAGATAACCGGCGAGAACCGTATTCGGTGGCGTGCCGATGAGAGTAGCCATGCCGCCGATGGAGGCGGCGTAGGCGATGCCAAGCATCAGGTTCAGGCCGAAAGCGAATTTCTCCGGCGAAAAGTCGATGTGCTTGTCGAGGCCTTCCTTTTTTCCCTCTTCGATAACGTGGGTGATGATGGCCAGGCCGATGGGCATCATCATGACCGCCGTGGCGGTATTGGAAACAAAGGCGGAGAGCGCGGCGGTGGCGACCATGAAGCCCAGGATCAGACGACTTGGGGAGAACCCGACGACCTTGACGATGTTCATGGCGAGGCGGCGGTGCAGATTCCAGCGCTGCATGGACAAGGCGATGATGAAGCCTCCCATGAAGAGAAAGATTATGTGATTTGCGTAAGGCGCGGTGGCCTTGGCAGTCGTTTGAATCGCCAGCAGGGGAAAAAGAATGATCGGCAGCAGACTGGTCGCCGGAATGGGAATGGACTCGCACATCCACCAAGTGGCCATGAGCAGCGCCACCGCCGCCATCTTCTGTGCCGCCGGCGCCATGCCTGCCGGAAGCGGCAGCAGCAGCATCAGCACAAAAAGGAGGGGTCCAAGCCAAAGACCAATCATCTGGCGCTGGGTGTATTCTTGCGGGTCGCCCTCCTCGATCCCCGATGGGCTGGACATCACCCGACGGGTATGCTCGGCCGGCGCCTGTTCCAGTGCATCGGCCAGATCGATCTGGTCTTCCTGTTGGTCCTGGCCCGGATTCAGGTTGGAACCGCGCAACCGCTTGCTCATGGCCTTGGGCGTAAAAAGAAATAAAGATTTAGTCTCGTGGTGCATGTGCCATAGGCGGTTCCAAAAAGCTGTCAGCATTCTCTCTCCTCCGTCAGTCATGAATTGGTCGAGGCTCGGCCCCAGCCAGGTTGGATCCGTACTGTCCGGCGGAAGAAGGTAGCAACGGCGGTGCCAAGGAGGGTGCGTGCCCGTGAAATGTTCGGCCAAACGACTGTAGGCAATTGAATTAATTGGGAGATTTATTGTCTACAGCAAAAGTTTCCTGCCGTCTTCCGGCAAGAAAACAGCGTTGCTGCGCAAAGTTCGAGGCGACTGTCGGCCACCCTGCCCCGCCCGAACGCCGGCGGCGGAAAGGTTGCCTTGAAACGCGGATGCGTCCTGAAAGCACCTGAATTACCTCGGGGTTTCTCCCGGTGGATAGGGCGAAAGGCGGAGTTTGGGATTGCGGGGGAAATGCGGTTTTAGGCGGGCTCGGGACAAATGGAAATTCATTTGCCGATTGTGGCGAAAAATCGCCACACGTTCAGGTTTTCCGGTCCACAGGATCTTGGCCAAAAGACCCATCTCCCCCGAGCGCAACGAAACGGTCGCGCCTCTTCCAGCGCAAGCCCGTTACTGCGGCGTAAAATCCTCCCGGTCGCCGATCCGATAAAGAACGGCGGCAAGCAGACGGATGGCGTTTTCCAGATCGGTGAGGGAGAGGACCTCGACTGGGGTGTGCATGTAGCGCAGCGGGACGCGCACCAGAGCGGTGGCGACGCCGCGGCGGGAGATCTGCACGACGTTGGCGTCGGTGCCGGTGGCCCGCGGTTCGCCGATAATCTGGAAGGGGATGTTTTCTTCGCGGGCGGTGCGGGCGAGCAATTCGAACAGGGCCGGATTGATGTTCGCCCCGCGCGACAGAATCGGCCCGCCGCCGACCTTGAATTCGCCAATCTCCTTCTTCTCCATCCCAGGAAAATCAGTGGCAAAGCCGACTTCGACCACCAAGGCCAGATCGGGGCGCACCTCGTAAGCGCTGGTCACCGCACCACGCAGCCCCAACTCCTCCTGCACAGTGGAGACGCCGTACAGATTCACCGGCAGCTCACCGCGCCGCTGGACCTCTTGCAACACCTGGGCGACGACGAAGGCGCCCATCTTGTCGTCGAAAGCGCGGCCGGTGACCCGGTCCCCCTGCAACCGCTCCAGGCCGACGGCGAAGGTGGCCGGATCGCCGATGGCCACCTTCGCCTGCGCCTCTTCGCGGCTCTGGAAGCCAAGATCGATGAACAGGTCCTTGAATTTAGCGACGCTCTCCTTGTCCTTCGCCTCCATCATATGGATTGGCTTTTTGCCGATCACTCCGAGGAGCGGCCCCTCGGCTGTATGCACCCGCACCCGCTGACCGGGCACAAGGTGCGCGTCGATGCCGCCGATGGGCGTGAAATAAACAAAGCCCTGTTCGTCGATGTAGCGCACCATGAATCCGATTTCATCGCAATGCCCGGTCAGCATGACCCGCGCCGCGCTCTCCCCCGGTCCGGCCAGCCGGGCAATCAGGTTGCCCATCATGTCGGTGTGGATTGCCTCGGCCACCCCTTCGAGCTTTCGCCGGATCAGACGCTGCACCGGCTGCTCATGCCCGGACGGGCTGGGGGTTTCGATCAGTTCGGCAAGAAAGGCATAATCTTTATCGTCCATGGGAAATCTCCTATTTCCTTTTCTCCACCAGTTCTTCCGCATTACGCCGGCATTGCGCGAACTGCTCCTCGCTGAGACCGGCGCCGAGAGCGATCTTTTTGGCGCCGGCCAAGGAGGTGAGGTCGCCGGGGGAGTGAGTGTCGGTATTGACGGTCAGCTTCGCGCCGGCGGCGAGAGCGGTTTTAGCGACGTGGCCATTGGTCAGGGCGTGGCTGCGGCGGGTGGTGATCTCCAGCAGGATGCCGTGCTTCGCCGCCAGCGCCGCCTCTTCGGCGGTGATCAGGCCGGGATGGGAGAGGATGTCGATGTCTGCTTCGAGCGCCGCCCGGTTGGTGCCGGGGGCGACCGGCTCGGCAATCGTTTCGCCGTGGCAGACGATGATGCGGGCGCCAAGCCGACGCGCCTCGCGCGCCGCCTCGGCGATGCGCGCCGGGGCGATGTGGGTGAGTTCGACTCCCGGCAACACGGTCAGGCCCCAGTCCTTACCGAGATCGTCGGCGACCTGCACGATCCGGGGGATGACCAGTTCGAGATTGGAAAAATCGCCGTGATCGGTCAGGGCGATGACCCGATAGCCGATCACCGCCGCCCGCCGGGTCAACTCCGCCGGCAGCAGCTCGCCATCGCTGAACAGGGTGTGGGTGTGCAGATCGATCATGTTGTGCCTCCGGCAAATATTTAGTGGGCAGGCCTCGCGCCCGTCCTTTTCAAGAATGTATCGCGCGACAAGGGCCGGCCCTTACGTCCGTTCCCCCAACTGGCTGTTTTTGTAGGCGCGGGTGATGCGCACATCGACAATCCGGCCGATCAACTCCGCATCGCCGGCGAAGTTGACGATGCGGTTCCAGGTGGTGCGGCCGAAGAGCTGCCCGCCCTTTTGCCGGCTTTCTCCTTCAACGAGCACCGGCAGCACCTGGCCGACGTCCTGCGCCCAGCTTTCCCGGCTGATCCCTTCCTGAAGTTTCAGCAAGCGGTCGAAACGCTCCTGCCGCACCGCCGCCGGCGTCGCATCGTCGAGCTCGGCCGCCGCCGTGCCGGGCCGCCGCGAATAGAGAAAGGTAAAGGCGTCGGTGAAGCGCACCTCCTCCACCAGTTCCAGCGTCTGGACGAAATCCTCCTCTGTTTCGCCGGGGAAGCCGACGATGATATCGGTGGTCAGACGCAGCTCAGGACAGGCCCGACGCAACCGGCGCACCAGGTCGAGGTAGTGCCGGCGCGTGTAACCGCGGTTCATCGCCTGCAGCAGGCGATCGGAGCCGCACTGCACCGGCAGGTGCAGATGATGGCAGAGCTTGCCCAGCGTGCCGAAGGCGTCGATGAGCTCATCCGACAGATCCTTCGGGTGCGAGGTGGTGAAGCGGATCCGCTCGATGCCGGGGATGTCGCCGACCCGGTGCAGCAGGCGGGCAAAGCTCAATTCCCCCGTATCGCGGCCGCCGTAAGAATTGACGTTCTGCCCGATAAGGGTGACTTCGCGCACGCCGGTGGCGGCAAGTTTCTCGATCTCGGCCAGAACCTCGCCACTCGGCCGGCTGATTTCCCGGCCCCGCACGTGCGGCACGATGCAGAAGGAGCAGAAATTGTCGCACCCCTGCATGACGGTGACGAAGCGGCCAATCCCCTTCCCTTCCGAGCGGCGTGGAAACAGATTCAGACGGGTCTCGCGGTCGAGGAAATCGGTCTCCCGGCAGCGCCGCCGCTTCTTTTCCACCTGGCGCACCATCTCCGGCAGCTTGTGCACGTTGTGGGTGCCGAAAACGATATCGAGATAGCGCACCTTTTCGAGCAGACGCTCGCCTTCCTGCTGCGCCACGCAGCCGCCGACGCCGAGGATAAGGGAAGGGTTTTTGTCCTTCAGCGGTTTGAAGCGGCCGAGGTGGCCGTAGACCTTGCGCTCCGCCTTGTCCCGCACCGAACAGGTGTTGAGCAGGATGAGCTGGGCCTCCTCGGCGACGCTGCTCTGCTCGAAGCCGATCCCTTGCAGCAGATCGACAATCCTTTCGGAATCGACGACATTCATCTGACAGCCGAATGTTTCAAGATAGAATTTTTTGTTCCTATGCACGCAGCATTATCCTTTGAAAAACGGGAATTTCAACCAGGGAAGAGTAAGCAATGGGGGAAGGAAATGTCAAATGGATTACAGTCACCGATCTCCTACACCTCACCACAGCGTTTTCAACCCTTTCACCGCCAGCAACCGTTCGTCGCAGGTCAGGAGGCTTGCACTGTGGTGCAGGGCCGTCGCCGCGATCAGGCGATCGGCGGGGTCATGGTGACCGAATTCCGGGTGATTGGCGGAAAGACAGGCAATTTCCGGATTTACGGGAAGAACGCGCACGGCACGGGCGGCCAGCAGGAGATCGACGAAGGAGCGGCAGTCGGTGCCGGGGTCGAGGCGGCCTTTGGCGATCAGCATGGCTACTTCCCAGAGGGAGATATCGGCACAGGCGAGCTTTCCTTTTTCTTCGCCCTCGTCGAGGACACGGCGCGCCTTGGGGCTGAGCCGCTCGGGATTCAAGGCATCATAAATCAGAATACACGTATCAAGAATCAGCACGCTCCGCCTCCCACTCCGCCTCGACGGGGGAGACTACGTCGCCGATGCGGGCTTTGTCGCGCAAAGCGGCAAGCCGCTCCCGTGCCAGACGGCGACTATCGACGCTGGGGACGATGCGGGCGATGACCTTCCCCCGGGACCTCACCAGCAACTCGTCCCCTTTCTGCACCTGCCCCAGGTAAGCCTGTAGATGATTGCGCAATTCGGTCACGCTGACTTCCTTCATTCCGCTCTCCTTCAAAAAACGTACGTTTCAAATGTACATTTTGTTCAAGATTATGTCAATCAAGCAGGACAGGGGCAAAGGTCCATCAGCATTCGGCCACCCTGCGCAACGCCTCCAGAATCAGCATCATCCCCCAAGTATCGAGGTGACAGTAATCGAGCAGGTGGCGGCGCAGTACCGCCGCCTCGGTCGGGTCAGCAATTCCACGCATCCGTAACCAGGCCTGCGATGCCGATGCGCCGTCGGCGATCGGCAGATCCTCGTAGGAGATGCCGGATACCATGGCCGGCAGCACCCGCTTGATCGAATAGGAGCCTGCCATCTGCCAGCGGTAGACCTCCTTGCGGCGGAAGGGGAGCATCAAGTCGCGTACGTTGGGGAGGATCGCCTCGATTGCCGAGCGCCAGTGCGGCAGCCGCTGCGCCGACTCATTCAATCTGCCGATTTCGAAGACCTGATTGTAGGTGAGGATGCATCCTTTCGACGGCAGTGCCTTGGTCAAGGCCTGCATGAACGGCTCCTGCGGGTCGCCGGTGGGTTCGGCCAGAAATGCGACATGCCGGGCCTCGGCTCCGGGCGAGTCCTGGATGTGAAGAGAGAACTGGAAGGGAATCAGCTCGTAGGGACGGGTCCCGTCGAAGAGGGGGACAGGGGTCATGTAAGTGGTTTCGAAGTCCAGGAAGCAGAGGGGGTACCAGAGGGAGTCGAGAAAGGATCGGACGGCTTCCGGGTCGATGCGGTCTTCGAGGCGCAGCGTCCCGGCCACCTGCAGCTGCTGCCGCCAGCCCAGTTCCTCGGCGGGAATTTCTTCCATCCTCAGAATGCCTCGCTGGTAGAGCGCGAAGGGGTCCGGACGGCCGATGTCGCGCAGGTCGAAGACGGAATTCTCCGGGATGTGTGACCAGCAGGTTCCGCGGAAGTCGCAGTCGTAGGGGTTGAAACAGTACGGGCCGATATCGGTTATGCTTTCGCCATCAACCAAGGCGGCACGAATACGCTCCAGGTTGGCTGCCACCGCAGGCTGGCGGGCGAGGACCGCCTCCGTCAGGTCCACGGTCGCAAAGAGCCGTTGCGGATCCACCAGTCCGTGCCGGACGTAGCCGGAATCGATGTGGACCAACGCCGCCCGGGTCACGGGGATGCCGGCGCCCGTCAGGACGTGATATTGGACAGCGATGTCATCGAGGTAAACGTCCTTGAACCCGGTGGAGCTTTTCACCTCGTACAACTCCCAGCCGTCGGCCGCACGGCGCAAGATGTCGGTTTTGACGAGGACGCCATCGTGCCGGAAAGTCGCCTCGTAAAGCACCTGCACTCCGGCGGCCAACATCTCGCCCGTCCGCGTGATCTGCTCTTCCAGCGTCCCCTCCTCGAACGCAATCTCCACTCCTCCCGGAAACAGCTCCTGGGCCAGCCTGCCGACATCGGTCCCCGAGTCGAAGGCCGCCTGCTGCGATTCGCCAACCGGGTCGCGCAGCTCCGGACGGAATTTATGCAGCCAGAGGGACTTGGGGCATTGCAGTCCGCGGATGTATTGGGATTTGCTGAGGGATACGGGAGGATATTCCGTAAACATAACTCCGCCCTTTCACTACATACAAATGTGGGTAGCCCTTGGGTATGCCCCTACTTATCGACGAATAATTTCAAATAGATGCCGTGTGTCTTTCATAAATCCGGCGAAAAGGTCGACCAACAAGGGGGCATCATTCAGAACCATCCGATTGGCATCCCTCAATTCGCTCACCTTTGTGCCAGGGTAAAGAACTTCAAGTGTAATATCCAACTGTTTGGTTAACGAAACAAGCTTTCCCATTACGACTAGAAGTTCGCTTAAATCGCTTTTTTTTGCCGCAATTTCGGAAAGTAGAAGCGAAAAATTGAAGGTTGTTTGCTTGTCTCCGCGAATCTGTCCCGGGCGGTGATCCAACAATCGAAATGTTGTCAGGGAGAGGCGTAGACGCTTTTTAACAACAGGGTCATCGTTTTGGAGATAGCTTTCCAGAAATTCCTGCATTGCTTCATTTCCCAACAGCTTTCTCATCTGGGCCGGATTTTTTGTAGTCAAGCTGATACCGGACTGGACAGAATTAAAGAAGATTGAATAATGGGGGTCCTGCCTGGGAACTTCGCTGCCATTCAAGGGCAGGCCATAGTAGTCCCAAACTCCATCCAAGTGGCGCCTGCATCGCTTGAGGGCAGGCCATTGCACAGCCACCTTATCATCCAGACGATTCAGGAAAAGGGGAAATTGGTTTTTCATAATCTCTTGGTTATAACCCTCTTTACCTTTGGAAATAAATGACAAGTCGAGCACCTCTCCACACATGATCAGATACTCCTTAAAATATTTGATGAAATCCATAGCTACGGGATGGTTCACAGAAAAACGATGAAAAATATCGAAAACCTGCTGCCAAGTCACAGATACAATCTTATAATCAGTACATGCAGCGCCTTTCCCTACCTTCTTTTCCGCCAACCTGAACCCCATTTTATCGGTAAGATGACGGTAGACCTGATTCGGCGAATGTGGATTGATGCCAATTTTCGATTCGACGAGAATGGCAAAATCTTCTGAGCATATCCATCCATCGGGACGACACCCGTGAATAAGGTCGAAATAAGCGGATATTTCCTCAGCGCTTAACGCATGCCCAAGTACGTCAACCACCCCAAGCCCATTATTTTTTACCATCTGTACATAAGCGCTCTTTAGCCTTTCGGCTACCGCACTCTTTTCGTGCGCAATTAGCTCTAGAAATTTCCTGTCCAAAGCGTCGCTACAAAAATCATTCGCGCATATATCAGATTTCTTCCTCCCCAAAAGCAAAATAATCTTCGTCTTTGCCTTTTGTGCTTTTCTTAGTTCCTCATCATCATTCATGTTCTGTAGATCAAGGCGAAGGGGACCTTTTGACTGGCACTCAATGCTCGTCAATCCCTCGACAACTTGATATTGTTCGGAAATCGGGAGTTTTCCTAAGGTAATCATCAGTGCCCTAGTCACATTGTCTTCCAATCTTCGGGCACCTGAAAGAGAGTCGGCGTCACCTCTCTGATAGGAGTAAAAAATATTAAAGTGGGGATCCATGAAGTCTCCTGATTGAAATTGATTCAAAAATTCGGCGGCGGATCAGCGCGTTTGCTCCGCCTCCGGCCTCAGGTCCAAAATAAAAAACAATAGATTAAACTTCCTCGCGACCCGGATCATGTCCGCAGTGCCGCGGCTTTTGCCGTCCCAAATGGCGATAAGAGCATCCGCCGCACCAGCCATACTTCGATTTCGTTGCGGCCCCGCCGCACGTTTGAGCCTTTTCCATTCCGGACAAAAGCGCCGGACGGGGATACCGTGACTGGCCGCCCATTCCTCGCCCAAGCGGTCCACACCCTTGGCACCGCCGGAAATCACCTCGGTGATATGAAACCCCGAAGCCTCAACAGCTTTCTCCACAACTCCCGCATCCACGATCGCTCTCGATCCCGCGATGATGACCCGCATTCAGCACCTCCTGGCTACATTGTTAGCCAGCAGTGCGACAGGTCATGTCGTTTTTGGAGGAAGAACTGTTCAACACATTTCTTTGTGGATCTGGTGAATATTGCGGACATTCCCCTGCTTGTCGATTAGGTGAAATCCTTCAACCGTCTCAATCCCACAGCCGTAGGGATCGCAGACAGGGCAGATGACATAGGTCTCGCGGTCCGACTTCAGGTAGACCATCGGGACGGAATGAATCACGGGCCGAAGTGCCAATACTGCGTCCCTTGTCCCTTTCGTTATCTCGTATAGCTCGTTTTGGCATCTCGGGCAGAGATCCCCGGCTTGCATTCTCTCAACGGTCCCGGACCGTCCGGCAGTTGTGGAAACCTTGCCCGCCCCTTTAATCGTTCGTCCTTCTTGCCTCTTGAAAATAATTGATCTTAAAAAAGTGGCAAAAATTTCCTCCAGAAGACTCATTTCCTCAGTCAGCGCATGTCCGGCTTGCAAGAGGTGCAACTCTGCAGAATGCAAACGGGAAAAACGAAAGGCATTCTCCGGAGGAACCACCTCGTCTCTCCATCCATGAACTATGACCGTTTTCCCGGCGTGGGGCACTGGGTCCTGCTCTTGGTAACCGGTGAGATAAAAAGCTGGGGCCATGAGGAAGAGACCCGCCGGCCGAAGCTGTTTCGAGGCAACCGTCACCACGTATCCTCCCATGCTGGAACCGACCAGGATCAATTCCCCCCCCTGAACAGCTGCCCTTCCGAGCAGCTTCTTGACGCGAAAATCGGGGTCTGGCGACTCGGTGAAATCGATACTCTCGGACGAGAGCCCCAAAGTCTTTGCGATCCTGCTCAGGCCGACAATTTTCCTGCCAGCAGGGCCACTTTCTTTCCCGTGTGCGAAATAGACGTGCATTTTTCCCTCCTCATCAGATTTCCCGCAGAACGATGGAATGCCCGGAACAAGCAACAGGGCCGGTAAAAGCGACGACATAGGTTCCCAGGGGGGTGAAGGTGAAAGAGACCGTTACTTCATCCAGAATCTCGTTTTCGACGGCATACCTCTTCGAAAGCTCCCGCGCCCAACGGAAATATGCGGCCTCTTCTCCAGGTGTGAGCCCCATGTCGAGTGCGTCCGGGGTTGCGCTCATTGTAATTGCTCCATCCAGGGCATTGTTCACGACCGCTTCTTTTTATCTGGTTGCCACAGGGCGACATTCATGGCAACAATAACGACCCTCGACGACAGACCACGTCGCATTATGTCCGACGTGGAAGCCGGACTACAAGGAAAATGCGCCAGGGAAAAGCCTTCCATGAGTCTGGTGCAATTCACAAAGGTGCGTGCCATGGATACGATTCTCCGACAGATCCAGATGTTGACATTGATTCCGCGCTATCCCAGAAAAATATGCGCGTCCGATTTGCGTAGCGCACTCCTGGGCAGAGGGTTCGACATTCACATCCGGACCATCCAGCGCGACCTCCAGAGTCTTTCGGGGACCTTACCCCTGGGGTCGGATGCCAATAAGCCGATGGGATGGTTCTGGCCCGAGGACGCCGACCCGTTCGATATCCCCGGGCTAGATGCCCCCGGCGCGCTAACTTTGCAGATGGTTCGAGAGTTTTTCTCCCACACCTTTCCCCCTTCCTGCCTTTCCTCCATGCAGCCTCACTTTCGAAAAGCCCGCAAACTCCTCGATGCCCTAGACAAAAACGGAATTGCGGCCTGGCCCGACAAGATCCGGATCATCTCCCGTACCCAGCCGCTCATAGCCCCTTTCATCGACCCGGAAGTTCTCTCTGTCGCTTATGAGGCGCTCCTGAACGATCGCCGGTTCCGAGGGACCTACCGCCGCCGTGGAGATGCCGAACCAAAGGAGTACGAAGTCAGCCCCTTGGGATTGGTCTTCGCCGATCAGCTCATTTATCTGGTCGCCACCCTATGGGATTACGGAAACGTGTGCATTTTTGCGCTTCACCGTTTTTCTTCAGCTTGCCTGTTGGAAACCACGGGTTACCGTCCGGAAGCATTCAATCTGCAGGAATCCATGGATCGTGGAATGTTGCGGTTTCCTCGCCCGGAGGCAACCATACGCCTCAAGGCTCTCTTCGGCAAAGAAACGGCCCAGCACTTAGTGGAGAGTCCGTTGAGTCAAGATCAGATAATCAAGGAGAGCGGTGACGTGGTTCGGATCGAGGCCACCGTCGGCAACACGGCCCAGTTGCGCTGGTGGCTGCTCGGTTTCGGCGACCAGGTGGAGGTGCTGGAGCCGACGGAATTACGAGAGGAGATGGCGGCGACATGCCGGGCGATGGCCAAAAAATATGGCCTCAGGTGAGATTCTGAGCAATATGAAGAGGAGGTTTGCTTGCGATGCCTTGCGGGGTGACTTCATTCCAGCACAGGCTGTTGTTCTCTCTCGCTCTCCTGCCGCGCCAGCCGGTTGTTGTCCGAGAGGGCCGATTCGAGCAGGGCGGTGAGACGGCGCGGGTGCTCAATGCAGGAAAGGGTGATGCTCTGTTCCGGCTCGCCGCCGACGATCTTGAAGGAGGCGAGTTCCTCAGCCATCGATTTGACCCGGAAGAAATTCAGCTCCCGCAGATCCATAACCTGCAGCCGCGGGCGGAAATAACCGCGCCGAGCGAGAATGCGTCGATCGGTCACGGCATAAAAAACCTTTTCCCATTCGAGGCGGGCGAGGAGAACATGGCCGACGGCGAGATAGAGGGCGATCAGGACGAAAGGCAGCGGAATCCAGACCAGCAGCGAAGAATGGTAGACCGCTTGCAACTGAAAGCCAACAATCTGCCAGAAAATCGCAAGCAACAAAATCAGGATGCCGAAAAAAGAATGTCGCCAGTTGCGAAAAGTGAAGCAGGTGGGGGCCGGCCGGCCTTCCCATTGTACGGTTTCTTCCGGATGCAGATCGTTGCTCCAGTCCATCACATCCCCGTGAGATCCCGAATGCGGTCGGCGGCGGCACGCCCCAGCTTGCCGGAGGGTTCGCCTTCGGCCACCTCCCGATAAAGAGCGATCGCTTGTTGTCGGCTGCCCGTTTTCTCGTAGGCCTCGGCCAACAGAAATTTCCCCTGAATCGTCGCACGGAGCCGAAGCGCCGCCTCCAGCTGTTGCACGGCCCGCTT
>JBAYQP010000046.1:0-21777 GCA_041677125.1 Desulfuromonadales bacterium | reverse complement strand
CGGTGACGCGCACCATCATGTAGCCGGTCCGATACGTTCCTGCCGAATTAAACCCCTTGACGGTCACCATGTCGTCGGTCACGTCGGTCACCTCCAGCACCGCTTCCACGGGCTGCCCGAAATCACCCGGTCGTAGGATGCGAAGATAAGAGGTGGCGCCGGAACTGGAGGGCCGGAGCAGGTCGGCCATGTCGTCCGAAGCGACCGGGATGGCCACTTCCGTTTCGGGATTAGCGGGAGAATCGAAAGGGGCGGCCAAAGCGATCCTTGCGCCAATGCCCCGAGTGGAGGCCGTCCGAATGGTAAAACAGTCGCCGCCGCTACCGGGCAGATCGGAAGCGTCGGAGCAGTCGGCGTCCGAGTTCGGATTGGAATTGAAAGAAAATTGGGGCGCGGAGGCTACGGCAGTGCCCTGTGGACACATGAAGCCGGCCAGAATGACATCCCGTCGGATCTGTTCCATGGCGATCCGCAGGTTCTGCTGAAGTTCCACCATGTCGTCCTGTTTTAGATTCGAGCGCTGGTTGTTCTGGTACAGGCTGTAGGAGGCCATGACTACAAGCCCCATAATGGCCGCGACCACAAGAAGTTCCACCAACGTGAAGCCTCGCTCTCGACCGTCCCCTGCAAAAACCGTCATGGCAGCCTCTTATAGCCGGTCAGGGTCGACGTGCTGCCCTGCCCGGTAACCGTAATGTCGACTCTGGCAATCTTGTTGACGACGGTGTTCACCGCAACCGTATAGGTTCCCTCATAGGTTCCGGAACCGTCCTCGTTCCACGGATCGACAGCAACGGTGTCCGGATCGAAATCCCATCCGGTTGCAGCCGTATCAACAAAAAACGGATCGCCGCCGTCACGGCTCAGAATCTCTTCCATGATGCCGTAGGCGAGGTTCCCGGAAACGTCGCGCGTAAACGAACGGTTACTCTCGCGCATGGCGGTAATCTGCATCCCGGCGATGCTCAGCAAACCAATGGCGAAGATCGTCATCGCCACCAGAAGCTCGACTAGGGTAAAACCGTCACTACTGGATCTCATCGGTCGCGTGTCCTTAACTGAAAGGATTATTCGAAAGATCACTCTGAACATTTAGCATTTTGCGTGCCAAACAAAACAGAAATAAAAAGCACTTACTTTCTAATTACTTATCGATTCGAAGCTGTGAAGGAAGAGGCGTAGGTATGCAAATTTTGCATTGGGAAGATCCAATTTGACGGACTACTCTATTCCGTACTCCTTCATCTTGTAGAGCAGGCCCCGCAAACTGATGTTCAGAATTTTAGCCGCCTGCGTGCGATTCCCTCCGGTCGCCGACAAGGCTTTGCCAATATATTCCTTCTCCAGCCGTGCTGTCGCCTTCTTGAGGGAGTGGTCATCAGAGCCGTCGCGATTTTCCCGGCGGATCTCCCAGGGCAGTGAAGACTGATTGATGATTGGTTCGCGACAGAAGATGACCGTCTTCTCCATGAAATTGCGCAACTCCCGGACATTTCCGGGCCAGGTATAACTTTGCAGCACAGCGCAGGCATCCGCTGATAATTCAGGTCCGGGGCGACCCTCCTTTGCGGCAATAATTTCCAGGAAATACTCCGCCAGCAGCACTATATCTTCAGGACGGTCGCGCAGAGGGGGAAGCTGGATCTCCACCACGTTAAGACGGTAGTAGAGATCGTCCCGAAAGCGCCTCTTTCCCACCTCCTCCTTCAGATTGCGGGCCGTGGCTGCCAATACCCGCACGTCGATTCTCCGCGGCCGGGTTTCGCCAACCCGGCGCACCTCCCCTTCCTGCAGCACCCGCAGGAGCTTTGGCTGCAATTCCAACGGCAGCTCGCCGATCTCATCGAGAAAGAGCGTTCCGCCGTCCGCCGCTCCGAACAACCCCAGATTTTCCCGATCGGCACCGGTGAATGCCCCCTTCACATGGCCGAACAGCTCGCTTTCCATCAACCCGGCGGAAATAGCGCCGCAGTTGACGGCGAGAAAGGGCTTTCTTTTTCGATTGCCTTCGGCGTGAAGTGCACGGGCGATCAGTTCTTTACCGGTACCGGTTTCGCCGGTGATCAGAACCGATGCGGAAGAGCCTGCCAGCTTCCGGACCATTGCGATGACCTCTTGCATCGCTTTGCTGCGGAAGACCATGGCATCAAGCCCTTGTGGCGACCCGCCTTGACGCAGTTCCTCCTTCAGACGGGCGTTCTCCCGCCTGAGCCCGAGCCGCTCTTCGGCCTTTTTGAGGGTCAGCAGGACTTCATCGGGTTTGAACGGTTTGGAGATGTAATCGTACGCCCCAAGCTTCATGCATTCGACGGCGGTTTCAATCGTTCCGTAGGCGCTCATCATTATCAGGGTGGCCGGACTGTGGCGTTTCACGGATTCGCGAATGAAAGTGAGGCCATCCATCCCCGGCATGCGGATGTCGCAGAGGACCAGGTCGAAGGATTCCTGTTCCATCAATGAGAGTGCCGTCTCGCCATCGGACGCATCGGTTATCCGATATCCCCCCTTTTCCAGAACAAGACGCAGCATGTGACGCATCGGCGCCTCGTCATCGAGCACCAGGACTTTTGCAGGTTCAGGCCCCATCAGACTTCTCCGCTTTTCAACCATACGACGAACAAACTCCCCTCTCCCTCGGCAGAACGGACCTCTATCCTTCCACCGGCCTCTTCTATCACCCGGTAACAGACCGAAAGCCCGAGTCCCTTTCCCCCGTTGGTAGCCTTGGTGGTATAAAAGGGGTCGAAGATATGGGAGATGACATCGCCTCTCATTCCCGACCCATCATCGGCAACGGCAAGCCACACCTGCGTTTCCTTTACGCCGCCGGCAACCCGGATCGAACCTCCTTCGGTTGAGGCGTCCCGGGCATTGAGAAGGAGGTTGACAAAGACCTGCAGCAGCTTGTGCCTGGCAACGGTCACGACCGGCAATGAGGAGGGCAGCTCATTCTGAAGTTCCAACCCGGCGAAAGCGCCCTGGTGGGAGAGAATATCCATAGCCTCGACCAGCACCGAGGAAGGATCGAGGGATTCGGGTTCGTCGCTATCCGGAGCGGCATAATCGAGGAGGCCTCTGACCAGTCGGTCTATGCGCTGTGCCTCGGCCAGGGAACGCTCTACAACATCCATCTCCCTGCCGGATGGCATCTCTCCCCGCAAATACTCCAGATAGCCGATTACCGCCCCCAGGGGATTGCCGATTTCATGTGCCATCCCCGCTGCCAAATGGCCGACCGAGGCCATTTTCTCCGAGCGAATAAGTTCGTCCCTGGTCTGCTTGAGGTCCTCGTTGGCGTTCCGAAGGGAATCGATCGTGGTCTCATTCTGTTCCCTGCTCGCCTTGAGAGCGGTAATCATGGCATTGAAAGAGGTGCTGAGATCAGCGATCTCCCGCGGGCCTTCCGCCGGGAGGAGATGATCCAGATCACCCGCGGCCACCTGCTGCGTCCCTTTCTGGAGTCGTCGGATGGGGCGAACGACATTTCGATTCAACAAGTAGAGGCCGAAGAAAACCAGAACCGTGCCATAAAGCGCGATAAAAATGAAAATCAACCGATAGGCGAAAAACATTCGAAGCCTGAGATCCGTCAATGAAAAACGGGTCTGAAGGGCACCTGCGAATTCATTTCGATCCCGCAGAGGAATGGTCAATATCAGATAACTTTCCGGTGCTTCCAGAAACGGCAACCAGGCCATGGGATAATGGACCTGTACCTCTGGCTCGACTGCGTACCGCATCCGGAGCAGTTCGCGGGTTTCCAGTGACAGATGTTCGTTTGTGATTTCCGACGCAAGGGGAAGGAGGTTGCGGTCGACCAGTTTCCAGCTGTCGAGGGACTTGACTGAAGGGCCGGCCTGCAGCAAGGCGGCCGTGCGGGTCGCCAGACCTTCATCATTCCGAAGAGCCAGGGAGAGGGCACTGGAGACAACTTCCATGGTTCCGGTTACGCTCGTAATCCGCTGAACGAGCAGTTCCCGTTCAGCGAACTTGAGCAGCAGAAAGCCTGAAAACAGAAGTGCCGCACCTAAAAGAAGCGATAGGTTGACGATGATCTCGGTCCGAAGTCCGGTCGCTTTTCGCACTAGCTACTCTCAACGTGGAAGATTAACTGGAAAGGAGCCAAAGAGCGATCAAGAGTGGCACGTAGCGTCACTTCAGCCCGGATTCTGGCAGAGGGTATTCTAATTAGCTTGTGATCTTACAAGAAAGCATTTAAATTTACAAAAAAACTTATCAAGGGTAGAATTGCCCGAGTGATTAATCCCAACTGTATTTCAAATGATCTTGAAAAGGAAACGAATCCATGCCCCGCACACCCGTCGTCGACAAAGAAGCCTGCATCGCCTGCGAAGTCTGTACCCACATCTGCCCCGAGGTTTTTGAAATGCAGGCGGACGGCAAATCAGGCGTTCACAACCCCACCGGCGCCCCGGAAGAGAAGATCGAAGAAGCCATGGACAACTGTCCGGTGGCCTGTATTCATTGGTTATGAACCCGGGACGCGGAATGCGGAACGCGGGACGAGAAAATTTTTCGGGTCCTGTCTTTTCGCGTCCCTCGTCCCTCGTCCCGCGTTCCTTCCGTGTCTAATATCCCAAAACTCTACGCCTTCTCCTGCCTCAAGATGGCCCTTTTTCCCATGGCCATCATCACGCTCTTCTGGAAGGACCACATTGGCCTGAGCCTGGCGGAGATCCTGCTGCTGCAGGGGATCTTCTCACTGGCCACCCTGCTGATGGAATACCCTTCCGGTTACCTCAGCGATCGCCTGGGGTACCGGTTTTCCCTCAACCTGGCCTCGGCCGTCGGCATTGCCGGCTGGTCGGTCTACACGGTGGCCGGCTCCTTTGCCGGGGTGCTTCTCGCCGAAATCCTGCTGGGGATCTCCTACGCCTTTATCAGCGGCACCGACAGCGCCCTGCTCTTCGAGACCCTGCGGGCCGAGGGAAAGGAAGAGCACTACGCCCGCTACGACGGGCGGATGACGGGGTGCGCGCAGGCGGGGGAGGCGGCGGGGGCGGTCTTTGCCGGGGTGATGTACGCGGTTTGGCCGCTGTTTCCTTTCGTGGTGCAGATCGGCGTCTGGGGCGCCGGTCTGGCCGTGAGTTGGTCGTTGAAGGAGGCGCCGACGGCCCCGGCGGCGAAGCGTTCGCACCTGGTGGCGGCGTGGCGCACCTGCCGGCGGGCGCTCTTTACCGATCGCTACCTGCGCACGGTTATTCTTCTCTCCGCCCTGCTCGGACTGGCCTCTTTCTATCCGGTGTGGTTGATTCAGCCGTACATGCAGGAAACCGGAGTGCCCCTGTCGTGGTTCGGTCCGGTGTGGGCCGGCGCCAACCTGACCGTCGCCCTGTTTTCTCTGCTCAGCCACCGCTTTCAATTCCATTTGGGCGAACGGGGGATGGTGATCCTGTTTCTGCTGCTTGTCGTTGCCGGCTATCTCGGCTTGGGACTGGTCGGAGGAGTCTGGAGCTTTCTATTTTATTACCTGCTGACCGCCATGCGCGGTCTGCACGGCCCGATGCTGCGCCACCGCCTGCAACAGGCGAGCGAGCGCGAAAATCGGGCCAGCATTCTCTCCCTGAAATCCCTCGTTTTTCGCCTGTTTTTCGTCTTCAGTGGACCGGCGGTCGGACGCCTGGCCGACAGCTCCGGCCTGAGCTTCACCTTTGTTCTGGTTGGCGGCGTATTGCTGCTGACGCTTTTATGGCCGGTGCTCGGCTATCTGCAACTGGTCAAGGTTCACCAGTAAACTCGGGCTTGTTTCCTGCTTTCGGTTTTGGCAGGATTGAAACACCGGGAGGTTGACTGATGCCGTATAAAGATTTTCTTGCGGGACTTTTCCTCTGCCTGACTGCCGGGCTCGTCGGCTGCGCCGCGCCGGCCGGAGGAAAAGGGGGCGAAGATCGCTACTATTTGAACGCCAATCTCGGCTTGGCCATCGAATATCCGGCCAACTGGATTCGGGTAAGGGATGTCGCCGATCCGACGGAAGTGAAATGGTCAGCGCCGCCCGACAAAAAACGTCACCAGCCTCCCGCCTTGCTTCTCTCGGCAATTCCCCTTGTCCCTGACGGGGGAACTGAATTTCTGGAAGAAAATTTTCTCGCCGCGCATCCGGGTTTTGTCGTCGCCGACCGCCAGGAGATCGCGTTGCCGGCGAGCCCCGGCCGACGGCTCCTCGGCCATCTTCCGCAGCGCAAGTTTCTCGTTTATCTTCTCCCCGCCATGGGCCGGACCTATATCCTGGAATTTTCCGCACATCCGGAGGATTTCGAGGCCAGCCGGTCGCTCTTCGAATCGATGGCGAAGTCGTTCAGGATTCTTCAGCCGCGAAGGACGCCCGCCCAAAACGCAAGCGAACGGTAGCCGCCAGCGAATAGAGAACCGGCACCACGACCAGGGTCAGAACCGTCGCCACGCCAAGACCGAAGATCACCGCCACCGCCATTGGTCCCCACCATTGGGCCGACTCGCCGCCTATCTCCCAGCTCAAACTGCGAAAATCGAAACTTACCCCGATGGCCATCGGCAGCAGGCCGAGAATGGTGGTGATGGCGGTCAGCATCACCGGCCGGAAGCGCACCAGGCCGGCCCGCACCAGGGCTTGATTGAGTTCGAGTCCCTGCTGTCGCAACTGGTTGATGTAGTCGATCAGGACAATGGCGTTGTTCACCACCACCCCCGCCAGTGAGATGACGCCGATCCCGGTCATGATGATGCCAAAGGGGGTCGCGGTGATAAGCAGGCCGAGAAAGACGCCGGAGAGAGACAGCACCACCGTGGTCATGACGATGGCGGTCTGGGTGATGGAGTTGAACTGGGTCACCAGAATCAGGGCGATCAGAAAAACGGCGGCAAGAAAAGCTTTACTCAGAAAAGCGCTCGCCTTCTGCTGCTCTTCCTGCTCCCCGGAAAAGCTGAGGCGGTAGCCGGCCGGCAAATTCAGCTCGGCCAGCCCTGCCTGCACATCCTTTAATACTTCATTGCTGTTGCGGCCGAAGGTATTGGCGGACAGCGTCACCACCCGTTTCTGGTCGAGGTGGCGGATGGCGCCGAAGCCGCTCGCCAGTTCCACCCGCGCCACCGTGGACAGCGGCACCGGATCGCCGCTCTGAGCCGGAATCAGCAAATTTTCGATGTCGGCCATCTCGCGCCGGCGCTGCTCCGGCAGGCGGGCAACGATATCGTACTCATCCTTGCCCTGCCGGTAAACGCCCAGCTTGCTGCCGCTGATCGCCGCCTTGACCGTCCGCGAAATGTCGGCGGTGGAAAGCCCGAGCAGGGTTGCCTTCTCCCGGTCGACCAGCACCCGCACCTCCGGCTTGGCGCGGGTGAAATCATCTTTCAAATCGACCAGCCCGGGCACCTCGCGCATCAAATCCTTCGCCCGCTCGGTCAGCGCGCCCAGGGTTTCGACGTTTTCCCCGCTCAATTCGATATTGACCGGCGGCCCGGTGGGCGGCCCCTCCTTCTGTTTCTCCACTTTGACCTCGGCGCCGGCCAGAGGCGCCACCGCCCGCCGGATGCGCGCCAGAACCTCGTTGGAGTCCTCCTTGCGCTGCGCCCGGTCGCGAAAATCGAGGGAGACCTTGGCCTGGTTCGCCTGTCCGTCCCCGCTGCCCATGCCGCCGCTTCCGGCCACCCCGACCTCGGCGATAACGAAACGCAGGTCGGTTTCGCCGACCGTGGCCGCCTCCGCCGCCCGGGCGATGGCGTCGGTCGTCTCCAGGCTCGCCCCTTCCGGCGCCTTGATTTCGACATAGGCCCGGTTCGGCGCGGTTTCCGGAAAGAGTTCGACCCCGTGCCCCATGAAACCGTAAATCACCGTGATCGCCACGAGAAAAGCAACGGCGCCGCCGATCACCGAACCGCGATGCGCCAGCGACCATTCCAGGGTGCGCCGGTAATAACGCAGCGTCCGTTCCAGATCGCGGCCCCGCGCTTCGGCCCCGATCTGGAGAAATGCGGAGCAAACCACCGGGTTGATGACCAGGGCGACGAACAAGGAGGCGCTCAGCGTCACCAGGAGGGTGATCGGCAGATACTTCATGAATTCGCCCATGATCCCCGGCCAGAAAAGCAGGGGAAAAAAGGCGCACAGGGTGGTCATCGTCGAACTGATCACCGGCCAGCCGACCTCGGCGACGGCGTCGCGGGCCGCCCGCACCCGCCCCTTGTGGTCCTGCATGTGGCGGTAGATGTTCTCGACGATGACGATGGCGTTATCGACCAGCATCCCCAGAGCGAGGATCAGACTGAAGAGGACCACCATATTCAAGGTGATCCCCAGCGCCTGCAACACGATAAAGGAGATCAGCATGGAAAAGGGGATCGCCAGGGCGACGAAGAAGCTGTTGCGCAGACCGAGAAAGAGAAAGAGCACCCCCACCACGAGAATCAGCCCGGTGAGGATGTTGTTCTCCAGATCGTTGACCATGCGCCGGATGTCTTTCGACTGGTTGAGGGTGACGGTAAGGTCCACCCCCGTCGGCACCTGCCGCCGCGCCTCCGCAAGCAGCAGGAACACCTGGTCGGCGACGGCAATGATGTTCTCCCCGGTGCGTTTTTTGATCGCCAGGGTGACGCTTTCCTTCCCGTTCAGGCGGGCCTGGCTGGTGCGGTCCTCGAAAGTGTCGCGCACCGTCGCCACATCCTTGAAATAGATCGGCCGCCCCTCGCGCACCGCCAGCACAAGGTTGTCGATCTGCGCCGGATCGGTAAATTCGCCGGGAATGCGCAGCAGGTATTTTCCTTGGCCGATATCGATGCTGCCGCCGGGGATATTGACGTTCTCCCGCTGCACCGCCGCCATGATCTCGGCAAAGGACAGGCGATAGGACGCCAGCCGCTCCGGATCGAACTCGACGCGGATCTGCCGCTCGCGGGCGCCGGTGACCGCCGCATCGAGGACCCCGGAGATCTCCTCGATGTGATCCTCCAGCTGTTCGGCCACCCGCTTCAGGACCGTCTCGCCGACCTCGCCGGAGATGGCGACCATGAGGATGGGGAACTCGGAGAGGTTGATCTCCAGAATCATCGGATCGTCCTCGAGATCGGCGGGAAGATCGCTCTTGGCCTGATCGACTTTGTCCCGCACCCGCTGCAAAGCGCTATCGATATCGACATCCGGGGTGAATTCGATGGTGATCATGGAGGAGCCCTCGGCCGACACGGAGCGGACCTCCTCGACGTCCTTGAGCCCCTTGAGCTTGCGTTCGATGGGGAGGGTGATGAGGGTTTCGATGTCCTCCGGCGCCACCCCTTCGTACCTCGTATTCACCAGGACATACGGCACCGTGATGTCGGGAGTCGATTCCCGCGGCAGGGTAAGATAGCTGTAAACACCCATGATGACGAAGATCAGCATCAAGGTGAACACGGTGCTGCGATGGCTGATGGCGGCGTTGGCGAGAAGCATGGAGGAATAACTCCGGGGAAAGGCGGATAACCGCTATCAGCTTTTGGATTTTGGTTCTTTTGCCCCGCCCGTGGGAGTGGCAACGGATTCAGTTATTTTTGTGCCGTCGGTCACCAGTTGCTGCCCCTGGACCAGCAGGCGGTCGCCGGGGCGCAGTCCCTCCTCGATGACCACCCGGTCGCCGAGAACGGCGCCGGTGCGCACCGGCCGCCGCTGGGCGATGCCCTGCACCTCGACGAAAACGATCCGTTCGCCGCCGCGCTCGACCACCGCATACAGAGGAATGGCAATGGCCTGCGTCAGTTCACGGCGCAGAAAACGGGCGCGCAGAATCATCCCGGGGCGCAGATCGCCGGCCGGGTTCCGCACTTCGATTTTGGCCAGGTAGGTTCGGGTCAGCGGATCGGCTTTGTAAGCCAGATGCAGGATTTTCCCCTCGCGGACCTTCCCCGCCGGGCCGGCGATTGCGGCCGGCAGAACATCCACTGTTTGCCCCGACCGCAGCCAGGAGACATCCTTTTCGGGCACCTCCACCAGTGCCTTGAGGCGGTCCACCTGCACCAGCACCGCCACCGGCGCCCCTTCGGCGACATATTCCCCCCGGTCGATCAGCAGAAGATCGACGACACCATCGACGGGGCTGAGCAGCGTGCTTTTTTCCAGCGCCAGTCGGGCGCGCGCCAGGTCGGCATGGGCGATATCAAAAGCTTTGCGCGCCTCATCGTACTCCTGCTGACTGACGAACTTCTGTTCCAGCAGTTTCTCCAGGCGCTGGAGCTGCTTTTCCCGCACGGCGAACTCGGCCCGGGCCCGGGCAAGATTCGCCTCCGCCGTTTCCGGATCGATGCGCAGGAGCGGTTCGCCCCGGCGCACCCGGTCGCCTTCCCGCACGCCGATCCAGCGGACCGGGCCGGCCACCTCGGCGGCAAGGGTCAGGTCTTCCCACGCTTCCAGGCTGCCGGGAAGGGTGAAGGTCTCCTGTAGATCCGCCAAAACAACCGGCTCGACAACCACCACGGTCACCTTCTCCGCCGGCGCTTTGGTTTCGGCGTTTTCGGCCTGCGATTTCTCGCCGCAAGCCGTCAGCAACAGCAGAAGCAGGAGCAGAAGGGATATTCCAGCAAAGGTCGCTTGCAGACGCATCATCGGTCGCCTCATGGGGAAAGAAATTCAGCGCGCGCCGGGTTCCGGCCAAGCCCGAGGAGGGTCTGGTCGAACAGGCTGCGCAGACTGGCGGCTACTTCTTCCTCGGTGGCGACGTAACCGGTGTACCATCCGGAAAGGGCCACCAGATACAGCGCGTAAAAATGAACCGTCGCCAGAAAAGGGTCGATACCGTCCCGCAGTTCGCCCCGTTGCCGTCCCTCCTCCAACAGCTTGCCAACGGCGGAAAGATAGCGGGCATCCAGATCCCGCGATTTTTCCGACCCGGCAAGATGGGGAAACGCCATCTCCCGAACAAAATGCCGGCCGAATTCGCGGTTTTCGGTGACGAAGCGAAACTGGGTCATGAACAGAGTCATCAATTTTTCCAGGAGCGGGGCGCCGGGATCGCTGCGCTTGGCCAGGGCGGCGAAAACGGCATCGATTTCTTCCTCGCAAAAAGCGAGAAAAACTTCACTTTTATCCCGAAAATAGCCGTAAATGGTCCCTTTGCCGATGCCCGCCGCCCGCGCCAGATCCTCGACGCTGGTGCGCTCGTAACCTTTCTCCGAGAACAAACGGATTGCCGCCTGCAGAATCGCGCGGCGCGTTTCCTCTTTTTTCTTTTGGCGAATTCCACTCATCGCTTCCCCCGGAAATCAGGCGTGCAAAAAGCGATCGAAATTCCGACCGCAGTCGAAAACGACTGTACGCTCTTCGCCCGGCTCGGTCAAGAGAGAGATCGATCGCCATCAATGTTTTCGCAAGCAGCTTCCTCTGCTAATATCATTAAAGGGGAAATGAAAGGTACAGATGACCTAAATGGAAGAATGGCTGCAGGACTTCTTTAACTGGCTGCCGGAGGGTGGCATTTATTACGCCCTCCTGATGGCGGTGGCCCTGCTTGAGTCGGTAACCGGCGTTGGCCTGCTGGTGCCGGGGAGCGTAATCACGGTTTTGGCCGGATTTCTCGCTTTTCACGGCAAGGGCGATTTCCTCTGGCTGTGCCTGGCGGCGGGCGGCGGCTCCCTGCTCGGCGACCTGCTGAGCTACTGGCTCGGTGCGCGTTTGGGCGCCACCCTGTTCCGCCACAAATTTTTGCGCCGGCGCACCGACCTGTTGCGGCGGGCGCAGGTTTTTTTTATCCGGCATGGCGGCAAGAGTATTTTTTTCGGCCGTTTCGTCGGACCGCTGCGTGGATTTATCCCCTTTGTCGCCGGCAGCGCCCGCATGCCGCCGCTATCCTTTTTTCTCTACACCCTGGTGAGCGCCTTGCTCTGGGGGCTGACGTACCCGGGCCTGGGTTTTCTCGGCGGCGCCAGTTGGCGGCAGGTGCAGCGCTGGACCGGCCATTTCGGCGTGTTCATGGCGATCCTGCTGTTTTTGTTTGTCCTGAACGGACTGTTCTGGAAAACGCTTGCCCCGCGGCTGTCCGCCTGGGTCGCCCGCTGCTGGCAAAAGCAGCAAAGCGCGTGGGCGAGACTGCGGCAGCACCCCCGGATGCAAGCCCTGATCGAACGGCATCCGCGCACGTGGCGCTTTCTCTGCGCCCGGTTCAGCTTGAAACAGGGCACCGGGTTCTACCTGACAGCGGGCTTTGCCGTCAGCGCCGTGTTTGCCGCCCTGCTCATCTGGCTGATCGGCGACATCGATCTGCTGCACCGGATGGACCGGCAGGTTTACGCCGCCTTGCAGGTCATGCGGCACCCGGCTGCCGACACTTTGATGCTGCTGCTGGCGCTGCTCGCCGACACTTCAATCCTCTGGCTGAGCGTCGCATTTCTTCTTTTCTGGCTGATTCTTCACAACCGCGACTTCTCCGCCCTGATCCTGCTGGTCGGACTGGGCGGCGGGGAGTTGCTGCTGTTCATCCTGCACCTGTTCTTCCGCCGCGCCCCCCCCGCATCCCTGGCGATCGATGTCCCCGCCACCCTGACCGAACCGTCGTTGGCCCCCTACCTTTTCTGCGGATTGGCCGTTTATTTTCTGCTCGGCGCCTCCGCCCAGCGCCAGTCCCGCCTGACCCTCGTCATTGCGGGCAGCTTTCTCGCCGTCCTGGCGGGTTTCAGCCGCATTTACCTGGGGCTGCAATGGCCGAGCAGCGTCCTCGCCGGCCTGGCGCTGACCGCCCTCTGGCTGACCTTCCTGATCACAGCCAGCGAGATGCGCCGCCGCTATGCCGGAGAATTCCCCTGGCGCGTCGGCTGGGAGCCGCTGCACCTGCACCCCCGCAGTCGCCGCCTGCTGTTGTCCGCTGCTGCGGTTCTGGCGAGCGCGGGCATAATCTGGCGGCTGCTGGTCGCGATGCAAGGGCCTTAAGTGGGCTTGCATTTGCCGGCTACTTTCTATACGATTTTCTGCCACTTTCGCCCCGGAAGGAAAAAACATGCCGCGAAGATTGCCGGCCGAATGGGAGGAGCAGGATGGCGTCCTCCTCGCATGGCCCCACGAAAACAGCGACTGGTTCCCCTGTCTTGCCCTGGTGGAGCCGGTCTTTACCGAAATCGTCCGGCAGATCAGCCGCCGCGAAAAGGTTCTGATCGTCGCCCCGGAGCGCGGGCGGGTGCTGGAACTGCTGCAAGCGGCCGAGGTCGATCCGGCGCGCGCGACGGTTTTCGAAATCCCCACCAATGACACCTGGAGCCGCGATTTCGGTCCGATGACCGTCATTGAGAACGGCGAGCCGGTTCTGCTCGATTTCGGTTTCAACGGCTGGGGGCTGAAGTTTCCCGCCGCCCTCGACAACCAGGTCAGCGGCAGCCTGGCGGAGACCGGCGCTTTTCGCGAACTGCGGATGGAGACGCCGGGGCTGATTCTGGAGGGCGGCAGCATCGAGAGCGACGGCCGGGGAACGATCCTGACCACCGCCGCCTGCCTACTCAGCCGCAATCGCAATCCGCACCTCGACCGGCAAGGGGTGGAAAAAGAGCTGGCCGACCGCCTGGGCGCGGACCGAATCCTCTGGCTGGAGCACGGATTTCTGGCCGGGGACGACACCGATTCGCACATTGACACCCTGGCCCGCCTCGCCCCCGACGATAGCATCCTGTTTGTCGCCTGCGACGACCGCGCCGATGAACATTACGCGGCGCTGGCCTGCATGCGTGTCGAGTTGGAACGTCTGCGCACCCGCGAGGGGCGGCCCTACCGGCTGCTTCCCCTCCCCTGGCCGAAGCCGTGCTTCGACGACGAGGGGCAACGCCTTCCCGCCACCTACGCCAATTTTCTGGTGATCAACGGCGCGGTGCTCGTCCCCACCTACGCCGACGTCGGCGACGCGGCGGCCCTGGCGACCATCGGACAGGCATTTCCCGGTCGCGAGATCGTCGGCGTCGACTGCCGGCCGCTCATTTTGCAGCACGGGTCGCTGCACTGCGTGACCATGCAACTGCCGAAGGGAGTACTGCCATGAAGAACCTGAGCATCGGCCTGGTGCAGCAGCGATGCGGCGAGGAGCGCGGCGACAACATCGCGCGCAGCAGCGCCGGGATCCGCCAGGCCGCCGCCCGCGGCGCGCGCCTGATCGTCCTGCAGGAACTGCATGCCGGTCCCTACTTCTGCCAGTGCGAAGATGTGGCCTGTTTCGACCAGGCGGAAACGATACCGGGACCATCGACGGAGGCCTTCGCCTCTCTCGCCCGGGAACTGGGGGTCGTGCTCGTTCTCTCCCTTTTCGAACGGCGGGCGGCCGGACTTTATCACAACACCGCCGTCGTTCTGGAGCAGGACGGCACGATAGCCGGCAAGTACCGCAAAATGCATATCCCCGACGATCCCGGCTTCTACGAAAAATTCTATTTCACCCCCGGTGATCTCGGCTTCACCCCCATCGACACCTCCGTCGGCCGCCTGGGGGTGCTCGTCTGCTGGGATCAATGGTATCCCGAGGCGGCGCGGCTGATGGCGATGGCCGGCGCGGAAATCCTCCTTTATCCGACGGCCATCGGCTGGGATCCGCGCGACGATGCGCCGGAGCGGGAGCGGCAGTTGCAGGCATGGCTGACCATCCAGCGGGCGCACGCGGTGGCCAACGGCCTGCCGGTGGTCGCCGTCAACCGGGTCGGCCACGAGCCGGACCCGACCGGCGGTCCAGGCACGCGGTTCTGGGGGCACAGCTTCGTTGCCGGGCCGCAGGGGGAAATCATGGCGCTGGCGGCACATCAGGAGGAAGAGGTGCTGGTGGCCGAAATCGACGGCGGCCGCAGTGAAGCGGTGCGGCGCATCTGGCCCTTTCTGCGCGACCGGCGCATCGATGCCTACGCGGATCTGCTGAAAAGATACCGGGATTGACCCGCAGGGGGGGCTTTTGCCTTGGCCCTTGCCCGCCCTTGCCCGAGCATAAAGGAGTACCGGTTTGGAACTAAACCTGAACGCTATCGAAGTGCGGGTTTTGGGCTGCCTGGTGGAGAAGGAACTGGCGACCCCGGAGTATTATCCCCTCTCCCTCAATGCCCTGACCAACGCCTGCAACCAAAAATCGAACCGCGATCCGGTGATGAACCTGGAAGAAACGGACGTGGTCCGCGCCCTCGATTCCCTGCGGTTCAAGGGCCTGGCCATGCAGTCGGGAGAAGGCGGGCGGGTGCCGAAGTACGGTCACGCCCTGGCGGCCAAGCTGCATCTTGATCTGCCGGAGCTGGCGATTCTGGCCGAACTGCTGCTGCGTGGTCCGCAGACGCTGGGAGAGTTGCGCGGCCGGGCCAGCCGCATGCAGCCGTTTGCCGAACTCGCCGCCGTCGAAGAGGCGCTGCGGGAGTTGGTTGAACACCAGCCGCCCCTGACCATTGAACTGCCCCGCCAGCCGGGCAGGAAGGAGAACCGGTTCGCGCATCTGCTGTCCGGAGAACCGGCGCCGGAGGCGGAAACAACGGCCGCCCCGGCCGAAGCCGCGCGCCTGCGGGTGCGGGCGGAAAACGAAAGACTGGCCGATTTGGAGGGGGAGGTGGCCGCGTTGCGAGAAGCGGTTGCGGAAATGCGGCGGGAGTTGCTGGAATTCAAAAACAAATTTGAGTGATTGGCCGGTTACGGCGCCCGGTCGGCCAACAGCCGCCCGCCGCGATACAGCAGGTAAAAAGCGCCAATCTGGATGATATGGTAAAGGTCGTTGTGGTTGAAGAAGGGGTGTGGCGCCAGTCGCGTCGCCTGCACGCCGGCGGCGACAAATGAGACCAGGATGCCACCGGCGATCCACCCGGCGGCCGGCCGGCGGCGGAGCAGGCCGGGGATTTGCAGCAGCAGCACCGTCAGCATGGCCGAGCCGTAATCGTAGATGACGAAGCGGAAGGCGTCGTGGGTCACCATCCAGCCGGCATAAATAAGGAATTTGCCGGCGGCGACGCTCAGCGCGATGTTGCGCGGCAACCCGGCAAGGGTGGCGAACACCGCCGCGGCGAGCAGGCAAAAGCTGGCCAAGCCGATGGCATTCAGGGCGAGCTTCCACAGCAGGGGATCGGCGGGGAACGCCAGATACGGTCGGAAGCCGTGCCAGGCGCCGCCCGCGATGGCCGCCAGGGCCGAGGCGAAGAAGGCGGTGGCCCACAGACGCACCGACCAGTCGCGACTCCGGCCAGCCAGCCGGACCGAAAACGCCAGCACCACCCCCGCCAGCAGCCAGTCGGTCAACAGCGTCATCGGTTCGTGAATCGTCACTACGGCCTCCCTGCGCCTTACCGCATTGGAAGAGATGATGAACCATTCCACCAGTTCTCCCGTCCGCGTCGTCCTGCTGCTGTGCGCCACCGAAATCCTGAGTATGACCGGCTTCGCCACCTACCCGGCGCTGCTGCCGCTCTTGCAGTCGGAGTGGCAGCTCACCAATTCGGCGGCGGGTCTGGTCAGCGGGACGTTCTTCGCCGGTTACATGGCGGCGGTGCCGGTGCTGGTCAGCCTCACCGATCGCATCGACACCCGACGCATCTATCTGCTGGCCACGGCCCTGGCATGCGCCGGTAGTCTCGGCTTCGCCTTTTTCGCCAGCGGACTGCTGTCGGCCCTCGCTTTTCAAGCCCTGGTCGGGGCCGGACTGGCCGGCACCTACATGCCGGGTCTGCGTATACTTACCGATCATTTCCAAGGCCCCTACCAGAGTCGTGGCATCGCCTTCTATACCGCCTCTTTCGGCTTCGGCACCACCGCCTCGCTGCTGCTGGCCGGCGCCCTGGCGCCGCTCGGTTGGCAATGGGCGTTTGTCGTCGCCGCCGCCGGCCCGCTCATTGCCGGGCCCCTGGTCTTCTTCAACTTTCCGGCGGCCGCGCCGCGCCGGGCGGCCTTTCAGCCGATGGCCATCTTCGATTTCCGGCCGGTGTTGCGCAATCGGGAGGCCATGGGCTATATCCTCGGTTACGCGGCACATTGCTGGGAACTCTTCGGCCTGCGTTCCTGGATGCCGGCCTTCTTCGCCTTCAGCATGGGGCTGACCGCCACCAGCACCAGTTCGCTGGTGAACGCGGCCGCTTTGGCCGCCTGGGTTAATTTCCTCGGCCCGTTGGCCAGCATTTTCGGCAATGAGGCGGCGGTGCGCTGCGGTCGTCGCCGGCTGATTCTGGTGGCCATGGCCGCCTCCGGAGGGTTGGCCTTGCTGGTCGGTTTCAGCGCGCCGTTGCCCATCGCCGTGGTCTTCACCCTGGTAACTATCTACTTCCTGATGGTCATGGGCGACTCGGCGGCTCTCACCGCCGGCCTGGTCGCCGCCGCCGCTGCCGAGCGGCGCGGCGCCGCCATGGCCCTGCACTCCTTTCTCGGCTTCGGCGCCGGATTTGTCGCCCCCCTCGCCTTCGGCGCCGTGCTCGACCTGGTCGGCGGCAACACCCGGGTGACAGCCTGGGGTCTCGCCTTTGCCACCCTTGGGGCCTGGTGCTTGATCGGATTCGTTATTGCCCTGCTGCGCCGACGCGCCCGCCCGTCCACCGCTCCGGAACGCGCTGAATTTTGAGCGCGCAGAGCCGCTCCCGGCAGTGCGCCTCAATATGAATCAGAGTGGTATCGGTCACGGTATCCTCAGCGACTCCGAAGCTGCGCCCCGCAGTAAACGGCAACCAAGCCCATCTTGTTGAGCCGGCGACCATCGGCTAATCTGCCCTCCGTGGTCAATGTTCCAAGGAGGTTGGATGATGCCGAGCCTG
Source organism: Desulfuromonadales bacterium (assembly GCA_041677125.1). Taxonomy (GTDB): domain Bacteria; phylum Desulfobacterota; class Desulfuromonadia; order Desulfuromonadales; family JACZKF01; genus JBAYQP01. The sequence continues at coordinate 4,089 of JBAYQP010000046.1, read as the reverse complement.
AAGCAGCAGCGGGCAGAGAAAATCGTCGTCTGGCGCGAAAGCGGCCTGAGTATCACCGCCTGGTGACGGCAGCATAACGAGAACCATTACCGCTTCATCTACTGGAGAAAGCGCCTTCAGCCCAAAGTGCAGCCGTCCGCCAGCCGCTTCGTCGAGCTGACCTTCGAGGCCTCGTCGCTGGCGGTGGAATGCAACGGCGTGAGCCTGCATATCGAGCGTGGCTTCGATCGCGGCCGGCTGCGGCAGGTGCTCCGGTGTTGAAGGCGCTCTGAGCTGTGCGTCCCACCGGCTGCCAACCCATTTTTCTCTATGACGAAGCGGTCGACATGCGCAAGAGCTTCGAGGGGCTGAGCGCCTTGGTTGAGGCCGCCTTTCCCGGGCAACTTTTAACAGGGTCGCTGTTTCTGTTTCTCAACCGCCGGCGCAACCTGATCAAGGTCCTTGGCTGGGAGGGCGACGGCTTGACCATCTGGTACAACGCCTGGAGCAGGGCACGTTTCCAGATTGTTTTAACGGTCGCCGCCAGCTGAGCCGACAACAGTTCGTGATGCTTCTCGAAGGGATCGTGCCGAAGCGTTTAAGTCGGCGGTTTTCTTTGTGAAACGCATACTTTTCGGCTTCATCAATTCTGCAATTTATGCTATGTTTTCCGCATGTTAGATGTATCGAACATGCCGCTGGAAGCACAGAATCTTCTACAGGAGATGGACGGCCAAATTGCCTCCCTGCAAGCCCAGGTGACCGTGCTCACTGCAGCTCAGCTGGCTGAAAAAACAGCTCTTCGGCGCCAGAAGCGAGCGGATCGTCACCGATCTGGGACAGCAGAGCCTGCCCTTCGCCGAAACCGAAGTGGCCAGGCCCCGCCATCGAAGTAACCGAAGAGGTCCGCTACCAGTGCAAGGCGGTTAAGAGTCGGGGCGCCGACACGATCTCTTACCCTGACGATCTTCCCGTCGAGCGAAGAGAACTCGATCTGCCCGAAGAGCAGAAGGTCTGTTCCGAAACGGGCGAGCCGTTGGTTCGCATCGGCGAGGAGGTCACCCGCAAGCTGGCGCGCAAGGCGCAGCAGTTCTTTATCATCGAAATGATCCGCCCCAAGTACGCCTCACGCAAGAATCCCGACCAGGGAATTCTGGCCGCGCCGCTGCCCGACAGTATCATTGAGCGCTGCCCGGCGGATGGAAGCCTTCTGGCCTCCGTGCCGACGGCGAAATATTGCGATCACTTGCCGCTCTATCGGCAGGTGCAGATGCTGCAGCGCAGCGATGTCCGCATCAGCCGTCAGACCCTCTCCAAGAGGGTGCTGAGCCTTGGAGTGGGGCTTGCCCCTCTTTATGAGGCCAAGAAGTGCCGGGTGCTCCAAAGCGGCGTTGTCTTCGTCGATGAAAGTCCGATCAGCCTGCAGACGCCGGGCAAAGGCCCCTGTAAAAAGGCCTACATGTGGGTTTATGCCGGAGGCGACGGCGAGGATCCTCCGTATCGCTTCTTTGTATTTCGCACCAGTCGCAGCCATGCGCATGTCGAGCAGACCCTAAAGGATTACCGGGGGGTGTTGCACTCGGACAAGTACGCCGCCTACGAGAAACTGGCCCGGCGCGAGGATATCCGGTGGTGCCCGTGCATGGCGCATGTGCGGCGCAAATTCGTCGAAGCCGAAGGGGGAGATTCCGAACATCGCAGGCGCATTCGACCCCTGACGATCGGTCGCAAGAACTGGATGTTTGTGGGCAGCGAAAACGGCGGCCAGGCCGGCGCGACGATTCTGTCGCTGGTTCAGACCTGGCGGAACCTGGACATCAACCCCCAAGTGTACATGGAGGATGTTCTAAGGCGGATCATGAACTATCCGGCCTGGCGGATTGAGGAACTCCTGCCGGACCTCTGGTTGGTGGCCCGACAGAACAATGCCGCATCGCAGATGGTCCCGCAAGACGGGCTCAGTTGACGGTTACGCCCCCGCATTTATTGAGCATCACTGGTCTGGCAATACAAGAAAAGGCCCCGAAAAAACCCAGGCCCCTTCATTGTCTAGCACGATTCCTCTTCCTGGTTGCACTGACCGCAGATTTTCCTAATCGACTATAAATTTTAATTTTCTATATTTCTGCGCAGCTGTTGCAACGGCTTCGCCCAAACCCTCGGGCATGGATTTTTTAAGATCCATTGCCGTTTTTTGAAAAACTTCTTCAAGTCTTCTTCCTTCTTCACAGTAAGAGAAAAGGGTACCGGAGAAATCTAAGGAATAAGAATAAATCTCATTATAAGCTTTATTCAGTTCTGCCAAATGTCTTCCAGCCTCAATGAACTTGTCGGGAGGCACTTGCAACTTTACTAAAAACACATCAACATCTTCTCTAATCTTTTTGGATGTCGAGATTTCCTGTGTTGATAATTTGTAAAGGACATCCTGTTGTTCCTGCACACAGACATCAAGGCACCGGTCGGCTCCAGCTTTCATGCCATAGAGTGCCATAACAAAATTGTTCATGTAGATTCTCTGTATTTTATAGTGATCATACATGAACCATCCACCAATAAGAACAAGGACACTAATTATGCCAATTAAAAATAAAAATATTTTATTTAAACTTTTCCCTTCCGGTTTAATCGAAATATCGTTCTTTTGAATTATTTCGCTCTCGACATTTCTTTTTCGTCTAACTGCTCTAACTTTAAACTTTATTTTCTCTCTTTTGCACTTTCTTATTTTAGGTCTTGTAAGCTGCAGAAGATAGTAATCAGGAAACAATTCTCCACATTTTTTACATATATGTGAAATACCCAAGATTTCTCGACATTTTACACAATATAAACTCCCATCTTTTTTATAAGCCCTAAGTATGAATGACTCTTTTTGAACCCATAATTTCGTATTACAATCCAGGCATAATTCAAAAGTCCCAGAATCTTGTATTTCTTGTCTTGGCTGAAAAGATGAATTACATTTTGGGCATTCCATATTATCCACCTATTTTAAAATTCGGCACCAGTGTCAACGACATGACCATTCCCCCCACGGATTACATCATCAAGGCTGGAGGCATGAGTGGTCGATTGGTTGCTTAAGCCATCTGGCCCTTTGCTATAAAGATCATAGTCATCGTTTAATGCCACGGCGAAGATATCCGTTCTTTCATCACCAGGGTGTAGAGATATTTTAATATATTCGTAAGTGTTACCCCAAGGATCTTCCTCGTTTTCCCGGCCGATGTCGGACAGGGTGTCGGGAAGCTCACCTTTTTCCATGAGATAGGAAGAAATTTCTCTTTCGAAAAGCCTGATTTCTGTCTTACAACTGACAAATTGTACGATCTTGGTGAATGCTTGAAAACTTGGGATTGCAAGGCTCGCAAGAACTCCAACAATCGCCACAACCACAAGAAGCTCGATAAGAGTAAATCCACGATTTCCCGACCTATGGAATAAGCGCATTGAAGTCTCCCTAGAAATCTCGCATTCGATATTTACAAGCTAATGCGAGATTTGATATCACTTTTTACAGTACAATATGCGTGCCGAGGCTAAGATGATATTTTACCTGCTTCCGAGGAACAATTTCCTCAAAAATTGAACCGCCAGGCTGCAATTTGCCCATCAAAGGTCTCCCATTTCAACCCGTGCGAAAGACAATACGACAAAAATTGTATATTGGCTCCCCTTTTTGTCTCACGATCAGGATTAGCACCGCACCACCCGGCACGAGGGCAACAAGATCAGCCAGCGCATCCGCAAGCGGGTGGAGGAGATCTTCGGCTGGCTAAAGACCGTGGCCAACTTCCGATCGCCCAAGTACTGCGGAACCGAGAAGGTCGGATGGCACTTCACCCTGGTGGCCGCCGCCTACAACCTGATCCGGATGCGCAACCTTCTGACTTCCCCCGCATAGCAGGGGGGCAGTGCGCCTTGAGACCCGGAAAACGGGCCAGGGGGCCGGAAACGAAGTCGAAAAAACCAAGAGTTAAAGAGCAAAAACCGCAAGAACCTGAGTTGATTTCGCTGAAAAGCTTCAAAAAACCTCACCCGGGGAGGGGAGCCGGGAGAATCCGGTAGTTTTTCAGCGACCTGTTAGACCTCACGGCGGACAGCAGG
>JBAYQP010000045.1:0-22046 GCA_041677125.1 Desulfuromonadales bacterium | reverse complement strand
TTTGCGCGGCAATCATGACCAGGTCATCGGCAGCGGCCTGCCGGAGGACGGCATGAACCGCCAGGCGCGGGCCGCCGCCGAATGGACCCGGGGGATTCTAAATGAAACCGAACGCAAATGGCTGGCGACGCTCCCGTTGGAGCACCTCCACGAGCGGTGGATGATGGTGCACGGCGCCCCCCAGGATCCGCACCGCTTCTATGGCTATGTCTATGAAATGACTTTCAGGTCGAACCTCGCCCTGATCAAGGAGCGGGGCTGGTCGGTCGCCTTCCACGGCCACAACCACATTCAGTTTATTTACATGACCACCGCGACCGGGGAGTACGTTAAGCACCTCCCGGCCGCCGTCCGGCTTTTTCAACCGGGGGAAAACCTGCTGCTGAATCCCGGCTCGGTCGGCCAGCCCCGCGATGGCGACCCGCGCGCCGCCTTCGCGCTGTGGGACCAAGCCGACGATACTGTCCACTTCCACCGCGTCTCCTACCCCATCGAAAAAACAATGCGGGACATCCTGCGCATCGGTCTTCCCGAGCTGCTGGCGCACCGCCTGGATTTGGGTCACTGATCGACCCATTTTTTTCACATCGGACAGACGGGCCGCCCGCCGGCCTCCACTGTGCCACCCTCCCGGATCACGTCCAAGGTTTTCCACTTCCCGCCGCGAAAACGTCGATAAAACACTCCGCTGAAGGCCAGAAAGAACAGGATGAGCGCCGACCAGGCGGTGCGTGGCGACAGATCGAGGACATTCAACAGCAGCACAAGCACCGGCACGAGCAGCCAATGCATGCCGACGGAGACGCACATGGCCCAGAAGGTATCTCCCGCCCCGCGCAAGGCGCCGCTGAAGACCACGACGACCGCGTCGGCGAGAACGTATAACGCCGCCAAACGCAGCATGCCGACGGCAAGGGGCGCGGCCTCGATGAACACCGGGTCGGGCGTCGCCGGCTGAAAGAGCGCGACCAGTTGCTGCGGCAGCAGGACGAAAAGAAGAAGGATGACGGAGGAGTACGCCCAGCCCATCTTCAGGCCGGAGAAAGCGGCGCGCTCGGCGATATCCGGCCGTCCGGCGCCCATGTAGCGACCGACCAGGCTGATGACGCCGATCTGGAGCCCGAGAAGGGGAACGAAGGAGACCATGTCCCAGTTGAAAACAATGGTGACCGCCGTCGCCGTGGCCAGGCCGTGGGCATGAAAAATGAGGATGACAGCGGTGAAGGCGAGCAGGTTGAGAAACATTTCCACCCCGGCTGGAGAGCCGAAACGCAGCAGCTTGCGCATGACCGACCCGTCGAAGCGCAGGGCCGCGACGACGCCGTATTCCCGGCGGATGCTCCTGCCGAAATAAACCGCGATGAGGACCAGCAGGCCGCAGAGGCTGCTGAAAATGGTGCCGTAGGCCGCGCCGCGGATGCCCAGAGCGGGCAGGCCGAATTTGCCGAAAATCAGGATGTAATTGGCGGGAATATTGACCAGCATCGCCGTCAGGGCGGCAAGCATGACGACCCGGGTGTAACCGACCCCGGAGAAAAAGCTGCTGAAGCAGGTGCGCAGCAAGACGACAATGGCGCCGCCGAGGAGGATGTCGAAATAGATCTTTTGCGGGACCAGCTGCTCTGCGGCAATTCCCATCGCATCGAACAAGCCGTGCGCCAACGGTCGAGCCGCTAAAATAAGGGGGAAGGCGAGGACGGCAATGAGCAGCGCCTGGGTCACCACCCGAGCGCAGTGCTCCTTGCGCCCGGCGCCGAGATATAGTGCGGTCAGAGCGGTCGCATAGCCGAGCAGGCCGAGAAAAAACGTCATCATCATAAAGCTGGTCAAGCCGCCGCTCATAGCAGCGCTCATCGGCGCCGACCCGAGGCGCGACAGGAACAGGCGGTCGGTGAAGACCAGCACCGTCTCGCAGCCGTGCGAAACCACCATCGGCAAAGCGATAGTCAGCATTTCCCGCAGGCCACCCGGAGGGTGCACCTTCAATTTATTTTGGCGATCGAGTGTTTCCATCCGTTGCATCACTATTTACACCGGCGGCAAAGGCCCGGCTGCTGCCCCCGGAAACGAGAAAAGCCGGAACGGCGAAGGTCCCAGCTGTTGCTGTTGCAATATCGAGTGAACCGATTTTTTCACCTGTGGGCGGACCAGGCAAAACGCCTGGCGACATTGTCCTCCTGCGGCAGGCCGGGCGTCAAGCCGGCGGCGGAGTCTCTCTTTCTACAGCGCGCTTCGTGGACCGACCACCGCGAATACCAGCCCGAAGATGACAACCTGAACGATCCAGCCGAGCAGGCAAACCCCAACCGCGCGCCAGGTGCTCGTGTAATCGAGGGCCTGGCGCACGGCGATAACCATCGCCACCAGCATCCAGACAGCGGCGATGACGCCGACGACGGCCGCCAGGCCGGGAATGATGCCCAGCACCCGTATCATGCCGGGGGCGCTGGCAAAACCGATGGCGCGCAGCATTTGGCCGATATCGGCGCTCGTCTGCGGCTCCGGCAGCAGCTTGGCGCCGATGAGATAGGTCAAAAGCGCCCAGACATACCAGCTGATCAAGGCGGCGACGGTGAGGATGAACAATCCGCCGATGCCGGCCGCGCCGATTCCACCGATGCCGGCGGCCAGACTGGCCAAAATGACCACAATGCTGGCCTGGCCGAGGGCGGTGCGATCCGCCTCGACTTCTTCATACAGGTTCGGATCGAGCTTGACCGCGCGCAGAACGCGAATCCAGAGCAGTGAAAAATCCATGGTCTCTCCTTTGCCGTAAAAAATACCAGTGAACACGGCGAAAGAGCCGATCGCCGCCGCGGGGTGCGCTGAAAAGACCTTACCTTTTCCCCTCTCGTGCGCAATAATAAACTTTCCCGCCGGCGGATATGGTAAAAAGGCGGGCAAAAAATATTCTCGAAGGAAGCAAAGCAATGGCCATTGAATGGTATCCGGGACACATGGCGAAGGCGCGGCGGGAGATCGCCAAGAGCATTCAAGGGTTCAATGTCATCATAGAGATCGTCGATGCCCGCCTCCCCGCCTCCAGCGCCAACCCTTTATTGCAGCAATTGCGCAAGGGGATTCCATGCGTGAAGGTGCTCAACAAAAGCGATCTTGCCGACCCGGCGGTCACTGCGGAATGGATTGCCTGGTATGAGCAACAAGCGGGGGTGCTCGCGCTATCCCTCAACGCCAAAGAAAGAGGCGAAGCCGGGTTGATCCCCAAACTCTGCCGTCGCTTGGCGCCGCATCGAGGGAAGCCGGGCAAGCCGCTGCGCGCCTTGATTGTCGGCATCCCCAATGTCGGCAAATCGACACTGATCAACACCCTGGCGGGCAAACGCATGGCCAGGGTCGGCGACAAACCGGCCATCACCACCTGTCAGCAGCAAATAGACCTGCGCAACGGCATTCTCCTTTTCGACACCCCAGGTCTGCTCTGGCCCGATCTGCACGATCCGACGACAACCAACCGCCTGGCCGCCAGCGGCGCCATCGGCGATGGGGCAAAGGACACGATAGCGGTCGCTTTGTTTGCCATCGGTTTTCTGCTAGAAAAATACCCGTTGTTCCTTGTCGATCGTTACAAATTGGACAACATGCCGGAAACGGCGACGGCAATTCTGGAAGAGATCGGCCGCCGCCGCGGGTGTCTGGTCAGCGGTGGCGAAGTTGATCCGCACCGGGCCGCCGATCTGCTGCTTCGCGATTTTCGCGGCGGCGCTCTCGGCCGGCTCAGCCTGGAAGCCCCTGGTGAAACCGTGGAAGTGGAAAATTTGGTAGAAGAAGCGGCGGACAACGGGGGGAAAGAAGAGTTCGACGCCTGAGTCTGATTCAGCCATCAATCGAAAAAATCGGCAACCTCTATTCCTTTGACGCTGGGGTCGACCTCGGCAACGATGCGCGGCGGCTGATTGCCATCGATCTCCACTCGCCCCGGTTGCGGGAGAAGGTTGCCATCGGCGCCGAAAAGGACCTTTAGTCGCACGCGGGCGGGATCTTTCGTATCCACCCAGGTCACCAGACCGATCTCGTTGGTTTCCAGCCTGACCAGACTGCCGACCGGATAAGGCCCCAGGGACTCGATAAACGCCTCAACAAATTCGGGGTGCAGGAAAGCCCCGGCGAGCCCCCGTAATTTTTCCATGGCCCGGCGGGGCGTCATCGGACGCTGATAGGAACGCAGGGTGGTCATCGCGTCGTAGGTATCGGCAATGGCCGCCATAGAGGTCAGGGGAGAAAACGCCCGCTCCTGGGCTGCGGCCGGATAACCCTGACGGTCATAACGTATGTGGTGTCCCAGGACGATGTCGATGACCTCGGGGGTGGTTCCCTCCATTTGCCTGACCATATCCGCTCCCCCTTGCGGATGCTGCCTGATCTCCGCAAATTCCTCTTCGGTTAACCTTCCCGGCTTGTTGATGATCTGCTTGTCGATTTTCAATTTCCCGAGGTCGTGCAGAATGCTTCCGAGGCCGAGAATCCGCAGCCGCTCCTCCGACAGACCGCAGGCCCGCCCCACCGCCAGGGCGATAACACCGACGTTCACCGAGTGGGTGAAGGTGTAATTGTCGTAATCCTTCAGCATGGAAAGGGCAAACAGAGCATGCGGTTCGGTGAGGGTGAGCTGGGCCATGCTCTTCACCACCTGGATGGCGTCGGTGGAGGAGGGGATCCGCCCCAGACGCACATCCTCGAAAACATTCTGCATGACCTCCAGAGCCCGGCCATAAACCTTTCGCGGGTTGCCCTCCCCTTCTTCCGCCTCGGTTTTTTCCTCCGACGCCGTTTCGGTGATAGGCAGAATATTCTGCACCCCGTGACCTTGCAGTCGCTCCTTGAACGCTGCGCCACGAGCGCCGCCCTCCACCAATGAACTGAACAAGTGCTGCAGTTCCTGGGTGCTGACATCTTTCCGAAAGTGAAAACCTTCCAGTTCGAATTCGCGCAGCAGTCGGCTTATCTCATCGGCGGCCGGCGTGCTTTGGGCAAAGAGGTGATCCTGCAGATAAAGGGTCCCCTCAAGCAACCCCATCCGGACCTCTCCCGTCTCTTCGGCCAGAGCGAGAAGCCCGGTGTGCAGGCTTCGTATCTGCCGTTCGATGGCCGGATGCTGCAGCGGATACAGGCGCAAGCCCTTGAAGGCGCCGGCAAAACTTTGGGTAACTTGTTTAATTTGTTCCTGATCCATGCTCGTCCAACTTTTTGAGTTGCTTCAGGGACTGGTTGGCTGCCCGGGCCACGATATCCGAACGCGCTTCGCTCGCTTCTTCCAGGGCGGGCTGCGCGGATGCGTCTCTGATCTCGCCAAGAGCGGTCGCGGCGGCGGCGCGCAGTTCATTGAAATCGGCTCGCCGCCAAAAACGTTGGCGCCGGAGAATGGCGATCAAGCTCGGGACCGCCTCCGCCGCGCCGATTTCCCCCAAGGCTTTGATCGCCTCCTTTTTAATTTCGGTGCGCTTTCCCATGGGATCGGAGCGATTGATCAATTTCACGATCACCGGCACCGCCGACGCGGTCTTCATCGCGCCAAGAGAAAGCAGCGCCTGCCGCGCCAGGGTCGAATCCTCTCCCTCGATCAGGGATAACAGAACCCCCAGGGCGCGCGCCCCGCCGATTTTGGTCAGGGCGCGCACGGTTTCCCGGGCAACCCGTACGTCCTTATGGCTCAGCAGGGGCAGCAGAAGAGAAGCGCTCTGCGGTTCCCGAATCTCCCCGAGAACGGCTACCGCATTTCGCACGACGAACCAGCGCGAGTCGGCAAGGTATCCGGTGAGCATCGGCGCTGCCGCCGGACCCTGTCGGGTGAGCGCCTCGATGATCAGGCGGCGAGCCGGAAGATCGTTCTCGCGCGCCAAACGGTCCATCAGGCGCGAAACAACTTTTTCCGGGAACAAGATCAGCAAGGAGAAAATCTGCTCGCGCGTTTCCTCTGCGATGCCGCGGGTGCAGAGAAAATCGGTGAGTCCCCCCAGCACATCTTCGGAGATAAGCTGTTCAAGCAATTGGCTGGACAGACCCCGCCGAAGTGGCGAATGCCCGCTCGCCACGCTGTCCCGATGCAACTGGGTAAGCGCCTCAAGAACGAGATAGCGATCCTGTTCCGCCTGGGCGAGGCGGAACAGGGGGGCGATTTCCTGCAGGATGGCGCGGCATTGCGCATCGCCGGCGACTTCCCGCAATTCCTGCAGCAGGACTTCCAGACTCCGCTCTTCTTCCTTTTCCCCCTCCTGGCGATTGTTTTTGAGCAATTGATCGAGTTCTTCCTCGATCCGGCTCTCGTCGCCAGCCGATGCCAGCTTTTGCGCCTCGATTTCCTCTTTGCGCTTGTAGATCAGAGACAAGTCGGTTTCATTCACCCAAAGGGTGGAAACTTTGGCTTCGCTGAGGACTCCCGGCACCCCCCCTTGGCCGTGGATGGTCTGCACATCGAGCGCGAGGCAGCGACCAAAAGAGCGCAAATCGGCGCCGGTCAAATCCGGCAAAAAGAGCAAGGTCTGCACGCGCCGCGCAAACAGGTGATTGGCCAACTTCTTCAGCAGGAGATTGCCTTGTCCGAAGGGCTGCTCATCCAGCAGGAAAAAATCCTTGCGAACCGCAAGCAACAGCCGATCTTCGCCCGCCGCAAACAGTGGCTCAAATCCGTGTTTGGCGGATTCGGCGGCCGCCGCCAGCGCCGGATGCCGCGGAGGATAATAGCGGATAGTCTTCAACAACCGGGCCAGCCGCTGAAGAGCTTCCTCCATATGCTGCTGTCGTTCGGGCAGTTGGCTGTTTTCCCCAAGTGGTGAAGACTCGATTTTCATCCTGATAAAATAACCTCTCGCGCGGGGGAAGTAAATGGCTTTTGCGCATCTGTGCTTTTCCCGGGGAGGAAAAGCGGGCGGACAAGATAGGATTGCCTGCCGGAGCGATTCATGGCATTCTCGGTGGCCGGTCGCACCAAATCCGGACGCCTCTGTTCTTAAGGAAATGCGCTTTGATTCTCGGGATCACCGGCAATATCGCCGCCGGTAAGAGCACAATCTGTGAGTTTTTCCGGCGGCTCGGGGCAGCTGTCGTCAGCGCCGATTCCCTGGCGCGTGAAGTCGTGGCCCCCGGATCGCCGGTTCTGGCGCAACTGACCGAGCGCTTCGGCCGACGCGTTATCGCCGCCGATGGCACTCTCGACCGCAAAGCCCTGGCCGACCTGGTTTTTGCCGAGGATCGGGCGCGCTTCGATTTAAACCAAATCATCCACCCGGCAATCGCCGCTTCGGCCGAAGAGCGCCTGCAGTCCCTCAACAGATGCACGCCCCTGGTCATTTACGAGGCGCCGCTTCTGTATGAAGCTGGGGCGGAAAAACGGGTCGATGCCGTCCTGGTCGTAACGGTGACCGAAGAGCGGCAGATGCAGCGACTGACAGCTCGGGACGGCTTGAGCGAAGCCGAGGCCCGCGCCAGGATCGCCGCGCAAATGCCGCAGGCGGAAAAGATCGCCCGAGCCGACTTCGTCATCGACAACTCAGGGGCGCCGGAAATTGCCGCCGCCCGGGTCCGCGAGCTCTACGAGAAACTGACTAAAAACTGAGCAAAATTCCCGCAGGGCGAGCAGAGAGATTCAAAAGGGGGGGAGAAACAGGGGGAGAGACAGAGCAAAAGCCATCCCCCGCCGGGGATGGCTTTTGTTTTACTTGCTTTGCTTACTTTACTTATTTATGAAATCCGAGACGAGTGGAAAGATCTTCCGCCGCCTGTATGACCAGAGGAATCAATTCTTTTTCAATGCGCTCGTCGGAAAAACGCATGGAAGGACCGGAGACGCTTACGGCGCCGACAATGCGGCGGGTGTAATCGCGAATGGGGCCGGCAACGCAGCGGACCCCGGGGTCGAGTTCTTCGTTGTCGATGGAGAATCCCTGCTCGGCGATTTGGCGCAATTCCTGGCGCAGGACTTCCCGGTCGGAAATGGTATTCGGGGTATACGCCTTTAGCTCTCCGCTGGGCAGTATGGCATCGACTTCCTCATCGGACATGAAGGCAAGATGTATTTTGCCGGCGGCGGTGCAATAGGCGGGCAGACGGGAGCCGACACGGGACACCACCCGCACGGTCAGATCAGTCTCCACGACATCGAGGTAAACGACAAAACCCTCTTTAAATATGGCCACATAGGAGGTTTCTTTGCAGTGCCCGACCAAACGCTCCAATATCGGCTTGGCCTGTCGCAGCAGGCCCATCTGCTTGATGAATGTTTGTCCGAGTTCCAGGGACTTGAGACCGAGGCGATAGTTTTCGGTGGCTTTGTTCTGCTCGATATAGCCGCGCGACTCCAGAGTGGCCAGCAGGCGGAAGACATTGTTCTTGTGCAGCTTGAGCCGCTTACTCAGCTCCGTGACGCCCATTTCATCGACGTCCCCGTGAAACTGTTCGAGCAGGTCAAGAGCATGGGAGACCGCCTGAATGATATATTCAGCCTTCTCTTTTTTGGCCATGGTGAATTATTTCCTCTGCAAATTGATTGAGCTGAAACGGGCATCTTATTAATTTAAAAAAATAAGTCAAGTCCCGTTGTGGAACTTATCCGTCGCGTTTTTCTCTGGACCGGAGGCAGGTGAAATATAAAATTCTGTTCTACAAAAGTCAACCTAAACCGGCCGGTCTCCCTCTTAAATCCGGCCCGCCCAGGGGCTGGACGCGAACGGTTGACAGCGATGTGCGCTTCCATTAGAGTTGTCACGCTTCGAACAGGAGAATGCATCAAATGCTGAACCTGAGTAAAAAAATCCTGGTGGCCATCGATGGTTCGCCGCAGTCCGACAAAGCCGCCGAAGAAGCGGTTCGTCTGGCAGCTGCCACCAGCAGTCGAATCAAAAGCACGGTTTATGCCATTTTGGTGCTGCCCAGCATGCGCACCCCATCCTTCACCGATTTTTTTCCTTCCCCACCAGTAACCGAGCGCCCCGACTGGGAGGAAAAACGGCAACGCATTTTCTATGTGGTCGACAAAGCCGCCAAAGAGGCCGGCGTGCAGTTGGAAAATGCCGTCGTTTACGGTGACGCCGCGGAAGAGATCCTGGCCTTCTCCGAGCAGGAGGAAATCGAGGTCATCGTCATCGGCTCCTCGGGGGCCGGGCGCGTAAGGAGAACTTTTCTTGGCAGCGTTTCGACCAAGGTCGCCCTGCACGCCCGCTGCTCCGTCTATATCGTCCGCTGAACCCCCGCCCCTCTCTTTCCTCCCACAGGCATCGACGCGCGCAAACCATCCGCCATCGGCGTGGCTGCGGGCCGGCCGGTCTCCAGGCACAGATAATCGAAAACCTCTTTTATGCCTTCCCGGATCAGCTCTTCCTCTTGGGGAAACTCATGCGGCGACAGTTCCAGGGTGACCGTTTCGTTATAGCCGGTCTCCCGCAGGTGATTGAGAAAACGGGTGAGGGGCAAGACGCCGCGCCCGGGCAGAAGATGTTCGCGCCCGTAGCCATAATCGGAAAAATGGATGTTGCGCATCCTGCCGGCATTGTAAAACAGATGGAAATCGTGCAGAAAGTTGGCGCGGGATGAGCCCATGTGGGCGGTGTCGAAGGTCAGAAACAAGTTTCTTTCCTCCATGAATCGGATCATCTTTCCGGTCTGCGCAAGAAAATACGGATTGCAGCTGAAAGGCCCGGTGGATGGCATGTTCTCCATGGTAATGATCACCTGATTGCGGCCGACTTCGGCCTGGAAATCCTGCATCCGGTTCAGCCAGCGCCAAAAGCGCAGCTCCAGAGCTATCCAGGCCGGCGGATGAAAGTTGATCAGGGGGATGCCGGCGGCCAGCGCCAGTTCGGTGGTGTGAAAGAGTTGGTCGATCTTGTTTCCCCAACCATCCAGCTCAAAAAACGGGGCATGCAGGGAATTGATCGGCAGGATCTGCTGCAAGTCGCGCAAATAGGCGACATTGTCCTGGTACTGGAAATCATAATTGATAATGACTTCCAGACCGTCGAACCCGACATCCCTGGCGATCTCGAAGATCTTCACCATGGGCAGGGTATAAAGACTGCCGGCCGACAGGACCAGCTTCATCGGATCTCTTCTCCCCGGCTGGAGCGGACGGATGGCGCACCGTTGATGAGAGCGCCGGACACAACATTCTTCCCCTCGCCAACCCGCTGCCTCACGGGGCGTGCACCTCTTCGGCAAGAAACCGGCGGATCCGTTCGGGTGGAGCGGGAGTTGACAGGGAAACGCCAATCATTACCAGCACGACAATGGGCGCACCGAGAAAGGCCGAGGCGGTCGCCGGAAAAAGCTGGTTTATCCATGGAACCACCGGCCCCAGCAGAAGTGCGGAAACAGTGATGACGAGACCGGTGAGCATGCCGGCAATCGCCCCGTATTTGTTGGTGCGATCCCACCAGATGCCGAGAAGAAAAACCGGGAACAGGGTATTGCCGGCGAGCGCGAAGGCGACGGCGGTGATCTCGGCGATCAGTCCCAGCGGATAAAGAGACGCCAGCAGGACAATCAGCGCCAGCACCAGAGTGGCGCCCTTCGCCACGGCGACCCGCTGCCTTTCATTGGACCGTGGATTGATCAGCCGATAGTAGATGTCGTGAGAGAAGGCGCCGGCGCCGGTGAGCAGCAGACCGGTTACCGTCGAGAAGGCGGCAATGATGGCGCCGACGGCAATTGTCCCGACCAGCCACCCGGGAATTCCGGCCCATTCTCCGGCCTTGAGTACGATCAGATCGGCAATCGCCCGCGCCGCCTGCGGTTCAAGCGCCTGACCGCCGCGCAGCTCCCAGACCTTAGCGAAGGTGGCGTAGGCCGGCGCGCTCCAGTAAAGCAGGCCGATGAAGAAGATCCCCCATATGACGCTCCAGCGGGCGTCCCGTGCGTTGGGGACCGTATAGAAGCGAGAAAGAACGTGCGGCAACCCGGCGGTCCCCACCATCAGGGTGAAACAGAGGGCGATCCATTCGTAGCTGGAACCGAAAGCCCAGGGCGAGGCAAAACCGCGACTTTCCCGAACCAGATCCTGCAGCGCCTCGCCGTAGCTAAACAGGGGGGCGACCCACGAGTAGCCCAGCTTTTTGGCAATCACCATGAGGGGAATCAGGAAGGACAGGATCAGCACGGTGTAATGGAGCTGCTGGTTGCGCGCCGCGCCCAGGGAGCCGGCCAGCACCAGATAGGATATGGCGATGACAGCGCCGACCACCAGGGCCGGGAGGTATTCGATGCCGAACATCCAGGCGAAAACGAGGCCGATGCCTTTGAATTGGGCGACGCAGTAAACCAGGGAAATGAGAATCGTCACTCCCGCCGACAGGAAGCGGGCGGCGGATGAGTCGTATCGCGCCTCGACGAAATCCTGGGCGCTGTATTTGCCGAACCGGCGAATCTGGGTCGCCATCAGGATGAGCAGCAGGACATAACCGCCGGTCCAGCCGATCACATAAGCAAAGGCGAAATAACCCTTGAGGTAGAAAACGCCGGCTATCCCCAGAAACGAAGCCGCGCTCATCCAGTTGGAGGCGATGGCGGCGCCGATTCCCAGCCGCCCGATGGTCCGGCCGGTGCCGAGATAATATTCCGTACCGCGCGAGCGACTGGTCAACCCGATGAGAATGAAGGCGCCGAGAACAAGCAGCAGCAGGAGAAGCGGAACACCTTTGAAGCCGTCGTCCATGATATCTCCTACTTGCGTTTCCGATACGCCTTGGTCAGTTGATCGAGAAAGACATTAAAAAGGATGCACAAGAAGATGAACCAGACGATAAGAAATTGTCCGGCGAACCAGTAATGGAAGGGAAACCCGAAAACAACCAGGTCCGTCAAACCACTTTCCCCGGCGGAGTTCACCTGGAGAAATTTGAGCAGCAGGGGGAAGCCGAGGGTGAAAAAAGCCCAGCTGATCAGCAGAACCCAGGTGTAGGTAACGCGTCGGCGCAGATAGCCGGGACGGGGGAAGAAGAAATTGACCCGGTAATCCCCACCGACGGGATCGCTATTGCCTTCCATGGCGACTCCTCTGCCTCATAGCGGCTGCGGGGCTTCGGCCGTTGCCGGCTTCATGATCTCACGCAGGACGCTGGTGGCATAACTGCCTCGCGGCAAAGCAAAAGATACAAGCAGGTCGGCGCCTTCGCAGCAGGCCGACCCTTCCCGCAGCGGCACCCGCAGGGGACGCCGCTCTCCTTCCATGGCGAGGCCTCCGGCAAGGCGGAAATCCTCACGGCGCACCCCTTCCTTGCTGAGCAGGCTTTCTTCCAGGACGCCGGCGGCCCCCCTGGCCAGATGCACCTTGAAGCCAAAGAGCGGTCCGGACGGACTGATCTCCAGACGCTCCGCCCGCGCTTGCTCGGCGGCGGCATCCTCAACGTAAAAACAGGCGCCGTTTTCGTGCTTGAAAGCCAGATCCCCGGGCCAGAGAATATCCAGCGTTGCCAGACGCATGCGGACAAGGCGGTCAAAGAGACTGGATTGATAGGCGGAAAGATAAAGACGCAACAGCTTGCGCGGATGCGCCAGAACCGCTTCTTGCGGCGACCGGCCGCCGGCCAGCGCCTGGATGAGGCGGCGTTCGTCGCGGCAGCGGCCGGGCATAACTTCGAGTGCGCCGGCCAGGTCCCCGGCACGAAAACGTTCGGCCCCTTCGCGCCAGCGCTCGTTGACGATTTTCGCCGGGTCGCCGACGATCTGCCGGATCGCCTCGGAGAAATCGCCGCGCAGCAAAGCCCGCCCGATATAATGCGAATTGGCAAGAGCGCCATAACGCTGCTCGCCGAAATAGTTGGGCGCCCCCACGTTCTGCAAAACATGCAAAATGTCTTCGGCGGCCGTCAGCGCATTCTCCGCCACCCCCCGAATGCGAATGCGAAACCGGTTCCCCGCCAGGTGCCCCGTCCGCAATTTGTTACGGTGGAATGCGGCGCCGAGCAGTTGAACGCCGGGGATGGCCACCGCCTGCAGTTGCTCGGGCCGAATGCCGGGGATGGAGATGGTCTGCCGGCTGACAGCGCGCGCATCCTTGAGCCCGGCATAGCCGATTTCCCGCTCCGGCACCCCCAGGGCGCGGGCCATTTGCTGCAGCAGTTCGAGGGTGGTGACCCCACGTTTTTCAACGGTCAGGTAAAGATGCTCCCCTTCACCACTCGGCAGGTAGAGAGGGATTTCCTCAACGAAGAAATCTTCGGGGACTTCCTTGATGCTGCCGCCAATGCCGGGGAAGCGGTCGGTGAGATAATCATTCATTGGCGGCGCTTTTCCAGGCGAGGCGAAAACCGGGGCGCAGGGGCGCGGCGGGCGCTTCCCCGATTTGCATATCCTCGGCTTTGCGGTAATGCACAAAGTAAATGGGCAGGTTCTGGGCAAGGAACCGGTCCATGTATTTGGAGAGGGGATAATCCGGCAGTTCGTTCACCAGGGGTTCGGTCAGGGCGTTCTTCCAGCCGGCCATGTTCGGCAGCAGTTGCGCCACCGCGGCGGCGTAATCGTGCACATCGCTGCTGAAGTAAAAATCGCCGGACGGTTGCAGATAAAAGATGAGATTGGCCAGGAACTCTTCATTGACCAGCCGGCGGCGGCGATGGCGCTTTTTCGGCCAGGGGTCGGGGCAATTGATGTAGACGGCGGCCAGGCTCTGCGCCCCCAGGTAGCGTTCCAGCAGATACCGGGCCTCAAGCCGCAACACGCGAACATTGAGAAGACCAGCCGCCTCCACCCGTTTGCAGGTCTTGAGGCAGCCTTTGTTATAGATGTCGATGGCCAGAAAGTTGCGGTCGGGGCGCCGCTGCGCCAATTGAATGATAAAGTCGCCGAGGCCGCAGCCGATTTCCAGCACCAGCGGCCGGTCGGCGCCAAACAACCGCACCGGGTCGAGGCCTGTCTGCAGCGCTTCCTCGGGCACGAAAACCGGGGAGGTAATTTCGATCATCCGCTGGGTCATACGAGATCACTTAAGGGGAGGGAAACAGCCGTAAATTACCACAGGCAAGTGTTTCATTCAACCGCCGAACGCGGGTCGCGGGGGCGTCCGCCGTCCCCGCGACCACAGCGGCAAAATGTCTATTTCAGAGAATCCAGATAGTCGACCAATGCTTGCAGTTCCGATGGCGATAGCCGCTGGTAGGATGGCATCATCGATTTGGCATTGAGGGCCTTCGGGTCAAGCAACTGCTTGCGGAGCTGCTCTTTTTCCATTCGCTTGCCGATGGTGTCCAGCGCCGGCCCGAGGGTGCCGCCGCTGCCGCCGAGTTGATGGCAGCCCTTGCAGCCGAGGGATTTCACCAACTCGTCGCCCCGGGCATCCGCCGCCAGCACCGGAACGGTGGAGAGGGAAAGAAGAAAAATCGCCATCATTGTCGTTCCGACCATGCGCATGATCATTTCGTGCCATCCTTTCTGTTCGGGGGCGCTCAGCACCCAGGCCAATAGCTCATTAGATTAAACGAAATTTCACCGCTTGCAAGCTTTAGACGGACGGACGGCGAAAAAAGTTGAATTCCGCGCATACCGCGGCTAAGCTGATGCGGTTGTCCGGCGCCGTCGGGCCCTTGCCGCAAGGAGTCATCCATGCTCATCGTCATGCATCATCAGGCCACCTGCGATCAGATCCGCGCCGTGCAGGAGGGAATCGAGGCCATGGGTCTGCGCGCGGAACCGATTCCGGGGAGCGAACGCACCGCCATCGGCGTCCTCGGCAATCAGGGATACGTCGACGATGCCGCGATCCGCGAACTCCCGGGAGTGCGGGAAGTGATTCACGTCAGCAAACCCTACAAACTGGTTTCCCGCGACTTCCATCCGGCGGCGACCGTTGTCGACGCCGGCGGCGTGCCGGTCGGCGACGGCCATCCGCCGGTGGTCATCGCCGGTCCCTGCTCCATTGAAAACGAGGCGCAGATCATCGCCTCGGCCCATCTGGTCAAAGCCGCCGGCGGCCAGATCCTGCGCGGCGGGGCCTTCAAACCGCGCACCGGGCCGCATTCTTTTCAGGGCCTCGGGGTGGAGGGCCTCAAGCTGCTGCGCCTGGCCGGCGATGCGGCGGGACTGCCGGTCATCACCGAGGTGATGCGCATCGAACAATTGGAGGCGGTCTGCCGTTATGCCGACGTTCTCCAGATCGGCGCCCGCAACATGCAGAATTTCGATCTGCTCAAAGAGGTGGGAAAGCTCAACCATCCGGTTCTGCTCAAGCGCGGCATGAGCGCCACCATTGAGGAGTTCCTCGCCGCCGCCGAATACATCCTCGCCGAAGGAAATGGCCAGGTCATTCTGTGCGAGCGCGGAATTCGCACTTTCGAACGCGCCACGCGCAACACCCTCGATCTTTCGGTCATTCCGCTGGTGCGGGAGATGAGCCATCTGCCGATCATTGTCGATCCGAGTCATGCCACCGGCAAGCGCCCGCTGGTGCCGATTATGGCCAAGGCCGCTCTGGTCGCCGGAGCGCACGGCATCATGGTTGAGGTCCATCCCGATCCCGACCGCGCGCTCTGCGACGGGGCGCAGAGTCTGGCCGGTGACGGATTCGCTCAGTTGATGACAGAACTCGTCGCGTTGCTGAACTATCTGGGGTATCCGGCAACGGCACGGGATTGATGCCGCCGCCACGGGCGGCCGTATAATGGCTCTCCCGCCTTTATTCTTGTCAACCCGGATTGATGATGTATTATTAGGTGCTTATCTTATTTCGTCCGCCCTTTTTAAATAGAAGGAGATGTCATGGCCAGCGTTGTTGAAATTCGTCCGAATTTGCATTATGTCGGCTCAAAGCATCCACAGCTGAAAATTTTCGACGAACTATTTCCCACCCGCAATGGGACGACCTATAATTCGTTTCTGCTTCGCGGCGCCGAGAAGACCGTCCTCATCGATACGGTCAAGGCGCCTTTCGCCGGCGACTTGCTCGGCAAACTCGACGATCTCGGGGTGCAGCGCCTCGATTATATCGTGGTGAACCATACCGAGCCGGACCACACCGGCGCGCTCGGCGACATTCTTCGTCGGTTTCCCGAGGCGATCATACTCTGCACCCGCCCCGGCCACAATTTCCTGTGGCAAATCTTCAATCTGCCGCTGAAAACGCAGGTCGTCGCGGACGGCGATGAAATCGATCTCGGCGGCAGAACCTTGCGTTTCTTTCTCGCGCCCAACCTGCATTGGCCCGACACCATGTTTTCCTACCTGCCGGAGGAGCGCATTCTTTTTTCCTGCGATGCTTTCGGCGCGCATTTTTGCGACGATGGCCTGTACAACGACGAGGTGTCGGATTTTCAGAAGGAATTCGCCTTTTACTTCGACAGCATCATGCGTCCGTTCAAGGACAAGGTGCGCGAGGCGGTGGCCAAGATCAAGGATTTGCCCATCGACATGGTGTGCCCTTCCCATGGACCGCTGCTGCGCCACCACCCCAAGGCAGCGATCAACGCCTATAAAAATTGGTCACAGCCGCCCTCCAACGGCAAAAAGGTGCTGCTGCTGACCCTTTCCCCGCATGGCAATACCAGGGACATGGCGGCCTTTGTCCGCCAGGGACTGGAAAGCCGGGGGCTGGAAGTAGCCGAACGGGCCATCATCGAACTGCCGCCGCAGGACTTGCGCGACTTGCTGGAAGAGACCGATGCCCTGGTCGTGGCCACGCCGACGATCAACCGGGATGCGCCGCCGCCGATTTGGCAAAACCTCGCCCTGCTCTCTTCGGTGACGCCCCGGGGCAAGATCGGCGCCGTCTTCGGCTCCTACGGCTGGAGCGGCGAAGCGGTCAAACTGGTGGAAGAGCGCCTGTCCGGCCTCAAGTACAAGTTAGCCGTCCCCGGCCTGCTGTTCCGGTTCAAACCGACAGAGGAAGATAATCAGGCCTGCCGGCAGTTCGGTGAGAAAATCGGCGACTTCATTCTTCAGCAGTAATTCCCGACAAGCTCTCCGAAGGGGATCAGGGGGTCGGCAGTTGCCGGCCCCTTTTATTTGACCTGCGGCTGCACCTGGACGATAATCCCGCCTGTCCGTCTCATGCCCCCCCGCGCAGGAGAGTTTCGTTTGCCATCCCTGGTTGCCTCCGTCGCAATAGCCGCCCCGCTGGACAAAATCCTCTCCTATGCTCTGCCGCCAGCGCTAGCGGCAAAGGCACAGGTGGGCGTGCGGCTGCGCGTCCCCCTTGGCCGCAGACAGGCGGTCGGCTACCTGCTGGCGCTGGCGGCGGGGGACGCCGATGGGTTGAAGGACATCGCCGAAATTCTCGATGACCATCCCCTTTTTTCCCCGACCATGGTCCCCTTTTTCCGCCGCGCCGCCGACTATTACCGGCATCCCCTCGGGGAGGTGATCCGCACCGCCTTGCCGGCCGGCCTGGCCGGCGGCGGCAAGGATATCGGCATTCGCACCGAGGGCCTGTACGCCGCTACCGCGCAGGCGGGTGAACCGGGCGGGGCGCGGCAGCGGGAAATTCTCGCCTGGCTGCGGCTGCACGGTCCGGCGCCGGTTTCCACTCTCTCCGCCCGGTTTCCCAACCCCCACGCGTCCCTGCGCCGCCTGGTCGAGCTCGGGTTTCTCGGCGAATCGATTGTCGAGCGCCGCCGCGATCCTTTTTTCGATCAACCGCATGGCGCAGACCGGCCGGTGCAACCGACGGAGGAACAGGCCGCCGCCCTGGTGGCGATCGAGAACGCCCTGGACGGCGGCGGCTTCGCCCCCCTGCTGCTGCACGGGATCACCGGCAGCGGCAAGACCGAAGTCTACCTGCGCGGCATCGCCGCCGCCCTGGCCCGGGGGCGGCGGGCGCTGGTGCTCGTGCCCGAAATCGCCCTGACGCCGCAACTGGTGGGCCGTTTTCGCGCCCGTTTCACCGCCACCGCCCGCTTGGCGGTGCTGCACTCCGGGCTGTCGGACGGAGAGCGGTATGACACCTGGCGGGCCATCGTGCGCGGCGAAGCGGAAATCATTATCGGCGTGCGCTCGGCGGTCTTTGCACCCGTCACCGGGCTCGGCATCATCGTCATCGACGAGGAGCACGAGGGCAGCTACAAGCAGTCCGAGGGGTTTCGCTACCATGCCCGCGACCTCGCCCTGCTGCGTGGGCAGATGGAAGAGGCGACGGTGATTCTCGGCAGCGCAACGCCCGCTCTGACCACCTTCCACCGCGCCCGCCAGGGACAGACAGGGTATCTCTCCCTCACCGGTCGCATTCTGTCCCGCTCGCTGCCGGCGGTGGAAATCATTCCCCTGGCCGAGCACCGGCCCAGCGGCGCCCTCTGCGAGCCACTTGCCGCCGCCTTGGGGGACAATCTGGCCGCCGGCCGGCAATCGTTGCTTCTGCTCAACCGCCGCGGTTTCGCCCCCTTTCTGCTGTGCGCCGACTGCGGTCAGACCTTCCGCTGTCCCAACTGCGAAATAACCCTCACCTATTACCTGGGACGGCGTCAGTTGCGCTGCAATTACTGCGACTACGCCATCGCCCCGCCGGAAACCTGTCCTCGTTGCCGGGGCGACAACCTGCTGCCCGAGGGCGCCGGAACCGAGCGCCTGCAGGAGGAGTTGGCGGCCCTGTTTCCCGAGGCGCGCCTCGCCCGCATGGACCGCGAGACCACCGTGCGCAAAGGAGCGCACCGGCAACTGATCGAAGCCATGGAAACGGGCGCCATCGACATTCTTCTCGGCACCCAGATGGTGGCCAAAGGGCACGATTTTCCCGGCGTCACCCTGGTCGGGGTGATCAACGCCGATCAGACCCTCAATTTCCCCGATTTCCGCAGCGCCGAGCGCACCTTCGCCCTGCTCACCCAAGTCGCCGGCCGGGCCGGCCGGGGCGCGCAATCCGGGCGGGTCTTGATCCAGACCTGGTCGCCGGAGCATTACGCCATCGCCTGCGCCGCCCGGCACGATTACGCCGCCTTCTTCGAGCAGGAAATCGTCTTTCGGCGGGAGCTGGGCTATCCGCCCTTCGGCCACCTGGTCAATCTGGTATTTTCGGGTCTGGATGGAGAAAAGGTCGCACGGGCGGCGAACGATCTGGCGGGAGAGCTGCAAAAGCGGGCGGGGAGCGTGGAAATCCTCGGGCCGGCGCCCTGCCCGCTGGCCCGCCTGCGGGGGAAGGTTCGTTTTCAGCTGCTGCTCAAGGCGGAGCAGCGAACGCCTTTGCGGCGCGCGCTGACGGTCGTCGAAGAAAAACGGCGCAAAGTGCCGGCGGGGGTGAACCTGGCCATCGACGTCGATCCCCTCGACATGCTCTGACCGCAGCGGGAGCGCTCAATAAGAAACGCGCAGCTTGTCCAGGGTGCGGTGAATGTCCTCCAGACCGAAGCCGATCTTCTCGCAGCACATCTCCGACCACGTCTCATACTGCTCCACCTGCTGCAGCAGTAGCGCCACCAGATCCTCGCGGCCGGCAAAAGCTTCCGGCTGTTCGGCGACCTTCAACAATAGCGGAACAATGAAATCCGGCAGTTCTCCCTGCGCATTTTCCCGGCGAACGGTTTCCGCCAGTCGGCTGAACAGCTCTTGCCGCGTATTCGCGAGACCGGTCTGCTGATTCTCTCTCATCCTGAATACCTCCGTGTACGTGATTTTCCACCTTGGGCAGGGTTGCCGGGGGCAATAATAGCATTGTGAAACGGCTGGCCTCAAGCCTCGCTCGCGCCGGCAACCCCTTCTTGCAGACCGGGAATTCTGTTTTAAAATGGAATTACCTGAAACCGAAGACAGGGGAAAGGAGATTTCCATGACCGAAAGATCCATCAATCCGGGAAAAAAATCGGCAGGGAAAAAAAAGTCTGGATACATGTGCGAGGTGTGCAGGTGCAGAATCACCAAGGAAGAAGCTGCGAAAACCGATTACCTGCATTGCGGCCGCAAAATGACGCCCCTGGAGGTCGCCTAT
Organism: Desulfuromonadales bacterium; assembly: GCA_041677125.1. GTDB lineage: Bacteria > Desulfobacterota > Desulfuromonadia > Desulfuromonadales > JACZKF01 > JBAYQP01. The sequence continues at coordinate 2,200 of JBAYQP010000045.1, read as the reverse complement.
ATGAGCGATCCCTCGCCCACCGGCGCTTGAGCGGTCCGCGTTAGCGGGAAAACCTTAGAAATTTTCCCCTGCCCTATCCCCCGCTCTCCACCGCCTGCAAACGCAAGCTGGCGATTTTTGGCAGGGAACGCCCCTCCCTCTGAATGAATTTCTCGGTGAGGCGGAAAGCCAGGTCGTCCGGATGCTGTATCGGCGGACTTTTCATAAAGTAAGACGCCGGCCCTTCCAGCACGCCCCCCTCGCCCCGCTCCAGAGCCAGTTTGCAGCAACGGATGGCGTCGATGACGACGCCGGCGGAGTTGGGCGAGTCCTCGACGGAGAGGCGCAGCTCCAGGTTCATGGGGATGTCGCCGAAGAGCTTGCCCTCGACGCGCAGGAAACATATTTTATTGTCGCGCTGCCAGGGGACGTAGTCGCTCGGGCCGACGTGGATCTTCTCCACCGGCAGGCGCACCCCGGCCACCGACTGCACCGCCTCGGTCTTGGAGCGTTTTTTCGACTGCAAGCGGCTGCGGTTGAGCATGTTGAGAAAGTCGGTGTTGCCGCCGGTGTTGAGCTGGTAGGTGCGCTCGACTTTCACCCCGCGCTTGCTCAACAGGTCGATGAGGGTGCGGTGAACGATGGTGGCGCCGAGCTGCGATTTGATGTCGTCGCCGATGAGCGGCAGCTTTTTTTCCGCGAAGCGCCGCTCCCAGGCGGGATCACTGGCGATGAATACCGGGATGCTGTTGACCAGGGCCGCGCCGGCTTCCAGCGCGCATTCGGCGTAGAAACGGACGGCGCGCTCGGAGCCGACCGGCAGGTAGAGGACGACGACTTCGGTCCGCGCTTCGCGAAGCACCTGGACCACCTCTTCCTTGCCCGGCTGCGGCAGGTCGGCGGGGGCGAAGGTGTGCGCCTCGTCGTAGTCGCGCATGTGTTCGGAAAATCCGTCCAGAAGCCGGCCCATCCGCACCCGGACACCGCTTTTCTCCACCTCCGGGCAAAATACCGCCGTGCAGTTCGGCGGCTGGAATATCGCCTCGTTGGCGTCAAGCCCGACCTTGCGCCGGTCGACATCGAAGGCGGCGACCAGCCGGATATCGCCGGGACGATAACCGCCCAAATCCCAGTGCATCAGACCGACGGCGGATTCCGGCTGCCGGGTGCGGTAATAGGCGATCCCCTGCAGCAGGGAGCTGGCGCAGTTGCCTATCCCGACGAGGGCGATTCTGATTTCCTCCATCCGAGCCATCCTCTCGTTGATCTTTTCCACCCAGGCTTGGGCCATTTGGGCGCGGCATATTCTAATTTAAAAAAAATAATTATTGTTCAATATAGCGCTATTTCGGCCAATGGCAACTTTTTCCGGCCCCGGCGCGGACGTTTTCCCGGGCCGGGAGCGGCAAGCGGCAGCCGCCGGACCGGCTTGCCTCCCCTCCTTTCTTTGCTAAAATTCAGCGATAAACAAGTAAAATCAATGAAAAGGAGGCCGTTCAATGCCTGGCAACTCCGATCATGCAGACGCCCGCTCTGCCTTGTCCTTTCCGGAAGACGGCCGGCGGCGGGTGGTCATCGAAGGGGTGACGCCCGAGGTGGATGGCGGCCGCTATCCCTGCAAGCGGGTGATCGGCGAGACGGTGGCGGTGCAGGCGGACATCTTTACCGATGGCCACGACGAGGTGGCGGCGCTCCTGCTTTATCGGCACCAGAGCGAATTGCAATGGCACAAAGTGCCGATGCGCTTTCTGAGCAACGATCGCTGGGAAGCGGTTTTCCTGGTCGAGGAACTCGGCACTTATCTGTACACCCTGTCCGCCCGCGTCGATCACTTCACCACCTGGCGCAAGGATCTGGAGAAAAAATTTCGCGCCGGCCGCTTTTTGGCCGTCGATCGCCTGATCGGCGTGCAGTTGGTGGAAAACGCCGCCGCCCGCGCCCGCGACGGCGATGCGTCGATTTTGCAGGACTACGCCAACCGCCTGCGCGATACGCCGGACGAAGCGGCGGCCCTCGCGCTGGCCTGCGAAGACGAGCTGGCGGCGCTGATGGCGATCCATCACGATCCGGCCCTGGCCACCCATTTCCAAGGGGAATTGGCGGTCAGCGTCGACCGGAAAAAAGCGCTGTTCAGCGCCTGGTACGAACTCTTTCCCCGCTCCGCCTGCTCGGATGGGGGCGGTCACGGCACCTTCGGCGACTGCGAAAAACTCCTCTCGGA
>JBAYQP010000044.1:0-22134 GCA_041677125.1 Desulfuromonadales bacterium | reverse complement strand
GGCCGCCCCGACCACGAGGGGCTGATCCCCTCGGGCTGGATCGCCGGCCTGGTCGGCGGCAACTCCCTGTGGGCCAATCTCTTCGCTTCGGTGGTGGGCGCCTTCATGTACTTCGCCACCCTGACCGAGGTGCCGATCCTGCAGGGACTGATCGGCGCCGGCATGGGCAAGGGCCCGGCGTTGGCGCTGCTGCTCGCCGGCCCGGCGCTGTCGCTGCCGAACATGCTGGTGATCCGCTCAGTGATGGGGACGAAAAAGACGGTGGTCTTCGTCGCTTTGGTCATCCTCATGGCGGCGGCCAGCGGGATGATCTATGGCGCGTTGTTTTAACTCGTACGGGCGCCCCTGGTGGAACCGCCCCGCAAAGGAGAAAAACCATGAAGAAGATCCAGATTCTCGGAACCGGCTGCGCCAAGTGTCAGAAGCTGACCGAAAATGCCAAAACAGCGGCGGAAGGTCTCGGCATCGCCTATGAAATGGAAAAAATCACCAATCTCAACGACATCATGGCATTCGGCGTCATGATCACGCCGGGGTTGGCGGTGGACGGCCAAGTTGTCTCCACGGGGAAACTTCTCTCCCCGGAGGAGATTAAAAAACTGATCGACTGAACCTGCGGCCACAACCCCGGTGAGGTGTGTAAATGTTTTTTTCTGTGCACGCGAAAAAATGGTGGACGCTCCCCTTTGTCGGTCTATCGGCAATGATTCTCCTTTTGGCCATCGGCTGCGACCAGGCGAGTTCCGCCGCAGTTTCGGGCCAGGAGGCGACCGCGACAGGCCTCCCCCGCCTTGTCGACGTGGGCGCCGATAAGTGCATCCCCTGCAAGATGATGGCGCCGATCCTGGAAGAGTTGAAAACGGAGTACGCCGGCCAAATGGACGTGGAATTCGTCGATGTCTGGAAATACCGGGAAAAAGCCGCCCAGTATGGGGTCCAGATGATTCCCACCCAGATTTTTTACGACGCGTCGGGAAAAGAACTCTTTCGCCGCAGCGGCTTCATCGGCAAGGAGGATATCCTGGCGACGTGGAAGCGGCTCGGCTACGACTTCAAAGATTGATGGTTCCGCATGCCCTGCCCCGGAGGTGCTCAAAAGCATCTCCCGCTCGCTCCTTACAGTCGCTAGAGGCGCAGAGGGCACAAAGAAACCCTGGACAGCTTTCTCTGTGCCCTCTGCGCCTCTAGTGAGCAACGCGAAGGGGCGAGAGAACGAATTGGTTTTCCCATTATCTGAAAAAGGGAACCTATGGAAACGCTTTTCATCGCCCTCACCCAGGCGGTCGCCGGCGCGCCGCTGATTGCCCTGACCGCCTCCCTCGCCTGGGGGGTGCTCAGCGTCGTCCTCTCCCCCTGCCATCTGGCGAGCATTCCGCTCATCGTCGGCTTCATCGACGGCCAGGGACGAATGACCACCCGCCGCGCCTTTGTCATCTCCAACCTGTTCGCCGTCGGCATTCTCATCACCATCGCCGCCATCGGCGTCGTCACCGCGGCCGCCGGGCGGATGCTGGGGGATGTCGGCGCCTGGGGGAACTGGCTGGTCGCCGTCATCTTCTTCCTGGTCGGCCTGCACCTGCTCGAATGCCTTCCCATGTCCTGGTCGGGGCCGGCAAAGGTGGGGATCGTCCGCAAGGGGATGCTGGCGGCGTTTCTCCTCGGGTTGCTCTTCGGCATCGCCCTCGGACCCTGCACCTTCGCCTACATGGCGCCGATGCTCGGGGTCGCCTTCGGCCTGGCCGCCGACGACATGCTCTACGGCGCCTCGCTGCTGCTGGCCTACGGCATCGGCCACTGCGCGGTCATCGTGCTCGCCGGCACCTTCACCGAGGTGCTGCAGCGCTATCTCGACTGGAACGAGCGCTCCCGGGGGGCGGTGGCGCTCAAGAAAATTTGCGGCGTCCTGGTCATGGCCGGCGGCCTCTGGATGATCTGGACGGCGCCTTGAAAGCGGAAAATCGCGCGGCCTTCCCTTCTTCTCTTCGCCCTTTTCTTCCATCTCTGAAGCGGCGGAAAAAATTGCAAAGGACGGAATTTTCTTTTGACATGATGCTGGAGCGAATGACACCATCATGACCGCATCAAGGAATTGCGCCAGCTTTGCCGGAAATTTCCCGGTTCCTCCGTTACCCGAATCAATGCTGGAAGGAGAAGCCGCACCATGAGAAAACTTGTTCTGGCCATTTGCGTTTTTTGCGTTTGGACCCCCCCCGCCCTGGGCGGCGAAAGATTGCTGGTCTTTGCCGGCGCCGCCAGTCAACCCCCCACCGAGGAAGCGGCCAAAGCGTTCACCGCGAAAACCGGCGTCGCCGTCGACGTTAATTTTGGCGGCTCGGGTTACGTCCTGTCGCAGATGAAACTGGCCAAACGGGGAGACATCTACTTTCCCGGCTCGTCCGACTATATGGAAGTCGCCAAGCGCGCCGGCGACGTCCTCCCCGAGACCGAAAAAGTGGTCGTTTACCTGGTGAATGCCATCAACGTCTGGCGCGGCAATCCGAAAAACATCAAAACGCTCAAGGATCTGACCCGGCCCGGTTTGCGAGTGGCCATCGCCAACCCGGAAGGAGTCTGCGTTGGCGCCTATGCGGTGGAGATCATCGAGAAAAATTTCACCGCCGAAGAAAAACAGGCGTTGCGCCGCAATCTGGTCAATTACACCGGCAGTTGCGAAAAAACGGCGACCGCAATCTCGTTGAAGAGCGTCGATGCCGTCCTCGGCTGGCGCGTCTTCGAGCACTGGGATGCAAAGCGGATCGAGACCATCCCCCTGAAGCCGGCGGAGATCGGCCGTATCGGCTACATTCCGGTGGCCATTGCCACCTATAGCAAACAGCGGGAGCTGGCCCAGCGCTTCATCGACTATCTGCTCTCCCCCGAGGGGCGGAAGCACTACGAAAAATACCATTATTTCGCCAGCGCCGCCGAGGCTGCGGCCTATATCGGCGAGGATCGGCCCGTGGGCGGCGAATATGTGGCGCCCGCAGAGTGGCTGACGTTTCCGCAGCGGTAGCTTTCCCTCGTTGGCCGAGGACAGGACATGCTCGATCCGACAACCCCATCCGGCGTTGATGGGCCGGCTTCCGGAAAGCGGTTTGCCGCCATGGTGAATTTCCGCCGTCTGACCATGGCGGCGGTAACCGCCATTTTTCTCATTTATGGCGGGCTGCTCGCCTCGCTCTTCTACTATTTCGACGGCGCGCATTTCCTGACCACGGTGGCCAGCGAGCGGACCCTCTTTTCCGTCGGCCTGAGCATGGCCGCAGCCACCCTCGCCACTCTCGCCGCTCTGCTCCTGGCGATCCCGGCGGCCTATGCCCTGTCGCGCTATGACTTCCCGGGCCGGCAACTGGTCGATACCCTGCTGGAGTTGCCGCTGATTGTCTCGCCGGCGGCCCTCGGCGCCATGCTGCTGATTTTTTTCACCAATCCCTTGGGCGCCTGGGTCCAGGAGCACGCCATGCAGTTCGTTTTCGCCACGGCCGGGGTGGTGCTGGCCCAGTTCGTCACGATCGTCGGTGTTGCCGCCCGCTTCGTCAAAGCCGCTTTCGATGAGGTCCCGCCCCGCTATGAAACGGCCGCCCGCACCCTGGGCGCCACGCCATCGGGGGCTTTTTTTTCGATATCCCTGCCGCTGGCGCGTAACGGAATCCTGGCGGCGTCGGCGCTGACCTGGGCCAAGGCGATGGGAGAGTTCGGCGCGACCATCACCCTGGCGGGAACCATGGCGATGCGCACCGAAACCCTCCCCATTGCCATCTATATGCGGCTGTCGACAGCCGATATCGAAGGCACGGTAGGCTTGGTGCTGCTGCTGGTCGGCATCGGCCTCGGCGCTTTATTCGCCGCGCGGCTGCTGACCCGGCGGCGATTTAACGACTGATCCGAAGCGATCGCGCTGAACGGTGGACGATGCGACTACAGGCGTCATTAAAAAAGAAGTATTCCGGATTCCTCCTCGACGTCGACTTCACGGTCGAATCGTGGCGGGTTGGGGTGTTTGGACGTTCGGGAAGCGGCAAGTCGACGCTGGTGCAACTGCTTGCCGGCCTGGTTGCACCCGACGCCGGACGCATTGAGATTGATGGCGAGATTCTCTTCTGCTCCGACCGGCGAATCAATCTCCCGCCGGAGCGGCGACGCATCGCCGTGGTTTTCCAACAGGCGCATCTCTTTCCGCATCTGAACACCCGGAGCAACCTCCTCTACGGCTATCGCCGGACCCCGGAAGCGCGGCGCCGGATCGATCCCGACACCCTGATCCAGGTCCTCGATCTGCAGGAGCTGCTCGACCGGGACGTGGAAACCCTCTCCGGCGGCGAGCGCCAGCGGGTGGCACTCGGCCGGGCGGTCCTCACCAGTCCCCGGCTGCTGCTGATGGACGAGCCCCTCTCCGCCCTCGACGAGGGGCTCAAACACCAGATCATCCCTTACCTGCGGACGGTTTTCGAGCAGTTTCGCATCCCCTTCCTCTTCATTTCCCACTCGATGAACGAGATGCGCCTGATGACCGACGAGGTGGTCGTGCTGCACCGGGGCGAGGTTTCCGAGCAGACCACGCCCGATGCGCTGGCCCGCCAACGCATGAGCTGGGCCAAATCCGGCTATATCAATCTGCTCAAACTCAGCAATCCCGAGCCGGCTGGCGACCTCTTCGCCTACCCCTTCGGCAACGGCCGGCTGCTGATGTGGGCCGGAGGGCCGGGTGAGTCGGTCTTCGAACTCTCCTCCAAGGACATCATGCTGTTCAAGGGGCGGCCCGAGGCGGTCAGCGCCCGTAATCTTCTGCTCTGCCGGGTGGGGTCGGTCACCGACCTGGAGAATCGGGTCGGCGTCGAGCTCGACTGCGGTGGCAAGCAGCTGATCGCCACCGTCGTCCGGCAGGCCGCCGAGGAATTGGACGTGCGGACCGGTGTCGAGATCTACGCGGTAATCAAGGCGTCGGCCTTCAGAAGGCTGTATTGAAGCCCCGCCTGTCGCCTTCTTTCATGGCGAATCAACTCTTAATTTCGACAAATGGCCGTCATTAACAGAGCGGCGCGGCTATTTGTCCACCGATGACTTTTTTTGCTATCATCGCGTCTGGTTCAGGGCGATCCCGGGCCGCCGCGGGGAAGATGGCCGCCGCGCCGATCGCCGCAGGCGAAGCTTGCAAAGTGCTGCTCGGTCAGGGTAGCCTATTGCGCTGCCGGCATCTGCTCATCCATCTTCTCGCTATGGAGATCGAGGCCATTCCGCGCTAGCGGAAACCACAATCGAATTGTCTCCGAGCCGTAAACGTCTAAAGGGTCGATCCCCATGGCGAGCGGCCAACGGGTGCTGCTGGAAACAGCCGCGCCTCCCACTGTGGAAAGGAGAACTCAACCGATGTCTCCCTTGCGGGCGGTCTCGGCCACGGGTTCCTTTCCATCGCGAAGGGGACCCTTTTTACTGTCGGCAACGCACCGCGCCCATCGACCCGCAGCCAATTGACGGGAGTTGCGTTTGGATTATCTGTTGAATTCGCTGGACGCCGCGCTCGGCATGATCGCGCATCTGGACCGGGAGGTCCTGGACGCCGTCTGGACCTCCCTCTACACTTCGCTGACGGCGATTGTGCTCGGCGCGCTCCTCGGTATTCCCCTCGGCGCGCTGGTCGGCTTGGGGCGTTTTCCCGGCCGGCGGCTGTCGATGACCTTGCTCAACACTTTGATGGCGCTGCCGACGGTGGTGGTCGGGCTGGTGCTGTTCGGATTGTTCAGTCGCCAGGGACCCCTGGGCCCGCTGGGATTGCTCTTTACCCCCTGGGCGCTGATCGCCGGCCAAGTTGTGCTGGCGGTGCCGATTGTCGCCAATTACACGGTGGCGGCGGTCGCCGGCGCCGATCCGCGCATTCTGCCGACCGCCCTGACTTTGGGCGCCGGGCGGCTGCGCGGGTCTTGGCAACTGCTGCTGGAGGTCCGCTTCGGCATGATGGCGGCTATCGTCGCCGGCTTCGGCCGGGTTATCGCCGAGGTCGGGGTGGCGATGATGCTCGGCGGCAACATCCGGGGCAGCACCCGCACCATGACCACCGCCATCGCCCTGGAGACGAGCAAGGGGGAGTTCGCCTTCGGCCTGGCCCTGGGCATCGTCCTGATGGGCGTGGCCCTGATCGTCAATCTGTTTCTGCATCAGCTGCAGCAACGGTGAACGCCATGCAACCTCTGTTGACCTTGAGCGATATAATCTTTCGGCGGGGGGATTTCGCCCTGCGCATCGAGGGGCTCGACCTGCGAGCGGGCCGGATCTACCTGCTCGAAGGCGGCAACGGCGCCGGCAAAAGCACCCTGCTGCAGCTGTTGGCGCTGCTGCTGCCGCCGGCAGCCGGAACCATCCGCTTTGCCGGCGAGCCGGTGGCCGACGAGGCCCAGCGCCAGCGGCTGCGCCGCCAGATCACTCTGGTGGAGCAGAATCCGTATCTGTTCGACACCAGCGTCTACCGGAACCTCGCCTTCGGCCTGCGCCTGCGCGCGAGGGGCGGCGAAACGCAGGAGCGCCATATCCGCCAGGCGTTACAGCGGGTGGGGCTCGCCGGTTTCGAAGCCCGTCACGCCCGCGCCCTTTCCGGCGGCGAGAGTCGGCGGGTGGCGCTGGCCCGGGCCATGGTGCTGCGGCCGCAATTGCTTTTACTCGATGAGCCGACCGCCGGGCTCGATCGGGAAGTCCTGCCGATTTTCGAAGAATGCCTCGCCGCACTGCCGGGGCAGGGGACGACGGTGGTCGTCGCCAGTCACGACGGCGATCAGTCCCGGCGGCTGGCCGGCGAAGTCCTCACCCTCGATCAAGGCCGCCTGTCGATGGCCTCCCGCCCAGCGTCGTCGCAACCCCGCCCCTCAGCTATGGAGACGTAATCATGCCCATTCCCTTTGCCGAAGCCCGGCGTCTGATTCTCGAGCATGTGCGCATTCTGGGGGTGGAGCGGCTGCCGTTGCTGGCCGCGGCCGGGCGGGTGCTGGCCGAAGAGGTCGTGGCGCCCTGCGATCTGCCGCACTGCGACATCTCGGCCATGGACGGTTACGCGGTGCGCACTGCCGACTGCCGGCCGGGGACGCTTTTGGAAGTCACCGGTTTTATTCCGGCCGGCGGCCGGCCGCAGCCGGCGGTGACCGCCGGCTGCGCGGTGAAGATCATGACCGGGGCGCCCGTTCCCGCCGGCTGCGATGCCGTGGCGCCGGTGGAGGAAACCGAGGAGCGACCCGGCTCGGTGCGCATTCTGCAGCCGGTCTCCCCGCGCCGCCACATCCGTTACCGTGGCGAAGACGTGGCCGAGGGCGATGTGGTCATCCCGGCCGGCGCCCTGATTCGTCCGCCCGAGATCAGCATGCTCGCCTCCCTCGGCCGGGTCATGCTGCCGATCCGCCGCCGCCCCCGGGTCGCCATCGTCTCCACCGGCGATGAACTGGTCGAGCCGGGGGAGACCCGACAGGCGGGGCAGATCGTCAATTCCAACGCCTTTTCCCTGGCGGCGGCGGTGCAGGAATGTGGCGGCGAACCGGCGCTGCTCGGCATCGCCCGGGACGACCGGGAGAGCCATCGCCAGCTGCTCGGCGCCGGGCTCGATTACGACGTCCTGATCACCTCGGCCGGGGTGTCGGTCGGCGACCGCGATCTGGTGCGGGAGATTCTGGCGGAGTTGGGGGTGCGGCAGGTCTTCTGGAAGGCGGCCATTCAGCCGGGTCGCCCCATCGCTTTCGGTGTGCGCGATAATGTGCCGGTCTTCTCCCTCCCCGGCAATCCGGTGGCGACGCTGATCACCTTCGAAATGTTCGTGCGGCCGGCGCTGCTGCACATGCAGGGGCATGCCGGGGTGGTTCGGCCCACCATCAAAGCGCGGCTGTGCGAGCCGGCGAAAAAGAAGCCGGGGCGGGTGCGCTTTCTGCGCGTACAGGTGCGGGCGAGCGAATCGGGGCTGGTCGCTTCGACAGCGGGCGATCAGAACACCGGCATTTTGCGCACCATGGTGCGGGCCAACGGCATCGGTATTCTACCCGCCGAAGCGCAACAGTTCGCTGCCGGCGACGAGATCGATGTCCACCTTCTCGATCCGATCTGGACCCTGCGGGAGGGGGCGTGAAAACCCAGGAGTTTCTTCAAACCGTCAGCCGGGCGCAATTCCAGGATCTGCTGCGGACCTTCTCCGGCGTCGGGACCGAAACCGTTCCCTTTCACCGGGCGCGCGGCCGGGTGCTGGCCACCGATCTCAGCGCCCCGGAAGACCTGCCGCCGGGCCGCCGCTCCGCTATGGACGGCTACGCCCTGCGCGCCGCCGACACCTTCGGCGCCGGCGAGAGCAGCCCCGCCTATCTCGATTGCCGCCACACGCTGGAGGTCGATGCATTCCCCGATTTTAGCTTGGCGGCCGGCCAATGCGCCTGGATTCCCACCGGCGGCTTTCTGCCGGAAGGGGCGGACAGCGTGGTGATGGTCGAATACACCCAGGATATCGGCGCCGGCAGCATCGAGATCCGGCAGAGCGTGGCGCCGGGGGAAAACGTCATGGAGCGGGGTGAGGACGCCGCCGTCGGCCAGCCGATACTGGCTGCCGGCGCCCGCCTGCGCACCCAGGAGGTCGGTCTGCTGGCCGCCCTCGGCCTGACCGAGGTCACGGTGCGCCGGCGGCCGCGCGTCGCCATCCTCTCCACCGGTGACGAACTGGCGCCGGTGACGGCGAGCCCGGGGCCGGGACGGATTCGCGACGTCAATTCGCACACCGTCGCCTGTCTGGTCGAGGAGGCCGGCGGCGACCCGCTGCCCTGCGGCATCGTCGGCGACGATCCGCAGCGGCTGGTGCGCGCCTTGCGCGGGGCTCTGGCGGAAAGCGATGCGGTTTTCCTCTCCGGCGGCAGCTCCAAGGGGACGCGTGATCACACCCTGGCCGCGCTGGAGCAAATCCCCGGCGCCGAAATCCTCGTCCACGGCGTGCGCATCAGCCCCGGCAAGCCGACGATTCTCGCCCGCACCGGCGACAAGGCGGTGATCGGGCTTCCCGGCCAGGTCGGTTCGGCGCAGGTGGTGATGGCCATCCTCGGCCAGCCTTTTTTGCGCCATCTGGCCGGCGACCGGCAGGCTTTCGATGAACGGCTTTGGCCATGGCGCCGGGCGCGTCTGGCCCGCAATCTCGAATCGCGCCCCGGACGGGAGGATTTCGTCCGCGTCCGGCTGGCGCCGGCGGCGGACGGCCCGCCCCTGGCGCAACCGGTCCTCGGCAAATCGGGACTGCTGCGCACCCTGCTGCAAAGCGACGGCCTGCTGGTGATTCCGGCCGAGGTGGAGGGTTTTCGCGCCGGGGAAGAAGTCGATGTCTGGATACTTTGAAAACGAAGGCAGGCGAGGCTTGCCTGTCCAAGGGCTATCCACAGATTACGCAGACGCCACAGATGGAAATTGATCTTCCGCTAGGTTTTACCCCCCTTTGAGAAAGGGGGGCAAGGGGGATTTGCTTGTGCCAAGTAAAGTCAAATCCTCCTAAATCCCCCTTTCCTAAAGGGGGACTTTGCCTCTGCGGAAGGTTGATCATCTGCGACATCTGTGGATAATAAAACCCTTTCCCTCCGCCATCCGCCGAAGGTGCCCGCATGGCCAAGCGCAATATCTACCTGAAAACGATTTCCCCGGCCGAGGCCATCGATAGAGCCAAAGCCGTCCTTGACCGCGACCGGCTGCTGGGAACGGAGACCGTGGGCGTTGCGGAGGCCGCCGGAAGGGTCACCGCCGCCCCGATCTACGCCCGCTATTCGGCGCCGGCCTTCCACGCCGCCGCCATGGACGGCATCGCGGTCAAGGCCGAACGCACCTTCGCCGCCCGCGAAGGTCGGCCGTTGCGGCTGGAGCCGGAAACCGATTATCTGCCCGTCAATACCGGCGAGCCGTTGCCGGCGGGGATGGATGCGGTGATCAAGATCGAAGAGACGGTGGAGGCCGCCGCCGGCGCGATGTTCATCGAAGCCCCCGCCTTCCCCTGGGCGCATGTGCGGCGCCTCGGCCAGGACATCGTCGCCAGCGAACTGATGCTGCCGCAGAACCATCCCCTCTCCCCCTACGACATCGGCGCCCTGCTCGCGGCCGGAGTTTGGGAGGTCGAGGTGCGGCGGCGGGTGCAACTGGCGTTCATCCCCACCGGCGACGAGATCCTCGATTTCACCCGGCGTCCGACGCCGGGGCTGGGGCAGGTCATCGAGAGCAATTCCCAGGTTTTCTGCGCCCTGGCCCGGAGCTGGGGCGCGGTTCCCCAGCGCATCGCGCCGGTGCCGGACGATCGCCGGGCGCTACTCGCCGCGGTGCGTGCGGCCCTCGCCTCGGAAGCCCAGGTGGTGGTCGTCGGCGCCGGATCGTCGGCCGGGGAGAAGGATTTGACCGCCGCTATTTTTGCCGAACTCGGCGAGGTGCTGGTGCACGGTCTCGCCGTCAGCCCCGGCAAGCCGACGCTGCTCGGAGTGGCCGAGGGCAAGCTGCTGGTCGGGGCGCCCGGCTATCCGGGGAGCGCCATCGTCTGCTTCGAGGAGGTGCTGGCGCCGCTGGTCGCCTGGCTCGGGCACGCCGCGCCGCCGGTGCGCGAGCGGCTGCCGGTGCGGCTGACGCGCAAGACCCCCTCCCGCCTCGGCGCCGAAGAGTTGGTGCGGCTGGCGGTGGGGCGCATCGCCGGCGAGACGCTGGCGGTGCCGTTGGGGCGCGGTCCCGGCATGATCACCAACCTCACCCGCGCCCAGGCGCTGCTGCGGGTGCCGGCCGCCAGCGAGGGCGTCGACCAGGATGCCATCGTCCAGGCCGAGCTGCTGACGCCGGCGCCTCTGCTCGACACGGTGCTGCTGCATGTCGGCAGCCACGACAATCTGCTCGACCTGATCGCCAACGAACTGATGGGCCTGCCCGATCCGCTGCGCCTGGTGTCCAGCAACGTCGGCAGCCTCGGCGGGCTGACCGCCCTGCGCACCGGCTCGGCCATGCTCGCCGGCAGTCATCTGCTCGACCCGGCAAGCGGCGACTTCAACTTCCCCTTTATGCAGCGCTATCTTCCCGGCATCGAGGTGCTGGTGGTCAATCTGGCCATCCGCCATCAGGGGCTGATCGTCGCGCCCGGCAATCCGAAGGGACTCCAGGGGATCGTCGATCTGGCCCGCGCCGACGTCTCCTTCATCAACCGGCAGCGCGGCGCCGGCACCCGCATCCTGCTCGACTATCACCTGCGCCAGGCCGGCCTCGATCCGGTGCGGATCGCCGGCTACGAGCGTGAGGAATTCACCCACATGGCGGTGGCGGTCAACGTCCTGAGCGGCGCCGCCGACGCCGGCCTCGGCATTGCCTCCGCCGCCCGCGCCCTCGGCCTCGACTTCGTCCCCCTGGCGCGCGAGCGCTACGACCTGGTCATCCCCCGCCGTTTTAGCGACGATCACCGGATGCAGGCCCTGTTTTCCGTGTTGCAAAAAGATGCCTTCAAGGCCGCCATCGAAGCGGTCGGCGGCTACGAAACGCCCCTGACCGGGCGGATGATGGCGCCCGGCATGGCGCTTGGCGGATAGACTTTTCCCCCTTCTTTCTCTATAGTCCCCGATCGCCGGTAACCCCCTAGAAGTAAATTTCGGTTGATTCCGGTTGCCAGTCGGACCTCTCCACCGAAGGACGCACGGAGACCATTTGGTTGGCGACTTCGGCATGATTTTGCTTTGCGGCGACCTGGCAGCGGTTTCGCGGTTTATAGTTGTCTCTTTTGGTTGTTATAGGTTATTTTTGGTTGCCAAATCGATCCTTTGGCGAACGCGAAAAAACTATCCACAACCACCGGAGGCTATCAACCATGATCGGAATGCGAATTTCAGTGGCGATCGTTGCCCTGGCGTTGTTTTTCTGCCAGAGCGCCGCAGCCGAGGAGCATCTGCGCCTGGCGACGACAACTTCGACGGAAAACTCGGGTCTGCTCGCCGTGCTTCTCCCTCCCTTTGAGAAAGCCCATGACGCCAAGGTCGACGTCATTGCCGTCGGCACCGGCAAGGCGATCAAGCTTGGCGAGTCCGGCGACGTCGATGTCATTCTGGTGCACGCCCGCGGGCGCGAGGACAAGTTTGTCGCCGAGGGGTACGGCGTCGACCGCCGCGACGTCATGTACAACGATTTCGTCCTTATCGGCCCGCCGAGCGATCCGGCCGGCATCGGGGGGCTGACCGAGGTCACCGGGGCCCTGAAACGCATCGCCGCAGCCGAGGCGACCTTCGTCTCGCGTGGCGACGACTCAGGCACGCACACCAAGGAGAGGAATTTGTGGCGGGCAGCCGGCGTCAAGCCGGCCGGCAAGTGGTACCTGGAGGCGGGCCGCGGCATGGGCGAGGTCATCACCATGGCCACCGAGCGTCAGGGGTACGCCTTGTCCGACCGCGGCACCTACATCGCCTACAAGGACAAGACCGACCTGCGGGTGCTGACCGAGGCGGACCAGTCTCTTTTCAATCCTTACGGCGTCATCCCGGTGAATCCGGCGAAGCACCCGCACGTCAAACACCATCTGGCCCAGGCCTTTGCCGATTATCTGACCGGGGCCGAAGGCCAGGCGATCATCGCCGGCTATCGGATGAACGGCGAGCCGCTCTTTTTCGTCTACGAAAAATAAGGCGTGGAGTTTTGGCAAGAAGGGCGTGATAAAAAACCCCGTCAGCGGACTGCTGACGGGGTTTGCGTTGTCGGCTCTGGCGAAAAGCGCCAGTAACTTCTGAAGGGTTTTTGACGCGCAGCCGCCGCACGGTATTGCGCGGTCTACCTGGAGAGGCGCCCCTTGCGCCGGGACTTGTCCTCGTACATCCGGGCGTCGGCGAGCAGGAGTGTTTCCCTGAGTTGATCGTTTGTCGCGGCGGTTGCCGCGCCGATGGAAATTTCCAGGGTGAAATCGCTGTTTTCCCGGTTGATTGCCTGCCGGCATTTGCGCACGCGCGCCACCGCCTCGCTGGCGGCGTCGGCATCGGTGTCGGGGAGGAGAATGGCGAACTCGTCGCCACCGATGCGGGCGACGACATCCTCCGGCCGCACGGCGTCGCGCAGAGCCCTGGCGGCCTGTTGAATGAGGCGGTCGCCGGCGGTGTGGCCGAATTGGTCGTTGACCCCTTTGAGGCCATCGACGTCGGCGACGACGATGCTCACCGGATAGCGGCGGCTCCCCGCCAGTCGCACCAGTTCCGCATCGAAGAAGGCGCGGTTGAAAAGCCCGCTCATGACGTCGTGGGTGCCGAGGAAATTGAGTTTTTCCTCATAGCGCTTGCGCTCGGTGATAACGCTGGTGGTCCCGGCCATCCGCAGCGCGGCGGCGTCGGCGGCTCGCTCCACGACCCTGCCCCGGTCCAGCACCCATTCCCACGCGCCCTTTTTGGTGCGGGCGCGAAATTCGACCGCATAGGCGTCGGTGGCGCCGTTCAGGTGCTGCTCAAGGGCTTTCTGCACCATGCGCAGATCATCGGGGTGCACAAGATCCCGGCGGGCGGCAATGGTCGGCGCGAGGTCCGCCGGGGCATAGCCGAGCATCTCGGCGAAACGGCGGCTGAAGGTTATTTCCCCGGTGGTCAGGTTCCAATCCCAAAACCCGTCTTTGCTTCCCTCCAAAACCAGTTTCAGGCGCTCTTCGCTTTTGCGCAGCGCCTCTTCCGCCCGCTGGCGGCGCTCCTCGCGGGCGAAGTTGTCGATGGCGAAGGAGATGTTCTCGGCCATTTCGGTGAGGAGAGCGAGGATATTCTCATCGAAGAAATCCTTCTGTTCCGAGTAGACCTTGAGCACGCCGTGCGGCACGCCGCTCTTTTTCAGCGGAAAAGCGGCCGAGGCGCGGATGCCGCGGGCCGAGGCGGCTTCTTGCCAGGGGGCGGTAATGGGGTCGGCCATGTAGTCGTTGCAAACGTAAGGTTTGCCCAAGCGAAAAGCGCGTCCGGACGGCCCCCCGCCATCCGCCTGCAAACTGTCGGTGGAAACGACAATCGAATTGAGATAGTGGTTGGCGCTGCCGCTGAAGGCGACGGGCGCAAGGAGTTTCGTCTCTTCTTCGAGCATGCTGATGCCGGCGAGGAAAAGCTTTCCGTAATCGACCGCCAGCCGGCAGATCTCCTGAAAAAGGCCTTGGAGGTCGCGGCTGTACATGATCGCCTTGTTCGTCTTGCTCAGCGCCTCGTAAAGGTTGCCGATCCGTTCGATGGTCTTCTCCGCCGCCTTGCGCTCGGTGATGTCCTCGCCGATGCAGGCGATCCCGTCCGCATTTCCTTCGGGGGCGTCATAGAGAACGGTAATGTTCCACGAGACCAGGCGGCGCTCGCCGCTGCGGGTGAAAATTTCGTTTTCGAAGTGGGTCGGCATGGTCCCGGCGCGCACGCAGTTCGCGTAGCGGGCGAGAAGGCCGCCGCCGTCGGGCGCGAAGCGCTCGAACCAGTTGCTCCCAAGGACCTCTTCGCGCGCCCAGCCGATAAGGTCGAGAGCGAAATCGTTGCAAAAAAGGATGTTCCCCTGCCGATCGAGCTTGATGGCGATCAGGCGGATGTTCTCGAGCGTCGCGCGGAAGCGCCGCTCCGATTCGCGCAGCGCCTCCTCCGCCTGCTTGCGCTCGACCAGTTGCCCAAGTTGGCGGCCGAGGGGAATAATCTTTTGCAAAAAGGCGGGATCGACTTTTCTCGCTTCCCGCGAATAAAACTCCATGACCCCAACGCTCCGTCCGCCGAGGACGATGGGAAAGGCGAAGGCCCCGAGCACCCCGCATGCCGCCGCGAGCGTTCGGCGGGCGAAATTCTCTTCTACGCGCACATCTTCGATCCAGGCTGCCTCCTCGGACGCCCAGACCCTCCCCGGCAGCCCTTGGCCGGGCGCGAAAACAAGACTGCGACCAGCCTGCACGAAGGCCTCGACATCGGAACCGCTGGGGTGCCAGCTATGGAGGAGGCGCAGCCCTTTGCCGCTGGCATCCTCCCACCAGATCCCGCCCAATGCCCAGTCGATGGCGGAGCCGATCGCTTCCAGCACCCGGGGAATCGCTTCGGCGACGGTGGGTGCGGCGGCGAGAATCTCGCTCACCGCATGCTCGATGGCAAAGCGCAGCTCAGTCTGCTTGCGCTCGGTGATATCGCGGACGATCTCGACGCCGGCGATGGTTTGCCCCCGCGCATTCTTGATCGGCGAAACGGTGAAGTCGAGATGGCGCGTCACATTGCCGGCATCGAGAAATTTTTTCTCCCCCCGGTGCACCTCGCCGTCGCGGAAGGTGGCCGTCAGGAGGCATCCGTCGCAGGGATTTTCCCGTCCGTGCAGAGCCCGATAACAGAGTTCCCCCACATGATCGCCGAGAATTTCAATGCTTTTGGCATTTTGGCACAGAATGCGATACTCGGCGTCCTGCACCAGAAGGACGTCGCTGATTGCGGCGATGATCGCCTCGTTCTTGCCCCGCTCCGTTTCCGCCTCGCTCAGGGCGTCGGTGAGTATTTTCTCGGTGTGGACCAAAAGGACGTTGCTGTGGCCGAGGCGGGAGAGGAGATCGGTGAGTTTGGCGAAAAAGCGCATCCCGGTATCGATGCACTCCCGGCTGAGCCGGGGGACGGCTTCGAGGGCGGCGAGGTACTCCCCTTCATCAAAGCCGTAATGTTGCGCTTGCGTCCGGAACAGCGCGTAATCGAGGGTTTCCCCCTCGAAGAAAAACTGGCCGGCGAAGAGATTGCCGACATGTTCCGTTCCCAGATACAAGGGCGTGGAGATGTCCCACATGCTGTTCTTGCATTTGTACAGCCTGAATTCCCCCTGGGGCGTCCCGGCGTGCAAACGGGTGTCGCTCTCCAGGCAGTACTGCCTCGTTTCCCGATGCGCCCGGTGGAATTTGGTGCAGATATCCTGCCCGCCGACGCCGATGAGGACCTTTCCCCTGATGTCGATGAGCGCCATGGGGATGCGCGTCAGGCGGTTGAAATCCTCCATAAGCGACTGGATGGCCGGGATGTCGAGAAGTTCGGCGATGTCCAGGTGGTGCAAATCTTCGGCGCCGGCGACTTCGCTGCGGATCCGAGGGTCGAAAGGGGAGCATGGTTTCACGGTGGGTCGCCGAAAATTGTCGGAGTCATGCATATTTTTTCGCCGTCGGAGTCGTTCGTTAGGTGCACGGAGCGTTTTCTTGATGCAGCGGGCCGGCGAAGACGCTTTTTTCTCGGTTCGTTTTGCCCCTGCCCGCGCAAATTTAACGCCTGACGGGCGGGGAAGTCAAACCAAAGAAGGGGCCGTCTCGCCACAGGCCGATGCACAACCGGCGCAACCTCCCGCTGAGCGCGCGCGGGACCCGGGCGGCAAATGCGCCTTGCCGAGATGGACGAGCGTGACCTTAGGCCAGCATCGTCTCTCCGTCAAGAGCTGCTGCTCGCCGATCCCGCCGAAGACGCCGCCAACAACCCGCCTCGGGCCGCGAGCGCCGACCCGACAAGATCCGGATTTAGTCGAGAAAGGCAAGGGCTTAGGCATCCGCTTGCGAGTGTGCGGCTGCGCTGCCGGTTCGGTTTCGTGGTTCGCTACGCGGCGCCGGTGCAGCCTTTTCAGGTTGCTTTCCGGTCCAGCCCCCGGTATTGGATCGCCTCGGCCAGATGTCCCTGCCGAATCTGCTCCTCACCGGCCAAATCCGCGATGGTCCGCGCGACTTTCAAAATGCGCGTATAGCTGCGAGCCGAAAGGCCGAGGCGGTCGGTGACCATCTCCAGCAGGCGCTGGCCGGCGGCGTCCACCGGGCAGAACTTGCGGATGTGGCGGGTCTGCATGCGGGCGTTGGCGTGCAGGCCGAAGGGGGCCAGACGCTGGCGTTGCAGTTCGCGGGCGTCATTGACGCGGGCGAGGATGGCGGCCGAGGGTTCGGCGTCGCGGGGGTCGGCGAGGTCGCGGTGCGGGACGCGGGGCACCTCGATGTGCAGGTCGATGCGGTCGAGCAGGGGACCGGAAAGGCGGGTGCGGTAGCGCTGCAGCAGGGGCGGGGTGCAGGAACAGGTGTGCTGGACATCGCCGAGAAAACCGCAGGGGCAGGGATTCATCGCCGCCACCAGCATGAAGGCGGCCGGGTAGGTCAGGCTGGTGGCCGCCCGGCTGATCGTCACCTGGCCGTCCTCGATGGGCTGGCGCAGCATTTCCAGAACGTTCTTTTTGAATTCGGGCAGTTCGTCGAGAAACAGCACGCCGTTGTGGGCCAGGGAGACTTCCCCCGGTCGTGGCACGGTGCCGCCGCCGATCAGCCCGGCGTCGGAGATGGTGTGATGCGGAGAGCGGAAGGGGCGGGTGGCGAGAAGGGCCTGTTGGCGGGGGAGGAGGCCGACGATGGAGTGCAGCTTGGTGGTTTCCAGCGCCTCTTCGAAACTCTGCGCCGGCAGAATGGTTGACAGGCGGCGGGCGAGCATCGTCTTGCCGCTGCCGGGTGGGCCGATAAGAAGGACGTTGTGGCTGCCAGCCGCCGCCACCTCCAGCGCCCGCTTGACGTGCTCCTGGCCGCGCACCTCGGAAAAGTCCTCGCCGTGCACCGCCGCCTCGCGAAACAGGGCGCGCGGATCGACTGCGCACGGCTCCAACTGCCGCTCGCCGTTGAGGAAGGCGACCACCTCCCCCAGGTCGCGCACGCCGTAGGTGGGCAATCCCTCGACGATGGCGCCCTCGCGGGCGTTTTCTTCCGGCAGCAGCAGACCAGCCACCCCCCACTCGCGGGCCGCCATGGCGATCGGCAGCGCGCCGCGCACCGGTTTGACCCGGCCGTCCAGGGAAAGCTCCCCCATCAGCACAAAGGGTCCGCGATGCACCGGGCGCACCACGCCGGTGGCGGTCAGCAGCCCCACCGCCATCGGCAAATCGAAGGCCGCGCCGTCCTTGCGAACGTCGGCCGGTGCGAGATTGATGGTGATGCGGCGGGCGGGAAATTCGTAGCCGGAATTTTTTACCGCCGATTTGATGCGGTCCTTGGCCTCTTTGACCGCGCCTTCGGGCAGGCCGACGGTGGCGAATTGGGGCAGCCCCTGAGCGATATCGACTTCGACTTCCACCGGATAGGCGTCGATCCCGAGCAGCGCTCCCGATAAAACCTTGGCCAGCATGATTCCCCCTCCTGGACGGGTTTTCGTTAAAATCTGCGGCATCATAAACAGAAAAGCCCCGGCAGGGCAAGCGTCGCACGCCTGTGACCGGGGCTTTTGGGGTTGCGGGGAATTATGCCCGATGGGCGGAATGCCGGATCTTTATTCCAGATACTTTTCGGCCATGATCGCCGCTATGGCGCCGTCGCCGACGGCGGTGGCGATCTGTTTGAGGATTTTTTTGCGCACGTCGCCGGCGGCGAACACCCCCGGCATGGAGGTGCGGCATTCGGCATCGGTGAGAATGTAGCCGTCGGCGTCGAGTTCGAGAATGTCGGCAAGAAAATGCGCCTTCGGCGTGACGCCGATGGCGACAAACACCCCCTGGACCTCGAGAGTGCGTCGGGCATCGTCCGCCACCTGCCGCAGCGCCAGGGCGTTCAGCCCGGCGGCGCTTCCCTCCGCCCGCTCGACGACGCTGTTCCACAGAACCTCGATTTTCTCGTGGGCGAACAGCCGGTCCTGCAAAATGGGGGTGGTGCGCAGTTTGTCGCGGCGGTGAATGAGGTAGACGCGGCTGGCGAATTTGGTCAGAAAGAGCGCCTCCTCGACGGCGGTGTCGCCGCCGCCGACGATGGCCACCGGCACGTTGCGGAAAAAAGCGCCGTCGCAGGTGGCGCAGTAGGAAACGCCGCGACCGGTGAATTCCTGCTCGCCGGGAATGCCGAGTTTGCGCGGTTCGGCGCCGGTGGTGATGATGACGGTGCGGGCGCGCAGCTCCTTGCCGTCGACCACGACGATCTTTTCCCCGCCGCGGTCGATAAGGTTTTCAACCTCCCCGTAATCGACCCGCAGGCCGAATTCCTGACAATGCTCCTGAAAACGAACCATCAGATCCGGGCCGTCGATGCCGCCGGGAAAACCGGGATAATTTTCCACTTTGGTCGTCGTCATCACCTGCCCGCCCATGATCATGCGTTCGACCAGCAAGGTATCGAGCTTGGCGCGGGAGGTGTACAGCCCGGCGGTGAGGCCGGCGGGGCCGCCGCCGATGATGATGACGTCATAAAGCTTGTCCGACATGCGCATTCTCCAGTGAGCAAAAGGGATGGGCGAAATATAGCGGCAGAGGCGTCTTTTTTCAACCCCTGGGGCGGGAGAAGAACCTTGACCACCCGAAGGGCCAGCATCTAGAATGACCCATTACCGCTCCGGAGTAATTAAATGACCGAAGAACATTCGGAAGGACATCTGGACCAAAGCATCACCCGGGGTTTTGGCCTGGCCATCGGCCTGACTGCGGTCACCCTGATCGCCGAGGTCATCGGCGGCTTCTGGACCAATTCCCTGGCCCTGCTCTCCGATGCCGCCCACGTTTTCATGGATCTTTTCGCCCTGGTCCTGTCGCTGGTGGCGATCAAGCTGGCCGGCCGGCCGGCGACCGACCGGCGCACCTACGGCTGGCACCGGGCGGAGATTTTCGCCTCACTTATCAACGGCACAACCCTGATTCTGATCGCCTTTGGCATTCTGCATGAGGCATGGGAGCGTTTTCTGCATCCCGAAGCGGTGAAAAGCAAGGAGATGTTCATCATCGCCTGCGTCGGCCTGGCGATGAACCTGATTGCCGCCAGCCGCCTGCACCAACACTCGGGAGCGGATCTCAATGTCCGCAGCGCCTTTCTGCACGTTATCGGCGATGCCATTGCCTCGGTCGGGGTGATTGTCGGCGGCGCGATCATGCTGTTCACCCAATGGTATGTGCTGGACGCCGTGATTTCGGCCGGTATCGTGGTCATTATTGGCTGGGGCTCGTTGCGCATCGTGCGCGAGGCTGCGCACATCCTGCTCGAAGGGGTGCCGCGCCACATCGAGCTGCCCGAGCTGGTGATGAAAATGCGGGCGGTGACCGGGGTCAACGATATTCACCATCTGCACGTCTGGTCGATCTGCTCGCATATTTCCGCCCTGTCGGCGCATATCGACGTCGAGCCGGAATACCGGCTGCAGCAGGGGGAGATCGTCGGCGAAATCGAACAGATGCTCGATCACGACTACCATATCACCCAGACCACCCTGCAGGTGGAATGTTCCCGCTGCGTCACCGGCCCGGTCATCGAGCAGTTGCAGCATCGATCCCGGCATTCCAGCCTCAGCTCGCATGGCCATGCCGGCCATGACCATAGCCACTGAAGATGAAGAAAATCCTCGGTTGTTTATTCTGGTGCATTCTGTTTGGCCTGCTCTTGCTCGGCGTGGACCAGTTTCTGTTGCGAACGCCGCTGCATGCGCCGGGCCTGCATCAGGTGCGAATTTTTTATCTCGACTTCCGGCAGCGGCTGCTGCGCCTGCCGCAAACCGAAGCGGCAACACCAACCGTGCGGCCACCAGCCGCCGCGCCTTCGGCCCGTAAATCACCGGATGCCGCACCAGCGCCGCCGATGCCGAAAGCGCCGCCGGTCAAGCCCCTCCCCCCGCATACCACCTACGTCTACGCCGACGATGATGGCAATCTGCAATTCGTCGATGCGTTGACGGAGGTGCCGGCGCGTTTTCGCGCCGCCGCCACGCCGTTGCAGTAAAGACACCCACCGCCAAAGACGCCATTATGAAAAAGCCCGACCGGGTTTCCGGCCGGGCTTTGTGCCTTCCCAATCTGGGTTGGCCGTGATTTCAGCGCAAAGCTTCCGCCAGCACTTCGGCGATATCTTTCACCCGCACCCGGTCGTCGGCCCCCTCGTCCTTGAGACCGTCTTCGAGCATCGTCATGCAATAGGGGCAGGAAACGCAGATGGTCTCGGCCTTTTCGGCCAGAGCTTCCCGCACCCGGGCGACATTGATGCGGGTGCCGGTGTTTTCTTCCATCCACATCCGGCCGCCGCCGGCGCCGCAGCAAAAGGCGTTGTCGCGGTGGTGCGGCAATTCGCCCGGCGCGGCGCCGGTCGCCGCCTGCAAAACCTGGCGCGGCGCGGCGTAGACTTCGTTGTAGCGCCCGAGGTAGCAGGAGTCGTGGAAGACCAGCCGGCCGGCATCGAGTTTCTTCGCTGGTTGCAAGCGTCCGTCGGCGAGAAGTTGCGCCAGCAGCTGCGAGTGATGGATGATTTCCACATCCAGGCCGTACTGCCGGTAATCGTTGGCGAAGGTGCTGAAGCAGTGGGGGCATTGGGTGACGATTTTTTTCACCCCGCGCGCCCTCAGCAGTTCCACATTCTGCCGGGCCATGCGCTCGAAGACGTACTCGTTGCCGAGTCGCCGCAGGCTGTCGCCGCAGCACAATTCGTCCTTGCCGAGAATGCCCCAGGTGAGGCCGACGGCGTCGAAAAGGGTGGCCAGAGCGACCGTCACCTGTTTGCTGCGGGTGTCGAAGGCGCCGGCGCAGCCGACGTAAAAGAGATATTCGCAGGCGTCTCCCTGAAAGCTGCGGTCGCCGAGCAGGGTGCTCCATTTGCCGCGGTCGGCGGGAGCGATTCCCCACGGATTACTGCGCTGTTCCATGTTCTCGAAGAGGTTGAGCAGTTCGCCGGGAAAACGCGATTCCATCTGCACCAGGTGCCGGCGCATTTTGATCACTTTCTGCGGGTGCTCTATCAGCACCGGGCAGACCTTTTGACAGGCGCCGCAGGTGGTGCAGTCCCAGATGCTGCCTTCGCCGATGCTCCCCGCATGCCCTTCGCCGATCAGGGGGAGCGCAGAGGTGTTCCCCTGCCGCAGGGCCGGGCCGTTGGCCAGCAGGTTCACCTTGATGTCGTGGATAATTTCGCGGGGATTGAGATCCTTGTCGGTGCCGCGGGCCGGGCAAACATCCTGGCAGCGGCCGCATTCGGTGCAGGTGAAGGAATCGAGGAGATCCTTCCAGGTGAAGCGGTCGATGGTGTCCACCCCGAATTTTCGGCCCTTCTCGAAGGTTTCCCGGGGCAGGCTGCCTGGCCGGTCGAGATTGCGGAAAAAGCAGTTGGGGATGGCGGTCAGGATGTGCATGTGCTTGCTGCGCGGCAGCAGGTTGAGGAAAACCAGCAGAACCAGGGCGTGCGTCCACCAGGCGGTCAGGGACACCAGGTGCAGGGCGCCTGGCGACAGGCCG
>JBAYQP010000043.1:0-22517 GCA_041677125.1 Desulfuromonadales bacterium | reverse complement strand
TCGCCGGCCGGCAGATCCGCCACTTGCCGGCGGACCAGCCGGCGGCTGAACTGTTTTGCGGCGGTCTCCTCGACCAGCAGGGCGGTAAACGCTTCGCTCATAGCACTCTCCTTGACGGTTGGGAAAAAACAGCAGGAACCAAAGGACGCCGGCTTGCTCTGGCCGGCCAATCCGTACTATAAATGCAGCATCCGGCAGAAACAAGTACCCACTTTTTTCTCAGGTAGTACCTTTTTGGATACCATGGAAAGGATATTGATGAGCGCGGAAGAAACACCCTACCGCTGCACGGTGGAAATCACCCTGAACGTCATCGGCGGCAAATGGAAGGCGCTGATCCTCTGGCATCTGGCGCACCGCACCCTGCGCTTCAGTCAGCTTCGGCGTCGGCTGCCGAAGGTGACGCAAAAAATGCTGACGCAGCAGCTGCGCGAGTTGGAGGGGGACGGGATGATCCATCGTCAGGTGTATGCCGAAGTGCCGCCGCGGGTGGAATATTCCCTGACCGGCGAGGGGCAAACGCTGGTGCCGCTCCTCGGCCAGATGTGCGACTGGGGCAAACGACACCTGGGTCGCCGGGACGCGGCAGGGGTGGCAGAGAAAGCGGCAATGGCCTGCGTCGCCGGGCGGTCGTCATGAAGAATTCGTTGAACGGCTGGCACGGCAGCATGCTGCGGGTGGACCTGAGCACCGGCGAATCGCGCCGGGAACCGATACCGGAAAGCTGGTTGCACGGTTATCTCGGCGGCCGCGGCCTGGGGGTGCGCCTGCTGCGCGACTTTTACCGCCTGGAACCCCTCGCCCCGGAGATGCCGCTGGTCTTTGCCGTCGGCCCGCTTTGCGGCAGCCCGGCGCCGACTTCGGCGCATCTGGCTGTCGTTTCGCGCTCGCCGCTGACCGGGACGATCTACGACTGTTCGGCCGGCGGGCGCTTCGCCTGGCGGCTGAAGAGCGCCGGCATCGACGCACTTTTCCTCACCGGCCGCGCGCCGCGCCCGTCGGTGCTGGCGGTTACTCCGCAGGGGGTGGAAGTCATGGACGCCGCCGCCTTGTGGGGGCGAAGGATCGAGGCGACGGTGGCCGCCCTGGCTGAGCGGGGGAGTGTGGCGGCCATAGGTCCGGCCGGTGAAAACAAGGTGCTGTTCGCCAACATTATAATGGGAGAAGGCAATTCCGTCGGCCGGGGCGGGCTCGGCGCAGTCATGGGAAGCAAGAACCTCAAGGCGATCGTCGTCGATGGCGACCGGAAAACCGTCATCGCCGATCCGCAGCGTCTGCAGGCCGCTCGCCAGGATGTCATGCGCCTGTTCAAGGCGTCGCCGGTAATTTTCGGCCAACTCGGCATCGCCGAGTACGGCACCCCGACTTTGGTCGATCTGATGCACCAGCGGCGCATGGCGCCGACGGAGAACTTTCGCCGAACCGTATTCGACGCTGCGGTCAACTATTCCGGACCGGCGATCCGCAGGGCCTTCGAAGTGAAGAAGGACGGCTGTTTCGGCTGCCCCATCCAGTGCAAAAAAAGCACGAAACAGGGGGAGCATCTTCCCGAGTATGAGACCGTTTCCCATTTCGGCGCCCTCAACGGCATCGCCGATCTGCACAGCATCGTCAGATCGAACAGCCTGTGCAACGAGTTGGGTATGGACACCATCTCCGCCGCCGCCACCCTTTCCGCCTGGGGGGAGGCGCAGGGTCGCTTTCCGACGGCGGAGGAGATGGGGCCGCTCCTCGAAGCCACCGCGCACCGGCGGGGAATCGGCGACCGCCTGGCCGAGGGCTCGCGGCGATGGGCCGTCGGCGCGGGGAAACCGCAGCTGTCGATGAGCGTCAAGGCGCTGGAATTGCCGGCCTACGATCCGCGCGGCGCTTACGGCATGGCCCTGGCCTATTGCACCAGCAATCGCGGCGGCTGCCATCTGCGGGCCTACCCCATCGCCCACGAAATCCTGCGCAAACCCGTTCCCACCGACCGTTTTTCCTTCGCCGGCAAGGCGCGCATCATCAAAATCGCCGAGGACACCAATGCCGCCATCGATTCCCTGGTCGCCTGCAAATTCTCCTTTCTCGGCGCCAGCCTGGAGGAGTATGGCGCCCTGGTTTCGGCGGTCACCGGGCACGAATTCTCGCCGCAGGATCTGAAAGACATCGGCGAGCGCATCTATCTCAGCGAACGATTCTACAACCTGGAAAACGGCTTTTCGATGGCCGACGATGTGTTGCCGGAGCGGTTCTTCTGCGAGCCGGGGAGCAGCGGCGAAGGGATCGAAGTCCCCGCCATCGACCGGGCGCGTTTCACCGAGGAGCTGACCAAATACTACCGCATCCGCGGCCTCACCGACGCCGGCCGTTTTGCCGATGCCGGGTTTCTGGAGCGTCAGCCGTGAAAAGACAAATCGCGAAATATAAAGAGAAACTGGCCGCCGATGGCAGCGCCGATCCACTGCGGATCGCCTTTCTCGCCAAGGACGACATCCTGATCGCCGAGGGACCCGCCGATCTCCTGCCGCTGGGCGAGGAAATTCTCGCCCGGCTGAATGTGGTTTGCGCGGTATTGGCCGAGCCGTCGTTGCCCTTCATCGACTTTCTGGTGCGCCGGGCCACGGGCGAAGAGCCCTGTCTGGTTCCTCGGGATACCGAAACCCGCACCTTCCTGCACGACATTCCGCTGTTGCGCCGCGCGGATCGCGGCGACAGCGAAAAAATCGCCGCCTTGCTGCGCCGGCGCAAGGGGATCATCGTCGAGGGTCTGGGGATCGTCGCCACCGGCGCTTTTACCCCGGAGCAGGCGTTCATTCATTACTGCTCGGTTTTTCACGCGGCCTTCGTCAAATATCTGCTCGATGTGCTGCAAGACGGATTTCTCCTTCCAGGCGAAGAGGCGGCCTTTGCCGACCTGCGACAAAGCTGGCTGCAGCCCATCGCCATCGGGGATTTGACCTTTGCTTCCGGCCCGCTGGAGGACCGGACAGCGATTCTTGCCGAGATCGCCCGCGTCGGCCGCTACACGGTGGGCAAGCGCTTGGTCGATTCGGCCTTCGGCAATATTTCCTGGCGCGACGGGCAGACGATACTGATTTCGCAAACCGGAGCGCATCTCGATGAACTGGCCGGCTGCATCGATCCGGTGCCGAACGACAACTCCTCCACCGCCGGGGTGACCGCCTCCAGCGAACTGGCGGCGCATCGCCGCATCTTCGAGGCGACGGGCGCCCGCGCCATTTTGCACGGGCATCCGAAGCTGGCCGTGGTGATGAGCATGCTGTGCGAACACCAGGCGGGGTGCAACATTGCCGACTGCTGGCGCCAGTGCCCGCGGGTGCGCTTCGTCGGCGGTACGCCGACGGTCGCCGGCGAGATCGGCGCCGGGGGTCTGGCCGAAAAGGTGGCGCCGGTCATCGGTGAAACCGGGCGCGCCCTGGTCTTCGGCCACGGCGTCTTCACCCTCGGCCGGAACGGCTTTGGCGAAGCTTTTGCGGCATTGGTCGAAGTGGAAAACTGGTGCCGGGAAGAATTCTGCCGCCGCCTTCAGCGGGAAACCTCGGGAACCGCCCGCTAGCTGCCGCCCTTCCACCCTTGCGAAAAACCCCGTTTGTGTTATAAATAGCGGATGTTTTTACTGAATTTCTCTTGAGGAGGCGCATGCAAATCGGCAATGGCTCCCCAGCGAGACCAGGTAATGGGTTCAGTGTTCGGGATTGCGCTCTCATCACTCTCGCGACGGGAGAACGGGCGCACAGTCTGAAGGAGTTGCGCGAGGGGTTGCTCCGGGTGCCGGTCGGGAGCCTGTATCATCACTTTTGGGGCAGGTTGCTGCGGCCACAGTTCGACGAGCCGGAATATAACAACGATTTCGCTTCCTGGGCGTGGCGGGGACTGCATGATCGGCCCCTGGCCGAGCGTTTGAGCATGGTGATCCCCACCGATTTCGACGATCTCGAAGGGGTGAGGCAGGAAGTTCTCGAAATTGTTCACCAACGTCTCGACGAAAGCGAACTCGCCCTCTGGTCGGCCGTCGATCAGGGGTTCTACTTTCTCCACGGCCAGGTGGTGGTGTTCAGCGCCGGCCTGGTCTTCGACCATCCGGCGGACATCGTCTCCTATCTGCCCTCGCTGTCCACCGGCAGCGTCTTTTTTCATTTCATCGACGCCCGCCGCAGGACTCCGCAACGCAACGACGATTTCAGTGCCTGGCTGGCGGGATTTGACGGCGAATTCGCCCCGCTGATCGCGGATTTGGCCGGTCTCGATCCGTATTTTTCCTCCCTGAAGGAACTTCGCCATCGGGTAAGCGCGATTTTCCAGCGGCATTTCGCGGGGAGCGCCTGAATGGAGATGCTGCCCGCCCAATTTTTGCAGAATTTCATCGACGAGTACGAGGCGGTTGCCGGCCGGGGGAGTATCGAGCATCTGCGCCAGCTGGCGGCGCCCCTCAAGGGGGCGCGGGTGGTGCACGTCAATTCGACGCGCGAAGGCGGCGGCGTCGCCGAAATTTTGCAGAAACTCGTCCCGTTCAAGCAGGCCCTCGGTTTGGATGCCCGCTGGGAAGTGATCGCCGGCGACAGGATTTTCTACGCGTGCACGAAAAAATTGCACAACGGTTTGCAGGGGGAGGCGGTGGCGGTTGGCGATGAAGAGTTGCGCGTGTATGAAGACGCCAATGCGGCCAACGCCGAAAACCTGCGCTCTTTGCTGGAAGAGGCCGATTTCGTATTCATTCACGATCCCCAGCCGGCGGCCCTGCTGGCGCAGTGTCCCAGGCGGCGGGGCAAATGGGTCTGGCGCTGTCATATCGACGCCAGCCGCCCGCATCCGCCGATCTGGAATTACCTGCGCAAGTGGGTCATGCCTTACGATGCCAGTATTTTCTCCCTGCCGGAATTCTCCCAGGCACTGCCGCATCCCCAATATATAATCGCCCCCAGCATCGACCCCCTCAGCGAAAAGAACCGGGATTTGCCGGCGGCCGAGGTGGGGGAACTCGACCCCCGCTTCGGCTTCGACAGCAATTTGCCCCTCGTTCTTCAGGTTTCCCGCTACGACCGATTCAAAGATCCCCTGGGGGTAATCGAGGCCTGTCGGATGGCCAGAAAGCTGGTGCCTCTGCAACTGGTTCTCGCCGGCGGCGGCGCGGCCGACGATCCGGAGGGGGACGCGGTCCTGCGCGAGGTGCAGGTGGCGACCGCCGGCGATCCGCACATTCACGTTCTGCTGCTGCCCAACTCGGCGCACCGAACGATCAACGCCCTGCAGCGGCGGGCCGATATCGTGCTGCAAAAGTCGCTGCGCGAGGGTTTCGGGCTGACGGTGACCGAAGCGCTGTGGAAGGGCAAACCGGTGATCGGCGGCGACACCGGCGGCATCCGCCTGCAGGTCTTCGACCATTACACCGGTTTTCTGGTGCGCACTCCGGACGGGGCGGCGCTGCGCATCCGCTATCTGTTGCACCGCGAAGATCTGCGCCGCCAGATGGGCGAACGGGCGCGGCGCTTCATCTGGGAAAACTATCTGCTTACCCGGCATCTGCGCGAGTATTTGACCTTGATGCTGGGGCTGCTGCACGGCCATCAGGAGCGGCTGGAGGCGATAGAATTCAGTTGATGCATTTTATTCGGATTCGGAGAAGGATCAGGATTCGGGAAAGGACAATGGAATGAGCCAGCAGCGCCTGATTGTGGTATCCAATCGTCTGCCGGTGGTGATCGGCCAGGAGAATGAGGAATGGCGCATTTCTCCCGGCTCGGGCGGGTTGATCACCGCTCTGGCGCCGGTGATGAATCGCCGCGGAGGAATGTGGATCGGCTGGCCGGGTTGCGGTGGCGAGGTTCCCCTGCACGAGCTGTTCGCGCGCTTTGGCGCCGAGCGCGGTTACCGCCTGCACGGGGTCATGTTGAGCGAGGAGGAGGTTCAGAAATATTACCTCGGTTTTTCCAACGAGACCCTCTGGCCGTTGTTTCACGACCTGCTTGGACATTGCAATTTTAACCGGGAGAACTGGCTGAGCTACATCGAGGTCAATCGCCGCTTTGCCGAAACGGTGGCCGCTGCGGTCAGCGAACAGGACCTGGTCTGGATCCACGATTACCAGCTCTGTCTGGTCGGCGAACAGATGCGCACACTCGGCGTGCGCCAGCCCCTCGCGTTCTTTTTGCACATTCCTTTTCCCTCCCTCGATCTGTTTCGCCGCCTGCCTTGGAAACAGGAGATCATCCGCGCGCTGGTGGCGTACGATCTGATCGGCTTTCAGACGCTGCGCGACCGGCGCAATTTCGTCCAATGCGCCGTCGCCCTGCTGCCGGAGGTCGAAGTAATCAGCCGCCAGCGCCATTACACCCTGCTGCGCCACGGCGAGCGGGCGATCCGCGTCGGGCATTTTCCGATCAGCATCGATTACCGCGAATTCAACGAGGCCGCGCGGTCGCAAGAGGTGGCCGAGGCCGCCTGGTACCTGCACGAAAATCTGGAAGGGCGGCAGTTGATGCTGGGGATCGACCGTCTCGATTACACGAAGGGGGTGCCCGAACGGTTTCTCGCCTTCGAATGGGCGCTGGAAAAATATCCCGATCTGCGCCGGGCGATTTCGCTGCTGCAGGTTGTCATCCCGAGCCGCACCGATGTCCCGGAGTATCAAACGCTGAAGGAACAGCTCGATCAACTGGCCGGGCGGATCAACGCCCGATTTACCGAACAGGGGTGGGTGCCGATCCATTACGTTTTTCGCAGCCTCGACAGGGTGCAATTGCTGGCCCATTACCGGGCCTCGGAAATCGCCCTGATCACGCCCCTGCGCGA
Source organism: Desulfuromonadales bacterium (assembly GCA_041677125.1). GTDB lineage: Bacteria > Desulfobacterota > Desulfuromonadia > Desulfuromonadales > JACZKF01 > JBAYQP01. Next base: position 15,725 of record JBAYQP010000043.1, on the reverse strand, counting down.
CGGCATGAATCTGGTCGCCAAGGAATACTGCGCGAGCGCCGTCGACGGCAACAACGTCCTGATCCTGAGCGAGTTCGCCGGCGCCGCCGACCAGTTCGGCCGCTGGGCGCTGCTGGTCAACCCCTATGATCTCGACGGCGCCGCCGACGCCATTCACCGCGCCTTTACCATGGGCGCCGAAGAGCGCCGCGAGCGCATGCTGCACCTGCAGGCGGAAGTGCGGCGCAACGACGTCCATCGCTGGGTGGCGCGCTTTCTCGATACGATGCTAGGCAAACGCTAAACAGGATTTGCGTCAGGCCCTTTTTCCAGCCAGTTCCGCCACATCCGCGACCAGCCGCCGGATGTCCCCCTCCGTCGTACTCCAGGAACACATGAAGCGCGCCTGCCCGGTGCCGATGAAGGTGTAAAACCGCCAGCCGCGGTCGCGCAGGGCTTCGAGCAGGCCCTGCGGCATGGCGGCGAAAACGGCGTTGGCCTGACAGGGGTGGACGATCTCGATCCCGTCGATGCCGGCCAGCTCGGCGGCCAGTTGCCTGGCGCGGGCATTGGCATTGGCGGCGTGTCGCAACAAGGCGCCGTCGCGCAGAATGCCGATCCACGGGGCGGAAAGAAAGCGCATCTTTGAGGCGAGTTGGCCCGCCTGCTTGCAGCGGAAGTCGAATTCATCGGCGAGGGTGCGATCGAAAAAAACGACGGCTTCCCCCACCGCCATGCCGTTTTTGGCCCCGCCGAAGGTGAGCACATCGACCCCCGCCTGCCAGCTCAGCTGACGCGGCGCGACGCCGCTGGCAACCACGGCGTTGGCGAAGCGCGCGCCGTCCATATGCAGACGCAGCCCGAGGCGGCGACAAAGATCGCCGGCCGCAGTCAATTCCGCCGCCGTGTAGACGGCGCCGAGTTCGGTGGACTGACTGATGGAGAGGGCTCGCGGTTTCGGGTAATGGATGTCGCTGCGCCGCTTTACCGCATGCTCCACCGCCGGCAGGTTGATCTTGCCGTGTTCGCCAGGCACGACCAGAATTTTGGTGCCGTTGGAGAAAAATTCGGGAGCGCCGCACTCGTCGGTTTCGATGTGCGCGAGTTCGTGGCAGATGATGCTGTGGTAAGAATGGCATAGTGAGGACAGGGCGAGGGAATTGGCGGCGGTGCCGTTGAAAACGAAAAAAACCTGGCAATCGGTTTCAAAAAATTCCCGCAGCAGGTCGCAGGCCCTGGCGGTCCAGGGATCGGCGCCGTAGGAGGCGGCGTAACCGCTATTGACCTCCTCCATGGCGGTCCAGGCCTCGGGGCAGATGGCGGCGTAATTGTCGCTGGCGAATTGATGATATTCCGCTACGGTATTCGGCATGCGGGGCATGGGAGATCTCCTTTCGGCGGCTTGCCGGGAGCGTAGCAGATACCCGGGGCGGCGGGCAATAATGTTTGCACTCAGTCCGTGGGGTGGAAATATGCCACATCTGTAGTGGCAAAATCAAAAAACGTTTTGCAAATTTGCGAATAGCTGACAAAAATGCAGATAAAAAAATAATGATTGTAACTCTGCGTATTTAGCCGTTGCGTGCCGGAGGCGGGCGGGAGCGGCGGCGAAAAATGAATTCCTTGGATTTGCAAAAATGCAAAAAATCGAAAAAGTCAAAAGCGCCGGAGGAAGAAAATTTACAAGATCAAGTGGCCGATTTCATGTGCTTTTTTGATTGTATCGAAACTTATAAAACATTGGTATACTGATTGCTAGCTGGTAGGCCATTGGAAAAAAACGATACTCTCAACAGGGAGACACATTATGCGTGCCAGAATCAACGACAGCGAAATAGAGTATGAAGAATACGGCAGCGGGCCGGCGGTGCTGTTCCTCCACGATTACGCCTCGAATCGGGAATTGCCGGAAGCCCAGACAACCGGGCTGGTAAAGGCCGGCTACCGGGTGATCTCGACCCACCTGCGCGGCATCGGCAAGGGAGAGGCCGAGGATTTCGAGCCATCCAGCCACACCCGCGACGCGATAGCCCTGTTCAATTATCTCGGCATCGGTCGCGCCGTCGTCTTTGGGATATCCCGCGGCGGCCTGGTGCTGCTCGATCTGCTGGAAAGATATCCCGACCGGGTGGCCGCCGCCAGCATGGTCCTCTCGCCGGAAGCGGTGCGCGACGTGCGCCGCCTGGCAAAATGTTCGCTCATCCGGAAGGCGCTGCGCGAAGGTAAACTGGACCAGCTGAAAAGAACGCTGCTCGCCGCCCTGGCGAAAAAGCCTGGGGACGTCCGGGCTCTTGCCGCTCTCCAGCCGCTGCGCAACTGGATTCAGCTTTTGTCCAGCCGCAAAGGGCAGAAGCACAGCGAGGGGCGCAGCGAGTTGCTCGCCGGCCTGGCGATCCCGCCGATGCTGATGACCGAGGAGGGTGCCGAGCCGGTTCCGGCCGTCAAATCCTCCATGAGGTCGCGTGGTTGGCAAAAGATCAAGGGGATCAATTCGCACCTGGCGGCGTTTCTCGATTCCCTTCTGCCCCATGACGAGGACGAGGACGAAGAGGAGATTTTCACCGGCCAGGCCTAGAAACCGCCCGATCACCAGCAAAAGCCGCCGCCAGTTTCGACTGCCGGCGGCTTTTTGCATGGAAACGGATCGCTTCAGCCGCAGGCCAACTTGCTGTATAGTCCGGAAGGTGGCATTCATCGCAGGGGAAGAAAGGCTTTGGCATGTCGGATCCGCGGGATGATTTACGGGATTTTCTTGCTCGGCTTGAACGCTGCGGCGCTTTGCGCCGGGTCGGGATGAAAGTCGATCCGGTACTGGAGATTGCCGCCATCACCGAACGGGTCTGCAAGCGGCCCGGAGGCGGCCCGGCGCTGTGCTTTTCGGCGGTGCTGGGGCACGATGCGCCGGTGTTGACCAACCTGTTCGGCTCCGCCGAGCGCATGGCCTGGGCGTTGGGCGCGGCGCACCTGGAGGAGGTGGCGGGGCGGTTGGCGCGTGATCTGGCGCTGGCTGGCGAAGGGCCGGCGAGCGACCGGCTGCGCCGGTTGACCGAAGCCCAGGCCTGGCGGCCGCTAATGCGCACCAGCGCCCTTTGCCGGGAAAGAGAACCGGCGCCGGATTTGCGCCGGTTGCCGGCCCTGCAGGGTTGGCCGGGGGACGGCGGCCGTTTTCTCACGCTGCCGCTGATTTTCACCCGCGATGCCGAAACCGGCCGTTTGAATTGCGGCATGTACCGGATGCAGATCTTCGATGCGCGCACCGCCGCCCTGCACTGGGGGGACGGCTCCGACGGCGCCCGCCATGCCCGCTCCTGGGCGGCGCGCGGGGAGCGCATGCCGGTGGTGGTGGCGCTGGGGGGCGATCCGGCCCTGATCTACGCCGCCGCCGCCCCGCTGCCGTCGGCGGTCGAGGAGAGCGCCTTTGCCGGTTATCTGCGCGGGGCGGCCGTGGAGATGATTGCCTCCCGCGATGGGGCGCTGCCGGTCCCGGCCACCGCCGAGTTTGTCCTCGAAGGGTACGTCGCGCCGGGCGAAGTCCGGCCCGAAGGTCCCTTCGGCAACCATACCGGATTCTATGCGCCACCCGCCCCGGCGCCGGTTTTCCACCTGGAACACCTCACTTGCCGGCGCCAGCCCCTTTATCCCTGCACAGTTGTCGGGCCGCCGCCGATGGAAAACCTCAATTTCGTTCTGGCCAGCGAAACGATTTTTCTGCCGCTGCTGCAAATCGATTTTCCGGAAATCCTCGCCATCCATTTTATTCCCCAGGGCGCTTTTCACGGCTGCGCCCTGATCGCCGTGCAACCGGCGGTCGCCGGCAAGGGACTGGAGCTGATTCGCCGCCTGTGGGAAACGCCCTTCTTTCGCCGCTCGCGGCTGCTGATCACCGTCGATGACGGCGTCGACCTGCATGCCGGCGACGCCGTTCTCTGGCGTCTCGTCAACCAGATCGATGCCGATCGCGATCTTGTCGTTTCCGCCGGACGCCTCGGCATCGACGGCACCGGCAAGATTGACCGGGCGCTGGTCACCGGCGATCCCGCTGTCGCGCGGCGGGTGGCCGAGCGCTGGGCGGATTACGGCATTGACTGACGCATTTCTCCCCACCGGGAAAAATTTTCCTTGGCGATTGGGCAACTTTTTCGCGCCATTGCCGCCCGCCGGCAACCGTTCGCGCCGAATTCTCCTTCTCCGAAAATCTCCCATGCGAAGGTCTAAAAGCGCCAATTTACTGGTCATTGTCGCTTCTTCGGGTATCATTAATTTTTATGGGTGATCCGATGCAGAAGCAGGCCGCCGAATCGGCAAAAATGCAGGTGTCCGTTGCGGACGACGAAGTGGTGCTCACCTTCTCCGGCCGCCTGGATGTGGAAACGACGGCGGAGCTGTGGCGGCGCTCCACCGCCCTGCTGGAACAACATCGGCCGTCCCTGCTGCGCATAGAGGCGGGAGCGGTCGATTACTGCGACGGCGCCGGCATCGGCCTGCTGGTGGAGCTGTGCTGCCGCCAGCACCACCGCAATGGCAAATATCGGCTGTGCGACCTGGCGCCGCAGTTCCGACAGATGTTCGATCTCTTCAACCCCGCCGCATTACCCACCCCTTCCCGCCCCAAAGCGCAGCCCGCACACCTACCGGAGGAGGTCGGCCGCGGATCCTGGCGCGTTTGGGAATGGCTGCGCGATCTGGTCGCCTTCATCGGCGAGCTGACCGTCGCCACCCTGGACACCTTGCGTCGGCCCGGCCGGATTCGTTGGCGCGACAGTCTGCTGATCGCCGAAAAGGCCGGCGTCAACGCCCTGCCCATCGTTTTGCTGGTGAGTTTTCTCGTCGGACTGATCTTGGCCTTTCAGGCGGCGATTCCGATGCGCCAGTTCGGCGCCGAAATCTATGTGGCCGACCTCATCGGTCTTTCCATGCTGCGCGAGCTGGGGCCGCTGATGACCGCCATGGTCATGGCCGGCCGCTCCGGCTCGGCCTTTGCCGCCGAGTTGGGGACGATGAAGGTGAACGAGGAACTCGACGCCCTGCAGACGATGGGACTCGATCCGGTGCGCTTTCTCGTGGTGAACCGGGTTCTGACGGCGATGGTGATGATCCCCCTGCTTACGGTTTTCGCCGACCTGCTGGGCGTGATCGGCGGCGGCGTCGTTCTGCTCTCCCTCGGTTATTCGCTGGTCACCTATGTCAATCAGCTGCTGGGCGCGGTCACCTGGGCGGACATGGCCGGCGGGCTGTTCAAATCGATCTTTTTCGGCCTGATCGTCGCCGCTCTCGGCTGTCTGCACGGGCTGCAAACAAAATCCGGCGCCAGCGCCGTCGGCGATTCGGCGACCCGGGCGGTGGTCAGCGGCAATATCCTGATCATCGTCGCCGACGGCATTTTTTCCGTCATATTTTATTATCTGGGGATTTGAGGATGGAAAGGGAGGTCGTTGTCCGCGTCGAGCACCTCAGCGCCGCCTATGAGGAGGAGAATATTCTCAACGATATCTCTTTCGACATCTACCGGGGGGAGGTTTTCATCATTCTGGGCGCCTCGGGCTCGGGCAAGAGCACCCTGATGAAGCACATGATCGGCCTGCTGCGGCCGGTGGCCGGCCGGGTGCTCATCGAGGGGCGGGATATCGTCGCCAGCAGCGGTCGCGAGCGCCGGGAAATCCTGCGCCGCATTGGCGTTACCTACCAGAGCGGCGCTCTTTTCGGCTCGCTGACCCTGTTGGAAAACGTCTGTTTGCCGCTTGAGGAATTCACCGACCTTCCGGCCGAGGCGCGCCGGCTCATCGGCATGCTCAAACTCAGCCTGGTCGGTCTGGAGCAGGAGGCCGACCGTCTGCCGGCCGAGGTCAGCGGCGGCATGAAAAAACGGGCCGGCATCGCCCGCGCCATGGCCCTCGATCCGCGGATTCTGTTTCTCGACGAACCCTCCGCCGGTCTCGACCCGATCACCTCGGCTGAACTGGATCAACTGATTCTGCGCCTGGCCGACAGTCTGGGGATTACATTTGTCGTCGTGACGCACGAATTGCCCAGCATCTACGAAATCGCCAACCGGGTGATCATGCTCGACAAGCGGACCCGCTCCGTCGCCGCCATCGGCGCCCCCGGCGACCTGCGGGACCACAGCGACGATCCGTATATCCGTCAGTTCTTCCGGCGGGAAACGGCCGCGCCGCAAGGGCGGGCGGCAAGGAAGGAAGTCGAGGAGCCCTGCCGATGAGAAGACCCAACTATTTCAAAATCGGCCTGTTCGTTCTGAGCGCCGCCGCGATTCTGGTCCTGGCGATCGTTGCCTTCGGAGTGGGCGCCCTGTTCGAGAAGCAGGTCATCGTCGAAACCTATTTCACCACCTCGGTGCAGGGGCTCGATATCGGTTCGCCGGTGAAATTTCGCGGCGTGCAGGTCGGCCAGGTGCGCGAAATGAGCGTGGTCCGCCTGGCGTATCCGACCCGCCACCGTTACGTCCTGGTGCGCATGTCCTTGAAAAAGCAGGCGTTTCTCGGCACCGGCGAGCAGGTTACCCGCGCCGAAATCCGCCGCGAGGTCGATGCGGGCCTGCGCATGCGCCTCAGTTTTCAGGGGGTGACCGGCGCCGCCTACATCGAAGTGGATTACCTCGACCCCGAGCGCAACCAAGCGCTGGAAATCGACTGGCAGCCGCAGTACCCCTACATTCCCGCCGCGCCCAGCATCATCACCCGGATAACCGACGCGGTGGATGGCATTTTGCGCAATCTCGACAAACTCAATATCGAAGGGATCGCCACCGGTTTGCAGGAGACGCTTTCGACCCTGAACCGGACTTTGCAGCAGGCCGATATCGCCGCCATCGGCAGCCAGGCGGAGATGCTGCTCAAGGAATTGCGGCAGACCAACGGGCAACTGGCCGCCAAACTGGAAAGCCTGCGGGTGGAGCCGCTGCTGGCCCAGGCCGATGCCACCCTGGATCAGATCGGCGGACTGGCTCAGCGGGCCGAGGCGCCATTACAGGATTTTTTGCAGAGCTCGGCGCAGGCGTCGCAGAATCTCAACCTGCTGCTGGAGCAGCTGAACAGCTCCAACGATCTTCCGGCGAGCATCAGCCACCTGCGCCAGGTGCTCACCCGCCTCGATCGGCTGCTCTACAGCCAGCAGGACGAAATCGAAACCACTCTGCAAAATATGCAGGAAATGTCGGAGAATTTTCGCAGCCTGAGCGAGGAAGCGCGGGAAAATCCCTCCGGCGTCCTGTTCGGCGCCCCGCCGCCGCGCCGCTCTCCCGGAGGTGAAAGATGAGAAACGAAAACGCCGGTTGCACCGCCCGTTCACGGCACTCTCTCCGGCCGCTGCGAACGCCGGGCAGCGCAAGAAATAATTTTTATGGCGGTCTCTGCGCCCTCTGGGCCTCTGCGGTAAAACCGTCCTGGTTTCCGCTTTCGGCGAGCCTATCCGTCCTCCTGGTTTTGGCCCTGGCCGGCTGCGTCAACCTCGAACGTCAGTATCCGGAAAAAAACTTCTTCAGCATCGAAGCGAAGCGCCCCGCCGAGGCGGCGCCCGCACCGGTTTTTGGCGACCTGCGCCTGGGGCGGCTGCAAGCGGCGGCCCCTTATGCCGGGAAACCGTTTGTCTATCAGCTCCGCGGCCTGCGTATGGAGGAGGATTTTTACAACCGCTTTTTTGCCGCTCCCGGCGACCTGATCACCGAAGCGACGGCCCGTTGGCTGCGTGCCTCCGGGTTGTTCGAGCAGGTGTACGCGCAGCCGGCCCCGGTGGCGCCGCCCTGGTTTCTCGAAGGCGGCGTGGCCGCCCTCTACGGCGATTTCAGCAGCGCCCCGCCGCAAGCCGTTCTGGAGATCGGCTTCAATCTCTTTCGCGAGGTGGAAGGGCGCAATGAGATCGTGCTGTCGCGCGGCTACCGGCGCGAGGTTCCCCTCGCCGACGACACCCCGGCCGCCCTGGCCGCCGGCTGGAGCGAGGCGCTGGGCGCGATTCTGACCGCCTTCGAAGGCGACCTGCGGTCGGTGGGCGCACAATCCGGGACTGTCCGGGAAAAGGATCCTTGATCGCAGGGCGCTGAAGGTGTAGTTTCGGGTCAATTCTCCCCCGATGAAACGGATTTCAGGTCAGCCGATGGATTTGCGTTACGGCCTCGATGAACGCCCGCCCTGGCGGGAGCTGCTCCTGTTCGGCTTGCAATGGCTGGCCATCGCCCTGCCGGGCATTCTGATCATCGGCCGGGTGGTCGGCGTCCTGCAATTTCCCGCCTATGCCGATCAGGTGCTTTTTCTGCAGAAAACCTGCTTCATCGTGGCGCTGACCCTGGTCTGTCAGATTTTCTGGGGGCATCGGCTGCCTCTGGTGGCCGGCCCGGCGGCGGTGCTGCTGGTCGGCGTCGTCGCCAGCCAGGGGGCGTCCCTGCCGGTGGTTTACACTTCCATCCTGATCGGCGGTCTGCTCCTGGCCGCGGTCAGCGCTTCCGGTATGTTCCGGATTCTGCAGCGGCTGTTTACGCCCCGCGTGGTGGCTACCGTCCTGCTCCTCATCGCCTTCACCCTCCTTCCGGCCATTCTGCGCCTGCTCACCCCGGCCGGCCCGGTCGCCCCCCTGCATAGCCTGCTGTTCGCCCTGGCCCTTCTTGCTGCGCTGTTTACCGCCTACCGGTATCTGTCCGGGCTATGGCGCTCCACTTTGATCATCTGGGGGGTTTTTGCCGGCACGCTGGCGCATGCCCTTCTGTTCGGGGCCACCCTGGAGCCGGCCGGATTGCCGGCGGTCGACGGGTTTTTTCGCGACTTCACCTTCCCGCTCAGCGTTCAGCCGGGGGTGCTGCTCGCTTTCCTCTTCTGCTACCTCGCCCTGGCGGTAAACGATCTCGGTTCCATCCAGTCGATTGCCGAGATGTTGCGGCCGGCCGGCATGCCGACGCGGGTCGGTCGCGGCATCACCGTCAGCGGCTTGGCCAATGCGCTTTCTGGTCTGTTCGGGGTTATCGGACCGGTGAACTTCTCCCTCAGCCCGGGGGTGGTGGCCGCCACCGGCTGCGCCTCGCGCTTCACGCTGCTGCCGGCCGCATTTATTCTCCTCATGCTCGCCTTCTCCCCGGCCGCCATCGGCGCCATCGGCCGTATTCCGGATGTGGTGGTCGGCTGCATTCTTCTCTATATCCTCTGTTCCCAGGTCGCCGCCGGCCTGCTTCTGCTGACCAGGGAAAAGTCGGAGTTTATGTTCCAGCATGGTCTGATCCTGGCCCTCCCCCTGCTGTTGGGAACCCTGGTCGCCTTCCTCCCCGCCGCGGTGCTGGCCACCTTTCCCGCCCTGCTCCAGCCGATTCTCGGCAACGGTTTCGTTGTCGGCGTTGCCGCCGTGCTCATTTTAGAGCATGTCCTTTTCCCCGTAGAGAAATAAGCTAGCGTTCGGGCATTAAATCTGATGCCAAGGGTTCTGGCAAAGAACTGGGAGAAAAGGTCCCGGCGCCAATGCCGCATCCGCGCTCTTAAAGTAAACATTTAATAATTTCCTTGCTGTTAGCCGGGGGTTGCCGGGTATCCAGCGCGTGTCATATAATGATTTTTCTCTTAATTAAAAAACCCACTGCCATAATATAATAACCGTTCGTCTGGCGGATCGGGGACCTGGAAGGTTCCGTTGCTCTATCTCGGGAGGAATGCGATGAAGAGATTGCGGTTGTTCGGAGGATGTTGGTTGGTTTCTGCCGCTCTGGTGATCATGGGGCTGACAATGGCCGCGTGCGGCGGAGGAGGAGGGGGGGGAGATTCGGTCCAAAGCCTTGACGACCTCGTCCTTGAAGATCTCAATTTCTATCCGGATTTACTCAATAATACCTTTTACTTAGCCTATACCGACGAAGTGCCCATAGAGGGTCAACTGTTTAGTATCTATGTATTTGAATTTGATGAGGATGGCCAAGTCCGTATCTGGTGGGAAAGCCGGGCGCCTGGGTCGCGTTTCGGCGCCGGTCGAGCCTGGGGAAATTGGCAGATTCTCGCCGACGGCAACATGCAAATCGACCTGACGGAGGATGCGCCTATGGGCATTAACAGCATGTTGGTCATGATTAGAGAATATGATGACCTTGACCCTCGACGTCCTGTTTTACAAGTCGATCTCACCATTTTCTGTAATATGCGCACATATACTGCGGTGAGTGATTGGTGGCAGAGGACTGAAACACCCATCTCCAATTAAGCGCTACCGACAGGCTGCCGTAGGGCAGCCTGTCGCGTAAAGAAGCGGGGGGGAACCTCGATTCCGATTGAAGCCGATTTCCCCCGCTAGGCGATGGTGTTCGCCTGCAACGGCGCGCCCGTTTGCTATAGTCTGGAAAATCGGCTCGAAGGGAGACAGGTCATGGAAGCAGAAGAATTCGCGCGTTTTTGCCAGGCGGTGGAATCGGGGGAGACGAAATTTGTCGAGAATACCGGCAGCCATGAAAAAGGCAGGGTGATGTTCTGCAGCGGCGACCGGATCGAGGTGGAACTGACGGACAAGCGCGAAACGTGGGGGCGGGAATTCTGCCGGGATGTCACACCGGGCTGATCCCGCCTGGTTTCTGTGGAGGGACTTTGCGAAATATTGGCGCTCCGGCCCGGACGGCGATCAAGTACGTCCTGGTGCAAATCCCCTCGGCCCTGCTGCTGCTGGTCATTTTATTGCTGCTGCGACACTGGTTTGCTCTGTCCCGCTGGCTCATCTGGACGATTTTCGCCCTGTGGGTGGCCAAGGACGTGGCCCTTTATCCGTTTCTGCGCCGTGCCTACGAACCTTCGGACGCGAGCGCCTTCGGCAACCTGCAGGGCGCTTGCGGCGTCGCCCGGGAGCGTCTGGCGCCCACCGGCTATATCTTCATTCGCGGGGAATTGTGGCAGGCCGAGGTGCAAGGATCCGAGACGGTGGAGGTGGGGGAGGAGGTGGTGGTGCGGGGCAGGCGCGGGCTGGTCCTGCTGGTGGCGCCGGACGGAAACGGTGGTCAGCCCCCAGCGCGCGGTTGAATGGGCGATGTTTTTGAATTTTCTTCCCGTTGCAAAAAAGCCGTCAGTTTCGTATCCACGTCCCGGATATGCTCGGTGAGCCAATAGATCAGGGCTTTGTTGGTGTGTATCAGCACCTGAACGGTCGGACCGTTGGTCGCCAATTCCGCCTTCAATCGGGACAGTTTGGCGCAAAAGATCCGGTGCTCGGTCTGGTGGGAACCAATTTCCGGATAGTCGTTCCGCGCCATCAGGGCTTCTTCTTCGCGAAAGTGGAGGGTGACATATTCGTCGAGATAACAAAACAGCTCCTGCAAATGATCGGCGCCCCGCCCCTGATCGCAAGCGGCCAGCAGGCCGGCAAAGCGATCGAAAAGCGTGCGGTGCTGCGCGTCGATCATGGGATGCCCGACCGCCAGGTTTTCACTCCAGAACAGATTCATCGGTTTTCACCTTACAGAAAATGAGCGCCCATCATAAAGGATTCGCCCCGCCCCCCCCAATCCCGGCGCGATGCAAAACAAAAACCGACGCTGGCGCCGCACGATCATAGCGCAAGGATCTGTTGAGCAGGGGCGATGCAGGCGGTCCGTCTCTACTTCTGTGGTGCGTTGCCGCCCCGCCTGGCGAACAGGGGGGAGACAAGATAGACGATGGCGGCGGCGAAGGAGATGAGGAGGGGGCCGAAGTACTGGTCGCGCCGCACCCCCAAGGCGAGCATGAAGAGGAAGGCGCCGAGGACGAGGACGCGGGCGATCTTCGGGATCTTCGGCAGGATGGCGCGGCCGAAATGGGCGTAGGGGATGCGGGAGACCATCACCACCGCGGTGGCGAGGACGATGCCGCCGCTGATCAGGTCGTTGGGAATAAGAACGCAGGTGGTGCCGGCGAGCAGCGCACCCGCCGGCGACGGCATGCCGGCGAAGGTGGCCACCCCGCCGAGGACCCCCTCCTTCCTTTTTTCCACCACGAAGCGGATCAGCCGAAAGACGACCGCCGCCACATAGAGGATTCCGACCGTCAGTCCCACCCAGAGCTGGTCGAAGGAGTAGGTGACAATGAGTCCGACCGTCAGACCGAAGCTCGTCCCGTCGGCCACATCGTCGAAAATCTCTCCTTTGGGGGTGGAGCCCCAGCGCTCCGCCGCCCGGCCGTCGAAAAGATCGAGAAACTGGCCGAGAAACACCAGCCCGAGGGCGTAAACGGTGGGATGGCCGGTGAGCACCACCCAACAGCCGGCCAGGCCGCACACCAGGTTCATGATGCTCAGGATATTGGCGTACCAGTAATTGGGGATGAGCTTGAAGACGGTGGAGCAGAAAGCGAGAAAGGCGCACATGCCGAGCAGCGGCTGAATGGCCCGGCCAAGGATGGGCAGGGGGCCGTAGATCCACACCAGGCCGATGACGATCAACAGCACGACGACGAGAAAGGTCTTGGCCTTGCCGAACAGGTTCGCCGCTTTCACCTTGATGAAGCGCCGCGACAGCTGACCGATGATGTCGAAGGTCAGAAACGCCCCGACCAGCACCGGGTCGAGCCAGCCGCGCCAGACCAGGTAGACCAGCATGGGGGAGTACATGAGCTTGTCGGAGAAGGGGTCGATCGTCTCCCCCTCTTTGGTGTGCAGGTCGCATTTGCGGGCGATATCGCCGTCGGTGATGTCGGTGATCATCCAGAAGGTGAAGAACAGGAAGGAAAGCCGGGGCATGCCCAAATGCAGCAGCAGCACGGCCGCGAATCCCATGGGATAGCGGGCGCGGCTGATGGCGTTGGGGTGCAGCCAGGGGTGGGCTCGCACCCAGGCGATCTGCCCGGGGGTGCGCAGGCAGTAGCCGACGGCGAACCGCTCCGCCGCCAGCATCAGCAGCACGGGAAGGGCGATCTCAATCAGAATGTTGGAGTAAGGCGTCATGAAAAATCGGCGGATGAAGGTGGGCCAGCCATCCAGGGACATCGCCGGGGCAGGCAGGCGAAGTCGCGGAAGAAGTAAGCCCCTGCTTATCCCACCCCGCCGCCTCTGTCAACTTAAATTTCATCCCCGCCGCTTTTGGCCAGCCGCTCCCGGCCGCCGGCGACGGAGCGAAATTGCACCGGGTGAATTTTCTTTAAACATGGGCGAGGATATGGCATTTGATAATCGATGAATTGTGCCGTTATGCCCGAACCGACCCCCGCGATGTGCAGGGCGCGCGCACTCCGACCCGCGAACTTGCGCTCGGGTCCTAATGAAGTGCTAACATAATTATGGTAATTCTTCGCGATAATGGTGAAAACGGCGGAGGTCGCATGGCAAAAGAACACATTCTGGCCATTGAGGACGAGGAGGATATTCTCGCTCTGGTGCAGTACAACCTGAGCAAGGAAGGCTATCGGGTGACCTGCGCCACCAGCGGCGAAGAGGGTCTGCAGGCGGCCCGTTCCGGCCGCCCCGATTTGGTCCTGCTCGATCTGATGCTGCCGGGGATGGATGGCCTGGAGGTCTGCCGAGCGCTGCGGCGCGACCCGGAACAGGCCGCCGTGCCGATCCTCATGCTGACCGCCAAAGGGGAGGAGTCCGATATCGTCGCTGGCCTGGAACTGGGCGCCGACGATTACATGACCAAGCCGTTCAGTCCGCGGGTGCTCATCTCCCGGGTGCGGGCGGTGCTGCGGCGGCGCACCGTGGCTGAGCCGGAGGCGTCGGCGGCCATCCAGTTCGAAGATCTGCTCATTCACCCCGGACGTAGCGAGGTGCTGGTGCGGGGGGAGGCGGTCGAGCTCACTTTCACCGAATTTCGCGTTCTGCATTTTCTCGCCAGCCGTCCCGGTTGGGTGTTTACCCGCTATCAGATCGTCAATGCGGTGCGCGGCGAGGACTACTCCGTCACCGACCGGGCCGTCGATGTGCAGATCGTCGGTTTGCGCCGGAAACTCGGTTCCTGCGGGCGCTGCATCGAGACGGTGCGCGGCGTCGGCTACCGTTTTAAAGGGTAATCAATGCGCTCCCGCCGTCTGGTCTGGCAGCTTTTTCCTTCCCTTCTCGGCATCACGCTCATGGCCCTGCTGGCGATGAGCTGGTACTTCTCCCGCGAGCTGCGCGAATTCTACTATGCCCAGGCGGCGATCGACCTGACGGCGCGGGCGCGGCTGGTGGCGCAGCAGGTTGCCGCCGATTTCGATGCATCGGCGGCGCAGCTCGATGCACTGAGCAAACGATTGGGCGAGGCGGCGGCGGCCCGCTTGACGCTGATTCGGGCCTCCGGCGAGGTGGTGGGCGATTCGCGGGAGAACCCCGCCCGCATGGAAAACCACGCCGACCGGCCGGAGGTGCTGACGGCTTTGTCCGGAACTGCGGGCATTGCCGTGCGCTTCAGCCAGACCCTGCAGAAGGACATGCTCTATGTGGCGGCGCCGGTGCCCGGCGCGGCTGGCGTGGTGCGCGCCGCCCTGCCGCTGACCGCCATCGACGCTCCGCTGCGCCGCATGCAGGGCCGCCTGGCTGTGGCCGGATTGGTGGTGGCGCTGGCGACTGCACTTCTCAGTCTGGCTCTCGGCCGGCGTTTGAGCCGACCGCTGGAGGAAATGCGCCGCGGCGCCGAGCGTTTTGCCGAGGGCCATCTGGAACAGCACTTGTCGGTCGGTGGCTCCGAGGAGGTCGGCGCCCTGGCCGAGGCGATGAACCGCATGGCCGGGCAGCTCGATGAACGCCTGCGGGTTGTCCTGCGTCAGCGCAACGAGCAGGAGGCGGTTTTGACCAGCATGGTCGAGGGGGTGCTGGCGGTCGACAGCGACGAAAGGATTCTGCGACTGAACCGGGCCGCCGGCCACCTGCTTGGATTGGCGCCACAGGAAGTGCAGGGACGGCCGTTGCAGGAAGTGCTCCGCAAGGCCGATCTGCAGCGTTTTATCGCCCGCGCCCTGGCCAGCGGCGAGCCGGTGGAAGGGGACATCGTTCTGCCCGAGCCGGGCGGGCGCTTTCTCCAGGCGCACGGCACGCCCTTGCGCGGGGCGCAGGGACAGGAAATCGGCGCCCTGGTGGTGCTCAACGACATTACCCGCCTGCGCCGTCTCGAGAATGTGCGGCGCGATTTCGTCGCCAACGTCTCCCATGAGTTGAAGACCCCCATCACCGCCATCAAGGGCTCGGCGGAAACCCTTCTCGACGGCGCCATGGACGAGCCGGACGCCGCCCGGCGTTTCGTCGAGATCATCGCCAAGCAATCCGACCGTCTCAACGCCATCATCAACGACCTGCTGGTCTTGTCGCGCATCGAACAGGAAGGAGAAGGGCTGCCGCTGGAAGTCGGCCCGTTGTTCCCGGTGCTCGAGGCCGCCCGCCAGGCCTGCCAGCACAGCGCCCGGGCGAAGGAGCTGCGCATCGACCTCGACGCCCCCCGCGACCTGCGGGCGCGCATGAATTCGCCGTTGCTGGAGCAGGCTTTGGTCAATCTCCTCGCCAACGCAATCAACTACAGCGAATTCGCCGGGCATATTGTACTGGCCGGCCTGCGGGACGGGGACCGGGTGAAAATCCGTGTTCGCGACCGCGGCTGCGGCATCGAAAAGAAGCATCTACCGCGGCTTTTCGAACGCTTTTACCGGGTCGACAAGGCGCGTAGCCGCAAACTGGGCGGCACCGGTCTGGGGCTGGCCATCGTCAAGCATATCGTGCAGGCGCATGGCGGTACGGTGACGGTGGAGAGCACCCCCGGGCAAGGCAGTGTTTTTACCATCGACCTGCCGAGCGCTGGATCCGTAATCCGTGATCCGTGATCTGTGCTATCCGTCACCCGTCACCCG
>JBAYQP010000042.1:0-23465 GCA_041677125.1 Desulfuromonadales bacterium | reverse complement strand
GCGCAGCAGGGTGCCAATCACAGTGATCGGCAGCTCCAGTGATCGGCAGCTCCGTTTGCTTTCAGGTGCCAGGCTCGATGCCGAAGGCCCGGTTGAATCGGGCACTGAAGTTCTCCAGGGCAAGGCACATTCGACCTGCCGCGCCGTCCAGTACATGGCCAGCCGCTTCAGCCTCTCGGGAAGTTCTCCGGGGGCGCGAATCGATTTTCCCAGACCGAGGAAGGAGCGCAGGATCTTCGGTCGCCAGCCGTAGATTCGCAGGGGAGCCGGAACGCCCCCCGGCCGCCGTCCCATGATCCGGAAAAGAAGGCGTTGCCAAAAGGGACCTTGTCTGTTTCCAACTCCTTGCATGCGCATGGTGCTATTCCTTTCAATATCTGTCACGCCAAGCCCGGATCGGATCGAGACCGGGCTCAACTATTCTGTCATTCCTTCGAGCGTGCTGCCGTGCGGATGGTCGTCTCCACCGGCAGCGCCGAATTGTTGGCCCATTCGATCCAGGAGCCGTCATAGTTCCGTACCGGATAGCCGAGACCCAGCAGGACCAGAGTGGCATAGGAGGAGCGAATCCCAGTCTGGCAGTGCGCCACAATTTCCCGGTAGGGGGTGATGCCCGCGGCGGCGAGTAGGGCGCGGATTTCCTTCTCGCTCTTCAGTACCCTTACGCCGTTCACTTCCTTTTGCAGGTTGACCCAGTCCAGGTGAACCGCGCCCGGGATATGGCCGCCCCGGTCGGCACGCACTTCGGTTCCGTTGTATTCCGACGCCTTGCGGGTATCCCAGACGGTTACACCGGGGTTGCCGAGACGAGTCAGGAGGTAATCAACCTCAGCCCGAATATCTACCCCCTTCTGGCAGCGATACCCGCTGGTCGCCACAATCTTGGTCGGCAGAAAGGCGGTCGGCCGTTTTTCCTCAGACCACTTCTCGTACCCGCCATCTAAAACATAGGCTTTGTCGTGCCCGTGATACCGTAGAGTCCAGACGAACCGGGCGGCATAGGGGTTGTCGTGCTCGGCGTAGGCGACCACCGTCGTTTCCGGGGTGATGCCGTAACGGTCCATCAGCGCCTCAAACTCGGCCGCCGTGGTGACCAGGCTCTTGACCCCGCCGCGGGTGGAGAGGAACTCCTCTTTTTGAAGGCTGAGTGCCTCGTCGATGTGCCCGAGCAGGTAAAGGGGGGTGACCCGCACGTCGACTACCTTCACGTCCTTGCGGTGAACCGCCAGCCAGGCGGTATCGACAAAGAAATCACCAAGGGCGGCCTGCGCGGGGAGAGCCGTCAGAAAAAGCAGCGGAAGAACCCAGGAAAACAGCGCCAGTCGTTTCATTCAACCTCCTCGAAGTCTATCTGCTAGGTACCGGGGTTTTGTCTTGCGATAGCCTGATTTTTCAAGGAGGATATTTAACCCGATCATAGTTGTCAAGAATATTTATGAAATATACAATTTACTACACTAGTTTGGTGCTAAATTGAGGAGCCGTTCTGCTGCCAAGTTTTTGGGAGCTATTCTTTAGTTGGATGCTGTAATTTTTAAAGAGCATTCTTCTTGATTGTTGTGGCACAAAGGATGCGTTGGGCAGTGACAACCTTCAAAAAAAAGGAGGACAAGATGAAAGCTTTAGTAATGACGGTCCTTCTCTCCACGTTGCTTTCCGCCGGGGTCGTGCTCGGCCCCGGCGGCGCCCAGGGGGGACACATGGAGCCGGGGGACTGGCCGATGGGACCGGGCCACGGCGGCGGCATGCGCTAGATCCACCTGGCAGCAATGCGATTAGTTCGGGCCCCGGAGAAATCCGGGGCCTTTTCTTCAGGGGGGCTGAATTTTATGATGCAGGAAAAGAGGTGCGAGAGGTCCAACGACTAAACACACCGCAGGCGATCCGCGCTATGCGCCAGGAACTCGCCACCGGCCACCCCAGCGCAGTTCAAGACTGTAGACGCCGCCGCCACGGATTTCCAGATCCCCGTCTCCCCCGCGACGAACAGATGAAAAAAATTCTCTTGACTCAAAGTTTCAATTTAAGTAGTTTGATATCGAACTAGTGATCTGGAGAAAACTGATGCCCCTCCACTGGAACAAAACTGAAGCCGACGTCCTGGGCGCCTACGTGAAACTGATGCGGGCCGCCGATTCGGTGACCGCCGCCACCCACCGCCATCTGGCCGAGGAGAACCTGACGGTGACCCAGTTCGGTGTCCTGGAGGCTCTGCACCACCTGGGGCCGATGTGCCAGCGGGATGTCGCCAGGAAGAATCTGAAAAGCACCGGCAATATCACGACCGTCGTCGACAACCTGGAGAAGCGCGGACTGGTGGAGCGACGACGCAGCGACAAAGATCGCCGGTATATCGCCCTGCACCTGACGGAAGCCGGCAGGGACCTCATTGAGCGAACCTTCCCTCGCCATCTGCAGATCGTTCTGAAGAGCTTCGCCGTGCTCAGCGCCGAAGAGCAGCAGGAATTGGCCCGCCTCTGCAAAAAACTGGGGACGGCACAGAAAACCTAAAAAAAATTTCCCCCATAATTCGATATCAAATCATATCAACTCAAAGGAGGAAAAAATGCTGAGACAACTGTTCGCCACCTCGACCCATCCGTCCCCAACCATTCTGAGAATCTTCCTCGGTCTGGTCATGCTTCCCCACGGTGTTCAGAAAACGCTGGGGTGGTTCGGCGGGCACGGGTTCAACGGGACCATGCACTATTTCACTCAGAACCTGGAGATTCCCTTTATTTTCGCCCTGCTCGCCATAGCGGCCGAATCTCTGGGCGCGCTGGGGCTCATCGTCGGCCTCGGCACCCGCATTGCCGCCCTCGGGGTCGGGGCCACCATCGGGGTGGCCGCCCTCATGTCTCACCTCCAGTACGGCTTTTTTATGAACTGGTTCGGTCAGCAGGCGGGAGAGGGATTTGAATACCACCTTCTCGTCGTCGGCATGGCTCTGGCTCTCGTTCTCAGCGGCGGCGGCAGATGGTCTCTCGACGGCCTGATCGCCGGAAAATCCGGTAAATAATCTACTCCAAGGAGGAAATTAAAATGAAACAGCTGGCATTTACTCTGGCGGTCCTGGCCACTTTTCTCGCCCCGTCCTTTGTCCTGGCGGCGAACTGGAAGGTCGATCCGGACCACTCCGCAGCCCATTTCAAGGTGCGGCACATGATGATCGCCGACGTGCGCGGCACCTTCCCCGAAGTGGTGGGGACGGTGATCATCGATGATGAAGACATCGCCAAGTCTTCGGTGAACGTCACCTTGCCCGTGACCGGCATCACCACCGGCGTCACCAAGCGGGACGACCATCTGAGAAGCCCCGACTTCTTCGACGTCGGCAAGCACCCGACCATGAACTTCACGTCGAAGCAGGTCACCAAAGGGCAAGGGGGTGCGCTCAAGGTGCTGGGGGATCTGACCCTGCACGGCGTGACCAAACCGGTCGAACTGCTTGTCTCCGGCCCGAGCGCGGACGCCAAAGATCCCTGGGGGAATATCCGCCGAGGGGCACAGGCGACAACCACGCTCAACCGCAAGGACTTCGGCATCGTCTACAACGCGCCGCTGGACAATGGCGGGATGCTGATCGGCGACCAAGTGGAAATCGTCATCGATCTGGAGATGATCCGTCAGGGGAGCTGATCGATGTTTTGTCCGAGGGCATGGGCTTTCGCTGGAAGGCCCATGCCGGCGCGGATACTGACGAACCAAGATGAAAACAGCGAGGAGATCGGCGGATATGGATCAGCGACATTACGGTCATGAAGGGCAGGCGACTGTTCAGGCCGCAGTCGCCGTCATCCTGCGCCCCGCAGGTCGCCTCCCCGAACTGCTGCTCATCGAGCGCGCCCACCGGCCAGGAGACCCCTGGTCGGGGCATCTCGGGTTTCCGGGGGGCCGGATCGAGGGGAGCGATGTTGACGCCCGACATGCGGCCGAGCGGGAGACGATGGAGGAGATCGGTCTCGATCTCGGCGAGGCGCGCCGCATCCTGCGGCTGGACGACCTGACCATCCCGGCGCCGTCCGTGCGGGTTGCCTCGTTCGTCTACTCCCTCGACCGGACTCCGATCTTTCGCCTCGATCCGGAGGAGGTCGCGGCTGCCTACTGGATACCGATCATGGTCCTGCAAGAGCAGGCTCGCCGCACCCACCACACCATTCGCGTCGGCGAGCGGTTGCGCCGTTACCCCGCCCTTCGGTTGCTCGGCGAGGGGCGTCCCCTGCTTTGGGGAATTACCTATCGTCTGATCCGTCGTCTTTTTGCCACGCAGGACTCTTCGACCGTCAGCTTGCTGTCTGCGACAGCGTAAAATAAGTTTGAGGAACGCCCAGCAGCCAAGCCCTTCGGCGATCTGATCCAGATTTGGCCGTCTATGTAAATCGGGGAATGAAAACTTACGCGGGAATCCAGTAGCAACGCTTCGGCGAAACGATCTTTTCCTCTTTTTTCAGCTGCGTCATCGCCTTATCGACATCTTTTCGGTCCAGACCTCCGATTTCGGCGATCTTGCCGGCATTGAGAGGCTGCCCTTCTGCTCGCATGACTGCCAGAACCTTTTCCTTGATCTCCATACCAATACTCCCTTGCAATAAGTAAAATCCGACTCGCTACTACAGCCCGCAAAGGTTACCAATTCTGAGTGGCGAAATCAATCGTGATCGCGGCGCGGAGCGATTCGCGGCGGGCCCGGATTCTCGTTCTGTGGTTGCAGGCTTGCGCCGTCCTCCACCCTTTTGCGGTTTTTCTTTTGGTTGCCTGCGCTGCCTATTTCATGGGATAGTGCGGAAAAATAAACGATTGCAACAGGGAGTTGGGATGGTCGCCGTTTTCAAGGATCTTCTGCGGGAAGTGAACCCGCGCTTCATCCGCTTCGATACCCTGCAGACCCTGCAGGTGAACATGGGGAATTTGTGCAACATGAGCTGCGCCCATTGTCATGTTGGCGCATCTCCGCAGGGAAGGAAGGTAATGGGGCGGGAGGTGGCGGACAAGATCGTCGACATTCTCGCGCGCAAGCCGGGAATCACGCTCGATATCACCGGCGGCTGCCCGGAGATGAATCCCCATTTTCGCTATTTGGTGGAAAAATCGGCGGAACTTTCCCCGCGCCGACTGATGCGCAGCAATCTGACCATCATCACCGAACCGGGTTATGAATGGCTGCCGGATTTTTTTCGCGAACAACGCCTGGCAGTGGTTGCCTCCCTCCCCTGCTATCTGGAGGAGAATGTGGATCGCCAGCGTGGCCGGGGCGCCCATGCCCAGAGCATCGCCGCATTGCGCCGCCTGAATGAAGTCGGCTACGGGGACCAGTTGGAATTGAATCTGGTGTACAACCCCGGCAGCGACTTTATACCCGGCTCGCAGCACCAACTCGAAACCGCCTACAAGGCCGAGTTGGCGGGAAAATACGGCATCCGCTTCAATCACCTCTATACCATCGCCAACGCCCCCATCGGCCGCTTCCGCGAGTATCTGGAAGCCCAGGGCGCCTACGAGCGGTATATGAATCTTTTGGCCACTCACTTCAATCCGGACGCGGCGCAGAATCTCATGTGCCGCACCCTCGTTTCAGTGGATTGGAAGGGGTTTCTCTACAACTGCGACTTCAATCAGGCGATCGGACTGCCGATCACCGGCGCCGACGGCGAAATTCTCAAAGTCGACGATCTGGAGACCGCAGCCCGCACCGGCAACGAGCTTTTCCTTGAGCAACATTGTTATTGCTGCACCGCCGGCGAGGGATCGAGCTGCACCGGCGCTCTGGTTGCATAAACTTAAAAACGGAATTTTAATCCGTTTTCTTGCAATCACGATTGAGAAAACCTATAATGTGCAACCCTTAAAATAATACTTTATGGGCGCAGTTCTTAGCGTTAATTACCCGCATTCCCTGCACTGCCAAGCAAGTGCACTGCTGATGATTCTGCATTTCAGGAGGATTTGTGGCCAAGGTTCTGGTTGTCGATGATTCAAACTTCGCTCGCCTGAGTATCTGCAATATCCTCAAAGCCGCCGGCTGTGAAACGGCCGAGGCGGCGAACGGCCTTGAAGGCCTGGCAAAACTGGAGGAATTCAACCCGGACTGCATTCTTTCCGATTTGCTCATGCCGGAGATGGATGGTATCGAGTTTCTCGCCGCCCTGAAGGAGAAGGGAAACCGGGTGCCGGTCATCGTCCTTACCGCCGATATCCAGGAATCCAAAAAACAGCTTTGCCTCAGCCTCGGTGCCGCGGGCTTCATCAACAAGCCGCCGCAAAAGCTGGAAATCATTTCCCTGGTCAACCAAATTCTCAACCAGGGAGAGGAGGGACGCTAATGCCCCCCAACGAATTTCAGCTCGACGCCTTAAAGGAGATCGTCAACACAGGAATCGGCAAGGCGGCCGCCTCTCTCAATGCCATGCTGGAATCCCCCATCGACCTGGAAGTCCCGGCGATCACCATTTTTCAACTGAATGACCTGGACAGCGACCTGCAAGGGGACGCGGAGGCGGATATCGCCTGTGTCCAACTCAATTTCCGCGGCTCCATCGCCGGCAAAGCAGCCCTGGTTTTTCCGCCGCAGAGCGCCGTCAATCTGGTGGCGGCGCTTACCGGCGAAGAACCCGACGTCAACAATCTCAACGCGGTCATGGCGGGCACCCTGAACGAGGTCGGCAACATCGTCATCAACGCGGTGATCGGCACCATCGGCAACATCTTGACCCAACCCTTCGATTTTTCGGTGCCAAACTACATAGAAGGAAAACTGGAAGAACTGCTCGGCCCGGATAAACTCGAAGGGATTACCGTCCTGTTGATTCGCACCCGCTTTCGGGTGCAGAAAAATCATATCGAAGGCAATATATATCTGATTTTCGAAGTTGGGTCTTTTGAGACCCTCTTTCATGCCGTTGAGAATCTTTGTCCCAGTCACTAGCCATGGAATACGCCGACGCCGTTGAGTCCTTTGCTCTTCTGGACCATGCCCCCATCGGGCAGCTGGTCCTGCGCAGGGATTTTGTCGTCCTTTTCTGGAACCGCTGCCTGGAGGTCTGGACCGGCACCGGCAGGGAGCAAATCGTCGGCACCTGTATTCTCAACCGTTATCCCCACCTGGCCACACCCAAATACGCCAGCCGCATCGAAGGAATTTTCAACGGCGGCCCACCCTCCGTATTTTCTTCGCAACTGCACAAATATGTCATCCCGGCCCCCCTCCCCGGCGGCAAGATGCGCTTTCAGTATACGGTTGTCACCGCCATACCCGGAAACGCCGAAGGATTTCATGCGCTTTTTGCCATCCAGGATGTGACCAGCCTGACCGAAGCGATCGGAAATCACAGCCTGGCGCTCAAGCAGGCCAGACGCGAGATGGAGGAGCGGCGCAAGATAGAAGAAGAGCTGGTTAAAAAAACCGAGGAGTTGCAGAAACTGAACAAAATACTGAACGAGCGGGCGATCCGGGACGGGTTGACCGGCCTGTTCAATCATCGGCAATTCTACAAGGTTCTGCATCGCGACTTTATGCTCGCCGATCGCAACGACGAGGATTTGGCCTGCCTGCTCCTTGATCTCGATTTTTTCAAGGAGGTCAACGACGCTTATGGTCATCCATGCGGCGACGCCATTCTTAAGGATATTTCCCGACTCATTCGCCGCTCCGTCCGCAAGACCGACGTTGTGGCCCGCTACGGTGGCGAGGAGTTCGCTATTTTGCTCCCGCACACAAACCTGGCGGGCGCCGTGAAAACAGCGGAGACGATCCGCCACCTGGTCGAAGAACGGGATTTCCGCCATGGATCGAACATGGTGAGGATCACGGTGAGTATAGGGATTGCCACAGTTCGGGCACATTGCCCCACCTCCCCGCAAGACCTGTTGAACAAAGCCGACAAGGCCCTGTACTGCGCCAAAGGAGAGGGCAGAAACTGTATCGCCACATTCTCCGAAGACACTCCAGCCATCTGCGGCCCGGCCATAAACTCCTGAAAATCCGCACCCCCTCTCGAACTTCCTTTCCCTTCCGATTCTCGTTTGACATCACCGCACAAGAGGCTTTAATTTAACCTTCGCTAACCTTTTTATCCTTGGCGTTTTTCCCCTGGGCGGCCGGCCATTCTCCGCACCGCTGCGATCTCTGGCTGAGAAACAGGCCAATGCTGCGGGAGGTCGTCCGGCGGCATCGCCAAAAAAATCCGGGGACCATGACATCCCCCCTCGATCGTGGGAATACGGTGATGATTCCTTACTCGGTGGTCTGGGATACCGACCTGACCCGCCTGGAAAGAGGCGATGCCGCTGCCGCACTTCTTGCAGCATCCTGCGGCAGTCCATTCACCACGGTGGAGTGGCTCTGCTGCGCCGCTGCGGCCTTGCCGCACACAAGGACGCTGCATGTTCTGTACGTCTACTGCGGCGAGGCGCTGGTCGCCTGCCTGCCGCTGACCCGAGGCGGTGAAAGGGTGCACCATATCCCGGTCACCTCGCTTCGCCTGCTGGGCGATCCCCTCGCCGATCGGGTTCCCCTGCTCGTCCATCCCGACCACCCCGATCTTCTCCCTTTCGTGCTTGATCGGTTGTTTCTGGCGCCATTTTCCTGGGAAGTCCTCATTCTCAGCGAACTGCCGGAGAATGATTTTTTTCGCACAACCATCGAGAGATGGCGGGCGCGGCGCCCAGCGGCAATCCATTGGCAACAGTGTTCCCGCGCGCCGGTTCTGCCTCTGTCCTACGGCAGCGCCAGCGAACTACGAGCTTCTTATTCCAAATCTCTGGCCACCCGCCTGCGCCGAAGTCGGAATAAACTCGAAAAGAGCGGCAGAATTGAATTCCGGCGATTTCTTCCGGCGCCGGAAGAAATCGCCGATCTTCTGCCACAACTGAAAAGAATAGAAGACCTCAGTTGGAAGGGTTCGGCAGGTGTCGGCATTTTTTCAACACCAGAAAAATATGAATTTTTTCGCGACCTGTCCAGCCGTCTCGCCGCCCGGAAATGGCTCGACATCGGCCTTCTGCTGCACGATGGACAACTGATCAGTTATCGCTACGGCTTTCGGTTCCGGCAAACATTCTTCGATTACAATTTGGCCTTTCATCCCGACTGGGCGCCCATGGCGCCCGGTCGCGTCCTCCTGGAGGAGATGATCGCCTCTTCCGTCGACATCGGACTGCGGGCGATCGACGCCTCCCGGTCCGGTCTCTTTCACAGCCACCAGCTTGCCGAATGGACGAAAGAGTACATCGACCATTACCAACTTTGGCTTTTCCGCCCGACCCTGCGCAGCAAAGCGCTGAACCTGCTGCGGACAAAACTTCGGCCAACGCTAAAGGGATTGTTGGGATTGACGTGAGGAGGAGGCCACGCTCACGGATCACGGATCACGGATCACGGCGTCTAACTCTGCGGAACGATACTGATCGTCACCCGGCGATTCAACTGCCGTCCCGCCTCGGTGGCGTTGCTCGCCACCGGCTGACCCTCGCCGAAACCGGTGGCGATCATGCGCGAGGCGGCGACCCCCTGCGCCGCCAGGACGTTCTTCACCGCCTCGGCCCGCCGCTCCGAGAGCTGCTGGTTGTAGCTTTCCGAGCCCGTGCTGTCGGTGAAGCCGGCAATGCGGATGCTGGTCTGCGGATACTGCTGCAGTACCTTGGCGACCCGGGAGATTTCGCCGAAAGAGCCGGCGCGCAGCACCGCCGAATCGGTGGCGAAGAGCACATCCGATCTGAAGGTCACCGCCAGCAAATCGGCGTTGCGCTGAATGCTGGCGCCCTCCACCCCCGCCAGCTGCTGCCGCATGGCCGCTTCCTGGTTATCCATGTAGCGGCCGATCGACGAGCCGGCCAGACCGCCGATGGCCGCGCCGATACCGGCGCCGATCAGCGTGCTTTCGGTATCGCCACCGATGACCTGCCCCAAGCCGGCGCCGGCCGCCGCTCCGACGCCGGTGCCGATGGCGGCGCCTTGGCCCGTTTTGGTTTGCGGCGGCGTGCAACCGGCAAGAACCAGAGCGCCGATCAACAGCAGTAGCACAAAGGTGCAACCATATGTTTTCATCATCAACTCCTTTACCTGCGGATGAAAGCGAGACTTAGGGACCGCATCTTTCTTTTCTTAAAGCACGGCAGGAGGGAATTGCAACCCGAAGGGGAAAGCAGGAAAGATGGACAGACGAGATCAGATTGCCGGCGGACGGCCGGTGCGGAAGGCCTGGGTGGCTTCTTCGGCCAAGAGCTGCGGCTCATCCTGGTAGCGGGGAGAATGGTGAAAAACGAGGAGGCGGGCAGCGCCGGCCCGATGCCCCAGAGTGCCGGCGATCGCCGCGGTGAGGTGGTTGCGCTGCTGCGCCCGGGAGAGATCGCGGTGGGAAAAGGCGGCCTCGATGGCGAGGAGATGGGCGTCAGCGGCCAGAGCGACAATGCGTTCGGCATTCGCGTCCGTAGGGGCGACGTCAGTGATGTAGACGATCTTCATTCCCCTCTCGGCATGGGTGAGCGCCGCCGCCACCGTCCGCAGCGGCTGGGTTTCCTCGCCGCCGCCGGTCAGGGGAATGGTGATCGGCGTTGTACCGTCCGCGCCGCGCCGCAACAGCTGCTTCAACTCGGTCAGCCAGGGACCGGGCAGGTAGCCGCGAGCCTCAAGCACATCGCCGTGAACAGCGACATGCAACGTCTCCTCCAGAGCGAAACCGAGAGAGACGATGTCCCCATGCGTCAGCGGTATGGCTCGTACGCAATAATCGGGGGTGTCGAGGAGCACCCCGGCCGAACAGGGCACGGGCTGCATCGTTCCGGGTTGAAAGGCTTCCCGGGCGCGGAAGGTCGTCTCCTTCCCGCTCTCCTCTCCCCACTCCCGAACGATCACCGTCAGCGGATAACTTTCGATCAGATTCCAGGTATAACCGGCGAGTTTATGCGCCACCCTTTCCGTGAAGCCGGGGGGGCCGTAAAGGCGTAATGGCTCTTCCCGATAGAGAAAATGTCGCAACAAGGCATCGAACCCGGCGAGATGATCGATATGCGCGTGGGAAATGAATATATGGCGAATTTTCAGCAGATCGCGCGCCGGCAGTGGGTGCAAATCGCCGCAGTCGAACAGCAACGCCTCCCCCCGGTGCGGCAGGAGGACATAAAGGGCCGGGTCGCCAAAGGGATCGTTTACCAGCCCGGGAAAAAAAACCGACCTCATCCGCGGCCTGCCCGGCGCAGGCGGCGCAGGGCGGAGTCGGCAAGATCGACGATCCCTTCCAGCGTCTTGCGGTAAAAGCGCCGGACCGGCACCTCATTGACCGTCAATAATTCGCCGCGTTTCTCCAGAAGAATGCGATCGCCCGGACGCAATCCGCTCAACGCTTCCCGGGCCACCGGGTCCAGCGCCACCAAAAAACGGTAGTGCCGGCCCTGTACCGGCGCCGTGAACAGCAAAAGGCTGTCCATGGGCGATCCGCTTTTCGGATCGTGCCTCGAAGTGGCCGCCACCAGACGGGCGCCGATACGGTTGCGCTCGGCGAAAAGCGCCGGCAGGCTCACCGATGGCGGCTTCAAGCGGGAAAGAACCGGCAATTTCTCCGGGCGGTAGGGGATATTTTCCCGTCCCTGAAAATGCTCGGTGGCTTCGAGCAGAATGACCACATTGTTGTTGATCGGACCACCGATCGACTGCGACAGCCCGGCGGCAAAACGCCCCTGGCGAATCATCCGATGATTTTCCACCACCTGAATCATGCCGGTGGCGCCGAGCGGATGGCCGCGGCCGCGCAGGCCGCCGGTGAGATTGGTGGGGAAGCGGCCGTTCGGCCCGGTCAGCCCTTCATCGAGAAGCCCCTCCAGCATCCCTTCGCGGCTGACGATGCCAAGATCGGCCAGATTGACCGGGCCGAAACTGATGAAGGGATCGTGCATATTGACATGGACGTTCCCTGCCAACCGCTCCAGGTTCGGCAACCCGGCCATCGCCAGGGCATAGCGCAAAGCGATCACCGTCGCCGGAAAGCTGGTCAGTTGCCGGCGATCGGCAATGGTCGGAATGTCGGTTCCGGAGCCAACGCCGGTGACCCGCACATCCTGTGGGGCGGCGGTAAGCAGGCAGGCGGCCACCCCGTCGGACATGGGGCAAAAATCGTAATAATGCAGAGGATCGTAATAGAGGTAATTCTTCCCCGACCGGCGATCTTCCTGATATTTGGCCGCCGGCAGCTCCCAAGCCAGATGGGCGTCGGAATTGCCGGCGGCAAAGCGATGCGCCCGTTCGGTCCAGCGGGCGGCATAAGCGGTCCATGCCTCCCGATCAAGCCCGAACTCGTCCATCAGCGCCCCGGCGACCAGCGCGCCGCAGGCCGGCATGGTAAGACCGAACTCCGCCTCTTCGCGGTCGATGACTCCGGCAACCACCTTGATCGCCTCGGCCGTCGACAGATCGCTCATCTTTTGGATGCCCAGGGCCAGAACCCTTTCGTGCCGGCCGGAGGCGATTTCCATGTAGGCCGTTTCCAGGGCGGTGGCGCCGGAGGACGAAGCGGTATCGACAAGCAGCGATTTGGGACCGCTCAGATCAAGAATGCCGGCAATCTTGGCCGCGACGTTGTCGATGCCGGAAAAAGCGAAAGGATTTTGGCTGCCGACGACGACGCAATCAATCTTCTCTCGGCCGTCCGCCTGCCGATCGAGCAATTGGTTCACCTGCCCCGCCAGGCCGAAAAAGGACTGCTTCCCCCGGTGGCGGCCATCATAGCGGCCGACGGGACACATGAAGGAATCGGCCAGATAAACGGGACGTGGGCGAAAAAGATGGTCGATCATGCAACCTCCGCCAAGGTGATAGACGTTGGAAAGCTTATCATGAACGACGGTCAGCGCTCCTGTTCGGGCGCATTTATTTGCCTGGCCAACATGGGAGGCGGAAAAATCTCGGATGGGCGCGAAGGAGCCGTCCCGTGAGGGAACGGGTCGGCGGAGGTGCTATCGAGTCAGTGGAGTTGATCTTGCCGGCGGCCCTTGCCGCGGCAGATGAATGCTGAAAATGCTACCATTTTCCGGAACCGACTCGACATCTATGCGTCCGCCATGCGCCTCGACAATCCCTTTGCTGATTGCCAGTCCCAGGCCGGTGCCGCCATCGGCGCGGTTGCGCGCCTTGTCGATCCGATAAAAACGGTCGAAAATATGGGGCAGATGCTCCGCCGGTATGCCGATACCGGTATCGGCGATGCGCACTATCGCCTCGTCCTCAACGACAGCCAAGGTGATTTCCACCTGGCCGGCGGGTGGCGTGTATTTTATGCCGTTGGCAATCAGATTGAGCAATAGCTGCCGCAGGCGCAGTTCGTCGCCACGAATGCGGATTTCTTCGGCGACTTCCAGGTGCAAACTCACGCCGATTTGTTTGTCCTCGCCCAAAGTACGGCCCTGGAGATAAAGCTCCTGCAGCAAATCGCTCAGACTCAGTTCACCAATTTCAAGCGACAACTCGCCGGCGTCGCTCTTCGCCAGAGTCAGCAAGTCCTCGATGATCCGTCCCATGCGGTTGATTTCTTCGAGATTGGACTCGAGGGTGCGCCGGTATTCCTCGGGACTCCGCGCCCAGCGCAAAGTGACTTCCGTCTCACCGCGCAGAATGGCCAGGGGAGTCCGCAACTCATGGGAGGCATCGCCGGAGAACTGCTTGACCCGGCGGAAGGATTTTTCTAGGCGCGCGAGCATGACGTTGCAGTTCTCGGCAAGTTGGGCGAGTTCGTCGCCGCTGGTTTCCATCGGCAGGCGCAGATGCAGGCTTTCCGCAGTGATCCGTCTGGCCACTGCGGCCATGCGCAGCATGGGGCTAAGCGCGCGCCCGGCGACCAACCACCCCGCCAGGGAAAAAACGATCAAGCCTATGGGGGCAATGATGTAAAACAGTTCCCGTGCAACGGCCATTTGCCAGAAAACGCCAATGGCCGTCAAAACGACGGCCAAGATCAGGGCATAGGAAACGGTGAGCCGGCAACGGATGGACCAAGGACGCAAATCAGTCCTCCTTCAAAACGTAGCCGACACCCCGCACCGTGTGAATAAGCTTTTTGTCGTAGTCGCGATCGACTTTTTTGCGCAGATAGTTGACATAGACGTCGATGATGTTGGTGAAGGAGTCAAAAGTGTAATCCCAGACATGCTCGGCGATCATGGTGCGGGTCAGGATCTGGTCGGGATTGCGCATGAAATACTCCATCAGGGCGTATTCCTTGGCGGTCAGCTCGATCTCTTTGTCGCCGCGCCACACCTTGTGGCCAACGGGATCGAGACGCAGATCGGCGAAACGGATTTCGGCGCCCCGATCTTTCTGCCCGCGACGCAAAAGGGAGCGCACCCGCGCCAGCAGTTCGGCAAAAGCGAAAGGCTTGGTCAAATAATCGTCGCTGCCGGCATCGAGGCCGGAGACGATATCCTCCACCGCATCCTTGGCGGTCAGACAAAGGACCGGGGTATGGACATCCTTCTTGCGCAATTCCCTGATCACCGCCAGCCCGTCCATTTTCGGCAGCATGAGGTCCATCAGGATCAGATCGTAGGGGTTGGTTTCCCCCATGTAGAGACCTTCTTCACCATCGTAGGCGACGTCGACGGTGAACTCCTCTTCCTCGAGCCCGCGCTTGATGAAACTGGCGACCTTCTTCTCATCCTCAACGACCAATATGCGAGTGCTCATGCGATTTCCCCTTTCTTTTCAGGAATCTGGATTTTAAGTAAAAAA
This sequence comes from Desulfuromonadales bacterium, assembly GCA_041677125.1. Lineage (GTDB taxonomy): Bacteria > Desulfobacterota > Desulfuromonadia > Desulfuromonadales > JACZKF01 > JBAYQP01. The sequence continues at coordinate 8,755 of JBAYQP010000042.1, read as the reverse complement.
TTCGGTTTATTTGAGCTTGAGCTTAACGAGAACCTCGTTGGCGGTTTCCTCCACCGCCTTGCCGGTAACATCGATCACCACCCATGATTGGCGGCGGTAAAGGCTCTTAGCGTAGCGCAGCTCATCCTCAATCTGTTCATAATCGACATACGCGGTGCGCGGGTCCTGGCCAAGATTGCGCAGGCGGGACGCCCGGATTTCCATCAGCCGCTGGGGATCGATGACCAGTGCCGCCACCCGGCTCGCATCGACCTGGAAAAGTTCGGCCGGCGGCGCAATCCCCTGCACCAACGGTATGTTCGCCACCTTCCAACCGCGATGCGCCAGGTAGATCGACAGCGGCGTCTTGCTGGTGCGCGAAACGCCCACCAACACGATGTCGGCCTTGTGCAAATGCCGCGTTTCCTGTCCGTCGTCGTGCTTGACGGTAAATTCCACCGCATCGATACGGCGAAAGTATTTTTCGTCCACTTCGTGCAACAGCCCCGGAGTCTGTCCCGGAGAATGGCCGAAGTGTTCGGAAAACCGCATCAGCAACGGTGTAATCAAGTCAATGCTGAGCAACCCGAGGGAGTCGCACTCATCGTGAACCAGTTGCGCCAGTTCGCGGTTGACTATGGTATAAACGACCAGAGCCTGAAGCGGAAGCGCCTCATCGAGCGCTTCGTAGACCTGATTTTTGGTGCGCACATTACCGATTCGCTTCAGCCGCACGCTTTCTTCCCGAAATTGGGTCAAAGCGGCCATGACGATCTTTTCCACCGTTTCTCCGGTGGCGTCGGAGAGAAGAAAAACCTGCTGTTGAACGGCCATACGTTCCCTAATGAGAAATTCGATAGGATTGTAGCAGGTTTGTTTTAATGCGCAACACAATTCTTAATCATTCCTGATGCAAACCCTTAAATAATTGAATTCTGGCATTTAAAGGTTCCTTCTCACGGGACGGTCTTCATTAAAACGTGAGATTAAACTTGATTCACCGCGCACTGTCAAGGTTTTTATTGCAATCCCTCCCGATTCTCTGCTAAAGAAGGCGGCATGCAACAGGACTGGCTCGAACTCCATATTCAGGTCCCTGCCGCCGGTGTCGACCTGCTCTGCCAAGAGCTGACGGCCATCGGCTGCAGCGGCGTCATTGTCGAAGAGCGACAGCTCGACACCTTTGTTCCTCCCGATCCCACCGAAATGCCCGCAGGCCCCCTGACTCTGCGGGTTTTCTTCCCCGATGGCGACACCGGCGAACTGCGGCAACTGCTGAGCGAACTGCTGAGCCGGCTGGCGCCCTGCATTCCCGGCCTCTCCTCCGAACCGCCGGCCTTTTTACCGGTGCGCAACGAGGACTGGGCCGAGGGCTGGAAACAACATTTCGGGGTCATGCGCATTGGCCGCCTGATCGTCAAGCCGACCTGGGAAGAATACGTTCCGGCCGACGACGACGCGGTGGTCAATCTCGATCCGGGGATGGCCTTCGGCACCGGCGCCCACGGCACCACCCGTCTTTGTCTGGAGACGCTGGCCGAGCTGTTCGCCGGCTCCGACCCACCCCACAGGGTCCTCGATGTCGGCACCGGTTCGGGGATACTGGCGATTGCCGCCGCCGCCCTTGGCGCACAACGGGTTCTCGCCTGCGATATCGATCCGGAAGCCTGCCAGACCGCGCGGGAGAATGTCCTTCTCAACGGGGTTGCACAACGGGTCGAGATTACCGATAAGCCCCTGGCGCAACTGGAGGGGGACTTCCAGGTGGTCCTCGCCAACATCCTGGCCGAGGAAAATGTCCGCCTGGCCGACGAGTTGACCCGCAGGGTGGCCGCCGGCGGCCACCTCGTGCTCTCCGGCATTCTGCGCGAGAAAGAGGACCTGGTCGCGGCCGGCTTTGCTTCCCTCCCCCTGCGTGGACCGATAATCAGCCGACAGGACGACTGGTCCTGCCTGCACTACCGTAAAATCTGATGCTGCGCTTCTTCGTCCCGACGGAGGTTCTAGCCGCAGAGGAATTCCCCCTGCCGGAGGACATTCGCCATCACCTCGGCACCGTCCTGCGGCGGCCGGCGGGAGAGGAGATTCTGCTGCTCGACGGCACGGGAACGATTGGCCGCTGCCGCGTCGAGCATCTGGACCGGCGCAGCGGAACCGCTCGACTGCTGCAACGCTGGCGCGAGGAGGAAACCGCATTCCCGGTGACTCTCCTGCAGTCCCTGCCGAAGGGGGACAAAATGGACCTGGTGCTGCAAAAAGGGACCGAGCTGGGAATTGCCGCTTTTGTCCCGGTCGCCACCGAACGCAGCATTCCGGCCCTGACCGGCGAACGGGAGACGACGCGCCAGCAACGTTGGCAGCGCATCGTCCGCGAAGCGGCCCGGCAGTGCCGCCGCCCCGTCCTCCCCCATTTGGCGCCGCCGCAACCGCTGGCCACCGCTCTGAGCGCTTGCCGGCAAGAGTTGCGGCTTTTTTTCTGGGAAGAAGAAAGTCGCCCGCTGACGGCTATTCTGCCCCGCGCCCGACCCGTGGACGCCGCCGTGCTGATCGGTCCGGAAGGAGGGTTCTCGGCGGACGAAGCGGCCGCAGTCCAGGCCGCCGGTTTTCTGCCGGTGCATTTCGGCCCGCGCATCCTGCGCAGCGAAACCGCGGGTTTTGCGGTGAACAGCATCCTGCAGTTTCTCTACGGCAACCTGGATCTCCCACCGGCGCGGGAGCTGCCATGAAATGTCCGAAGTGCGGATTTAACAGCTTCGACCACCTGAAAACGTGCAAAAAGTGCAACGGGGACCTGACGGAGAACCAGGCACGTTTCAGCCTGCGCAGCTTTTTACCGTCTCAACAGTCGGTCGAAACCGCATCGGCGGCAGCGATGCCGCAGCAGCACCCGCCGTCCGTTGCCCGGTCACCCGCCTGCCTTCCCGATCCACCGTCGAGTCCAATCCCCGAGATCGCCACTGCGCCCGCGTCCGGAACGTCTCCAGCGGCCGAAAAGGATACGGCCGAACTGTCCCTGGAGGATCTGCTCGGCAATATCCGCAGCCTTGCCGGGGAGAAATTTCCGGCCCAGCCGCAGAAAGAGCAGGAGAACTCTGCCTCGGCGCCAACCGATACTGATTTGTTTCGCCCCATCACGGAAGAAGCGACGGAACAGGTGGCGGCGAGGGAGTCGTCGACAACGCTGCAGTGGCCGGGCGATGTGGACGCCACCGCACCGCCGTTTGTACCGCCGTCCGCAGCCGATTCCCCATCGCCGCCATTCGCTTCCGCCGGCAAAGAAGCGGCCGGTTCCGCCGGCGACCTAAGCTTCGATCTGGACGATTTCGACCGGATTGCCCCGAGCGGCGCATTTTCTCTGGGACCGACATCCCTTGGGCGCGGCGGGGGAAGCTACATTCCCGGCTTGACCGGAGAATTCGAGTTTCCGGCCGAGCGGTTATTCGCCCCCGGGGATCAGGATGCAGCCGACGCGCATGAAACCATTGCCGAGGCCGCGCCGGCGGCGCCTTTGCGCAAACGCTTCGCCGCAGCCCTGACCGACACGGGTTTACTCGGAGCTCTTTTCCTTCTTTTCATCGGCGCCGGCGAATTCGCCCTGGGCGGTGGGCGACCGCTGGCGCAATCGCTGCTCGACCTGGCGATTCCCTATTTTCTCGTTTTCTTCTGTCTCAGCTTCGGCTATTTCACCCTCTTTCATTTTCTCGTCGGACAGACCGTGGGCAAAATGCTCTTTCGCCTCCGGGTCACCGGAACCGCGGAAGAACCCCTGCGGTTTTCCCAGGCTTTTTTACGCAGCACCGGCGGCCTGCTCTCTTTGCTGCCGGCCGGAACCGGATTTTTGCTCGTTCCCCTGGATCGAGATCGGCGCGGCTGGAATGATCGCCTCGCCGGCACCCGGGTGGTCTGTTGCGAAGCGATGGCGCTGGAAGAAAAGGGGGAAGAATTTTCCGGAGCCAACCACTAGCCGAGGCGCAGACGCAGAAAACTTTCCAGATCGGAACAGCGCAGGTAGGGATTGTGCTCGCGCTCAAAAGCGATGGTCGAAACCGGTTGCGGACCGTAGTCGTGTCCGGGATAGACGCGGGTCTGCGGCGGGAATTCGGCCAGCCGCCGCAGGCTGTGATAGAGGGCTTCCGGATCGCTGCCGGGCAGATCGGCGCGGCCGACGAAAGTGACAAAGAGGGTATCGCCGGTGATCAGCGCCTCGGCAGTGTGCAGGGTGATGGAACCGGGGGTATGCCCCGGTGTGTGGAGAATCCGCACCTCGCCCGCGCCGACGGTCAGCACGCTGCCGTCGCGCAACGGCAGATCGGCATCGGGCAGATCGGCCGGGTGGCCGGCCAGACGGGCGCCGGTCGTTTCCAGGATTGCCGCATTGCCGCTGGTGTGGTCGCGATGCCCATGGGTGTTGACCAACACCTCCAGGGTGACCTGGCGCTCGCGAACTGCGGCCAGCAGGCGCTCGGGCGCCAGGGACGGATCGACGCCGAGGCCGCGACGGGTGGCCGGGCAGAAAATCAGGTAGGAGAAATTGTTCATTTCGCCGGCTGGAATCTGCACCACTTCCAGGGACATCACCAGTCCTCCCAAGGCTCCTTCGGCGTGTCGTCGCGGCCATTGCGCCGCACCTCGCCATCGGCGATCTTGAATTTCTCGCCAGTGGCTTTCACAGTCCATTCATCCCCCTCCTCGGGGGGGTTGGGAAATTCCCGCCGGCCGAGGAAGACATCCTCCTCCTCATTTTCCAGCATCCCCCACCAATCGAGGGCGCCGTTTTGCCAAATTCTGGTTTTCAGATTGAATGCCATCCGGGCGATTCTCCTTTCTTGGCGTCGCGAAAACGCCCCAACTGCTGCGTTGCCGCAAGCGCTCTTGCTGCTTCGACGTCCACAACTACGTTCCATGGCTCATCAGAATACGCAAACGCCCCTCGGGGGTCAACCGCCACTTGTGAGGGGGGGCGGGTATCGACTATACTCGACGATCACCCGCGCGAAAAAGGATGCCGATGAAATTCGTTAAAATGCATGGCGCCGGCAACGATTACGTCTATATCGACGGCTTTTCACAGCCGGTGGAGGATCCCGCTGCTCTGGCGCGGGAGGTAAGCGATCGCCATTTCGGCATCGGTTCCGATGGCCTTATTCTTATCCTCCCCTCCCGGGTGGCGGATGTGCGCATGCGGATGTTCAACGCCGACGGCAGCGAAGCCGAAATGTGCGGCAACGGGGTGCGCTGCGTCGCCAAATACGCCTTCGAGCACGGACTGGTCAACGGCCGTGAGATCGCGGTGGAAACCGCCGCCGGCGTGCTGCCCCTGCAATTGCGCGTCGATACCCGCGGCCGGGTGGAGAAGGTGCGGGTGAATATGGGCAAGCCGCGATTGACCCGGGGGGAAATCCCGCTGACCGGTCCGCCCGACGAGCAGGCGGTCGCCCTGGAGGTGACGGTTCTCGATCGCACCTTCCATCTGACCTGCATTTCCATGGGCAATCCGCATTGCGTCATTTTCGTCGATCAGGTCGATGAGTTTCCGGTGGAGAAATACGGACCACCGATCGAGAACCACCCCCTTTTCCCCAACCGCACCAACGTCGAATTCGTCGAGGTGGTCTCCCCCGGCGAAGTGCGTCAGCGCACCTGGGAAAGGGGCGCCGGGGAGACGCTGGCCTGCGGCACCGGCGCCGCGGCGGTCACCGTCGCCGGCGTTCTCAACGGCCGCACCGGCCGCTCCATCCTGAATCATTTGCGGGGCGGCGACCTCGAAATGGAATGGGCCGCCGACGGGCACGTCTTCATGACCGGTCCGGCGGTGCAGGTTTTCGCCGGGGAGTACGATCCGCATTGAGTCGTCCCCTTTACGTTCATGGCACACGGATAATATAAGCATGCAGGCAATTCTTTTCGACCTCGACAACACCCTCTATCCGCCGGAACGGGAGCTGTTTTCCCTGATCGACAAGCGCATCAACGCCTACATGTGCGATGTGGTGGGAATCCCCGCCGGCGAGGTGGACAGCCTGCGCCGCCGGTACTGGGCCGATTACGGCGTGACCCTGGGCGGACTGATCCGGCACTGGGCCGTAGACCCAGAGGATTACCTGGAGTACGTGCACGATGTCGATGTCGCCGGTCGCCTGCAACTCGACGACGCCCTGCGACAGATGATCGCCGGCCTGCCCCTGCGCCGGGCGGTGTTCACCAACGGCTCGCGGGGCCACGCCGATCGGGTGCTCGGCGTCCTTGGCCTGCACGATCTTTTCGAGGAAATTTTCGATATTCGCGTCGCCGCCTACCTGCCCAAGCCTTTTCCCGATCCCTACCACAGGGTGCTGGAGCGCCTCGGCCTGCCGGCGGAGCAATGCATCATGGTGGAGGATTCGGCCGCCAACCTGCGGACCGCCAAGGAACTCGGCATGGGGACGGTTCTGGTCGGCGACGGCCGGACGGAATCCTTTGTCGATGTCGGCATCCCCTCCCTGTGCGCCTTGCCGCAGGCGCTTGCTTTCTGGCTGTCTTAGCCCTCCGGTGAAGGATAAAAGATGACTATCGAACCGCCCGCGCTCCTTATCGGCGCCCATATGTCCATCGCCGGCGGCCTGCCCCTGGCCTTTCGCCGCGGCGAGGAGCTCGGCTGCGCCGCCATGCAGGTTTTCACCAAAAACGCCAATCGCTGGCAGGGGAAACCCCTCGCCGAGGAGGAAGTGGGCGCTTTTCGCCTGGCCTGGAAGTCGAGTCCGATCGGGCCGGTCATCGCCCACGACAGTTACCTGATCAATCTGGCGGCGCCGGACGAGGACGTGTGGCGAAAATCCATCGCCGCCTTCGCCGACGAGATGCACCGCTGCGCCGCCCTCGGCATTCCTTATCTGGTCATGCATCCGGGGGCCCACCTGGGGACCGGCGAGAGCGTCGGTCTGGCGCGAATCGCCGCCGCTTTTCGCCGCCTGTTCGACGAGGGACCGGCCGGCGTCACCGTGCTGCTGGAAAACACCGCCGGCCAGGGCTCCTATCTCGGCGGCCGCTTCGAACACCTGGCGCAAATCATGGAGCAGGTTCCCGGCGGACATTTCGGCGTCTGCTTCGACACCTGCCATGCCCTGGCCGCCGGCTACGACCTGAGCACCGCCGAAGGATATGCGGCGGTAATGGACGAATTCGACCGGCGGATCGGCATCCCTCTCCTTTCGGCCTTTCACCTCAACGATGCGAAAAAGGGCCTGGGCTCCCGGGTCGATCGTCATGAACATATCGGCCGGGGGGCCATCGGTCACGCCGGGTTTCGCGCCCTGATGCGCGACGAACGCTTCCGCGCCGTGCCGAAAATCCTGGAGACGCCCAAAGGGGACGATACGACCTGGGATCGGATGAATCTTGCCACGCTGCGCCAGTTGGCGGCGGGGTAAGATGCGGGCGGTGCTGCAACGGGTTTCGGCGGCCAGCGTCAAGGTCGATGGGCGGGTTGTCGGGGAAATCGGCGCCGGAATTTTCGTCCTGCTCGGCGTTGCCGCCGGCGACAGCGAGAAGGATGCCGCCTATCTGGCGGAAAAAACCGGCCATCTGCGCATTTTCGAGGACGCCGCCGGCAAGATGAATCTTTCCGTCGCCGACAGCGGCGGGGCCGTTCTGGTGGTGTCCCAGTTCACCCTCCTTGCCGACTGCCGGCAGGGCCGGCGCCCCGGCTTCAGCCATGCCGCCTCGCCGGCTGAAGCGAAGCGCCTTTATGAACTTTACGTGCGTTATCTGCAGGAGGCGGGACTGACGGTGGCGACCGGCGTTTTTCAGGCCAACATGGAGATTCGATCGATCAACCAGGGGCCAGTGACCATGCTGCTCGACAGCGGGAAGGAATTTTGATGACTGAGGGATGGGAAGTCAAGCCGAGTCGCACGGCGCGCAAAAGAGAGGCGCAGGCCGTCGAGGAACTGGCCCGCAAGTTGGTGGATTTGCCGGAGGCAACGGGCAAAAAGCTGCCGCTGACGCCGGAAATACACGCCAAGCTGCAACTCGCCCGCGCCACCAAAGGACATTCGGCGCGCGATCGGCAGATCCGCCATCTGGCGGCCGTGCTGCGCGAAGAGGAAGATCTCTCCCCGTTGGTGGAATTTCTGGCCGGCCAGGACCGACGGGCATGGGAGGAACGCCAACATTTTCATCGACTGGAGGCCTGGCGCGATCGCCTCTGCCATCCGGCGGAATTTTCCGCCGCCCTCGCCGAGATCCGAACGGCGCTGCCGAAGATCGATGCGGACCGTCTCACCCGTCTGGCCGGCGCCGTACACGCATACAACGACCGGCGCGCCGCTCGGGAGATTTTTCGCCTGCTGCGCGAGACCAAACCATAGACCGGGCATCCGCTGCGATTGTTGCACTTTCCCGCCCCCCTGCTATTGTTCCGAGGTCACTTTCTCCCTTAACCGAAAACCGAAGCGATGATTCGGACTGCTTTGCTGGCAACCCTGCTCCTGCTTCCAGTATCCGCCTCGGCCGCTATTTACCAGTGCCGGGACGGCAAGGGGGTTCTTTATCTGACCAACGATCCCGACAGTCTGCCCGCCGATTGCGAGGAGCGTCAGGTCGTCACCGAAACCAGCGAAGCCACGCAAGCCCGGCCGATCCCTGAGCGACAAACCGAACCGCCGCCGCAGCCGCCGGAAGAAGCAGCCGACGAGGAAAAATCGCCGCCACGGGAACAAGCGCTGCCGCAGGAGCAAGCGCCATCGCAGGAGCAAGCGCCATCGCAGGAGCAAGCGCCATCGCAGGAGCAAGCGCCATC
>JBAYQP010000041.1:0-23817 GCA_041677125.1 Desulfuromonadales bacterium | reverse complement strand
TTCCAAATACCCAAATAAAAAAGGAGCTACCCATGACCCGCAATCCAATCGGTCGACACCGTTGGGTAATTGCCGAAGGCTACATCCCCAAATCAAGCCACGGTCCCGACCCGCAGATGACCAGCCACGAAACCGCTTGCATCCTCAACACCAACAACGCCCCCGCGCACGTCACGATCACCATCTACTTCCAGGACCGCGATCCGGTCGGGCCGTACCGATTGGTGGTTCCGGCGCGGCGGACGCTGCACCAGCGGTTCAACCAGTTGGAGGACCCGGAGCCGATTCCCCGGGGGACCGATTACGCCTCGGTCATCCAGTCGGATCTGCCCATCGTCGTCCAGCACAGCCGCCTCGACTCCCGGCAGGCGGAAAACGCCCTGATCACCACCATTGCCTTTCCGGCGGATTGATTCCGCCGACTTGAAATGAACAGGGGGAGAAAATGAAACGCGTTCTGATCGCTCTGGAAATTCTCATCATCATTGTGATTGCCGCCGGGCTGATCTTCATTTATTCGGGAACGTACAACATCGCCGCCAGCGCCGGGCATTACGATTTTGTTCGCTGGGTGCTGGCGACCACCATGGAAAATTCGGTGCGCAGTCATGCGGCCGGCATCGAGGCGCCGAACCTGGAGCGCTTCGAACGGCGGCAGGCCATGCGGCACTTCGACGAAATGTGCGTTCTTTGTCACGGCGCCCCCGGCGTCAAGCCCTCGGCCATCGGTCAGGGGATCGTTCCCGAACCACCTGAGCTGAGCGAGGTGGCGCCCCAATGGACGCCCGGGGAACTCTTCTGGATCGTCAAGAACGGGATCCGGATGTCCGGCATGCCGGCTTTCGGTCTGACCCATCCGGATGAGGACATCTGGATGATGGTCGCCTTCATTCGCCAGCTTCCCGATATTACAGCGGAAGAGTACCAGGCGATGACGGCCCGACTGCCGCGTTCAGCGGGGCACGAACACGAACAAAGGCAGGAAACCGCACCCGCTTCGCAGAGCGGCGGCCAAATGCCTTAAAACCCCCTCCCGATCGTTGGCTCAGGAGGGGGCAGAGGGGCGTCAGCCGCCGAAGGCTTTCTTCAGCGGCAGAAAGCGCGACTGGGCGGCCGGATGGGACGACATCTGGATATGCGAACGGCTTGGCGCCTGACCGCTCTGCGCGTATTTTTCCGCCTGCCCGCCGCCTATCTGCTTCTTCAGGGCGAAGAAGGCCCACAGCCCGGCCATTCCGGCGAGAATGCCGCCGCCAACACCCATCCACGGGGTGTTTTCGATTTTCCGCCGTACCCGAAACTGGGTCCAGTTCTTCTTGGCTTTTCTTTTCGCCTTGTTCCATTTCCACCAGGTTTTGGCTTTGGGGCTTTTTATTTTTGCTTTTGTTTTCAGGCTTGGGCTTATTATTTTGTTCATCCGATTCAGCATGACGATCTCCTTTCTGGTTAAGGGTTGAAATCCCAATTTCATTGTCCGTTCGCTATGTTCACTCCACCCGGAAAGCTGCCTTTTCTTCGCACGGTGGCGGTGCTGGTTCCTTCGGAGAAAAGACCGCGGGGCTGCGCCCCTGCACCCGGCTGAACCGCGGGCGCTGCGCCCCGCACCCCGCCCTACTTTCTGATGGCCCAGAAAAAGTAGGCAAAAAGAGGGCCTTTCGCTGCGCTTGGCATTGTCTTGGGCGGCCGTTTCCGTTCTTTTTCGAAGGACTGCGGTAGCCGGAACCGGGGCGCTCCGCCTTACGGCACGCCCCTTCTACCTCGTCGGGTGCGGTAAAAACGCTTCGATCATGTCCTTCATCGATTGCTTGACGTGGCCGTAGGCGTCCGGGTCTCCCTTGGCGATGGAAGACAGATACGCCTTCGCCTGGTCGAAGGAGATGTGCGGCGGCAGCGGCGCCACGTCCGGGTCGGTGCGGGCGTCGATGACCGTCGGCCGGTCGGCGGACAACGCCTCCTCCCACGCCGAGACGATTTGATTCGGTTCGTTCACCGCCACCCCTCGCAGTCCGAGCAGATCGGCGTAGCGGGCGTAGGAGAATTCGGGCACCACTTGCGACGCCTCGAACTTCGGCTCGCCGGCGAGCATGCGCTGCTCCCAGGTGACCTGGTTGAGGTCCTGGTTGTTGAGAACGCAGACGATCAGTCGCGGATCGGCCCATTCGCGCCAGTGATGGGCGGCGGTAATCAGACAGTTGTTCCCCAGCATCTGCATCGCCCCGTCGCCGACCAGGGCGATGGCCGGGCGGTCGGGATAGGCGAATTTGGCGGCGACGGCGTACGGCACCCCCGGGCACATGGTGGCCAGGCCGCCGGAGAGGGAGGCCATCATGCCGGGGCGCACCTTGAGGTCGCGGGCGTACCAGTTGGCCGCCGAACCGGAATCGGAGGAGAGGATGACGTTATCCGGCAAACGCTTGGACAGCTCCCAGAACAGATACTGGGGATTGATCGGTTTGGCGGCGTTGTGCGCCCGGGCGTCCATCACCTGCCACCAGCGGGCGACCCCTCTTTCGACGGTGTCGCGCCAGGAGCGGTCCGCCTTGCGCTTGAGCAACGGCTTGAGGGCCTGCAAGGTGAGCTTGCTGTCGCCGTGCAGGGGAACCTCCATCGGGTAGCGCAGGCTGAGCGTGCGTGGTTTGATATCGATCTGCACCCCGCGCGCCTTCCCCTCGGGGGGGAGGAATTCGGAATAGGGGAAGCTGCTGCCGACCATGAGCAGGGTGTCGCAGTCCATCATCAGGTCGTAGCTCGGCTTGGTGCCGAGCAGGCCGATGGCGCCGGTGCAATACGGCAGGTCGTCGGCGATGACCGCTTTGCCGAGCAGGGCCTTGGCCACCCCGGCGCCGAGGATGTCGGCGACCTCCATCACCTCGTCGGTGGCGTGCAGGCAGCCGGCGCCGACCAGCATCGCCACCTTTTTGCCGCTGTTGAGGATGTTGGCGGCGCGCTGTAGATCCTCCTCCGTCGGGATGGTGCGCGGCTCGGTGTAGCCGATGCCGCTGTAATTGCAGCCATGCTGGCGCGGGGCCGATTTGACCGCGTCCATTTCCTGGGTGTCGACGGGGACGATGATGCAGGTCACCGCCCGCTCCGCCTTGGCGATGCGGATCGCCTGATCGACATGGGTGCGCGCCTGCGCCGGGTGCGAGGTCATGTGCACGAACGGACCGGCCACATCCTTGAACAGGGAGATCAGGTCGATCTCCTGCTGAAAATCGGCGCCGATGGACATGTTTTTCTGCTGGCCGACGATGGCGACCACCGGCTGGTGATCCTTCTTCGCATCGTACAGGCCGTTAAGCAAATGGATCGCGCCCGGCCCGCTCGTCGCCATGCATACCGCCACCTCGCCGGTCCACTTGGCGTGGGCGCAGGCCATGAACGCGGCCAACTCCTCGTGCCGGGTCTGGATGAAGCGCACCTTGTCGCCGTAGCGGTTCATCGCCCCCATCAGGCCGTTGATGCCGTCTCCCGGATAGCCGTAAATCTGCCGGATGCCCCAGTCGTAAAGCCGCTGCACGATATAGTCGCTGACGTTCATCGATGGTCCTCCTTTGGTGGATTCGCTCATCGTCGCAAAGGCGTGAAATTTCGCATCCTCAATGCCCCGTCACCCCGATCTTGTGCCGGTACGCCAACTCCCCGCCGTACCAGCCGGCGACGGCGACCAGAACGGCGACCAGCACCGAGAGCAGAATTCCCCAGGGGAAGACCGCTTCCGACGGCCGCTCCCAGCGCAGAAAAATGTTCCAGAAAGCGAAAAACAGGGCGAGGGCGTTGCTGCTGGCGTGAATCCAGCCGGCGACGTGCTCGCGCACCCGGCGGATGGTGGTGAAATCGACCAATCCGACCATGGCGGCGATCGCGGCGGTGATAAAGCCGAGACCGGCCAGCCACCAGGAGACCCGCGCCCAGAAGACGTCGCCGGTAAAACCGTAGGCGGCGTCGGCGAACGGCAGAACGCAAAGAAAGGTGATGGGAAAGGGAATGCCCATTGGGTGGATGGGGTGGCCGGCAATGCTGGCGGTGCTCCTGATCCCCGGATGTTCTTCGGCCATGCGACGGATCCCTCCTCGGAAAAGGAATTCCTTTTATTAAATGCTAGGTTGCGTTATGCGCGCGCTAAGGCAAACCTATCCCAGGATAGAGGGTTGTCAAGGCGACCAACGGGAATCGGAAGAAGGGGAGGCGGCAGCCCGTACATGACGACGAAAACCCGGGGCAGCCGCCTCGGGCTGGCCATAGTGGCGCGAATCGTCGCCGCCCCCACTGTTGGCCCTGCGTCGCGCCGTGCAGCTGACGGCCGCTCTCGGTGCGCTCACCTTGTTGCTGGCGGTGGCGGCGCTGGTGGTTGCTGTGGTGAACTGAGGGGCTGGATCGATTAGCGGGCAAACGGTCCCATCATCGTCCCTTCGGGCGGTTCGGCAATCGCAGCAGATACAGGGTGACGCCGGCGGCAACGCTCAGAAGGACCAAGCGAACCCAATTCGGCGGGACGGCGAGGTAAAGAGAAAGCGAAATCGACAGCCAGAGCAGGGTGATCGCCATGATCTTGGCCCGCAGCGGAATGCCGTTGCCTTCGAGATAGTCGGCCACCAGGGGCCCGAGACGGGGGTGGTCGAGAAGCCAGGCATGCCAGCGCGGCGAACTGCGTGCAAAGCAGGCCGTCGCCAGCAGCAGCAGGGGCACGGTCGGCAGCAGCGGCAGAAAAATGCCGGCGATGGCCAGCCCGATGCAGAGCCAGCCCGCGCCTATCAACAGTCCGGAAAAAAAGGACATTTTGGTTGTCTCTTGGCTGAAGGGTGGGGGCGGCGGATTCCGGAACCGATCGTCACGGCCGCAAGGTTTTTCATCGACAGATATCTCCAGCGATTAACTTAAGCGATCGCGGCCACGGGGTCAACGCAGGAAGAGTTGCGGCGATTCCGCTGGATCATTCGATGGTTGCCCGTCTGCGCCGATTTGACAACCGGCTATCGGGCCGTAAAGTGATGGCAAATCCCACGCCGGGCGGTCCGGCAGAACTTTCCATGCGGAGGTGCCGTATGAACAAACGAATAGCCCTAGCGACGACACTCTTTTTTCTCCTGACGCTGGCCGGCTGCGCCAACGTTCCGGGAGTTTCGGAAGAACACCAGGGGGCGGCCAAGGGCGCCGGCATCGGCGCGGCGACCGGGGCGGTGGCCGGCGCCGTGCTCGGCGACGATGTGCAGGGGGCGTTGATTGGCGGCTTGGCCGGCGCGCTGATTGGCGGCGCCGTCGGCCACTTCGTTGTCGACAAGGAAGAGGGCGGCCAAGAAACCGCCCGGAAGTACGAGTATCAGCCGACGGAAGGGACGCGGGTGCGCATCGAGGATACGGATGTCGAACCCAAGGTCGTAAACCCCGGAGACAAGGTCGAGTTGCAGAGCACTTATGCGGTTCTGTCGCCGGATCCGGCCGGCCGGGTGGAGATCACCGAATCCTTTGAGATCCGGCACGAGGGAAAACTCGTTGGCAGTCCGCAGGCGACGGTAATCCATGACGCCGGCACCTATGACGCCACTTTGCCGCTGTTTCTCCCGGAGGATGCGGCAAGGGGCGCTTATCAGGTGACCACGACCGTAAGCGGCCCCGGGACCAGCGATACCCGGATCACCTCTTTTGAGGTGCGCTGAGCCGACCGGAAAACAGCGTCGGATGTAAAAATGCCGGACTCCTTGCGCGGGAGCCCGGCATTTTTCGTTTCCGCTGTTATAGCAACGTTCGGCTACCGCAACTGGGTGTCGGGCTGGCTGCGGTCTGGGCGATCCTGGTCCAACTGCCGGTCTTGCTGCAGCCGATCCTGTTCGCGTTGAAGATCCTGCTGCTGTTGTTGCTGCTGTTGCTGTTGCCGCTGATCTTCCTCGAAGGTCGGCGATACGCCGATGAATTCCTGCCCCTGCTGGCCCGGCTGCACCCCGAGCACCTGCAGGCTCTGGTCGGTCGGTTGACCGGTGGCGGCCAGCCCCCAGCTTTGCTGGAATTGCTGTAACGCCTGGGAGGTTTTGGGCCCCCAGATGCCGTCGATCGGCCCCGGATCATGACCGGAAGCCTGGAGGCGCTGCTGGATTTGCTTTACTTCCGATTGCGAGAGCTGCTGTGCCTGCTGCTGGCCTTGGTCCGCCTGCTGTTGCCCCATGGTTGCGGACGGTTGCTGGCCATAGGACTGCTGCCCTTGCTCCGCTTGCTGGCCGAACTGTCCGCTCTGCCCGCTTTTCTGCTGCACATCCTTCTGCCCGCCACTGCCCATTTCCGCCACGGCGCCGCCGGCCAGAAAGAGGCTGCCGGCGACCGCCGCGGCCGCCAGAGTTGTCATCTTTTTCATTCGTCGCTCTCCTCTTTGGGGTGGATCAGAGGGTTCTTGTGGATGGTTGTTTATTAGAAAACCCCCTGATTTTTCGATGAAAGATTATCTTCATCCGGCCCGATGTCAAATCGTCGGGTCATGCATGTTCCACCGGTCCGGCCGGCGCGCCTCCGCCTGGACCGGGTGCCGCACGACGGGACAATTGCCGAGGTGGGCAAATAGAACCTATTTGGTAATCAATTTTAAAACAACTATTCTCTGTGCCGAAGAGAAGAAACGTGCTGTTTTTTCTTATATAAAATATTTATTGTATTTTAATTTTTCTTATTTTTGACTTGGATCAAAACTGGTTTCAAAAAAATGTTCTATAAATCAGGACAAAGAGGCCTATGTATGCAAATTCTTGGATCCGGAAGAGCGGGAGGCGAATATGCAAATCGGAAAATGGCGAAAAAGAATGTTGCTGACGGGAATGGCTCTGATGCTTGTCTCTTTCGCGGGAAAGGCGGAAGCCCAGCAACCGGAAACAGTTGCCGGCGACCCGATGCGGGGCGAAGCCCTGTACGTGGGGACGGCGTCTTTTGAGAAAGGCGGCGCGCCCTGCCTGGCCTGTCACGGCATCTCCGGCGCCGGGCTGGGGCTGGCGGCCGGGGCGAGCTATGGCCCCGACCTGACTGCCATGTGGGAGAACTACGGGGAGGAAGGGGTCGCCATGATCCTGGAGGAACTTCCCTTCCCGAGCATGGAGCCGATCTACGCCGAGCGCCCCTTGACGGTACAAGAGCGGCAGGATGTCACCGCGTTTCTCGCCAGCGCCGAGGGGCAAACACCGCCCAAAGTGACCGGACGCTTCGCCCTGCAGGGGGGCGGGGCCACCCTGGCTCTTCTTGGGGTGATGTATGTCTTCGGCGCCGGGCGTTTGCAGGGCGTGCGCCGCCCGCTGGTGGAAATGTTCGGCAAACCACGGAAAGGTGAAATGCGATGAGCTGGATCAAGGATATCGTCGACCCGCAAGGACGCGGCTGGGAGGAGTTCTACCGCAACCGCCATCAGCATGACAAGGTAGTGCGCAGCACGCACGGGGTCAACTGCACCGGCGGCTGCTCATGGAACGTCGCGGTCAAAGACGGACTGGTTGCCTGGGAGTTGCAGGCCACCGATTACCCGGCGCTGGAGGCGGGGATTCCCCCCTACGAGCCGCGGGGGTGCCAGCGCGGCATCTCCTTTTCCTGGTATCTCTACAGCCCGCTGCGGGTGAAATTTCCGTACATGCGCGGGGTGCTCCTCGATCTGTGGCGGCAGGCCCGCGCCGAGCACGACGATCCGGTGGCCGCCTGGGCGAGCATCGTCGATGATGCGCAAAAGCGCCGCAGCTACCAGCAGGCGCGGGGGAAGGGGGGCTTTCGCCGCATCGACTGGGAGGAGGTCGCCGAGATGGTCGCCGCCTCCACCATCCATACGATTCTCAAGCACGGCCCCGACCGGGTGATCGGCTTTTCGCCGATTCCCGCCATGTCGATGCTCTCCTTCGCCGCCGGCTCCCGCTTCGTCCAACTGCTCGGCGGGGTCAATCTCTCCTTCTACGACTGGTACTGCGACCTGCCCAACGCCTCTCCGGAGGTCTGGGGGGAGCAGACGGACGTCGCCGAGAGCGCCGACTGGTACAACAGCAAATTCATCGCCGTCATGGGCTCGAACCTGAGCATGACCCGCACCCCGGACGTGCACTACCTGGCACAGGCCCGCCATAACGGCAGCAAGGTGGTGATCCTCTCCCCCGATTATTCGATGACCTCGAAATACGCCGATTCCTGGATCCCCGCTCACGCCGGTCAGGACGGCGCCTTCTGGATGGCAGTCAACCACGTCATCCTCAGCGAATTCCATCACGCGCAGCAGACCCCGGCTTTTCTCGACTACCTCAAACGCTATACGGACAGTCCCTTCCTCATCGCCCTGGAAGAGGGGGAGGATGGCACGTTGACGCCGGGCAGGCTGGTGCGCGCCTCCAGCCAGGAGCGCTATGCGGCGGAAGAAAACGGCGACTTCAAGTTCCTCGTCTGGGACGAGGCGGCCGATGCGCCGCGCATGCCCCGGGGGAGCCTGGGCTATCGCTGGCAGGAGAAGAAGGGGGACTGGAACCTGGAACTGAAGGACGGCCTCGACGGGACGGAAATCGCCCCGCGCCTCTCTTTTCTCGCAAGCCGCGAGGCGGTGGCGGAGGTGACCTTTCCCGATTTCGGCGTGGAGGCGGCGACCCGCCGCGGCGTGCCGGTGCGCCGGCTGCAGACGGCGCAGGGAAGCGTCCAGGTGACCACCGTCTACGATCTGCTCATGGCCCAGTTCGGCGTCGAGCGCGGGCTCGGCGGCGGTTACCCGGCCGGCTACGATGCGGCCGACGCCCCCTACACCCCGGCCTGGCAGGAGAAGTTCACCGGTGTCGACCGCGCCAACGTCATCCAGTTCGCCCGCGAGTGGGCCGGCACCGCCGAGAAGACCGGCGGCAAGTGCTCGATCATCATCGGCGCCGGTGTCAACCACTGGTACCACGCCAACCTGACCTACCGGGCGGGGATCGTCGCCCTGATGCTCTGCGGCTGCGTCGGCAAGAACGGCGGCGGCCTCAACCATTATGTCGGCCAGGAAAAGCTCGCCCCCGTCGCCCCCTGGGCCACCCTCTCCGCCGCCCTCGACTGGACGCGCCCGCCGCGCTTCCAGAACACCCCCAGCTTCCACTACGTGCACAGCGACCAGTGGCGCTACGAGCGGGCGGCCGACGAGGAGAAGATCAATCCGGCCGCCGAGAAGAACGCCGTCACCACCGGCCACACCATGGATCACCAGGTGCGGGCGGTGCGCCTCGGTTGGCTGCCCTTCTATCCGCAGTTCGACCGCAGTTCCCTGAAGCTGGTGCGCCAGGCCGAAGAGGCCGGGCAGAAAAGTCCGGAGGAGATCTCGGCCTGGACGGTGCGCCAGCTCAAAGAGAAGAAGATGCGCTTCGCCGTCGAGGACCCCGACGCGCCGGAGAACTGGCCGCGGCTGTGGTTCATCTGGCGCGGCAACGCCCTGTCCTCCAGCGCCAAGGGGCATGAGTATTTCCTCAAGCACTATCTCGGCACCCACCACAGCGTCATCGCGCCGGAGACCGCCGGCGAATCGGTCAAGGAAGCGGTCTGGCACGAGAAGGCGCCGGAAGGCAAGCTCGACCTGGTGGTCGATCTGAACTTCCGCATGGACACCTCGGCGCTCTATTCCGACATCATCCTGCCGGCCGCCACCTGGTACGAGAAGGACGACCTGAACAGCACCGACATGCACTCCTTCATCCACCCGCTGCAGGCGGCGGTCCCCCCCTGCTGGGAGTCGAAGAGCGATTGGGACATCTTCGCCGCCCTGGCGAAAAAGGTCGAAGAACTGGCGCGCAAGCATCTGCCCGAACCGGTGCGCGATCTGGTGGCCACGCCGCTGCAGCACGACACCCCGGCGGAGATGGCGCAGCCGGACATCCGCGACTGGAGCAAGGGCGAGTGCGAGGCGATCCCCGGCAAGACGATGCCCGGCCTCACCGTCGTCGAGCGCGATTACGCCAATCTGTACAACCGCTTTATCTCCTTTGGTCCGGCCGCCCGGGAGAAGGGGATCGGCGCGCACGGTCTGTCCTGGCCCATCGAGGACATGTACGACGAACTGCGCGCCAAGGGGCCGGTGCAGGATTGGAACGGGCAGAAATATCCCTCGCTGCTGGAGGCGAAACAGGCCGCCGACCTCATCCTGCACCTGGCGCCGGAGACGAACGGCGAGGCGGCCTTTCGCGCCTTCGCCGCCGAAGAGAAGAAGACCGGCGTCAAGCTCACCGACCTGGCCGAGCAGAACCGCGGCGTACGCACCACCTTCGCCGATCTCGACCGGCAGCCGCGTCGGCTGCTGACCAGCCCCTGCTGGTCGGGAATCACCAACGGGGGGCGGGCCTACACGGCCTACGCGCTAAACGTCGAGCGTCTGGTTCCCTGGCGCACCCTCACCGGCCGCCAGCACTTCTACCTCGACCATCAGAGCTACATCGCCTACGGGGAGAACCTGCCGACCTACAAACCGAAGCCCGCGGCCGCCATTCTCCAGGATCTGGTGGCGAGCAAGGCGGAAGGGGAGACGCTGCGGCTGAACTACCTCACCCCGCACGGCAAGTGGGGGATCCACTCCACCTACGGCGACAACCACCGCATGCTCACCCTCTCCCGCGGCTGTCATCCGCTGTGGATCAGCGAGCGCGACGCGGCGAAGATCGGCCTGGCCGATAACGACTGGGTGGAGATGTACAATGACCACGGGGTGGTGGTGACCCGGGCGGCGGTGAGCGCCCGCATCCCCGACGGCCTGGCCTTTCAGTACCACGCTCCCGAGCGCACCATCGTCCCCAAGAGCCCCCTGCGCGGCAAGCGGGCCGGCGTCCACAACAGCCTCATCCGCACCCGGCTCAAGCCGAACCTGATGGTCGGCGGCTACGGGCAGTTCACCTACGCCTTCAACTACTGGGGCCCCACCGGCGCCAACCGCGACACCTTCATTCTGGTGCGCAAGCTGCCGGGAGAGCCGCAATGGTGAGCAACAGGCGGAGATCGAATGTAGGGGCGGGCCATGCGCCTGTCCAGGGCGCCCACAAGGGGCGCTCCTACAGTGGCGAAAAAGGAGAAAATCCATGAACATACGTGCGCAGATATCCTCGGTCTTCCACCTCGACAAGTGCATCGGTTGCCACACCTGCAGCGTCGCCTGCAAGAACCTGTGGACCGATCGGCGCGGGACCGAATACATGTGGTGGAACAACGTCGAGACCAAACCGGGCACCGGCTACCCGACCCAGTGGGAGGACCAGGAGAAGCATAAAGGGGGATGGGAGGTCAGCGGTCACGATCTGAAGCTGAAAGTGGGCGGGCGCGCCGGGGTGCTGGGAAAAATTTTCCACAACCCGCACCTGCCGACGATGGACGACTACTACGAGCCCTTTACCTTCTCCTACGGCGATCTGTTCAACGCCCCGCAGGGCGCGGACCAGCCGACGGCGCGGCCGATCTCGATGGTCAGCGGCAAGCCGATGGAGATCAAGGCCGGCCCCAACTGGGACGACGATCTCGGCGGTTCCAGCATCTACGCCGCCAACGATCCTTCAATGAAAAAGCTTACCGAGGAAGAGCGGCAGCAGCTCTTCGCCATCGAGCGCATGGTCTTTTTCTATTTGCCGCGCATCTGCAACCACTGCGCGAACGCCGGCTGCGTCGCCGCCTGCCCGTCGGGGGCGATCTATAAGCGCGGCGAAGACGGCATCGTCCTGATCAACCAGGATGCCTGCCGCGGCTGGCGCATGTGCGTCTCCGGTTGCCCCTACAAGAAGACCTACTACACCTGGTCCAGCGGCAAATCGGAAAAATGCCTGCTCTGCTTCCCCCGGCAGGAAAACGGCGAAGCGCCGGCCTGCTTCCATTCCTGCGTCGGCCGCATCCGTTATCTGGGGGTGCTCCTCTACGACGCCGACCGCATCGAGGCGACAGCGAAAATGGCCGACCACGAGTTGGTGGCGGCGCAGCGGGAGATGATCCTCGACCCCAACGATCCCCAGGTGATCGCCGAGGCGCGCGCCGCCGGCATCCCCGAGGCGACGCTGGCGGCGGCCCGGCGCTCTCCCGTCTACCGCTTCGTCAAGGAGTGGCGGATCGCCCTGCCGTTGCATCCGGAATTCCGCACCCTGCCGATGCTCTTCTACGTGCCGCCGCTGCTGCCCGTTCTCGCCACCGTCGAGGGCGGGACGTCCCGGCAGGCCGGCGATTTCTTCAGCTCCCTGGAAAAAGCGCGCCTGCCGCTGCGCTACCTGGCCAGCCTGTTTTCCGGCGGCAACCTGCAGGAGGTGGAGCAGGTCTACCGCAAGCTGATGGCGGTGCGCCAGTTGCGCCGGGCGGAGACGGTGGACGATCGCGATCCGGCGGAAATGGCGCAGGCTTTTGCGGCGGCTGGCATGGAGCGGCGGGAGGCCGAGGAAATCTTTCGCCTCTCCACCGTGGCCGGGATGAAGGAGCGGGTCGTTGTGCCGCCGCTGCAACGCGAGCAGGCTGGGGACGCCCACGAACGGCGGGGCGGGGCGGGCTTTGGTCGACGCAAAGCCCCGAAGCGGCGCTGGTAGGAGGACATTATGGAAACGACCAAAAAACAAATTTTCAACCATTACGCAACCCTGCTGTCCTATCCCGGCGACGGCATCGAAACCGAACTGCAACGCTGCCGGGATCTGCTGGCCGAGGACTGCTCGCAGGCGGCGCAGGATCTTGAACCGTTGCTGGCCTTTCTCGCCTGGGAGGGGAAGGGGCGGCTGGAGGAACTCTATACCGCCACCTTTGATCTGCGGCCGAGTTGCTGTCCCTATGTGGCGGTGCACCTGTGCGGTGAGAGCCGGGCGCGCACCCTTTTTCTGCTGAAACTAAAGGACCTTTACCGCGAGTACGGCTTTGCCAGCGGCGCCGATCTGGGCGATCACATCGGAGTGATGCTGCGTTTCGTCGCCTGCAATCCGGATGCGGCGGGCAGCCGGGAAATCATCGAGGACGCGCTGCTGCCCGCCCTGGAGCGGATGACGGCGAGTTTCGCCGAGGACGCCGAGCAACCGTACGGGGCGCTGCTGCGCTCGCTGCAGAATTACCTGAACGAGGCACTCTCCGGCCCGCAAGCAATCGCCGGAAAAGAGGAGGTGACCGCATGTCGGATCTGATCCTGTTCGCCATCATTCCGTATCTGGCGATAACCCTGGCCGTTGTCGGCGGGCTCTACCGCTACTTCGTCGACCGCTATTCCTGGTCATCCCAGTCCTCCCAGTTTCTGGAGAGCCGCGCCCTTTATTGGGGCTCGATCCCCTGGCACTATCCGATTCTGCTCATCCTTCTCGCCCATCTGCTGGCCCTGTTCTTCCCGGCGGCATGGGGGGAAATGCTCGGTGCGCCGGTGCGCCTCTACCTTCTGGAGGTGACCGGCCTCGCTCTGGCCGTCTGCACCCTGATCGGCCTGGCGGTGCTGATCTTTCGCCGGGTGGGGCATCCGCGCCTGTCGGCGGTGACCTCGGTTCTCGACTGGGTGGTCCTCTTGGCCCTGCTGGCACAGATCGTCACCGGGCTCTTCATCGCCTTTTCGCTGCGCTGGGGCTCCGTCTGGTACCTGCACACCGCCGTTCCCTGGCTGTGGTCGCTGGCCCGTCTCGATCCGCAGGTGCAGTTCATGGCGGTGCTGCCGCTCTCGGTGAAGATTCACGCGGTCAACGCCTTCGTCCTGCTCGCCGTCTTTCCTTTCTCGCGCCTGGTCCACGTCGTCTCCATTCCCCTGGGGTATTTCGGCCGGCCGGCTCAGGTGGTGATTTGGAACCGGGAACGCGTCGGCAAATAGTTTCAATCGTTCACCGCTCGTTCGCTGTGCTCGCTGAAGGCGCAAAGGCGCAGAGAAAAACCCGCAACAGATTGTTCTTGAATCTTCTGCGTCTTCGCGCCTTTGCGGTGAAAAACTTTTTATCTTATGCGAACTTCAAAAGAGGGTTGCCATGATGCAAAAGGTCGCTAACGGCACATCACACAAAATCCTGGCCCTTAACACCCTGGCCTTTACTGTCTGCTTCGCCGCCTGGATGTTCAATGGTGTGCTGGTCACTTTTCTGGTCGACAACCAGGTCTTCAAATGGGGACCGGTGGAGATCGGCTGGCTGATGGGGATACCGGTGCTGACCGGCTCGATCTTTCGCCTGCCGGCCGGCATACTGACCGACAAATACGGTGGCAAGCCAGTCTACGGCACCCTGCTGCTGCTCTGCGCCATCCCCATGTATCTGCTCTCCAAGGCGGACAGCTTCACTACCTTCGCTCTTTGCAGCTTCGGCTTCGGTCTGGCCGGGGTGAGCTTTTCCATCGGCATCGCTTTCACCTCCGTCTGGTATCCCCGCCACCGACAGGGGACGGCGCTGGGGATCTTCGGCGCCGGCAACGCCGGGGCGGCCCTGACGACCCTGTTCGCTCCCACGGTGCTGAATCGGCTGACCGAAAACGGCGCCCATCTCGAAGGCTGGCGTCAGCTCCCCGTCTACTACGCCCTGATCCTGGCGGGCATGGGGATCATCTTTTTCATCTTCGCCGAGAACAAGAAGCCGGCGAGCAACGGCAAATCGTTTACCCAGATGATGCGCCCCCTGCGCGATGTCCGCGTCTGGCGTTTCGGTCTCTACTATTTCCTCGTTTTCGGCTGCTTCGTCGCCTTCTCCCAGTGGCTTGTCCCCTACTTCGTCAACGTCTATTACGTGCCCCTGGTCACCGCCGGCCTGCTCGCCTCCCTGTTCAGCGTCCCCTCCGGGGTGATCCGCGCCTTCGGCGGCTGGCTTTCCGATCTTTTCGGCGGGCGCGAGGTGATGTATTGGGTTCTCGGCGCCTCCACCATCATCAGCCTGTTGGTGATCATGCCGAAGATGGAAATCTTTTCGCCGGGACGCGGCATCATGGCGACGCGGGCGGGGGTGGTGCAGGAAGTTACGCCGACAGCGGTCCGGGTTGGCGAGAACGTCTACGCCCTGCGGGAAAAGCCCGAGGCGCTGCAGACCTTCGACGGCCGGGTCCTGGTTTTGCCGACCCGCCAAATCTGGCAGGAGCCGGTGGTTGAAGTCGGCCAGACGGTGGCGAAAAAAGAGCTTCTCGCCAAAGGGGTTACCCGCATCTTCTTTCAGGCCAATATGTGGATTTTCGCGGTGCTGGTGTTGCTGCTGGGGAGCATCTGGGGTATCGGCAAGGCGGCGGTGTACAAATTGATTCCCGACTATTTCCCGGAAGAGGTGGGCGTGGTCGGCGGCATGGTCGGGGTTATCGGCGGCCTGGGCGGCTTCGTCTGCCCCATCGTCTTCGGCTATCTGCTCGAAGCGACGGGACTGTGGACGAGTTGCTGGATGTTCATGTTCTTCCTCTCCCTGCTCTGCCTGGTTTCCATGCACCTGACCGTCAAGCGGATGATGAAGGAAAAGCATCCCAGCGATATGCGCAAAATCGACGATTCGACAACCACCGACAGGAGGCCAACATGTCCGACAACCAATTGAACTCTGCCCAAGTAAGGGAAAAACAGGGCGTCAACCTGGCGCACTGGGAGGTGGAGAACGAACCGTTCTGGGACTCGACCGGGAAAAAGATCGCCAACCGAAATCTGTGGATTTCCATTCCCTGCCTGCTGTGCGGCTTCGCCGTCTGGCTCTATTGGAGCATCATCACCGTCCAGATGCTCAACCTGGGCTTCCCCTTCAGCCAGTCGCAGCTCTTCACCCTGTCGGCCATCGCCGGCCTGTCGGGGGCGACGCTGCGCATCCCCAGCTCCTTTCTCATTCGCATCGCCGGCGGGCGCAACACCATCTTCTTCACCACCGCCCTGCTGATGATTCCGGCGCTGGGCACCGGCATCGCCCTGCAGGACATGGCGACGCCGATCTGGGTCTACTACATCCTCGCCCTGCTGTCGGGCGTGGGCGGCGGCAATTTTGCCTCCTCCATGTCCAACATCAGCTTCTTTTTCCCCAAGCGGGTGCAGGGAACGTCCCTCGGCCTGAACGCCGGGTTGGGGAACTTCGGCGTCACCACCATGCAGATCCTCATCCCGCTGGTGATGACCATGGGGGTCTTCGGCGGCGACCCGATGACGCTGATCAACTCCAGCGGCACCCTGATCGGCAAAATTCCCGCCGGAACGGAAACGTACATCCACAACGCCGGCTACGTCTGGCTCGTCCTGCTCATCCCCCTGGCCTTCGCCAGTTGGTTCGGCATGAACAACATCGTCACTGACGCCGTTTCCCCCAACATCGGTTCGCCCGTCGGCGCCTTCGGCCGGATCAGCGGACTGCTGCTCATCTCCTTCGTGACGGCGGCGGTCGGCCTTTACCTCCTGTTGCCGGCGCCGGTCGGGCTGGGGCTGCTCAGCAAATGGATCGTTTTGCCGCTGGTCATCGCCGCCACCGTCTACGGGATGAAATACCTGACCTCGGGCAGCCTGCGGGCGAATCTGGAGCGCCAGTACAAGATCTTCGGCAACAAACATACCTGGGCGATGACCATCATTTATACGATGACCTTCGGCTCCTTCATCGGCTACTCGGCGGCTTTCGCCCTGTCGATCAAATGCATCTTCGGCTTCTGCCACATCATGGTCGACGGCAGCCTGACCCACACCACCGTCAATCCCAATGGTCCGAGCGCCCTGATGTATGCCTGGATGGGTCCCTTCATCGGCGCCCTGATCCGCCCTGTCGGCGGCAAGATCGCCGACAAATTCGGCGGCGCCATCGTCACCCAATGGGTTTCCATCGTGATGATCTTCTCGGCGCTGGGCTGCGCTTACTTCATGAAAGCCGCCTACGGGTCGGCCACCCCGGAGGAGCATTTCGTTCCTTTCCTCATCCTGTTCATCGTCCTTTTCGCCGCCACCGGCGTCGGCAACGGCTCGACCTTCCGCTCCATCGCCATAATCTTCGACCGCGAGCAGGCCGGGCCGGTTCTCGGCTGGACCTCCGCCATCGCCGCCTACGGCGCCTTCATCATCCCCCAGGTTTTCGGCGAGCAGATTCAGGCCACCACGCCGGAAGTCGCCCTGTACGGTTTTTCGATTTTTTATTTCTTATGCCTGCTGCTGAATTGGTGGTTTTATACGCGGAAGAACGCCTATGTGCAGAATCCGTGAGGCTTAGGAGCAAAAGCGTCGCTGCGGATTTAGAAAATCTTTGCTTGATCGGATCTTAGCCGCGTGCTGATTTTGACCCTGCTTTGCCCTTTTTTGCACAGAAAGGAAATATATGAGCCAGGAACCGACTGCCGACATCTACCGCGACATTCTCGAGCAGGCCCCCGACGCCATCCTTTTTGCCGACCGGGAAGGGCGCATCCGCATCTGGAACCAGGGGGCCGAGCGGATCTTCGGCTTCACCGCCGCCGAGGCCCTCGGCCAGTCCCTCGACCTGATCATCCCGGAAAAGCTGCGCGGGCGGCACTGGGAAGGCTACCGGCAGGTGATGGCCACGGGCGAAAGCCGCTACGCCGCCGACGCCCTGCTCAGCGTCCCCGCCCTGCACCGCGACGGGCACAGCGTCTCAGTCGAATTTTCCATCGTCATGCCGACCAACGCCGCCGAGCCGCCAACGGGCGTGGCGGCAATCCTGCGCGACGTGACGGCGCGCTGGCAGAAGGAGAAAGAGTTGAAGGCGCGGCTGGCGGCGCTGGAGAAGTAAGCGATGGCCTGATCTAATTGCATGCCCATTGTTGATAGGGGAATTCGATGTTCGATGCCATGACGCTGCGGCAGAAGATTGCTTTGATGCTGGTTATCCCTCTGGCCGGAGTGCTCATTCTCGGCGTGCAACTGATCTGGGAAAAACACCGGACGATGCGCGACATGGAACGGCTCGATACATTGTCGGAGCTGGCTGTGCAGGCCAGCTCCTTGATTCATGAGATGCAGAAAGAGCGGGGACGCACGGCGGGTTTTCTCGGCGCCGGCGGGAACGATTTCCAGGCTGAACTTGCGGCCCAGCGTCAGGCCACCGACGCGCGGGTCGCCGAACTGCGCGCATTTCTGTCCGGATTCGAGGCCAGCGCTTTCGGCGGCGACTTTGCCGGGGTCCTCGATAAGGGATTGCAAGACCTGCAAAATGCAGCGGCGGTGCGTCTGAAGGTGGACGAACTTCGAATCGAAGCGGCGGTCGCCATCGATTATTACACCACCTCCATTGCTCAGTTGCTTGAAGTGGTGGGGCAGATGCCCAAACTCTCCCGCGATCTGTCCGTTGCCGCTCAAACCAGCGCTTATCTCAATCTCATGCAGATCAAGGAGCGGGCGGGGCAGGAAAGAGCCTTGCTGAGCAACGTCTTCGCCCGCAGGGCTTTCATCCCGGAAACTTTCCGCCGATTTACTATTCTGGTCGCCGAACAGGAGACCTACCTCGACGTCTTCAAAGCATTCGCCACTCCCGAACAGCGGACTTTATTTGCACGGAAGGTGGCCGGTGCGAAAGTGGACGGGGTGCAGCGAATGCGCGAAACGGCTTTTGCCCATGCGACCACCGGAAACTTCGATGTCGAGCCGGGGGTGTGGTTCGCGACCATTACCGGCAAAATCGATCTGCTCAAGAGCGTGGAAGACCGGCTCGCCGAGGATCTTCGGCAGGCCGCCGGGGTGCTGCGCGACGCGGCCCGTCGTGGCTTCTGGATGGGACTGACGGTCATTGCCGGTCTCGCGCTGGCCACCATTCTGATCGGCGTGGCCTGCGCGCGCGGAATTCTGCGGCAGGTCGGCGGCGAGCCGGCCGAAGTCATGCGCATCGCCGGCGAAATCGCCGGCGGCAATCTGGTCGTCGCTTTTGCCCAGAACGGACCGGCCATCGGCATTTATGGCGCGGTGCGCGCGATGACCGAAAAGCTGAAGGGAACGGTGCAGAACGTTCGGCATGTCGCCGAAACAATGGCCGGCGAGAGCAGTCAGGTGAGCCACGTCGCCATCATCGTGGCGGATGGCGCTACCGAACAGGCGGCATCGGTTGAGGAGACGTCCAGCGCCATGGACCTCATGCTGGAGACCATCCAGCAGAATCTGGACAACGCGACGGTCACCGAAAAGACGGCGTTCGCCGTCGCCGACAATGCGGTGCGCAGCCGGGCGGCGGTTCTGGAGACGGTCGCCGCCATGAAGCAGATCGACGGCAAGATCGCCGTTATCAAGGAAATCGCACGGCAAACCAATCTGTTGGCGCTCAACGCCGCCATCGAGGCGGCCCGCGCCGGCGAACTCGGCGACGGCTTCGGCGTGGTCGCCAGCGAAACCGGCAAACTGGCGCAACACAGCCACGCCGCCGCCGAAGAGATCGAGGCCATTTCCAGGAGCAGCGTGCGGATTGCGGTGGACGCCGGCGAACAACTCGAAGAGCTGGCTCCCGCCATGCGCCGGACGGCCGAACTGGTGCGGGAGATCGTCGCCTCCTCGCGGGAGCAGTCGCACGGCGCGGCGCAGATCAATCAGGCCATCCGGCAACTCGATCAGGTCATCCAGAAAAACGTCGCCAGCTCCGAGGAGATGGCCGCCTCCGCCGAATCGTTAACCACCGAAGCACAGGGCCTGCTCGGCTCAATCGCTTTTTTCCGCGTGTAATGTATGGAACGGATTCTTCAATACCTGATCTTCGGAATCGGCAACTGATTAAGGTCTGCCGTAAATCGGCAGCCCACCCGGGTCCCCCTCGGGTGGGCATTTTAATGCCTTTTTTATGCTAATAAGCTGTAATGACAGCTTTATTAATCATCATGTGAGACGACGTGGGGGGCTTGGTAAAAATGGCCTAAAGCGAGCCTCGGGGGGCAGGCTTGCTTTTCATAAGACTCCGAATTTTCATTGTACTTGCCCGCTTCGTGGCACGATTGGCCGAAAATGGGGAGCCGGGAATTCGGCCAGGAGATCGACAGCTATTACGGTGTCACCGGTTGGGAAGGATCACGCCTCGAAGGACGCGAGGATACCGAAACCCGGCTGCCCTAAGCCGTCGATCCGAAATCCCTTGATTTGAACCATCTTCAAGGCCCTGCGGTAAGTTATCCGGCAGGGCCTTTTTGGATGAGCGGCCTGGGGAAAACCACAAAGCGGCTAATCTCTTTCGGGTGCTCGAAGCGCCGCCCCAATTCTGCGCCGGGCGCGCCGCGAGCCATCGATTTTTCCCTCAGTGCAGGTGTTCCAGTCGAAAATGCCGCTTCAGAAAGCCCTGAAAGGACTTCACCCCCTCCAGGGCGAGTTGCAGCCTTCCTTTTTCCATCCGGTTGAGGTGGTCCAGCGAAATGAAATTGGATGGCTCCCGTCCCGCCCGTATTGCCGTCACCTGGGCGCGAAGGCGCATGAAAACGAGGAAATCGAAGGTGGCCTCCAGGTCCTCCGCCGCTTGGCGGTCGAGGACTCCGATCCTTCCCAGGTGCTGAAGGCGCTCTCGGGTCCCACCTTCCAGAAACCCGTTTTCTAAAGCCAGCACTTTTACCCCCTCGGTAACGGCGAAAATCCCCGCTTTTTTCACGTCAAACTGCCCTCGGTGCTTCCCCCGCTTTTCCGTCTTGATCCGACCGAACCACCCCAAAGGCGGCGGGAACCGCAGGACATTGGCCCCCATGTGGGCCAAAAAGGCGGCGTTACGGTGCAGATTCGCCGCAATATGCGCTTTGAGGGTTTTCTCCAGGGCCGAATCTCCCCACAGGGCGCGGAGGTCGAGGAACATGCTGCCTTTGAGGATGTTTTCCGGGGTGGCGTTGGAGAACCAGTCGTCCAGACAGTGGGTCCAGTCCTTGACGCTACGACGCCATTCGACATTTTTGGCCATGATCCCCCCGGGACAGGAGGGGACGCCGATGGCGATCAGAGAGTCGATCAGCTCTCGGGAAAAATCCTCGATCATCGCCATTTCCTCCCCCGACAGACCGTCGGCAAGAATAATGGCATTGTCCTGGTCGGTGGCCAGGGTCTGCTCGCGCCGTCCCTCGCTTCCCAAAACAACGAAAGCGAATCCCTCGGGCAGATGGGGGAAACGCTCCTTGCGCAACAGCGCGATAAGGCGCAACAGGATGCGGTCGTTGAGCAGGGCGATCATCCGCACCAGGTCGCGGGTGGCCGCCCCCGTGCCGACCAGATGCAGGACAAGGCCTTGAACCCGGGCGTGGAGGGACTTGAGTTCCTCAACAGTGTCGGCTTCTTCGATATCGCGGATCATTCGTTGCGGCGAGCGGGTCTGGAGCCGCAGGACGTCCGAATCGGTTACGATACCGGTGAGTTTACCGGTAACGTCGACCACGCCCACCCGGTGAATGCCGTGGCGGGACATCCGGTACAGAGCCTCGAAAAGGAAGTCTTCTTCGCCGACGGTAATCAGTGGCGCGTTCATGATCGTGCGCACCGCCACGGATCGGGGGGCGTCCCCCCGGGCGACGACTTTGTTGCGCAGATCCCGATCGGTGACGATCCCCGTCGGCGCGCCATTCTCGCAGACCACCACACTGGAAATGTTTTTTTCCCGCATGATCCCGGCCACCGACATCAGTCCGTCGTCAGGGGCGCAGGTGATGACTTCTTTGCTGCAGACGTCTTTTACCGGAAGAAAAAAAATATCGGTTTCAGCCATAATCTATCCTGGATTCCCGGGGGGAGAGACCCCCACATTCGACAATTTTCACTCAGGATAGGGCTTCGAGGCGAGGATTAAAAGGACAATTTTCATGAAACTCGATTTTTGCTGTTCAAGGAGAGCCGGAGCCGGTGTGAAAATGGGGAATGGCCAGGAGACAGGAAGCCGCCGCTCCTCTCCATCGGCGCTTGTCGCGGGGAAAAATGCGGCCGGCGCAGGCGGAAAACCAAGCCGTCAAAAGGCCGCCGTGCGAACGGCGGCCTTCCCTGTTTTACGCTTTTTTATGACATTCGCCGCATTTGGTCGGGCCGGCTTTTTTCTCTTTGTGGCAGCCCATGCAGAGCGCATGCCCTTTATCTTTGCCGAAATCGGGGATTTTTCCGGGCGTTCCCTCGTGGCAGGTGGCGCAGTCCATCATTTTGGCATGCTCCTGGTGATTCAGGGTGACGTTACCGTTTTTGGCTTCGAGAACGATCGTTTCGGGGATATCCTCGATCTTTGGCGCCTGCCCCATGAATTCGTTGGTCTCCCGCGTCTGTACCTGTTGCTCGGCGATCCCTGCAGGCTGGCGCTCGCCACCTTGTCCCGGCGCCATAACCGCCGGGCTCGGTTCGACATCCTGGCGCGCGACTTCAGATTCTCGCGTGGCGCAGCCGGAAAATACCAACAGAACGGCCAGTCCGAGAAGTACCTTGTACATGATTTTTCCTCCGTAAAAGAGTTGGTTGCATCTTTCATAGCGGAGATTGGGAAATATGCAAGAGGAGGCGGTTAATTTGGCCGCATTATATTATCACGATCCTGCCGCCTCCCGCTGACAACCGGGGTCCTTTTACCCGATGAATGGACAATATAAGCCATCCGGCCAAAGCCTTTCCGCCGTGCTAAAGTAAATTACACAATGGGCTGGAGGTGTGCGGTGGATGCCTTGCGGCAGGCGGTGCGCGATCGGGAATTGATTCTTTTTGTCGGCGCCGGGGTGTCAATGAACATCGGCCTTCCCTCCTGGGAGGGGCTGATGCGCAAGATGGGGGAGGATCTGGGAGTTCCTCCCGACGAGTTCATCCGTCTCGGCCATTACCTGGCGCTGGCGGAGTACTACCGCATCCGGCGCGGCGACCTGAGCGAACTGGTGCGCTGGATGGATGCCACCTGGCACGCCGGCGAAAAGAAAATCGCCGATTCCCTGGTGCACCAACGCATCGTCGCACTCGATCCACCGCTCATCTACACCACCAATTACGATCGCTGGCTGGAAAAAGCTTACGATCACTGGGGCAAAGCGTACATCAAGATCGTAACCGTGCGCGATCTGGTGAAGGTGCGTCAGGGGGTGGCGCAGATCATCAAATACCACGGCGACTTCGACGACGAGGCGACCCTGACCGTCAACGAAACCAGCTTTTTCGAGCGACTCGAACTCGCATCCCCCCTCGATATCAAACTGCGCGCCGATGCCCTGGCGCGGCCGGTGTTGTTCATTGGCTACAGTCTCTCCGATATCAATCTGCGCTTACTCTTCTATAAACTGGCCAAGGTGTGGAGGGGGCATGCCGATACCGGGGTGCGGCCGCAATCGTATCTTTTCACCCCGCGTCGCAACCCGGTGCAGGAGGCGGTTCTGGCGCAGTGGGGGATAACGGTGCTTTCGCCAGAGACAGAGAATCCGCAAGATGCGCTGGTGGAATTTCTGGAGGATTTGGGGGGCGGATAGGATCACCTTTAACATACATTTTTCCGAAGGAACCAGCACCGCCGCTGTGCGAAGAGAAGGCCGGGTAGACAGTGTGCGAACCACCAAGGATGGTAAAGGGGAACGGCCAGGCCGGAGTCGCGCCGGATCCGGCTACCGCAGTCTTTCGAAAAAGAACGAAAACGACCGTCCCAGACAATGCCAAGCGCAGCGGAAAGGCCCTCTTTTTGCCTACTTTTTCTGGGCCCTCAGAAAAAGTATGGGCGGGGTGCGGGGCGCAGCGCCCGCGATCTTCAGCCGGGTGCAGGGGCGCAGCCCCGCGGTCTTGATCTTTTACCTACTTTTCCGAAGGCAACCAGCACCGCCGCTGTGCGAAGAGAAGGCCGGGTGGACAGTGTGCGAACCACCAAGGATGATAAAGGGGAACGGCCAGCCCGGAGCGCGCCGGATCCGGCTACCGCAGTCCGTCGAAAAAGAACGAAACGGACCGTCCCAGACAATGCCAAGCGCAGCGGAAAGGCCCTCTTTTTGCCTACTTTTTCTGGGCCCTCAGAAAAAGTATGGGCGGGGTGCGGGGCGCAGCGCCCGCGATCTTCAGCCGGG
>JBAYQP010000040.1:0-24935 GCA_041677125.1 Desulfuromonadales bacterium | reverse complement strand
CTGGAAGCGGCGCCGGTCCAGGTCGATCTGCTGGAAATTCTGGCCGGCCAAGCAGGTCTGGCCCTGGAAAACGCCCTTCTACACAAAAAACTTGAAAAATCATCCCGGCAAGGATAACTTCCGGAATCTGAAATCGTCAGGGAGCCGCTGCCATGGACATGAAGATTCTGCATCAAATTCTGGAAATCGCTTTCGACAAAAAGGTCTCCGATCTGCATTTCGAGGTGGACAATCCCCCTTTCTTTCGCGCTCGCGGGCAGATGGTTCGCTCAAAACTGCCACCGCTGCAGCCGAAGGACACCGAGTTCATCGCAACCAGCATCCTTGCCCATAACAACCGCCCCTTGCCCGAAGACCTGCGGGAACTCGATGCCAGCTATTCCCTGCCGAACGGCGGCCGGTTTCGCGTCAGCATCTTCCGCCAGCGCGGCCACATCGGCATTGTCATGCGGGTCATTCCGCCACGGGTCGGCTCCTTCAAGGAATTGAACCTGCCGCCGGTTCTCGGCGAAATCGCCAAAGCCAGCAACGGCCTGATTCTGGTGACCGGTCCCACGGGCAACGGCAAATCGACGACCCTGGCCTCCATGCTCCAGTATCTGAACGACACCTTCACTTACAACATCATCACCATCGAGGACCCGATCGAGTTTCTCTTCGCCTCCAATAAAAGCTGCATCATCCAGCGCGAGGTCGGGATCGACACCCAGGGATTCGGCGCCGCCCTGAAGGCGGCGCTGCGCATGGACCCGGACGTGATCATGGTTGGTGAGATGCGCGAACTCGAGACGATCGACGCCTGCATCAAGGCGGCCGAAACCGGCCACCTCGTCTTCTCCACCCTGCACACCCAGAGCGCCTCCTCGACCATCAACCGCCTGGTCGGCGTCTTCCCCCCCGACTCGCAGGAGGTTATCCGCCAGCGGCTGGCCGATATCCTGGTCGCCACCATTTCCTTGCGGCTGATCAAGGACAAAAGCGGAGAGAACATCATTCCGGTGATCGAGATCATGCGCTCGACCACCACCATTCAGGCATGCATCCGCGAAGGCCGGTTCAACGAGATCGAAAAGCACATTGAAAACGGTCGCGCCCAGTATCACATGCAAAGCCTCGATCAGCACCTGGTCGATCTGTGTCAGCGCAATGTCATCGATTTCGCCGAAGCCAAGCGCCTTACCCGCTCCATGGACCTGGAACGCAAACTGACCTTCACCAGCTGAGTTCCCGGCGGAAGGCGATCCGGTGTCGGGACCGGAGGGGGTGTGTCGATTTTGCTTGACAGCCCTCAGCGCCGCGCATATAGTTTTCCGCTACTGAAAACAGAAGGTAAAATGAGAGCGAGGTGAAGATTCATGTATGCGGTGATCAAGACCGGAGGAAAACAGTACAAAGTTTCCGAGGGCGACCTGTTGAAGGTCGAGAAGCTCGAAGGCGCGGTGGGCGATTCCATCGAGCTGGGCGAGGTCCTCATGGTCGGCGGAGAAGAGGTTAAAATCGGAACGCCTCTATTGCCAGGCGCGAAAGTCAAAGCGAAGATCGTCGAGCAGGACAAGGACAAAAAGGTCCTCGTCTTCCATTCCCGGCGGCGCAAGACCACGCGTAAGTTGTACGGACACCGTCAACCCATCACCCGCCTGAAAATTACAGGCATCGAAGCTTGAGGAGGTTGATCCATGGCTCACAAAAAAGGCGTCGGCAGTTCGAGAAACGGTCGTGACAGCGCCGGCAAACGCCTCGGTGTGAAACGCTTCGGCGGCCAGAAGGTCACCGCCGGCTCGATTCTGGTCCGCCAGCGCGGCACCACCATTCACCCGGGTGTCAATGTCGGCTGCGGCAAGGACTACACTTTGTTCGCCCTCATCGAGGGCGTGGTCAAATTTGAACGCAAAGGCAAGGACAAGAAGAAGGTCAGCGTTTACGCGGCCTGATTTCCCCTGCCCAAAAAGAGAAAGAGCCCGGGGTTCGCTAGAACTTCGGGCTCTTCTCGTTGAGACAGAATTCAGGAAACGTAAAGGCGATTCCCCGAGGTTACCCGAGACCATATGCAATTCGTCGATGAAGTCAAAATCCACGTCAAGGCCGGCGATGGCGGCCGCGGCTGCCTTTCCTTCCGCCGCGAGAAATTCATTCCCCTGGGCGGGCCGGACGGCGGCGATGGCGGCGATGGCGGCGACGTTTATTTAGCGGTCGACAGCGGCCTGGGCACCCTGCTCGATTTTCGCTACAAAGTACATTACAAGGCGGCGAGTGGCGCCCACGGACGGGGCAAGAACATGCACGGCAAAGGTGGCGATCCGGTGGTCATCCGGGTGCCGCCGGGAACGCTGGTTTTCGACGAGGATACCGGTGAACTGCTGGCCGACCTCACCGAAGAGAACGCCCGCATTCTGTTGCTCAAGGGGGGCATGGGCGGCCGCGGCAACGCCCGCTTCGTCAGCAGCACCAACCGGGCGCCCCGCCACACCCAGCCTGGGCTTCCCGGCGAGGAGCGCTGGCTGCGGCTGGAGCTCAAACTGCTCGCCGACGTCGGCCTGGTCGGTCTGCCGAATGCCGGCAAATCGACACTGATATCGGCCGTTTCCGCCGCCCGTCCGAAAATCGCCGACTACCCCTTCACCACCCTGGTGCCGAATCTGGGAGTGGTGCGCTACGGCGGCTACAAAACTTTCGTTGTCGCCGACATCCCCGGCCTGATCGCCGGCGCCAGCGAAGGGCACGGCCTCGGCACCCGCTTTCTGCGGCACGTCGAACGCACCGATTTCTTTCTGCACCTGGTCGATCTCTCCTCCATGCAGGAAGGTGATCCGCTGGAAAATTTTGACATGATCAACCGCGAACTCACCCGCCACAAGGCGGATCTGGCGCAAAAGCCACAAATTGTCGTGCTGACGAAAATGGATGTTACCGAAGTGCGCGAGCGCGCAGAGGAAGTGCTTCCCGCCTTCAACTCCCGGGGGTTCCCGGTCTTTTCCATTTCGGCGGTTACCGGCGCCGGCGTGGCGGAATTGGTGAGCCATGTTGGCCGACTCCTGGATGAGCGACGGCAGCATTCCGCGGCCGGCAAATCTTGACAAGCCCACCGACCGGGGTTAAGATGTCGCCGAATTTTTCATGATATTTCCATACCTTCCGTAGTTCTCTGGCCATTATGCGCAAGACCATTTTTTCCCCTGTTCGAAGGGTCGTCGTCAAGGTTGGCAGCGGCGTCATTTCCGACGATCGCGGCCTCGACCTGTCGATGATTGCCTCGGTTGCCGATGGCATCTGCGCCTTGCGCCGGCGCGGCTATGAGGTCGTGCTGGTTTCCTCCGGTGCGGTCGCCGCCGGCAAAGGCGATCTTGGCATTGTCGGCCGGCCACGCACCATTCCCCTCAAACAGGCGGCCGCCGCCATTGGCCAGAGTCGGCTGATGCGCGCCTATAAGGATATTTTTCTGCCGGCCGACTGCAAGGTCGCCCAAGTCCTCCTCACCCGAGATGATCTGGCAAACCGCCGCCGCTATCTGAACGCCCGCAACACCCTGATGACCCTGCTCGAACACGAAGTGTTGCCGATCATCAACGAAAACGACACGGTCGTCGTCGATGAGATTCGCTTTGGCGACAACGACAATCTCTCCGCCATGGTGACCAGTCTGGTGGAGGCGAGCCTGCTCGTCATCCTCTCCGATGTCGACGGACTCTATGACAGCGACCCGCGCAACAACCCGGCGGCGCAGATGATTGCGCTGGTGGAAAAGATCACCCCGGAAATCGAAGCGATGGCGGGCGACAGCGGCAACAGTGTCGGCACCGGCGGTATGGCGACCAAAGTCAAAGCCGCTAAAAAAGCGGTTCTCTGCGGGGTGGGCACGGTAATCGTCAACGGCAGGACGCCCGATGTTCTGACCCGGGTGCTCGAAGGGGACGAAATCGGCACCTTTTTTCTCCCGGCCTCCGACCGGATGGCGGCGAAAAAGCACTGGATCGCCTTCACCAAAAAACCGCGCGGCAAGCTTTTTGTCGACGACGGCGCCAAGCGGGCGCTGGTCGAGATGGGGCGCAGCCTGCTTCCTTCGGGTATCAACGGCGTCGAAGGCGGCTTCGACCGGGGGGACGCGGTGCGTCTGTGCGATGCATCCGGCGGTGAATTCGCCAAGGGTGTGATCAACTACTCCCTCTCCGAACTGTTGCGCATCATGGGCAAAAAGACCTCGGAAATCGAAAAGGTTCTCGGTTATAAATACGGTGATGAGATCGTCCATCGCGACAATCTGGTGTTGAAAAAATAGATTCAAAAAAGGAGTCCGCCATGACAATCGCCCGCGAGATGCTGAATCTGGCCCAAGAAGCAAAAAACGCTTCGCGGGTGCTTGCCACCCTGTCTTCATCGGTCAAGGACGAATTGTTGCGGCGCATGGCGGGCGCCCTGGAGGCGGACGCCGATGCTCTGCTTCTCGCCAACGAGAAGGATTTGGCGGCGGCCCGCGATCAAGGCCTGGCGGCGGCCATGATCGACCGACTCGCTCTCGATAAAACCCGCATCGCCGGCATGGCCGATGGCCTGCGCGAAGTGGCGATGCTCCCCGATCCGGTCGGCGAAATCGTCAACATGCGGCGGCGGCCGAACGGTTTGCAGGTGGGACGCATGCGCATTCCACTGGGCGTGATCGCGATCATTTTCGAGTCGCGCCCCAATGTCACCGCCGATGCCGCCGGCTTGTGCCTGAAGAGCGGCAACGCCGTCATTCTACGCGGCGGTTCCGAGGCCATTCACTCCAACGGCGCCATCGGCGCGGTGCTCAAGCGCACCCTGGAAGAAATGGGGCTGCCGCCCGCCGCCTTGCAGGTGGTCGCCACCACCGAGCGTCAGGCGGTGCTCGACATGCTCAAACTGCAGGACGAGATCGACCTGGTCATTCCTCGCGGCGGCGAGGGGCTGATCCGCTTCGTCAGTGAAAACTCCCGCATCCCGGTCATCAAACATTACAAAGGGGTTTGCCATCTGTTCATCGATGCCAGCGCCGATTACGAGATGGCGGCGAAAATCTGCGTCAACGCCAAAGTGCAGCGCCCTGGCGTCTGCAATGCCGCCGAAACGCTGCTTGTGCACAAGGATATTGCGGAAACCTTTATTCCCTACATCGTCGGGATCTTGCGGGGCAAAGGGGTGGAGTTGCGCGGCTGCCCGATCACCCGCGAATTCGCGCCGCAGGTGCGGGCGGCGAGCGAAGAGGACTGGGGCGCCGAATATCTCGATCTTATTCTGACGGTAAAGGTGGTGGACGATATGGAGGAGGCGATGGACCATATTCGCGCGTATGGCTCTTTGCACACCGAATCGATCGTCACCCGCGATTACGGCAACGCCCAACGATTTTTGCGTGAAGTCGACTCGAGCGTGGTGATGGTCAACGCTTCCACCCGCTTCTCCGATGGCAATCAGCTCGGACTGGGGGCGGAAATCGGCATTTCCACCAGCAAACTTCACTCCTTCGGGCCGATGGGCCTGGAAGATCTTACCACCCGCAAATTCATCGTTTTCGGGGAAGGACAAATAAGGGCGTGATCCGTGATCCGGGGAGGCCAAGGCCTCTTCAGCCGTCGGCGGGCATGCGAACCGGCATTTTCGGCGGCACCTTCAATCCGATCCATCTTGCCCATTTGCGCCTGGCCGAAGAGGTGCGCGAAGCCTGCGCCCTCGAGCGGGTGCTGTTTATTCCGGCCGCCACCCCACCGCATAAAACGGTGGCGGAAAACGTATCCTTCACGCAGCGCCTGACCATGGTGCGCGCGGCCGTTGCCGGCAATCCGGCTTTTTTCGCTTCCGACCTGGAGGCGCAACGGACCGGCAAGAGTTATTCCGTACAGACTCTTGAGATTTTGCGCCGGCAAGCACCGGGCGACGATTTTTTCTTCATCATCGGCATGGATTCGTTTCGCGACCTGCCCCTGTGGAAGGATTACCGCCGCCTATTCGACTTGACCAACCTGGTGGTGGTGGGCCGTCCCGGCCTCGAAACCGTCGAGCCGCGCCAATTCCTGCCCGTTGCCATTCAAGGGGAGTTTTGCTATGATGAACCCCTTAAATTCCGCCATTCCAGCGGAACTTCAGTGCATTTTTTAAAAGCAAAGGGGCTCGACATCTCCTCCACCGGCATTCGCCGACTGGTGACTGAGGGGCGCTCCATCCGTTACCTGGTTCCGCCGGCCGTCGAAGAGATCATCATGAAGCACGGCCTGTATCAGCGGCCGGAAAGGAAATAATGCAGTCGAAAGAACGGGCGATCCTCTGCGCCGCCTATGCTCTGGAAAAAAAGGCCGTCAATGTACGCATTCTGCAGGTGCAGGGAAT
The DNA here is from genome assembly GCA_041677125.1 of Desulfuromonadales bacterium. Taxonomy (GTDB): domain Bacteria; phylum Desulfobacterota; class Desulfuromonadia; order Desulfuromonadales; family JACZKF01; genus JBAYQP01. Next base: position 18,599 of record JBAYQP010000040.1, on the reverse strand, counting down.
TTCCTCCCTCACCGATTTTCTGCTGCTCGCCTCCGGCCGATCCGACCGGCAGGTGCAGGCCATCGCCGAATCGGTTCGTCTCGGTTTGAAAAAGGATCACGCCACCTCGCCGCTGGCCGTCGAAGGGATGAACGAGGGGCGCTGGGTGCTGATCGATTACGGCGATGTCATGGTGCACATCTTCCAGGAGCCGGTGAGGGACTTCTACGATCTGGACGGGTTGTGGAGCGAGGCGGCCGAGGTCGCCATCCCCGAGGAGCACCACTGGGAGCAACGGTCAGGGGGCCAGTGAAACTGCGTCTGATTTGCATCGGACGGGCAACCGAACCGTGGCTGCGGCAGGGAATCGAGGAATATACCGGCCGCATTCAGCGCTATCTTCCCCTTAAAACCCTGGAGATCAAGGAAGTGGGTGGCGGCAAAAAAGCCGATCCCCGCTACATACGCGAGCAGGAAGGACTGCGGCTGCTGGAGAAAATTCCGGCCGCGGCGGCGGTGGTGGTCCTCGATGAACGGGGGAAAGCCTTTTCGTCGGAGGATCTCTCCTCGCTGCTTGGCCGGTTCATGGTCCAGGGAACGGCAGAGGTGGTCCTGATTGTCGGCGGCGCCTACGGGCTGAGCGAAGCGATCAGGCAGCGCGCCGACCTGATTCTTTCCCTGTCGTCGATGACTCTCACCCATCTGATGGCCCGACTGCTGCTGCTGGAGCAGATCTACCGAGGCCTTACCATTCTGCGCAATGAACCGTATCACAACCGCTGAGCCAGAACCGGAAGGAGAGCATTAATGGAGGAAAGCCAGATCGCAGAGACCAAGCAGCGCCTGCTGCGCATGCGCAAGGAAGTTTTACAGGAGGTCAGCGACTCTCTTGCCGCTTCTCGCGAGATCGGCCAGGACGGGGTTCCGGATATCGGCGACATGTCTGCAAATACGTATCACCGGGATGTTCTGCTCAATCTGAACGAGACGCACCGGCGCAAAATCCACGATATCGATGTCGCCCTGGATCGTATTTCCCGGGGAGCATACGGCATTTGCCTGCGCTGCGAGGAGCAGATCGAGCCGCGCCGCCTTGAAGTGCGCCCCTTCTCCCGCTATTGCGTGGAGTGCAAAACGGAAGTGGAAAAATTCGGCGAATAAGCCAATCTTATATCTGCCTGCGATTTCGGGCCTTGCCCAGGAGTAGCCGATGACTGTCATGGCATTCTTGCTGTTGATTATCCTTTTTCTCGTCTCCTTCCTTTATTTCTCCGGCCTCAACCCGCAGGAAATCACTATCTATTACCTGCCGGACGAGCATTTCACCTTCTCGGTGGGCATCATCGTTATCAGTTGCGTCTTGATCGGCCTTGTGCTCGGCTATCTGGCCCACCTGTACAGTTCGCTGACCCACCTGGTCAAGCACTGGAAACAGGACCGGGAGGAGAAGAAAGCCCGGGACGTCGCCGCGATCTATCGCGAGGGGGTGCTGCGCCTGCTTTCCGGCGACATCAAGCGCGCCCATTCTCTGCTGCAAAGGGCGCTCGACCGCGATCCGTCGCGGGTGGAAACCTTGATCGCCATGGCGAGCGTCTATACCCAGGAGGGCGAGCCGCAGGAGTGTATTCGGCTGCTGCTGAAGGCGAAAGCCCTGGAACCGCGCAGTCTGGAAGTGCTCTTCAAATTATCGGCCACCTATGAGGAAAGCGGTCGCGACGACGATGCGGCGGCGACTTTACTTGAAATTCTCGCCATCGAAAGCGACAACAAGAAAGCCCTGCGCAGCTTGCGCGAGTTGCACATCCGGCACAACCGCTGGCAGGACGCCCTCGACCAGCAGAAGAAACTGATCAAGGCCGCCGCCGGCACCCGCCGCCAGGAGGAGGAGAAGGAAAAACTGCTTTTCCTGCGCTACGAAGTGGCCCGGCAGGCGCTGGAAGCCGGAGATGTCGAGCAAGCCAAATCCGAGTTCAAGGACATCATCAAACAGGCGCCGGATTTCGTTCCGGCCAGGGTTTCTCTCGGGGATGCCTATCGGCAACTGCACCGCACGCAGGACGCCGCCGAGGTCTGGCGGCAGGGTTACGACAACCTCGATAAAAGTATTTTCCTCTCCCGCCTCGAAGATCTGTACATGGAAGCCGAAGACCCCGCCGCCCTGCTCACCTTTTTCCGCAACGCGCTATTGGAAAAGGGCCACGACCTGATGCTGCGCCTGTTCTTTGGTAAAGTCTGTTTGCGGCTCGAAATGATCGACGAGGCCTTCGAACAATTGCAGATAGTCGAGAGTTCCGGGGTGGACTTTCCCCAACTGCATTTCCTTCTCGCCGAAGGCTGCCGCCGCCGCAACCGGCTGGAGGAAGCCATCGCCGAGTACAAAAAGGCCCTGGGCGCCAACGATCGCTTGCGCCTCGGGTTCGTGTGCGATACGTGCAGCGCCGCCATGGCCGAATGGCAAAGCCGCTGCACCCAGTGCGGCGCCTGGGGCAGCCTCAGCCTGGCCGGACGGCAGACGATCAAAAGCGCCCTGCCCATGCAACTGAACGAAATCCATCCCTGGGAGAGAGAAGCATGGAGCGAACAGGACTGAAACGCCCCGTCGCCCTGGTGATTCTGGACGGCTGGGGCATCGGCGACAGCTGTGAAGCGAATGCGGCCTGCCAGGCCGACACCCCCCGCCTCGATGCCCTGCTCCGCGAATATCCGACGACCCGCCTGGGCGCCAGCGGTCTCGATGTCGGTCTGCCCGAGGGGCAGATGGGCAATTCCGAGGTGGGACACCAGAACATCGGCGCCGGCCGCATTATTTATCAGGATTTGACCCGCATCGACAAGAGCATTGCCGAGGGAGACTTCTTTCACAACCCGGTGCTCACCGCCGCCATGGACCACCTCAAGGAGAGCGGCGGCAAACTGCACCTACTGGGGCTGCTCTCCGATGGCGGCGTCCATTCCCACAACACCCACCTCTATGCGTTGCTCGAACTGGCCCGGCAACGGGGCGTCGCCGACGTCTGCATACATGCATTTTTGGACGGTCGGGACACGCCGCCGCGCAGCGGCGCCGACTATCTGGCGCAACTGGAAGATCGCCTGCGGCGGATCGGCCTCGGCCGCGTGGCGACGGTCATGGGCCGTTATTACGCCATGGATCGCGACAACCGCTGGGAGAGGGTGGAGAGAGCCTTTCGGGCCATGGTGCAGGGAGACGGCATCGCCGCCGCCTCCAGCGCCGAGGCGATCCGCAGCGCCTATGAGGCCGAGCAAAGCGACGAATTCGTCGAACCGCGGGTCATTCGCGGTGGGAGTTCTCCAGCCGGCGCCATCGATGACGGCGATGCGGCGATCTTCTTCAACTACCGCTCCGACCGGGCCCGCGAAATCACCCGCGCCCTCACCGACCCCGGATTTCAAGGCTTCGTTCGGGAGAAAATTCCGGCGTTGGCGCGCTACGTCTGTATGACGGAGTACGACGAAACCTTTCGCCTGCCCGTCGTCTTCCCCCCGGAAACGCACCGCCAGTTGCTGGGTGAAGTGATCGCCGACGCCGGCCTGCGCCAGTTGCGCATCGCCGAAACGGAAAAATACGCGCATGTCACTTTCTTCTTCAACGGCGGCCGGGAGGTCCCCTTCTCCGGCGAGGAGCGGGTGCTTATCCCGTCGCCGAAAGAGGTTGCCACCTACGACCAGAAGCCGGCCATGAGCGCGCCGGAAGTGACGGACAAGCTGGTGGAGCGCATCGAAAAAGGCGCCTTGGATTTTATCGTTCTCAATTACGCCAATCCCGACATGGTCGGCCACACCGGCATCCTCTCGGCCGCCATCGCCGCCATGGAGACGGTGGATGCCTGCGTCGGACGAGTCGTCGATGCCGTTCTCGCCGCCGGCGGTTGCCTGCTGGTAACCTCCGACCACGGCAACTGCGAGCAGATGGCCGACGCCAGGGGGCAGGCGCAGACGGCGCACAGCGCCAATCCGGTCCCCTGCATCCTGGTCGATCCGCAACGGCGCGGACAGTCTCTGCGGGAGGGAATTCTCGCCGACCTCGCGCCGACCGTTCTTGAACTGATGGGACTGCCGCAGCCGGCGGAAATGACCGGCCGCAGTCTGTTGCCGTAGGGCATGGCGGCGTTCGCGCCGGGCTGTCGACGGACGCTGGCGGGGAGGGGGAAATGCATTTCTGGACGGCGCTTGGCGCGGAGGTATCCGGGCTCTTCGATTTCTTCCTGCCGCCCGCCTGCCCTTTTTGCGGGGCCGATATGGCGGCCGGAGACCGTTCCGAGCCCCTTTGCCCAGCCTGCCGGCATGGCATTGCGCCGATCCGTTCCCCTTGCTGTCCGCGTTGCGCCCTTCCCTACGCCGCCGAAAACGGCGCCGACCATCTGTGCGAAAGCTGTTTACGGCGGGAACCGGCCTTCGCCTGGGTCGCCGCCGCCGGCATCTTCGGCGGCCCTCTCCGGGAAGCGGTGCACCGGTTCAAGTACCAGGGCGTTGTCAGCCTCGATCGCCCCCTTGCCGCTCTGCTGGCGGCGGCGGTGATCGCCGAACGCCCCGAATTCCGACCGCAGATGCTGATCCCGGTGCCGCTGCACCGCCAACGTCTGCGCCAGCGCACCTACAATCAGGCCCTGCTGCTGGCGCGCCGATTGGGCGGGCAATGGCGCATTCCCGTCCATCCCCGTCTGCTCCTGCGCCGGCGGCCGACCGCACCGCAGCAGGGGCTTGATCTGCGTGCGCGCCGGCGGAACCTGCGCGAAGCTTTTTACCTGAAATCCCCCTTGCGTGGCCAAAACATCCTGCTGGTCGACGATGTTCTGACCACCGGCGCCACTGCGGACGAATGCTGCCGCATCCTGCGCCAGGGCGGGGCCGGGGAAATCGGCATCGCCGTTCTCGGCCGCGTCCCGCGCGGACAACTGTTTTCCCCATGAAACGCGGGCCGGGAAATTTTGACTCTCCCCGGTTTATGTGAATAATCCAGATACACCTTCTGCCACCGGAATGCCATGCCCGAACCAGCCGCCGATCTTCTCGCCACCTTATCCCTCCACCAGGTCCTGCGGACCGTTCCCAGCGGCCTCTTTCTGGTCGACCGCGAGCTGCGCATCGTCTACTGGAATCCGGAGGCCGAGAGGATCACCGGCTTTTCCGCCGCCGAGGCGGTGGGACGGCCGTGCTCGTTTCTCTCCGGCATGCCTTGCGGACAAACCTGCGGGCTGTTCAATCCGGACCTTCCCAAACCGATCATCGGCAGCCGCTGTTCCATTTTGGGCAAGGACGGCCGGCGCCTGACCCTGTTGAAAAATGTCGATCACCTGAAAGATCGTTCGGGAAAAATCATCGGCGGCATCGAGTCCTTCACCGATGTTACGCGCCAGAGCGTCCTCGAAGAAGAACTACGCCGGCAGACAATCGATCAGGAGGATACCATCCGCATCCGCACCCGGGAGCTGGAGCAGGAGCGAAACCAACTGCGCCGCCTGCTCGATGCCATGACGGACCACGCCTACATCTGCGACTCCGAACGCCGCATTGTCCTGATGAATCGCGCCATGCGGGAAACCTACGGCGAGCACATCGGCGAAATTTGCCATCGGGCGCTTTTCGGCCAGAGCTCGCCCTGCCCCGAATGTTCGCTGGAGCCGATTCTGGCCGGCGCCATCCTGCGGCATGAACGGGAGATCGGCGGCAACCGCATCTTTGAAGTCATCCATTCGCCCCTGCAGGGGCAGAATGGCCAGCCGCAAAAACTTGCCATTTACCGCGACATCACCGAGCGCAAGGAGGCGGAGCGAAATCTGCGCGAGGCCAACCGGGAACTGGACTCCTTCGTTTCCATCGTCGCCCACGATCTGCGCGTGCCACTAACGCCGATTATCGCCTATGCCGAGTTCTTGCGCAGCAGACCCGGCGCCAGCCTGGACGCCGAAGGCTTGGAGATCGTCGAGGAAATCGAACGGCAGGGGCAGCGCCTGCACAATCTGCTCGAAGACCTGCTGGTTCTGGCCCGTCTCGGCGAAGTCGAGCGGCCAACGCGCCCCGTCGACACCAGCGCCCTGGTGCGAGAAGTCGTCGAGGAATTCCGTAGCGCGATCCAGAAGGATGACCTGACCGTGGATATCGCGCCGCTGCCGAAACTGTATATCCCGGAAACCCTTCTCTTCCAGGTCTTTACCAATCTCATCGGCAACGCCCTGCGCTACGGCGCAAGCCCCGGCAGCCGCCTGGAGGTGGGCGGCAGCAGCAATCCCCGCGGTTTCCTGCTGTTCGTGCGCGACCACGGTCCCGGCATTCCCGCCGCCGATCGGACGCGCCTGTTCGATCCCTTCTTCCGTGCCGCCACCGCCCAGGGGACCACCGGCACCGGCATCGGCCTGGCGATCGTCCGCAAGATCGTGCGCCTGTTCGGTGGCCGCGTCTGGGTCGAGGAAACCCCGGGCGGCGGCGCAACCTTTTTTATCGAATGGCCGCAGGCGTTGACGGACACCTGAGAAGCCTCCGTGGCGGGCGGCAGGTCACTAGCCGACATCCTCGGGCCGAGGATTACCCTGGTTGTGCCGGTTCGATCTTCACCCGCCTGATCGCCGTATCGACGATTTTGACGCAGGTCAGCAGATATTCGCCCCAATGGACTTGTTCGCCTTCGGCGGGAATGTGTCCCAACTCGAACAAAATAAGGCCGGCCAGCGTGTCGTAGGGCAGACCATCGGGGAACCGCACTCCGAGCAGATCCTCCAGATCGTTGAGGGGAAGAAAAGCATCGACGAGGTAACCGCCCCCCTTGAGAAGCTGGATGCGCTTCGCAGCGCCGCTGTCGTGCTCGTCTTCGATTTCCCCGACCAGTTCCTCCAGCAGATCTTCGGTGGTGGCCAGGCCGCTCAGGCTGCCATACTCGTCCACCACCAGCGCCATGTGCAGGTGCTGGCGCTGCATCTCCCGCAAAAGATCGTTTACCCTTTTCGATTCGGGAACGAAGAACGGAGGGCGGACGAGGGTCTCCAGGTCGAAATCGGCGTTGCGCACCGCCTGCCCCAGAAGATCCTTGCCCAGGATGAAGCCAACGACCTTTTCGATTTCTCCCCGGTAGACGGGGAACCGCGAATACTGGCTCTCCAGCACCACCTTCAGGATCTCCTCGCGGCTTTGTGCCAGATCCAGAGCCACCATGTGGGGGCGCGGGACCATGACCTCACGCACCTGCGTCCGGGAAAACTCAAAAACATTCCGGATAAACTCTTGCTCCCCGGAGCTCACGCCCCCGGTTTCCCGCGCTTCGGCGATCAGGTGCTGTATCTCTTCCCTGGTGATGAACGCGCGCTCCGCCTGCTCTTTGACCCCGAGCAAGGCGAGAACGGCGCGGCTGGAAACAGTGAGAACGAAGACCGCAAAACCGCCGATCCTGGCCAGGAACCGGACCGGCTTGGCGACGACGAGGGCGATCCGCTCCGAGTGATCCAGGGCGAGGGCTTTCGGCACCAATTCCCCGAGGATCAGGGAAAGATAGGCGATCAGGCCGACGATCAGGAACAGGGCCAGGGGCTCGGCGGCGTTGCTGACGCTGCGCAGCGGAACCTGTTGCAGAATCGGCTTGAGGACCTCCACTGCGGCGGCGCCGCCGACCGCGGAGGCCATCGTGCCGACCAGAGTGACGCCGATCTGCACGGTGGCGAGGAAACGATGCGGGTCGGCGTGCAATTGCGTTACCACCTGCGCCCGCTCGTCCCCCTCGGCCGCGAGCTGGGCGATGCGGCCGCGGCGCACGGAAACGATGGCCAGTTCCGCGCCGGCGAAAAATCCGTTCGCCAGGATCAACAAGAGAATCACAAACACTTCAAGCCAAATAGCATCCATATTCCAGACCTCTACTTTTTGTCCGCGGACGGGGATGTTTCTCCCGGCTCCTCTTTTTTCGGGCTACCGGGCACCCACCCGTGGATCGCTTCCGCCGCAGCTTTCGGCAGGCCACGCGTCTTGATCATCGACACCAGCATGGAGCCGCCGATCAGCAGGACGGTGACCAGCAGCGCCGCCTCGGTGGGGATGACGTTGCCGAAGGCCGCGTTGATCAGCATTTTGCCGCCGACGACGATGAGCACCAGCGAGAGACCGTACTTGAGATAGTGAAAGCGGTGGATGATGCCGACCAGGGCGAAATAGAGCGCGCGCAAGCCGAGGATGGCGAAAACGTTGGACGTGTAGACGATGAACGGATCGGTGGTGATGGCGAAGATCGCCGGAATCGAGTCGAGGGCGAAGAGCACGTCGGTGATCTCGACCAGGATCAGCACCACCATCAGCGGCGTCATGTACAGCAGGCCGTTGCGTCGGGTGAAAAAGCTCTTACCTTCGAATCCTTCGGTGACCCGGAACTGCCGGCGGATAAACCGGTTGAAACGGTTTCCTTCCAGGTCCGGGGTCTGATTGACGGTCGCCAGCATCTTGCCGCCGGTGAAGATGAGGAAGGCGCCGAAGATGTAGATAACCCAGTGGAACGCCTGGATGACCGCCGCCCCCACCAGGATGAGGGCGGCGCGCATGACCAGCGCGCCGAGAATGCCCCAGAACAGCACCCGGTGCTGATATTGCGCCGGCACCGCAAAATGACTGAAGATCAGGACAAAGACGAAGATATTGTCGATGCTCAGGCTCTTTTCGATCAGATATCCGGTGAAAAACTCGTAGCCGGCGCTCACACCGAAGAAGTGAAAGACGCCGGCGCCGAAAATCAGGGCGAGAACGAAATAGCCGAGACTGAGCAGGAGCGCTTCGCGGATGCCCACCTCCTTCCCCTTGCGGTGAAGAACGCCGAGGTCGAGGGCCAGCAGGGCCAGAACGAAGAGATTAAACCCGATCCACATCCAGAGAGTGCCCAAGGGAATCTCCCTACAGGGCGGCCGGGCTCAGCCGGACGCCTCCGGTGGCCTGATTTTCCAGCCGCGCGATGCGCTCCTCCATCGGCGGATGGGTGGAGAAAAGACGGAGCAGGCTGCCGCCGGTGAGCGGATTGGCGATGAACAGATGGGCGGTGGCCGGCCGCGCCCCCTCCATCGGCATCGCCTGCACCCCCATCTGCAGTTTACGCAGGGCGCTGGCCAAGGCAAGGGGGTTGTTGCAGATGCGGCCGCCGGTTTCATCCGCCAGGTACTCGCGGGAGCGGGAAACGGCCATCTGGATGAGCATGGCGGCGATGGGGGCGACGATCGCCAGGGCCAGCCCACCGAACAGCCCGCCGCCCTCCTCCTCGTCGCTCCGGCCGGCGCCGAAGATCGCCGCCCATTGCAGCATATTGCCGAGCATGGCGACGGCGCCGGCAATGGTCGCCGCCACGGTGGAGATCAGGGTGTCGCGATTGCGCACGTGCGCCAGTTCATGCGCCATGACCCCTTCGAGCTCCGCCGGCGAGAGCAGGCGCATGATCCCCTCGGTGGCGGCAACGGCGGCATGTTCCGGGTTGCGGCCGGTGGCGAAGGCGTTGGGACTGGCGGAGGGGATGAGATAGACTTTCGGCATCGGCATGCCGGCCTGGAGCGCCAGGCGGCGGACCATCCCGACCAGATCCGGCTGCTCCGTTTCGTCGACCTCGCGGGCGCCGTACATCTTCAGCACGATTTTGTCGGAATACCAGTAGGTGAAAAAATTCATCGCGCCGGCAATGGCAAAGGCGATGACCGCGCCCCCCTTGCCGCCGATGGCGGAGCCCATGGCGACCAGGAGCAGGGTGAGGCAGGTGAGAAAAAAGGTGGTTTTCAGGGTGTTCATATTCTTTGACCTCCGGTCTGGTTGGTTCGCCGCAGGTAAAGAAAAAGACCTTTACCCACAGCATGATGGATGCAGCGGATAAAGGTCTTGCAAATTTTCGACTTGAGGTCGAGAACCCCGCGTCCGGGCGACAGTGCCGTATTGACGAAACGCGGGCCGGAACCGATTCCGGATGCTACTCCCCTTTAATATTTCGGTAAATTAATGACGATCCACCCGTTTGTCAAGGCGAATCGGCGTCTCTTCTGCAACCGAGGCAGAAGCGGCGCCGATCCGACTTTTCTTATCCTTCCCAAAACCGAAACCGGGGGTGCTCGGCCAAATAGCTCAGGCACTCCTCCAGAGCACCGGTCACGTTGACAATCTCCCAGCCCTCCGTCGGGCGGAAGACCTCCACCCGCCAACCGCCCGCCGCAGCGGGAAGGAGGCGGGCGAAGACTTCGCCGCCTTTTTCCAGGTGCAGTTCCTTTCCTTGCCGGCGCACCGCAAAGCCCGCCAAGCGCCGGTCGGCGCCGATAACCCGTTGCGCTTCCTGAAGATCGGCTCCCATGGGATTTCCTCCTTCGTCCGCAAGCTGCTTCCCTGGCAACTTTAGCAGATAATCGGCGGCGATCGAATGCCGCCGCCCGACCGCTGCTTTCGGCACAAGATCGCCATTCCCGTCGCATCCCCCTCATGGAGCGGTACCGAATGGTAACACCCTTCTTCCTTTGCGTCACCCGCAGGTAACTTTTCCACCCGCTGCGCCTTCTTTTTTCATCGCATGCTCGCCGCCACAACCGGAAAACCTTGAATAACCGGACAGTTAAGATTGTCCGGCAAAGCTGGCATGAATTATGGAGTTACCGCAAGGGCATAGCATCTGCCGCGTTGGAGCGGGGAATGCCCGCTTTTGACGCATTTCCATTTATCGGAGGAGAGCCCACGTGAAACGGATCATTCTCTACGCCATGTTGTTCGTCTTTCTGGTTGCCGCCCTGACCGCCTGCGCGATGCGGTCGGCGCAAAGCCCGCAAACGTCGGGACACCCCCCCCTTTCGGCGCAGGAGATGCTGGTGGCCTGCCAGGACTGTCATGCGCAGGCGACCCCCCAGGTTTACCAGCAGTGGTACCAGTCGGGGCACGGCTTCGCCACCGTCAAATGCTACCAATGCCACGGCACCTTTGAGGACTTGCGAACGGAACCTTCCCTCGACTCCTGCGCCGTCTGCCATTCGGCGCAGTGGGAGCATGCGGAGGGAAAAACCTGTTGGCAATGTCATCCGGCCCACACCTTCAAAGCCGGCAATTAACGGGAGGATTCACATGGACAGACGGGACTTTATCAAGAGAACCGCCGCGATCACCGCGGCTTCCTACATCGGAATCAATCTGCCTTTTGGTTTGACCAATCTGGCTCAGGGAATGGACGCCGAAACCTGGGTTCGCGGCACCTGTCGCCTCTGCGGCGTCGGTTGTCGCCTCGAACTCGGCCTGAACAAGGGCAAGCCGGTGGCTTTGCGCGGCGTTGCCGACTCCCGCACCAATCTTGGCTACCTGTGCATGAAGGGCACCCTCTTCTATCAGCTGATCGGCCACCCCGATCGCCTCACCCAGCCCCTATACCGGGCGAAAAAAGATCAGCCCTTCCAGGCGATCTCCTGGGATAAGGCCCTGGATATCGCCGCCGGGGAATTCGCCGGTGCGATCAAGGCGCACGGCAACAACGCCGTCGCCTACTACGGCTCGGGACAGTGCCTGACCGAGGAGACCTACCTTTTCCAGAAGGTCCTGCGCGGCGGGCTGCAAACCAACAACATCGAGGGAAATCCCCGGCTGTGCATGGCGAGCGCCGTCGGCGGCTACCTGACCAGCTTCGGCGCCGACGAACCGATCGGTTCCTACTCAGACATCGAGAAGGCCGAGTGCTTCTTTCTCATCGGCAGCAACATGGCCGAGGCGCATCCTGTCGTTTTCCGCCGACTGCTCAAGCGCAAGCAGGAGAATCCGGCGGTGAAGGTGATCAACGCCGACCCGCGCATCTCCCCCACCTCGCGCCTGGCCGACCTGCACCTGCAGTTCCGTCCCGGCACCGACTTGGCCCTGCTCAACGCCATGGCCTGGACGATCCTTGACGAGAAGCTGTACGACCAGGCGTTCATCGACGATTACTGCCTGTTCAAGGCGGGCAAGGGGGAAACGGTCGATCTCGCCGCCTTCCGCGCCTCTCTCGACGACTATGCCCCGGAGAAGGCGGCGGCCATCTGCGGCGGCAACATCACCGCCGAGGCGATCCGCACCGCCGCCCGCTGGTTCGCCAAATCGGGCGGATCGATGAGCCTCTGGTGCATGGGGATCAACCAGCGCCAGCAGGGGGTGTGGGCCAACAACCTGATCCACAACCTGCATCTGCTCACCGGCCAACTGTGCAAGCCGGGGGCGGACAGCTTCTCCCTCACCGGCCAGCCCAACGCCTGCGGCGGGGTGCGCGAAGGGGGCGGCCTCTGCCATATCCTGCCGGGGCATCGGCCGGTGGAAAAGGAAGCCATGCGCAATCAGGTGGAGGACGCCTGGGGCGTCCCCCGGGGGCGAATTCCGGCCAAGCCGGGGCTGCACACCATGGCGATGTTCCAGGCGGTCAACGAAGGGAAGGTGAAGGCGATCTGGATCAACTGCACCAGCCCGGCGCAGAGCCTGCCCAACGCCGATCTTTACCGCAAAGGGTTGCGGCGGGACGACGTCTTCGTCCTCTGCACCGATATTTTCCCCACCCGCACCACCGAACTGGCCAACCTGATCCTGCCCACGGCTTTCCATTTCGAGAAAACCGGCGTCTACGGCTGCACCGAACGCCGCTCGCAGATCACCCCGAAGGCCGTGGACGCCCCCGGACAGGCCAAACCGGAGGTCTGGATCGTGCGCGAGTGGGCGCTGCGTCTGGCCAAAGAGCTGAACGATCCGGTCATCGGCAAAACCGTCGAACCCTTCGCCGGCCTGGAGCCGGACGTCGCCCTGCCGGAGGCGATCTGGAACGAGTACACCCAGAAGCTGACCAAAGGGCGCGACAACGACCTGCGCGGCGCCACCTACAAGGTGTTGCGGCAGATGCCCGACGGCGTCCAGTGGCCGGCGGCGACGGAGGAGTACGCCCTCACCGGCGGCACGGTGCGCAAGTTCGTCCGCGGCCTCGACCCGATGGCCGACCAAGAGGCGAAGGGGAGCGCCAAGCCCTTGATCTTCTACGGCCCGGCGCACGCCGACCGCAAGCTCTACATCTGGCAGCGCAGGTACATCGGCGCGGCGGAAGAGCCGGACCAGGCTTACCCGATCTACCTCTCCAACGGCCGCATCGTCGACCACTGGCACACCACCAGCATGACCGGGCGCATTCCGGCCCTGATGCGGGCCAACCCCTACGCCTACATTGAGGTAAATCCGAAGGACGCCGCCCGCCTGGGGATCGCCCCCAACGACATGGTGGAAGTCGAATCGCGGCGCGGCAAAACGACCTTCCCAGCCAAAGTCATTGAGGGGCCGATGGAGGGCATGGTCTTCGTCTACTGGCACGACATGGACGAGGAGCGGATGATCAACAAGGTGACGATGGACGCCTACGATCCCGGCTCCCAGGAACCGGAGTTCAAGATCAGCGCCTGTCGCATTCGACGGGTCTCCGGACCGCAGGCGCTGAAGCCGTTTATCGTCAAGATGTAACCGCCCGCCGGGGCGCGGCGCGCCGCGCCCCGGTCTTGGCCCTTTCGTGGAAAGAGGATTATTTATGCCAATCGGCGGCTTCGTCATACAAATCGATACTGCGGCGCGCTCGGAGGTTCTTGCGCCTTTGGGTAAAATGCCGGAAGTGGAACTGCACGGGGAGGACGACAAGGGCAACCTGGTCGCCGTTCTCGACTGTGAAACGAGCCAGCGGATGGAGAAGGTGGTGGAAGAGATCGCCGCCGTGAACGGCGTGCTCAATGTGGGCCTTGTTTACATTCACGCCGAAGATGAAGTCGAGCGCATCGCCGCCGGGGAGTACGTCCCGAGCCGCCGCACTCATCCGCGCCGGGAGCAGTAAGCTGTCCAAAGAAGCGGGAAAAACCGACAGGCGGGGCTTTTTGCGACGCCTCGCCACTCTTTTCTGCGTGTCCGCCGCCGGCTGCGCCGGCCGGTCGGACGCCACCCCCGTCGCCAGCAACCGCCTGCGTCCGCCGGGCGCCGTCGCCGAGGAGGAATTCGCCGGACGCTGCATTCGCTGTGGTCGGTGCGCTGAGGTCTGCCCCTACCGGTCCGTCGTCCCCCTCGATATCCGCCATGGCCTGCAGGCGGGGACCCCCCTGATCCGGGCCGAAGAAATTCCCTGTTATTTGTGCATGAAATGCGTCGTCGTCTGCCCGACCGGCGCCCTGCGCAAAGTCGCCCAGTCGCAAACCCGCATGGGACAGGCGGTGGTGGATAAACACGCCTGCGTCTCCTGGACCGGCGAGATCCTCTGCCGCACCTGCTACAACGTCTGTCCCTTCGCCGACCGGGCGATCCGCCTGGAGAACTACCGGCCGGTGGTGGATGAGAAGCATTGCACCGGCTGCGGCATCTGCGTCCACGGCTGCCCCGTCGCCGACAACCGGGGGCGGCGGGCGATCAATGTCGAGCCGGTGTACGCCCGCTCCTTCGTTCTGCCCCAACCGGCCGGAAGCGGCTTGCCATGAGCTTTTCCCGATTCCGCCTGGTCGTCCTCGTCGGCGCCTTCGGGCTGCTGCTGACGATTCCCCTCCTCGCCTTCCACTTCCAGACGACTTTTCTCCAGGGGTGGTTTCAGTCGCTGAGCATTGGCGGCTGGTGGATCGTTTCTCCCTTGGAAGGGCTGGAGAGCCTGCTGGTTTCCCGCAGCTTTCATCTTCCCCTGATCATCGGAATGCTGACGCCGGTTCTGCTCGCCCTGCTGCTCGGCCGCGTTTTCTGCAGCTGGCTCTGCCCCATCCAGTTCCTCGCCGAAGGCGGCGAACGCCTGACGGCGCCCTGGCGACGGAAAAAAACTGTGCCGGAGCGCCTGCGGCTGCCCCGGCAAATCCTGTGGTTCGTGCTGATCGCCGAGCTCCTGATCGCCCTGATTCTCGGCGCCCCTCTCTTTGTTTTCCTCTCGCCGCCCGGCCTGGTCGGGCGGGAGCTGATGATGCTGGTTTTCTTCGGCGCCCTGGCGGTGGAGGGGATCCTCGTTCTTGCCGTGGTCGCCCTCAACCTGTATTCGCGCCGGGCGTTTTGTCGCTATCTCTGCCCGCTGGGGGGCCTGCTCGCCCTGCTCGGCAATTGGCGGTCCCTGCGGGTAAAACTATCGCCCACCTCCTGCTCCGGCTGCGGCCATTGCGACAGGGCCTGCCCTCTTGGCCTGGCGGCCAGCCGGGGGGAAGGCGAGTCGCCCTATTGCTGGAACTGCGGCGAATGCATCGACTCCTGCGCCGCGAAAGCCCTGCGTTTCTCCTGGAAACCGCATCGGCGGTAACCGTCCTGCGCCTGCCGCAAGATTCCGAACGCCAATCCCGATAAGGTTTATGCCCAGCGCGTGCGCAAACGGGCAAATTCCCGGCCGTCGACGCCATTGACGAGCTGGTGCAGGAAGGCTTTTCCGCCCGTGTTCAGCGGCTGATAGCGGGCGCAAACGGTGTCGCCCCGAAGCGCCTCGGCGCGATAGGCGATCTCCAGTTCGGCCAGGCGGTGCGCCCCGGCGAAATCGGCGGGCAGGCTCTCCAGAGCCCATTCGATATAGACGGTGTGATTGACGTGCTGGTTGACGTCAAGATCGGACAGGCGCACCCGGAAGGGGACTTCGCCGGCAGCGGCCTCGACCGCCAGCACTTTGTCGGCGGGGAATTCGAGCAGGCGCACCGGACGCAGGGGATAATCCGGCAAGGCCTCGTCCAGAAGCAGGGGCCTGCGGCTGCGGGTATCAAGCAGCGCCCAGGAACTGGTGACGGCGGCCACCGGGCCGCCGTTTTCGTCGGTGATTTCGAAATCGCGGGTGGTGAACCGGCCTTCCCGGGAGGAGGGCCAGGTCTTCACCCGCACCCTCCGGCGGATTTGCGGATAATGAAAGAAGCGGGCGTAATAGCGGGACAGAACCCAGGCCTGATTCCGGCGGTGCAGGTCATTGACCGATACGCCGATATCGGCGGCATGCAGATAGGCCGAATCCTGGAGGAAGTTCAGCAGGGCGACCGGGGTGACTCGGCCGGTGCAGTCCGCCTCGTCGATGCGGATGCGGTAATCCTGGGAAAAAAGCTCCATCAGCCGCGCCTGATGCGGGTTTCGAGGTGACCCCGACCATACCCGGCCAGAGCGAGGAAGATTAATGCGCCAAGAATGTATTTCATTTCAAACCCCACTCCCCACCGGATTGCCATCGAGCGACAAAATAAATCGCTTTCATATTCACTGTCAATGCACATCCCGGCGCTCGCACCCGGCCGGCGCAGGGCGGCCAAGAGGCGGTGGGTGGCGGCGATAACCCGCCCCTGGAAGCGCACCTTCTCGTGGCTGCCGAGGGGGGAGAAGGTCCGCTGTTTCGTATCGATGATTTCGTCGACATGCACGCAATGTGCAGGCGCGGACCTGAGCATTTTGAAGGAGCTCGGGAGATGGTTAACTCGCAAGCAGCGGTCCTCTTCCCGTGGGCTGCTGCCGAAACAGAGAGGCCCACCGTCGATTCGACGGTGGGCCTCTCTGTTTCGCTTCAGGAGGTGGTTACCTCCCTGGGCCGGTGTTCCCGGCAGCAGTCATGGCCCTGATGCCTAGTGGCAAACGGCACAGGACTCGGCAATGTTACCTTCAACATAATCTGCGTGGGAAGCATTCCCCAGCATATTGGCGCCCATACCAATGAAGTGGGCTCTTGCGCTTTCGGCAGAGTCCTGGTGACAGGAATAGCACACGGAACCATAGGGTGAGTTCACACCTGTGCCCGCTTGATAGAGATCATTGGCATCGTAGGCAATCACCCCAAGGCGCTTGCCCGTGTCAACAGCGTTTTCGCTGCCGCCCACATGGCAGGCAGTACAATCAAGAATTGCGTTGGGATAATTCACATAGCTGTAGTCATGCTTGTTGTAGCTGCCAAATCCCTCGCGTATCTCCCCAACGCTGTGAACGGCGTGCATCAGGAACATGAAGTCCACGGTGCTCTGAACCACACCCTCTACGGGATAGGCCTGGGAACCGGCATTGTGGCAAACAATACAGTTGTCAACACCACGATCCGCGGAAGTCCCGTGACGGGTGACCGTGGTGTGGCAGTTCAGGCATTTTGCGGCATCAACCACCTGGCGACGGTCATTGAAAGTCTCTACCTTGTCGGCGCCCAGAGTAAAGGTCTTTACGGCGCTCGGCACCATAAGGTTAGCGTCGGCAACCTTGGGGCCACGCTCGATGGCGACAAAACCGAAGCGACCCTCTGCTGCGGGCGCAGGCAATGCGCCGAAAGTTGTCACGGCGTAGGTATTGTCGGTGCCCGCGACGGTATTGCCCTCTGCCGGGTCGATATTCACTGTGACTTGCGTGGGGCGGCCAGTGTCGCCTTTGCCGTTGTTGTCATTTCCGGAACCGTCGTTAGTGAAGTCATCGCCATACCCCCAGCCCAGGGAGACCCGCACGCGGCCCGTATAGATGTCACCAGCATCATCGGTGGCAAAGAGGTCTTGGTATGCACCGTCTTTTTTCGCGCGCCAGGTCACTTTCGCCTGCTGTCCTGCCACCGCATTTTCGACGCTCACAACTTCCATCTCGTAGCGCTTGACAAGCGCCAGGGCGTCGAGTTTGGGTTGGATGCCATGGATTGCGTTAGCGGTTTGCCCATGGCAATCGCCACAGTTTGTCGTTGGCAATGAAGCGATATTTCCGCTTTTGTGAGTAGCCAAGTCAAAGACCGGGCCGCCAGCGGTGTGGCAGGTAAAGCAAGGGGAGCTTGCAAAATCGGCGGCTCCGATTACAGGAACGGTGTAATCCCAGTCAGCCGCAGCTGCATCGTGGCAAGCGGTACAGTTGCGCGTTCCACCTTTTTGGGTTTCGTCCGGATTATGAGCCACACCGTGGTTGGTGCTGCGGTTAAAGAGCCAGTCAGGAAAGCTGATGGGGCCCCCCAGATCCTTGCCGGCCGCCGTGTAGCCCATGACCCCGGCGTGGATTTTGTGCATAAAGGTCATCATGTCGAGGGGTGTCCAGCCATCAGCAACAGTCGCAGAGCTCTTGGCGTCCCAAGTGTAGTTGTTGTGGCAGGTGGTGCACAACTCGGCGCTGTTTCGCTTGTTGCCGTGGGCAACCGCCGGCATGCGGTTGTAGCCGTCATTGCCGCCGTGACAGTTAACACAGGAAGCCAGAGCGGTATCGCCGGCGGGGTCGCCACTATCTAAAATAGCGCCGGTAGCATCCACATAGGCGATGGCGGTGAAAAGATCACTCTGGCGGCTGGTTACGCCAATGCGGTAGGTGGCGGTTGCGTCCCAAACGGCTTTGGCGTCGATGTCGGCCACAATGCCGGCAACGTAAGCTTGATAGGCGGCATCCCCTGCAGCACCCGTTGGCTTTGCATTGGTCCAGAAAGCGCCGTTGCGGAAGTCGATGGGGTCAGGGCTGGCGAAAGTGTAGCTAAAAACGCCGGCGGCAGCAGTAATATTGCCGGGACGCAGGTTGCCGGCGCGCACCACTTGGGCAGATGTAGCTGTGTCGGAGCCCACGTTGCGCTGCAGCATGCTGATCCAGGAGTTTTCGGCCGGCAGCCACTTGGCGATGGTGAATTCAGCATTGACCACATCGGTGATGCCGTCGACGGTGAAGTCCACGGTGATCGAACCGTCAGCATTTACCGTTACGTCCGTAATTTCTGAAGCGCCAATTTT
>JBAYQP010000039.1:0-25260 GCA_041677125.1 Desulfuromonadales bacterium | reverse complement strand
GCATGGAAAATGGTTTCCGGCAGGCGGCGCGGGGCTCAGATGCCGAGGCTGCGCAGGATGAACAGGGCCAGCGTGTAGGTGAAGGCCGACAAAAGGGTGGACAGCATGACGATCGACCCGGCCAGTTCGGCATCCCCCTTCATCTGGTGCGCCATGATGTAGGTGGCGGTCGCCGCCGGCGTGCCGGCGAAAAGAACGCCGATGCCGAGATCCTGTCCGCGCACGCCGAGGGCGTAAAGAATGCCGGCGGCGATGAGCGGCAACCAGAGAATTTTGATGCCGGTGGCGAAACCGGCCATGACCAGATCCCCCTTGAGTTTTTCCAGGGAGAAGGAGCCGCCGATGGCGATGAGCGCCAGCGGCAGGGTCATGCCGGTGGCGATGTGCAGGCTGCGCTCGAGAATGACCGGCATCGGCAGATGCAGGAAGCTCCAGAAAATGCCGGCGAAGGAGGCGAGGATGAGCGGATTAAGCAGCAGCTGTTTCAGCCAGAGCCCTTTTTCCCCGGCTGCGCCGTCCCGTCGGTGCGGCAGCAGCAGGGCGATGATGGCGAAGAAATTAAGCACCGGCACGAGAAAGCCCATGAGGATGCCGGCGCGGGTGAAGCCCGCCTCCCCATAGGCGTTGAGGACGATGGCCAGGCCGACGTAGGCCAGGTTGCCGCGGAAAGCCCCCTGGCTGAAGGTGCCGCGCGCCGGCGGCGGGTAGCGGCGCAGGGCGGCGTAACCGTAGGAAAGACAGAAGGCCACGGCGATAGCCGCCGCCGAGCCACAGACCAGGGTGGCGTTGAAATTGGCGAAGAAGTCAGCGGTGCCGATTTTGTAAAACAGCAGCAGGGGCAGGGCGATGTAATAGACCAGCCGGTTGGTCTGAAACAGAAACGCGCTGTCGATGAGCTCCAGGCGTTTGAGCAGATAGCCGAGGGCAATGACGATAAAAACCGGCAGAACGATGGTCAAAATTTCGATGAAAAGCGGCATGGCATCCTCAGCGTATACAGGCGCAGAGAATAGCCCAGCGGGGGCGGGGGTGTCCAGATGTTTGCATTTTGCGGGCTGGTGGAGAAATCGATTGCCAGTTTTTCGCCGGGTTGCTATAACCAAAGTTCCCGAGGGGGGTTAATGAATTCCGGAAAACTTCACCTGAAAAAATACGGCGCGCGGGCTTTTAATGTCCGGGCGCCGTTTTGCATAATTTCCGGCGGATGCGCGTATGCGATTCAATCCTGAGAATCACCGCCGTCGGTCGATCCGCCTGCGGGATTACGATTACGCCGCAGCAGGTGCGTATTTTGTGACGATATGCAGTCTTCACGGGAATGTCTGCTGGGGCGGCTAACGGACGGTATGCTGATTCCCAGCGAAGCGGGAATCATAATCGACAGATGGTGGCAAGCCATACCAGCACATTTTCCGCTGGTCGAGTTGGACGCATTCGTGATCACGCCCAACCAGCTGCACGCCATCATCCTCGTAGGGGAGGGGTCACCCCGCCCGGTTTCGCCGATTGCCCCCTTCGCGGGGGCGTGGATTGAAACGTCATCCCCGCCTGTGATTCCGAACTGGTGGCTTTAGTCGCCCCCTTCGAGGGGCGTGGATCCAAACGCCTGGGTCGTCTCGCTCATCCTCGAACGTCGCCCCCTTCGCGGGGAAACCCCGCCTCTACGCCTTTCCCGCCGCAGGAAATATGATATTGTCTTAACAAAATTTTAAAATCTGGAGGGGCCCTCCCCATGGCGGCCTATTCGTTCCTGATCCTATCGTTGCTTTTGCAGGGGCTGACTGCTGTTCTGGCGCTCAGGCTCATTCCGATTTCGGGCCGCCGCTTGCCCTGGATCGTCATCTCCGCCGCCTTGATGGTGCGCTTTTTTCGCGAGGGGCTCACCTTATGGTTGGCGGTGGCCCAGGAATACCCGCTGAACCTTTTGGAGGAGGTGATCGCGGCGACGGTTTCCTCTTTGCTGCTGGTTGGCGTCACCGCCATCAAGCCGATCTTCCAGCAGTTGCAGGGGGCGCTGACCGAACGGCAGGTCCTGCTGGAACGGGCGCGCCAGGCGCGGCGGCATGCCGACGAGGATCGGCTGCGCCTGCGCACGGTGATCAATCATCTGCCGGTGGGGCTGGTCATCATTGCGCCGGACGGCAGCTTCTCCGAAACCAACGAAACCTTCAGGAAAATCTTGGGCGGGGCGACGCCGATGGTCGGAAACACGCCTGACTACAGGGCCTTCAAGGGTTGGTGGTCCGCCAGCGGCGAAGCGATCCGTCCCGAAGAGTGGCCGGCGGCGCGGGCGCTTCGGGACGGAGAGACCTCTCTGGATAATATGATCGATATCGAGCGCTTTGACGGACGGCGCGCGACGGTTCTCAATTCGACGGTGCCGATTCTGTCCCTCAATGACGAAATTACCGGGGTGGTGGTGGTGGTGCAGGACATCACCGACAGCAAGCGACTGCAGGACGAGCGCGAACAGCTGCTGCGGCAGGCGAGCCGGCAGGCGGCGGAACGGGAGGCGATTATCCATTCGTTATCCACCGGGGTGATCATCTATGCTCCGGATGGCGAGATTTCGCACATGAATCCGGCGGGAGAACGGATTTCCACATTCTTTCACGGGGGGAAGATGGCTGGTGCTGTACCGAAGGGGGCCCGCGTCCGCAGGCCGGATGGGCGTTCGCTGGAGGCCGAAGAGTTCCCGGCGAAGAAGGCCTTGCATGGCGAGGTGGTGGACGGAGAAATGCTGGTGCTCGATGAAGACCGGAATGGATCGACCTACCTGCTGCTGCAGGCCGCGCCCATCCGCACCGACGACGAAATCGTCGGGGCGGTCGCCTCTTTCACCGATATCACCCGCCTGCACGAACTGCAGGAGCAGAACCAGACTTTCGTGCAGATGATTTCCCATGACCTGCGTACGCCGCTGACGGTGATCCAGGGGCATGCCGAGCTGCTTCTGCTGACGTTGGCGAAGAGCGAGGCGGAGATTCATGTTCGGACGATACTGGCCGGGGCGCAGATGATGACGCGGATGATGGAGGACCTCTCCGATTTGGCCCGCCTGGAGTTTTCCATCAGCAAACAGCCGTTGGACCTCGCCGCTTTTCTCCCGGCCCTGGTCGAACGCATGCATTTTTTCCTCGACACCACGCGGGCGCGTCTGGTGTTGCCGGCCGGTTTGCCGCCGGTGCCGGCGGACCCGATAGGGCTGGAGCGGATCATGGGCAACCTGCTGAGCAACGTCCTCAAGTACGCTCCCGATAGTCCGGTGCGGGTCTCGGCCCGCCGGGCGGCCGGGGCGGTGCATATTTCGGTGGCCGACCGCGGCCGGGGCATCGCACCGGAGGACTTGCCCCGCATCTTCGAGCGTTATTTCCGCGCCGGCGGCACCGAAAAAATCAAGGGGACCGGTCTTGGTCTGTACATCAGTCGATTGCTGGCGGAGGCGCACGGCGGCGGCATCTGCGCGTTGAGCCGTCCGGGCAAGGGGACGGTTTTTTTTCTCACCTTGCCCCTTGGCGATTAAACCGCCTTTGCCGGCGCGTGTGGGCCCGGTTCTTTTCTTTCCTGAAAAAGTCGCTATTTTTTACCGAACGAACCTCATTCGAACGGTTTTGCTCCAATGCCGCCTCCTCTCAATCTGCTGCTGGTGGAAGACTCGGAAAACGATTTCCGGCTGCTGGTGCAGGCGCTGGAGCGTAGCGCTCTGGCGGTCGCCGCCCGGCGGGTCGCCACCGATCCGGAGCTGCGCGCCGCTCTGGGGCAGCTTTCCTGGGACGTGATTCTCTGCGACGCCAACCTCCCTGGTCTCGGCGGGCCGACGGTGCTCGATATCGTCAAGAAGCACGATCCCGACCTGCCCGTCATCATGATTTCCGCGGGGGGCGGCGAAGAGATGGCCGTCGAGTTGCTGCATGCCGGGGCCGGCGATTACCTCAGCAAGGATAATCTCGTACGCCTGGCGCCGACCATCGAGCGCGAGTTGGCCGCCCGCGAGGAGCGCCAGGCGCGCCGGCGGGCGGATGCGGCGTTGCAGACCGGCAACCGCCGCCTGGCGTTGCTGTCGCAACTGGCCGAACGATTGCTGGCGGCGCCGGCGCCCGTCGATGTCGCCTCGGCCGCTTTCGACACCATCGCCGGCGAACTCGATCTGCATGCCTATTTCCATCTTTGCGTCGAGGCGAATGGCGATGTGCGCCTGGAATCCTGGGGCGGCATTCCCGGCCAGGTCGCCCGTCGCATCAGCCGCCTTAAGTCGGGTGAAGCGCTCTGCGGCCTGGTGGTCCAATCGGGCGAAGCGTGGCACGCGACCGATATCCAGAAAACCGGCGACAAGCAGGTCGAGCTGCTGCGGCGCCATGGGCTGCAGGCCTATTTCTGCAGTCCGCTCAAAATGGGGGAGCGGCTCTTCGGCGCCCTCGCCTTCGGCACTCGCAGCCGGCCCCGGTTCAGCGCTGAAGATCTCGATTTCATGCGCACCGTCGTGTGTTATGTGGCGTTGCTCGACGAGCGCTTGCCCGGCGAAAAAGCGTTACGGCGCAGCGAACGCCACTTTCGCCAGTTTGCCGAGTCGATGCCGCAACTGATCTGGTCCGCCCGCCCGGACGGGACGGTCGATTATTACAACGAACGACGGAAGGAGTTCGCCGGGTTTTCGCAGAAGTCGGACGGCGTCTGGAGCTGGGCGGCGGCGCTGCATCCCGACGACCTGGAGCGCACGCAGGCGGCCTGGGAACACGCCATACGCACCGCCAGCCCCTACCAGATCGAACACCGGGTGCAACGGGCCGACGGCTCTTTTGGCTGGCTGTTGAGCCGCGCGACGCCGATTCGCGACGAAGCGGGGGCGATCGTCAAATGGTACGGCGCCGCCACCGATATCGACTATCTCAAACGCACCGAAGCGGCTCTGCGCGATAGCGAAGAGCGGTTTCGCGCCTTTTTCGAGAACGCAGCGGTCGGCTTGGCTGAAATGGACCGGGACGCCCTCTTTCTTCAAGTAAATGATCGCTTCTGCCAAATCACCGGTTACCGCCGCGAAGCGCTGCTCGGCCGCACGCCCCATGAACTAACGCATCCGGACGAGCGCGAGAAAGAGGAAGAGGGTTTCCGGAAAATTCTCGCGGGGGAGGCGGAAAATCTTGAAATGGAAAAGCAGTATGTAAACAAGGACGGCGGCAGCATCTGGGTCCAGGAAAATACGACCGCCATGCGCGACGCGACCGGCGGCATCGGCAAACTGTTCCTGCTGGTGCAGGACATCACCAAGCGCAAGGCAGCGGTGATGGAGCGAGACCGCCTGCTGGCGCAGCTCGAGGGCACCATCCATTCCATCGCCAACGCGGTTATTATTTACGATTTCGCGGGCGCCATTGTGCGCATGAATCCGGCGACGGAAAGAATGCTCCAATATTCGCCGGAAATGGCGGCGAAGCCGATCGGCGAAAGGTTGGCGGCGCTACGGCCGGAAACGGCCGACGAACTCCCGTACCCGCAAGAGCGCCACCCCGCCCTGCGCGCCCTGCGGGGGGAGACGATCCTAGCCGAGGTGATGGTTTATCATCCGCCGCAGACCGAGCGGGCCCTCTGGCTGGCGGTCAGCGCCGCCCCTATCCGCACTGCGGACGGGAAGATTCTCGGCGCGGTTTCCACCATGACCGACCTCACCGAACTGCACGAGCTGCAACAGGAACGCGATCTTTACGTGCACACCATCTCCCACGATCTGCGCACGCCGCTGTCGGTGATCCTCGGGCACGCCGAGTTGCTTGAACCGATCTGCCGGACCGATGATGCACAAAAGCATATCGCGGCGATTACCGCCGGGGCGCAGCGGATGGAGCGCATGATCGGCGATATGGTGGAGGCCGCCCGGGTGCAAGGGGACAACATTACTCTGGAGAAGAAAGCGGTCAGGTTGGAGGTCTTTCTTTGCGACCTGCTGGCCCGCGCCTCCGCTGCTCTCGATACCGCCCGGCTCGTCATCGATGTTCCCGCCGATTTGCCGCCGGTGCACGCCGATCCGGACCGCCTTGAACGCATCCTTGTCAATCTGCTGTCCAATGCCTTGAAATACTCCTCGTCCGCTTCGCCGGTGGCGTTGACGGCGCGGAGCGCCGGCGCGGAAGTAGTTATTTCGGTGCGCGATTACGGGCAGGGGATCGCGTCCAGGGACCTGCCGCATATTTTCCGGCGGTTTTACCGCCCCCGCAAGGGACGCAAGGCGGACAGCGTCGGCCTCGGCCTCCACATCGTCCGCTCGCTGGTCGAGGCGCACGGCGGCAGCATCCGGGTCGAAAGCGAGCCCGGCGCAGGGAGCACCTTCACGTTTACCCTGCCCGTGCATCCGCCGATCCCGCCTTGAATCAAAGCGGCGGCGAAAAGGAGAGCCAATGGGCATCGGAGCGGTTTCGGGGCGCAGGCCACGGATTTTAAAATATTTCGGGTGCGGCGGGCTGTGGGTCTTCTTGCTGCTGGCCAGCGGCATTCTCTCGGCGCAGGCCAACGAAGCGGACGCTCGGTCGACGGCGGCGATGCTGGCCAACATCGCCCTTTTCATCGACTGGCCGGCGCAGTCCTTTTTCACCCCGGGCGGTCCGATGCTGGTTTGCGTGCTGGGAGAAAGATACCTCGGCGACGAGCTGCGGCGGAATATGGCGGTCAAACACATCGGGGCGCGTTCGATCGAAATCCGTCATTCCGAAAGCGCGGCATCGGCGCGGCGGTGTCATATCGTCTTTATCGACCGGACGGAGGAGGCCGATTTGCCCGGCATTCTGGCCACTCTCAACGGTTCGGCGGTATTGACCGTCAGCGACATTGCGGATTTTGCCCGCCGCGGCGGTATGGTCGGTCTGGTTCGGCAGGGTGAAGATCTGCGCTTCGAACTGAATTCGACGGCCGCCGGCAAGGCCGGACTCGCCTTCGACGCGGGACTGAAGCGGGTGGCGCTGACGGTTCTGGGGGAGGGGGAGTAGAATGCGGGCGTTTCGCCACCAGCCGATCCGGCGCAAGCTGCTGCTGGTTCTGGTGGCCGCCGCCGTGGCCGTGCTGACCCTGACGATGGGCGGCATCGTCATCTATGAACTGACCACCTATCGGCAGCGCCTGGTGGAGCAGATGTCGCGGACCGCCCGCTTCATTGCCGCCAACAGCGCGCCAGCGCTGGCTTTTGACGATCCGCACACGGCGCGGGAGATATTGACGACGCTTGCCGCCTACCCGGAAGTCACCCTCGCCGTCCTCTATTCGGCGCAGGGAGGGGTCCTCGCCTCCTTTCATCCCGGCCGGGAGTTGGCCATCGTGCCCACCCACCCACCGGCCGAAGGGTTTCGCGCCGCCGGTCGCCAGTTCGAACTCGTGCATCCGGTCGTCCAGCGGGGGCGCCGGCTCGGCACGCTCCTGCTGTCGGCGACCCCCGCCAATCTGCCGCCGCGGCTTGCCGCCTACGCCGGCATTCTGCTGGTGGTGGCGTTGGCTATCGGCGGTGGCGCCCTGATCCTGCAGCGACTGCTGCAATGGATGGTTTCGGCGCCGCTGCGGCAGCTGGCGCAGACGGCGGAGCGGATTGCCGGCGGCGATCTGACGGCCCGCGTCCCGGAGCGGACGGAAGACGAAATCGGCCAACTGGCCAGCGCCTTCAACCACATGGCGGGGCAGCTGGCGCAGTCCTACGCCGAGTTGGAGCAGCGCGTCGAGGCGCGGACCGCCGAACTGAGCGCCGCCAACCGCGAACTGGAGGCCTTCACCTACAGCGTTTCGCACGACTTGCGCGCCCCCTTGCGGCACCTCGAAAGCTTTGCCGAACTGCTGGCCGCCGAATCCGGACCCAGCCTCGATGCACAAGGGCGGCACTATGTCGAGATCATCGCCGAATCGGCCCGGCGCATGGGCGTCATGATCGACGATCTGCTCGACTTCTCCCGCCTCGGGCGCACGACGCTACGCGCCGTGCCGGTGGATCTGATGCAGTTGGTGGAAGAGGCGCGGCGGGAATTGGCGCCGGAAACCGAGGGCCGCCATATCGAGTGGCGCATCGGCGATTTGCCGCAGGTGACCGGCGATCCGGTGCTGCTGCGCACGGTGCTGGTCAACCTGCTCGGCAACGCCGTCAAATACACCCGGCGGCGCGACCCGGCGCGCATTGAGATCGACGCCCGGCGCGAGGGCGAAGAATTCGTCTTTTCGGTGCGCGACAACGGCGCCGGATTCGACATGCATTTTATCGATCAGCTGTTCGGCGTCTTCCGCCGTCTGCATCGCAGCGAGGAATTTGAAGGGACGGGAATCGGCCTGGCCAGCGTGCGGCGCATCGTTCAGCGGCACGGCGGGCGCATCTGGGCCGAAGGGGAGGTGGACCGGGGAGCGTGCTTCTGCTTCTCGCTGCCGATCGGACCAATACGAGGGGAAAGTTAAACTTTGGTTTATAAAATTTTACGACGAAAGGGGGATATCTTTTCATCCTGTCCAGGGCTAGAATGACTGCCCGAAGATTTTAATATCGATTTTATAAACAGCAACTTGCGGTGAAGGAAACGATGGACACGCCCCTGACCATTCTGCATCTCGAAGACGATCCCCCTGACAGCGAACTGGTGCTGAAGTTGCTGCGAGCCGGCGGTCTGCCGGTGAACGTCGAGCGGGTCGATACCTTCGCGGCGTATCACGCGGCGCTCGCCGGCGAATTCGGCTATGCGCTGATCTTGTCCGACTTCTCCGTTCCCGGCGTCGACCCGGTCGAAGCCCTGCGGGCAGCGCGGCAGCTGCGTCCGGAAGTTCCCTTCATCTTCCTTTCCGGCATGATTGAAGAGGGGATGGGGGTGGAAATGCTGCACCTCGGGGCGAGCGATTACGTCCTCAAGCAGCGCATGGCGGGATTGGTTCCGGCAGTGCGCCGGGCGCTGCGCGAAGCCGGGGAACAGAGGCGCCGGAAGCGGGCGGAGGCGGCGCTGCGGGAGAGCGAAGAGCGTTTTCGCACCCTGGCCGACAACATTCCGCACCTGGCCTGGATGGCCGACCCGGCGGGAAA
Source organism: Desulfuromonadales bacterium (assembly GCA_041677125.1). Lineage (GTDB taxonomy): Bacteria > Desulfobacterota > Desulfuromonadia > Desulfuromonadales > JACZKF01 > JBAYQP01. The sequence continues at coordinate 16,235 of JBAYQP010000039.1, read as the reverse complement.
CATCTTCTGGTTCAATCGGCGCTGGCTCGAATTCACCGGCGCTTCGGCGGAGGAGATGCGGGGGTGGGGCTGGCAAAAAATTCCGCATCCCGATTATCTCGAACGGGTGGTGGCGAAGATTGGCCGCTGTTTTGCCACCGGCGAAGAGTGGGAGGATACTTTCCCCATGCGCCGCTGGGACGGCGAATACTGCTGGTTCCTGTCGCGCGCCAAGCCAATCCGCGACGAGGATGGAAGTATCGTACGCTGGTTCGGCACCAACACCGATATTACCGAACAGCTGAAAGCCGAACAGACGCTCAAGGAGGCCAAAGAGGCGGCGGAGGCGGGCAACCGGGCCAAGGACCGTTTCCTGCTCAATATGAGCCATGAAATGCGCACCCCGCTCACCGTCATCATGGGCATGCTCGAACTGGCTCTCGCCGGCGAACTTGCCGTCGAGCAGCGCCGCTATGTGGAAGCGGCGTACGGCTCGTCCGAAACCCTGTTGGCGCTGATCAAGGATCTGCTCGATCTCTCCGGCATCGAAAAGGGGGATGTGCTCCTGCAGGAAGCCCCCTTCGATCTGCACCGCTGCATCCGCGAGGCGGTCGAGCCCTTTGTCGCGCGGGCCGGGAAGAAAGGGATCGATCTACAACTGGAGATTGCGCCCGAAACGCCGCGTGAAGTGACCGGCGATTGCGGGCGCCTGATGCAGATTCTGCAGAATCTGGTGGGCAACGCCGTGCGCTTCACCGAGCACGGGGCGGTGCGGATTGCCGTTGCAGCGGCGGCGAAGGTGGGAGGCAAGGGGGAGATTTCCTTCGTCGTTCGCGACACCGGCGTCGGCATCCCGCCGGAAGCGGCGGCCAGCCTGTTCGAGAAATTCACCCAGGCGGATGAATCCCTCACCCGCCGGTTCGGCGGCGCCGGTCTGGGGTTGGCCATCTGCCGGGGGTTGGTGGAGCGCATGGGCGGGCGGATTGCCATGGAAAGCACGTCGGGCGAGGGGAGCCGGTTCTCCTTCACCCTGCCGCTGCCGGGCGTAGCGCCAGCGCGGCAGCTGGATGCGGGGCCGACCGGTTCGGCCGAATCCTCGCTCTCGATCCTGGTGGTCGAAGACGAGCCGTTGATTGCGCAAATGGTGCAGATATTCCTGAGTCGGGAGGGCTGGTCCATCGACATCGCCGAGGATGGCCGGGCGGCGGTGGAAAAATGGGAAAAGGGGCGCTACGATCTCATCCTGATGGATTTGCAGATGCCGGGCATCGATGGACTGGAGGCGACCCGCATGATCCGGGAGCGCGAAAGGGAAAATAACCGGCACATTCCGATCATCGCCATGACCGCCCACGCCCGGCAGGAGGATGAGAAATCCTGCCACGCCGCCGGCATGGACGGCTTTGTCCGCAAACCGATCCAGTGGGGCCAGCTGCGCCGGATCATCCAACTCCATGCGCCTTCGGCCGCCATCGGGCATTGAGGGTTTTCACCGCCTTTGCCTTTATCTTGTTTATCTCGCGCCCTCTCCCGGTTATGATGGCCGCATGCGCCAGACCCTCAGGATCGTCCCATGTCCCGCAAGCTGATTGAAAACGCCCGCCGCCGCCTGGAGGCCGAATCGGGATGCCGCGCCAATCCCTGGGGGGGGCGGCTGAGCGTGGCCCTGGTGTATCCGAACACCTACCATCAGGCGATGAGCAATCTCGGCTTTCTCTCCGTTTATCACCTGCTCAACAGCCGCGCCGACACCCTGTGCGAGCGCTTCTTTCTTCCCGACGCGGAGGATCTGGCCGAGCACCGCAAGACCGGCTATCCCCTGTTCTCCCTCGAAACGGGGCGTTTTCTCACCGATTTCGATGTCATCGCCTTTTCCGTCTCCTTCGAAAACGACTATCTGCATCTGCCGGTGATCTTCGATCTGGCCCGCATCCCCCTCTTTGCCGAAGAGCGCGGGGAGGATTTTCCGCCGCTGCTCACCGGCGGCGTCTGCGCCTTTCTCAATCCCGAGCCGCTGGCGGAAATCATGGACCTGTTCGCCGTCGGCGAAGCGGAGGCGATCCTGCCCGCTTTGCTGCCGCTGCTCATCGCCGAAGGGCCCCGGCCCGAACTGCTGCGCCGCCTGGCCCGGTTGCCGGGGGTTTATGTCCCTTCGCAATACGCCATCGACTATCGCGACGACGGCGCGCCGGCGGCGATTCGGCCGTTGGCCGGAGCGCCGCCGCGCGTCGCCCGTCAATGGCTGAGCGATCTCGACAGCGCCGACAGCCGTTCCTTCGTCCTGACGCCGGAGACGGAATTCGGCGACATGGCGCTCACCGAGGTGTCGCGCGGCTGTTCGCGCGGCTGCCGCTTCTGCGCCGCCGGCTTTCTCTACCTGCCGGAGCGCGAGCGATCGCTGGAACGACTGCTGCCGCAGATCGAGTCCGGGCTGTGCGAGCGCGACAAAATCGGCCTGGTCGGGGCCGCCGTTTTCGACCATTCGGCGGTGGGCGAGCTGACGCGCGCCATTCTGGCGCAAAATGGAAAATTTTCCGTCTCCAGCCTGCGCCTCGACGCCCTGCGCGCGGAGGAAGTGCGGGATCTGAAGACCTCCGGGCACAAGACCGTCGCCCTCGCCCCCGAGGCGGGAAGCCAACGGATGCGCGACGGCATCAACAAGGGCTTGAGCGAAGAGCAGATTCTGGCGGCGGTGCGCCTGCTGGCGGAAGAAGGCATCCCCAATCTCAAGCTTTACTTTCTCATCGGCCTGCCCGGCGAGGAGGACGCCGATATCGAGGCGATTCTCGAATTGACCGGCCGCATCCGCGAAGTCTGGCTGGCGGTGCAAAAAACCCAGGGGCGGCTCGGTTCGATCACCCTGTCGGTCAATCCTTTTATTCCCAAGCCCTTCACCCCCCTGCAATGGGCGGCGATGACGCGGGAGAAGGTCCTTGAAGCCAAGGTGCGCCGTCTGCGCGCCGCCGTCGGCCGCCTGCCGAACACCCGTTTCATTTGCGAATCGCTGCGCGCCGCCACCTTGCAAGCCTTTCTCTCCCGCGGCGATCGCCGCGCCGGGCGCACCCTGCCGCTGCTCGCCGCCGGCAAAAACCTCAATGCCGCCTGTCGGCAAGTCGGCCTGGACCCGGCCTTTTACACCACCCGGGAACGGGGGGAGAAGGAAATCTTCCCCTGGGAGGTTCTCGACAGCGGCGTGCGCCGCGATTATCTGTGGAGCGAATACGGCCGCGCCCGGCAAGGGCGGCTCACGCCCCGCTGTCAGCCGGACTGCCGCCGTTGCGGCATTTGCGCCTGAGCCGTTCGCTACTCCCGCCAACCGGTTCGCCACGCCTCCCGCCCGCACTTCTTCCTTTATGGAAAAAAATTAATAAAAATTATTGCAGAGGCCAATTGCCCTGCTAAGGTTGGGGCAATTACCACCGGCGGCGCCCGCCCGAATCTCCGCCCGGCATGGCGACTCGATTGGTGCATCTGCAAGGAGGACCCGATGGGATATCGGCTTTGCTCTTTCTCCCCTGTCTTCTGCCTGCTGAGTTTGTTGCTGCTCCTCCCGGCCCTTGCCCCCGCGGCCGAATTCCGTCTGATCTCGGACTCCATCCTGCGCGGTTTCGAAAGCAACACCCGGGAGGGGGACGATTTCGCCCTGCCGGTTTACGAATACCTGCAGGCGGAGGTCGGTGAAACCGGCCCGCTGACCTTCCATTTTTATGGCTGGGGCCGGCTCGATCTGGCCGACAGCGAATATTTCGCCGCTTATTACGGCGACAGCACGGCCGGCGAACTTCTCTATGCCTATGCCGAATACCGCCAGCCCGACACCAGTTTGATGGCGCGTCTGGGCCGCCAATATATCTTTTCCGGGGTCACCAGCGAAAGCATCGACGGCCTGCGCCTCGACACCGACCTGACGCCGCTCTTCACCCTTTCCGCCTACACCGGCCGCCCGGTGAGTCTCGATATCGTCGATGAACGGGACGAGGAAATCCTGGTCGGCGGCCGCATCGCCCATCACCGGCGTGATCTGTACGAAATCGGTCTCTCCTATCGCAATCTGGAAACCGGCGGCGGCCGGGAATCGGTGGGCATCGACACCGCTTTCTTCCTGCCGGGCGGCGTGGACTTTTCCGGTTTCTCCGCCTACGACCTGGGGGGGGACGGCTGGGGGGAGCACTACTATGAGGCGCGTTTCGATCTCGGTCCGCTGCGGCTGCGGCCCTTTTTCGAGCGCTACCGGTACGAGGATTACTTCAATGCCGGCGACAATACGGGCGGTCCCTTCATTTTTCTCGCCGAAATCGGCGAAACGCTGACCGTTTTCGGCGCCGACGCGCTGTGGAACCGCGACGACTGGGAATTGGGGGTGAAGGGTAAATATTACGACTACGACGAGCGCGGCGACTCCTCCTTTTTCCTCTCCGGACTGGCGACCCGGCAGCTGGAAGGACTGTCGCAGGTCGGCGGCGAGCTGGGCCGCATGGAGGGGGACGGCAGCCAGGACGATTACCTGCTGGCGCGCGCCTTCGTCTACTGGGATCAGATCCCGCCGCAGCGGATCTTCCACTTTCTTACCGGCGATCTGGTTTACGTCCTGTACGACGAGGACATCTACGACGAAGACGATTCACTGTTTCTCTCCGTCGGTGGCGGTCGCCGGTTCATGGATGACCGGCTGGAGCTGCGGATCGCCGCCGACTACAGTTACGATCCTTATTTCGATGACGATCTGCGCGGCTGGCTGCTGGCGCAATATACCTTCGATCGCTAGTTTTTCGCTTTCATCAGGAGTTTGAGCCATGGCGAACAAAAGTGTGATGTGGTTGGCGTTTCTGCTGGTTTCCCTGGCTTTGCTGGCGGCCTGCGCCACCCTTCAAGGTGGATACCAGTTGCCGGCAGAACATCCGGAGGCGCTTGGCGCGGGGCGTCCCACCTGCACCGAATGTCACGAAGCACGCGGCGAGCAATTCAACTACCAACGCTACGATCACAGCGTCTTTTTCACCGAGAACCACCTGCTGGCGGCGCGACAGGGGGAGCAGGTCTGCGCCATGTGCCACCAGACGAGTTTCTGCAACGATTGCCACGCCACCCGCGTTGAGCTCAAGCCCTCTGAACGCCACAAAACCGAGACCTACCGGCGCATGCCGCACCGGGGCAATTACCTCGCCCGGCACCGCATCGACGGACGGGTCGATCCGACCTCGTGCTTTCGCTGTCACGGCAATCCGAAGACCGCCCGCACCTGTTCACCCTGCCATCCGAACTAACCAGGAGGAGGGATAAATGATGGCGAGAACCCTGCCGCTGCTCCCGATTTTGTTGGTCTCCCTCCTGTTCGCCGGCGGTTGCTCCGACGACAATTCGGATGCGCCCGTCGTCGATGCGGCGCATCCCTCCGGCTGGCTGTTCATTCACGGCGAGGAGGCGCGCGATGAGCTGACCGGCTGCCGGACCTGTCATGGCGCCGAGCTGCGGGGCGCGGCAGAGGCGGTCAGCTGCTTCCTCTGTCATTTCGACGAAGGCGCCCCCGGATTCGCCGCCGATTTCGATACCTTGGGCGTGCACCCGGCCTCGTGGGACAACGTGATCGTCGATCATCAGAGCTTCTACGAAAATTTCAGCTGGACCACCTGCGCCACGGCCGCCTGTCACGGCGCAAACCTGCAGAGCGGAACCTTCGGCCCGAGCTGTTTTGTCGCCGGCTGTCATTCGCAGGGACCGCCGGCGCCGCCCTCGCACGACGCGGCCCCCTTCTTTGCGCCGGAAAATCACGGCGCGGTGGCGCGGGACAATCTGTTCGCCTGCCGCAACTGCCACGGCCGGCCGCCCTTCTCCTTCGATGGCGGCTACGTCGCTGATCCGCAGATAACGAACAACCCCATCGGCAACTGCTCCCTGGCGTTCTGCCATCCGACGGCCATGGCGCATCCCGCCGACTGGTTGCAGGTCGCCGGCGGTCCGGTCGGCATCGATGACCGGGCGCCGGGGTATTTTGCCCATCACCGGGAGATCGCGCCAACGGCGGTCGACAACGGTTGCTCCCTGTGCCACCAGATCGCCCCCGGGGAGCCGAACGAATTGCCGGCCGCGCCGAGTTGCCTGCTCTGCCATCCCGGCGGATTCTGAAAACGCCGGCCGCGCTTTTTGCCTGAATGGGCCCTCCGCCCCTTATTTGCCTTGACAGGCCAGGGGTGGCGGCTACAATCTATGACCAGAAAAATGGTTTATTAATCCTTAGGAGGAGCTGCTACGATGACATTGATCCGAGAAAAAGCTGCCGCCGTGAAATTCAAGGGAAACCCGATGACGCTGCTTGGCGAGGATATTCTGGTCGGGAGCCAGGCGCCCGAATTTCAGGTGGTGACCAACGACCTGAAACCGGTCACCCTGCGGGATTCGGCCGGCAAAGTGCGACTGATCACTGTCGTTCCGTCCCTCGACACCGGGGTCTGCGACACCATGACGCGCACCTTCAACCAGAAAGCGGCCGCGTTGCCCGAGTCGGTGGTCGCCTATACGATCAGCCTTGATCTGCCCTTCGCCCAGAAGCGCTGGTGCGGCAATGCCGGCATCGAGAAGGTTCAGACCCTCTCCGATTACCAGGACCGCGCCTTCGGCCTGGCCTACGGCGTTCTCATCAAAGAGCTGAAATTGCTCGCGCGCGCGGTCTTCGTCATCGACCAGAAGGGGATGGTCGCCTATCGCGAAATCGTTCCCGAGGTTACCGACGAGCCCGACTACGATGCGGCTCTGGCGGCGGTGAAAAAGCTGCTCTGATCCGGAGAAAAAACAGATTTGAAACGTGCAAAGGCGCCTCGATATGGGGCGCCTTTGCTGTTGTTGTACACAGGGAATGGTCAGGCGGGTGGGTTTTTCAAGGGAAGGTGCGACAGGTGCTCTTGCGCCTCAATCTTTGGCGATGTAATCCCGCCCCTTGCGCAGGAGGAAGGTCTTGAGGCTGAAGGGCGCCCGCAGCTGTCCCCGCACCTCCTCGACCCGGCGCCAGGTGCGCAGCAAGCGGCCGAGCATCCGGGCGGCGCGGGGCACGCCGAAAAAAAGGATAAGACAACCGGCGATGAGCGCAATTTCCAGGGGACCTAATCCGAACATGCCCGAATAGTACATGAACCCCGTCATCCTGGCAATTGGGATGGACAGGGCGTCGTCGGCCGCGCTAAATTGTTCCGTGGCGAGACGCCGTCCCTCCTTGCGAAAGAGTGCATGATGAATATCGAGCAGATGAAAATCGTCCTGCGGGAGATTCTGACCCACACCGATCTCACCCCCTGCGTCGTCGGCCATCGCGGGGTGGGAAAGACCGCCGGCATTGTCCAGGCCTGCCGGGAAATCGGCCGCCGCTACGTTCCTTTGCGGCTGGGGCAGATGGAAGTCGGCGACCTGGTCGGCATCCCCTACCGCGAGGGGGAGCTCATGCGCTGGTCGCGTCCCTCCTGGTGGCCGGCCGATGCGGATGCGGAGACGCTCGTCCACTGCGACGAGCTCAACCGCGCCCAGCAGGAGGACACCTTGCAGGCGATCTTCCAGTTCATCGAGCCGCCGGCCGAGGGGTTGCGGCGGGCGCTGCACACCCATACCCTGCATCCGAAGCACAAAGTGGTGGTCTCCATCAATCCGCCGGACGGCACCTATCAGGTGGCCACCCTCGATCGGGCGCTTCTCGACCGCATGGTCATGCTCTACGTCGAAACCGATTACCCCTGCTGGTCCCGCTATGCCCAGGCGCAGGATTTTCACGCCGATGTCCGGCAGTTTGTCGCCGGCAACCAGCATCTGCTGGCGCGCCAGGGCGCTCCCCTCGACCTGGAGGTGGAGCCGACGGAGCGCGCCTGGGAGATGGTCAGCATCCTGCGCCGTCGCTGCCGCTTTCCGGCGGAGCTGGAGATGGAAGTCTATGCGGGGATTATCGGCCGCGAGGCGGCGGTCGTCTTTCTGCGCTGGTGCGCCGAGCGGCGGGAGCGGCCGGTCACCGCCGGGCAGGTGCTCGATGCGTGGCCGCAGGTGGCGGAGCGCGCCGCCGCCCAGCGCGACGATCTGCAGGCGGTGACGATGAACGATCTCATCTCCGCCCTGCAGCTCTCTCCCGAACTGGCGGCGACGCAGGAGGAGAATCTCGTCGCCTACATCGCCGTCCTCCCTCGCGACCTGCGCTTCGGCATGGTAAAGGCGCTGGTGCGCATCCCCGAGGTGGCGCAGCGCCTGGTGCAGGACCAATACGACGCGGTGATCACCGAGGCGATCGCCGCCATCGGCGCCGACGCCGAAGGGAAGCGGGCGGGGGAGGAGCGGTGAATCCGGTCTCCGGCGGCGGGATGCGCGCGTTGCAGGACGCCCTCGTGCGCCTGCTCAAGGCCCGCCCTTTCTACGGCCATTTTCTCCTCGGCTTTCGCCGGCGGATTCTGGCCGACGGTTTTCCCCTCGGGGTGACCATTGAAAACGGCACGCCGGCGCTCGGGGTCAACCCGGAGCGCTTCGCCGCCTTTTCCCCCGAGGAGCAGGGCGCGCTGCTCGAACACGTCCTCAAGCATGTGCTGCATCTGCACATGGCGCGGCGCAAGGAGCGCCACGCCGGCGACTGGGATCTCGCCTGCGATCTGGCCGTCAATCCGACCATTGCCAATCTTCCTCCCCAGGCGGCTCTGCCGGGCAGACTGAAGCTGCCCGACGGTCTGGCGGCGGAGGAATACTATACGCTGCTGGCGCGCCCCTTCGACACCGGCAATCTGGAAGGGCAGGGCTACGGCAATGCCGCCCGCGATTCCGGCGAGCATGCGGAAGAGGGCGCGGGCGAGCAGACCGCCCAGGCGCAGCGGCCGGCGCCTATTGATGACCACCGGTTATGGCGGGAAGCGGCAAGCACGCCCTTGCGGCTGGCGGAAGAGGTGGTGCGGTCCATGGTCCGGGACGCCGCGCGGCAAAGCCATGGGGAGATTCCCGGCGAAATCCACAGCTTGGTGGAAGGCTGGCTCGCCCCGTCGCCGGTCCCCTGGCGTCAGGTGCTGCGCCAGTTCGTCGCCACCGCCGGCCGGGTGGGTCGGCAGAACACCTGGAAACGCGAGCACCGCCGCTTCGCCCACGCGACCCCCGGCGTTCGCAAGCGCCGCCGGCTGCATCTGCTCATCGGCGTCGATGTCAGCGATTCGACGGATGTGCGCGCGATCCGCGAGTCCTTCGCCCGTGAGCTGGTGCGCATCGCCCGCGGCCGCGACAGCCGCCTTACCGTTCTTTACGCCGGCAGCCGCATCCAGAAGATCGACTCTTTCAGCAGTTGCGAAGCGGCCGTCGAGGTCTACGAAGGAGGCGGCTTCACCGACCTGCGCCCGGTCTTCGACTACGCCTGCACCCTGCATCCCCGCCCCGCCGCCGTCATCTATCTCACCGACGGCTTCGGCCCGGCCCCCGAGCGGATGGATTTTCCCACCCTCTGGGTGCTCACCGGGGAGGGGAAGAAGCCGGTGGATTGGGGCGTGGAGGTGCGGCTGGGGAATCCGTGACGAGTAAGGAGTGGAATCCGATAACGCGTCCACCCGTCACCCGTCACTAGTCAGCAAACTGGAGATCTTATGGAACACCCAAGCCCAATGACCGCCGAAAGCGTGCGGCGGATGCTGGAGGACGCCGGCGCGAAGGTGGCGGTGCGCGCCGGCCGGTCGGAGAATTACGGAGCGCCGCGCGACTTCTCCTTTGAGGTCAAAGCCCTCTTCCCCAACGGCCTCGCGCTGCAGATCGTCGCCCGCCAGTTCAACTACCGCGATCCCTGGGAGGCCGAAGGCCGGGTCAACGACCTGGTGGACGTCGCCCTCCTGCGCGACGGCGGCTATTCGCCCCTGCCGCGCGGCTACGACTGGTTCCAGGGGCGGGATCAGGAGGAGGGGGTGGCCGAGGAAGACCTGCGCGCCATCGTCGCCGTGGTGGCGGGGATCAATCCGAAAATTTATAAACTGCAGGAGCTGACGGGGGATTTGTAGCCTGTTTCAACTCCCTTGGTGACGCATTCTGTCTCTGCCGTGTTGTATATCGTGTTTGACTTGAAGATGTTGCGGAAGGTAGTATCTCGGCCAGATTTCCAATAAGTTATGGCTTTTTGCCGTAGGCGGGACAGGGAGGTTGAGTGATGGAACTTGGCAGCGAAACGCGACATGGGTTCCTTGATTTCTTCGCGGGCAGCGGTCTGGTTACAGAGGGGCTTAAACAGCGGTTTCAGGCCCTATGGGCAAATGATATTTGCGCATCGAAAGCGAAAGTATATCAAGCAAATCATGCGAAAGATCACTTCTATTTGGGCTCTATCGAGAATGTCCGTGGGTGGGATCTGCCAAAAGCGAGCCTGGCGTGGGCGAGCTTCCCCTGTCAGGACCTGTCATTGGCGGGAAAACAGTCGGGCATCGATGGCGCCAGAAGCGGATTGGTTTGGCAGTGGCTGCGGATTCTGAAGGAGATGCCGGAAAAGCCACCCGTTCTGGTTGCGGAAAATGTCGTTGGATTGATCGCCGCAAGTGGCGGGGAGCACTACCGCGCGCTGCACAAAGCACTTGCATCTCAGGGCTACCGGGTGGGCGCAATTGTCCTGGATGCCGCACGATGGGTCCCGCAGTCTCGACCAAGGGTTTTTGTGATCGCGGTGGACCAGGAGGTTGCCCTCGCAGGCCTGACGGGCATGGCGCCGAACTGGCTGCACCCTAAAGCCATAAAAATCGCGGCAGCCGGGCTTGAGGATTTTGTTTGGTGGAGCATGGCTGTGCCGTCTCCCAGAAAATTGCAACTCCCCGACCTTATCGATTTTGCCGCCCCCTGCGACAGCAACGAAAAGTCGCAAAAGAACCTCTCCCTTATCCCCGAAAAACACCTCCAGTTGCTTCTCCGCGCCGGTAGTTTGCTTACAGTCGCCCCCGGTTATAAAAGGACGCGAAATGGGCGACAGGTTCTGGAGCTTCGCTTCGACGGTCTTGCGGGTTGCCTGAGAACGCCGGGGGGCGGCAGCAGCCGACAATACTTGATTATCCCCCGTGAAAATCGAATTGAGACGCGACTATTCACCATAAGAGAGGCGGCCCGTCTCATGGGCGCCCCCGATAACTATTATCTTCCGGGAACCACTGATCGTTTTTGCATTGAAGGCGGATATAACGAGGGGTACAAAGCAATGGGCGATGCAGTGGCTGTGCCTGTTGCGCGTTATCTTGCCGAGAACCTCCTGGCGGCCCTGGTAACGCGGTCAGGGTCTAAAAGGGCGGTTCTCGCCGCCTGAAATGATTGAAATATCTTTATCGTGAAGGCGCCATGAGTGACATCAAGAAAAAATTGCATAAGTTCGCGAGAGAAAATGGTGTGCATACCAAGGGACCTTTTTCGGTCGTCCTCGTTGTAACCCGTATGGCGAAAAAGAAAGGCTTGCCCCTGGACCCCAACAATTTGTTGTCCGCACGGGGCGGGCAGGTTGCGGGTTTGGGAAAAGGCGCTGTTCAGGCGATTTTGAAGGATTACGGCATCAGCCGGATTCTTGCCAAGGAGGGCGGTCGTACCAGCCGTGGAAGTATTGATCTCATGCGGGCTTACGTAGCTTTTCTGAACGATCTTGATCGACAGGGCCTCGCCGATCTGGATGCAATCGAATCAATTTGGATTGCTTTGGTGAAGGAGTATTTTTCCCGGAGTCCATTCAAGCTTCGACTGGACCCATCCAAATCGTTCCGGGCCATCGTAGCGGACTTGATAGCCCAGGCTCTGGAGCGGCAGAAAGAAATGCCTGGAACAATGTTCGCGGGGGCTGTCTTGCAACATCTGGTCGGGGCAAAGCTCAATGTGCTGCTTCCGACCGAGGTGCTTTTGCACCACGGGTTTGCCGTCGCCGATGGCCCGACTGAGCGGCAGGGGGATTTTCGCATAGAGGATGTGGTTATTCATGTCACGACTGCGCCGACGGAAATGCTTATTCGTACATGCGCCGACAATCTTGGCGCCGGGTTGCGCCCGATTATCGTTACAACCAATCAAGGCGCGGGGGGTGCGGAAGCTCTGGCCGCGACCGCGGGCATTGATGGCAGGATCGATGTTTTCGAGATTGAGCAGTTTGTGGCGGCCAACGTCTACGAACTGAGCCGCTTCGCGCCTTCCGCGCGTCGCGTCACCGTTGAGCAATTGGTGGAAAATTACAACACCATTGTTGAAAATTGCGAAACGGATCAAAGTCTGCGAATCGAAATAGGTTGATGGCCGACGTTTTTTCATCCGAAGAGCGCAGTTGGATCATGAGCCGGGTGCGTTCCGGGGATACCGGGCCAGAAAAACAAGTCAGAAGCGTTCTCCACCGTCTCGGATACCGGTTCCGCCTGCACGGAAAAGATCTCCCCGGCAAGCCCGATATTGTTTTTTCCCGCCGTAAAAAAGTCATTTTTGTCCATGGCTGCTTCTGGCACCGGCATGATTGCAGGGCAGGCCGGAAAGTGCCAAAAACGAATACGGAATACTGGACCGCGAAGATTGGCCGCAACGTGGTGCGGGATGCCGAACAATCTTATTCTTTGCGGGAAGCCGGATGGGAGCGACTGGTCGTCTGGGAGTGCGAGACGAGAGATCTTCAGGGGCTTGAAAAGACATTGACGGAGTTTCTCGGGCCGGCAAAGACAGATTGATCGGAATTTCGCCGGAGATTACCCACTCACCGGGCCGGTAAATTGGTTTGGCCGTTGCGGGGAGGAGCGTCCCTCGCGGACGCCTTTGGGCGGGGGCAACAGAACCCGGCGTGTGCTCGCCCAGGGCAGGCGCAAGGCCCGCCCCTACAGTTCGATGCGGATTTTCCCGGCAGGGCCTGCATCCACCCGGCCGATCACCCAGCCCTGCGCCCCGGCGGCAACCAATGCGGCAAGCAGGGCATCCGTCTTTTCCGCCGGGATGGCCATCAGCAGGCCGCCGGAGGTCTGCGGGTCGGCGAGCAGGTCAACGGTCGGCGCCGGCAACTTTTCTCCGGCGAGAACCCGCGGCAGGTAGTACTCGCGATTGTTATAGCTGCCGGCGGGAATCAGGCCCATCTCCGCCATCTCGCGCACCTGCGGGTAGACGGGAAGGGCGGCGGCGTCGATGCTCAGCAGAACGCCGCTCGCCTCGGCCATCTCCAGGGCGTGGCCGAGCAGGCCGAAGCCGGTGACGTCGGTGCAGGCGGAAACGCCGATCTCCAGCATGACCCGCGAGGCCGTCCGGTTGAGGCAGGACATGCCGGCAATCGCTTCCGCCAGGTCCGTTTCGCTCAGCACCTCCCCCTTCAGAGCGGTAGTGAGAATTCCCGTTCCCAGCGGCTTGCTCAGGACGAGCCGGTCTCCCGGCCGGCAGCCGATGGTAGTGACCATCCGCCGCGGATCGACGAGGCCGGTGACCGCCAAGCCGTATTTCGGCTCGTCATCCTCCACCGTATGGCCGCCGACAATCACCGCTCCGGCTTCCGCGACCGCCTCCGCGCCGCCCTGGAGCAGCGCCGTCAGCGCCTCCGTGCCCAGGGAGCAGGTGGGGAAGGCGGCGAGGGCGAGGGCGGTCAGCGGCTTGGCGCCGATGGCGTAGAGATCCGAAAGCGCATTGGCGGCGGCGATGCGACCGAAAGTGGCCGGATCATCGACAATCGGAGTGAAGAAATCGACGGACTGCACCAACGCCGTATCCTCGGCAAGGCGATAGATGCCGGCGTCGGCAAAGGGAATTGCCGCCGAGAGAAGGTTCGGATCCGTTGCACTCGGTAATTGACGCAGCACCTGCGCCAGCGGCCCGGGGGCCAGTTTGGCGGCTCAGCCCGAAGAACGGGCGAGAGCGGTGAGGCGGATTTTATTGGACATGGGGTTTAATCCTGTTGAAGGCCGTGATTCGTGATTCGTGATTCGAAAAATTTATAATTTTACTTGTCACCCGTCACTCGTTACTCATCACCATTCTTCGGCAGTTTCCAGGCCACCCGCGCATCGCCCTTGCGCATGGTGTACTTGAGGGCGTCGAAGTGTTCGAGGAGCGCCTGCACCTGCTTGCGGGCGCTGCCGAGCAGGTCGCGGAATTCGGCCAGGGTCAGCGTTGGGTGGTCGGCAAAATGGCGGACCAGCAGGTCCACCGCTTGGTGGTAGGCATCGATGTGGAAATAGGTTTCATCGGTCAGGCGGATCAGACGCCCCTGGGCGAAGAGGTAGGCGAAGTACGCCTCGCAACGGTCCAGGTCGAAACCCAGCCGCTCCACCATCTCCCGATTGTTCTTCGCCAGAAAGCCCTCCTGCCGGTAGGCCTCCTCGATGCGGGCGATCTGCCGCGCCTGCTCCGGCGGCGGGGCGATGCTGAAGCCGGGCAGGTGCAGCCAGTCGCGATCCTGCGCCAATTCGCCGGCGGCGAGAACCTCGGCCAACAGCGCATCGAAGGCTTTCTGGCCGAGGGCGGGCGGCAGCGTGGCCTTGAGGGTGGCGCGCGGCATGCCAGGAAGCAGGGGGTTGACGGTATGGTACTGGCCGGTTTCCTCGATCAGCTTGCGCCGCCAGGCGCGCACCGTCTCCCCCGTCGCCCACTGGTCGGCGAACAGCGCGACTTTCCCTTCGCCGCGCAGTGTCTCCAGGTGGCCCGCGATCCGTTCGGCGCCCATGCCGGAGAGCAGTTCCAGATCCTTGATCCGGGTGCAGCCCTGATCGGCCACCTTCTGCAGCAGGAACGATTTTTCTCCCGATTCCAGTTCGGCCAGCGCCGCCATGACCTCTTGGCGGAAGCGGCGGTGCTTGACCGGGCTCGGATCGATCACCATGCCGCCGCCAATGGTGGCCATCGGCGAGTAGGAGCGAATGATGAAGCGGTCCTGCCGGTGCGCCACCAGCGGCCGGTCGAGGTGGATCTGCACCAGGGCGCTCTCCCCCGGTTCCAGTTGGTCGCGGTCGAGCAGGGCGACGATCCCCACCACCCGCGCGGTGCCGAGATAGAAGTGCACCCGGTCGCGGAACTTCAGTGGCCGCGGCGCTTCCGGCAGCAGGGTCAGGCGGGCATCGAGGCGTTCGGTCTGTTCAAAGATGCCGGAGGTGCCGACCACCGCGCCGCGCTGGATCAGCGCCCGGTCGAGGCCGACCAGGTTGAGGGCGGCGCGCTGGCCGGCCCCGGCCTGTTCGACCTTTTTGCCGTGCACCTGCACTTCGCGCACCCGCACCGGCTGGCCCGGGGGGAGGACTTCGACACTGTCACCGATGCGCACCGTGCCCGAGAGCAGGGTGCCGGTAACCACCGTACCGAAGCCGGGAACAGTGAAGTGGCGATCGACCGGCAAGCGCATCGGCCCGTCGGCATCCTTGGCTTCCAGGGCGGCGACCGCGCGGCGGATCTCTTCCGTCAGTTCGGGCACGCCCGCGCCGCTGAGGGCGGAAACCCGGCAGACCGGGGCCCCGGCGAGAAAGGTCTCCGCAACTTCTTCGCGAATTTCCTCCTCGACGATATCGATCCAGTCCTCCTCGGCCAGATCGCACTTGTTGAGCACGATGATTCCCTGGCCGATCTGCAGCAGTTGCAGAATCTGCAGGTGCTCGCGGGTCTGCGGCATCACCCCTTCCATGACGTCCACCACCAGCAGCACCAGATCGATGCCGCCGATGCCGGCGAGCATATTGCTGATGAAGCGCTCGTGGCCGGGGACGTCGACCACCCCGGCGATCATCCCGCCGGGCAGGCGCAAGGGGGCGAAGCCGAGGTCGATGGAGATGCCGCGCTCCTTTTCTTCCTTCAGGCGGTCGGTTTCGGCGCCGGTGAGCGCACGGATCAGGGCGGTCTTGCCGTGATCGACGTGACCGGCGGTGCCGATGATGACGTGGCGTTCGGGTTTGGCCATGGTTGGATTCCAGGTGGAGGACTTAAGCTGCAAACATTAGCACAGGGGCGGTCGGGGTACAAGAAAGGATGGTTCGGGGGCGCAAAAGCGAAGAGCCGCCCGCAGGGGACGGCTCTTCGTTTACAGCGCTCCCGGAAAAATCAGATTTTCTCGACCCGCACCGGTATGGCCTGGCGCGAGTTGGAGCCGACGGCGAAATCGGCCAGGGCCGAGCGGCCCATGCGGGTGGGGTCGGTAAGGCCCAGGCGGTTGATGTTGGCGCCGGTTTTGCGCTCCTTGAAGCCTTCGAGAACCTGGGCGCCGATGGTAATCGTGCGCGCCCCTTCCCCGTCGCGGCCGAAGCCGTGCTCGATTCCCACCGATTCGGGCTGCAGCCCCTGGCGCAATCGGGCCAGTCCCTCGATCTGTCCTCCCGGCG
>JBAYQP010000038.1:0-25555 GCA_041677125.1 Desulfuromonadales bacterium | reverse complement strand
CGGTGGCTATAGCGCAGGGGCCACACCTGTTCCCATCCCGAACACAGAAGTTAAGCCCTGCCGCGCCGATGATACTGCACGGGTAACTGTGTGGGAAAGTAGGTCGCCGCCGAAATTAAACCCAAAAGCCCGTCTCTATCGAGACGGGCTTTTTTTTTGCTCGAACGCTTGCTGCACCTGTCCTCCTATTATCCGCCCCCTTTTTTCAATTCTATGCCAAACGATTTGATCTTTCGATGTAAGTTCGATCGTTCGATTTCAATCGCTTCGGCTGTCCGAGAAATATTCCAATCGTTTTCTTCTAGTTTTTGCAGGATAAATTCCTTTTCAAATTCCTCTTTTGCTTCACGATAAGTGGCTTCCGTCAGAGTTGCAACTGCACGTAGAGGGGCTGTTTTGGTGGTGCGCATGCCAGCAGGCAGGTGCTTGTCGGTAATAATTTCGTCCGGCGCCATGATGACCAAACGTTCGATGATGTTTTTGAGTTCACGCACGTTTCCTGGCCATTGATAATTGACAAGGATTTCCATTGCCGAGACGGAAACAGACTTGGTCGTTCTTCCCTCTTTGCTGCAAAAATATTCGAGGAAATGATTTACGAGGGAAGGAATATCCTCTGTTCGTTCGCGAAGAGGTGGCACCTGAAAGGGGAGAACATTAAGGCGATAGAAAAGGTCTTCCCGAAAGAAGCCCCTGTTTATTTCCTCCGTCAGGTTCTTGTTGGTGGCGGCAATCACCCGTACATCCACCTCAATCGTCCTACTACCTCCCACCCTTTCGAATTTCCTTTCCTGCAAAATACGTAAGACCTTGGCCTGTGTTTTGAGACTCATATCGCCAATTTCGTCGAGAAAGAGCGTTCCCTCGTGGGCCAGGTCAAACTTTCCCTTGCGCTGACTGGTGGCGCCGGTAAAGGCACCTTTTTCGTGCCCAAAGAGTTCGGATTCGATAAGTTCCTCCGGAATTGCGGCGCAATTAACTTCGACAAACGGTTTATCGCGCCGATTCGACATCTGGTGCATAGCCCGCGCGACTAATTCCTTTCCGGTTCCATTTTCCCCTGTAATCAGCACCCACCCAGATGTTGGTGCGGCAATGGCGATCTGTGCCTTCAAATCGGCAATGGCAGGGCTGGAGCCGATCATTTCATGCTCTTTCCCAACCTTGGCGCGCAAGGAACGGTTCTCTTCAACCAATTGGTTGATACGCAGAGCGTTTTGAACTGTCAAAAGCAGCTTTTCTAATGACAGTGGCTTTTCAACGAAATCGTAGGCGCCAAGCTTAGTTGCCCGGACGGCGGTATCTATGGTGCCGTGCCCGCTCATCATGATGACCGGTAGATCGGGAACGATCTCTTTGATCCGCCGGAGGGTTTCAATCCCGTCAATTCCAGGCATCCATATATCAAGGAGGATCAGGTCGGGGAGATCCTCACGAAGGATGCGTACCCCCTCTTCCCCATTGCATGCGACAAAAGGGCGGAATCCTTCATCCTCAAGGATGCCGATGAGGCTTTCCCGGATACTCTCTTCATCATCAATGATCAGAATGCTTTTCATTTTGCCTCAGTTGGCCATACAGGTTTCAAGTCTGAGCGCCGCTGCTGTTGATTGGTAATTCAACAATAAAACGGCTCCCCTGCGGACTATTTTCTTTAACTCTGACATACCCGTTGTGATCGGAAACGATCGTTGACACAATGGCAAGGCCCAATCCGGTGCCGGATTTTTTGGTCGAAAAATATGGTTCGAACAATCGTTGCCTATCCTCGGCGCGAATGCCACACCCATTATCCGTGATGGAGAAGGAGGCCATTTGCAACCCCTTGTCAAAGCTGGTGTCGAGTTCTATTACCCCTTCGCGAGCAAGAGACCCTACCGCATTATCGAGCAGGTTGATGATTACTCTCTTGATCTGGTCCCTGTCGAGATTGAAAACCGGCAATTGGGGGTCGGGACGGAAGGAAAAGGCGATATCCTTATGCCCTTCCTGATAAAGTATCATCGCCTCGGATATGAGTTCGTTCAGGTTGTTGGGTGTTGGGTTGCTGGCGGGCATCCGGGCAAAGCTTGAAAATTCATTGACAAGATTCTTAAGCTCATCCACCTGTCTGATGATCATTGCGGTGCAATCATCGAAAACTTTGCCGTCGGAGGTGAATCTCTCCAGATAACGGCGGCGCAAGCGCTGGGCGGAGAGCTGAATAGGGGTAAGGGGATTTTTAATTTCATGAGCGATGCGTCTGGCAACTTCTCGCCAGGCCGCCATGCGTTGTGCTTTGAGAAGATGGGTCAGGTCATCGAAAACCACAACGGTGCCCATGAATTCACCATTCTCATCGCGCAGGGTTGTGACATTTACCAGGAGCGTAACTTTGCCATCTGGCAATAAAACCGATATTTGTTTGCGAATGGAATCTTTTTTGGACTGAATCAATTCCTTGAGAAAACCGTTGATTAGTGGCAAATGGTCGGGTCCAATCACCTGGCGAAAATTTTTCCCAAGATATTTCAGCGGACTGATTTTTAAAAGGGTCTCGGCCGACTTATTAATTGTGGTGAGGTTGCCCTGTTTGTCGAGTGATATGACCCCGGCGGTGACGTTTTTTAGGACAATTTCCATATAGCGCCGGCGCTGTTCCAATTCAAGATTGGAGGCCTGCAGTTCGAAATTTTTTTCGCGGATGGCCCGCTGGCCACGCCGCAAATCCGTGGTCATCTGGTTGAAAGCGGAGATGAGTGAGCCGACCTCATCGTCACTGTCGATGTTGATGCGAACATCGAGATTGCCCCTCGCCACTTTGTTCGTGGCAAGCGCAAGCTCTTGAATAGGGACAGTTATCCCGCGAGCAAGGTGAAAACCGAACCACGTTGAAAGAAAAACAATGACGACAGCGATGAGAAGGAGAATTATGACATAGGCCTTCTGTATATCGCCCTTGAGGAGCTTAGTGCTTTTGTATTGCTCAAATGAAGTTGAGATTTCTCTCATTTTTTTTACAAGTGAATAGGGAACGTAGTAGTTGACAACAATTACACCCACCACGTCATCGGGGTTCCAATTGGAATAGACCGGAACGATTCCGCGAATCAGATCGGCATCGCCCACAGGAGTGATGTGGGTAAATCGGTTCCCTTGTAGTGCTTCGCGGATAGTATCTGAACCGGGGTCTGTAAACTCAATGTTCGGCACCTGCGGGTTTGAAGCGCGAACAAGTTCCTCGTAGGTGGCCGAAAAAACCTCAACAACTCCAAGATTATACTCTTGCTGCTTCTGATGAATAAGATTTTTGAGTTGAGGAAGATTCTCCTGGTTGAGTAGCTTTTCGTCTTTGACAAAGCGAGAAATTTGTTCGCTGTAATATAAAGCATTGGCCGCAGATGTTTTATAATATGTTTGCGCGACATCGAGAGATTCACTTAAAGAGGTTTCTATTTGGTCGCTAAACCAGTTTTCAATTGTAGTTGTAATGATCCCAGCGGAAGCAAAGAAAAGGGCCAATGTGGGGACGAGGGAGAAGGTGACGAAGGCCATAACCAGCTTGCTGCGCAGGCGGGCGCCGGGGACATTCCGACGTTGCTCCGATATCAGCTTGAACAGGTTGCGGAATATCAGGAAAAGGAAAAGTATGATCAACAGAATGTTGATGTTGATCAGGATCAGAACGAGAATGCTGTTTGTAAAGGGCAACTGGGCCGTTAGATCGAATAGACTACTTTCAAAACGGGAGAAAATAATAAGAAGCAGGATAATGAGGACTATCAGAACCCATTCTCGGCGTCTTTTTCGCTTTTCGGTTTGTTGCATATGTCTTTCAGGTCGGGACTGCATCAACTCCTCGTGTGCCCTAAGTGGCCAAATTAGCTTTAGATTTTAGGCTAAAACAGGAGGGAAAAGCAAGGGAGAGGACATCTCGGAGCAAAAGAAAAAGGCAGCCTTTTTTAAAAAAGACTGCCTTGTAAACATTAGGTCGATTCGATCAGATTTTAGAGAGAGCAAGATCCGGCATGAACCCACTCGGGCGTGCATGGATGGCTTCGTCCAGGTTCGCTTCGTTGAATTCAACAAGTTTCCAGGCTTCCGGCATCGACAGAACTTTCTCTACCATCCTGTGATTCAGGTCGTGGCCGGCCTTGGATGCCTTGATGTGGCCAAGAAGAGGATAGCCAAGAAGGCTGAAGTCGCCGACGCAATCAAGAATTTTGTGGCGGACGAATTCATCCTGAAAGCGCAGTCCTTCAGGATTAAGGATGCGATCCTCGCCGATTACAACGGCATTTTCAAGGGATCCACCGAGGGCCAGGCCGTTCGCCTTGAGCATTTCAACTTCTTTTAAAAAGCCAAAAGTCCGGGCTGGGGCAATCTCCCGTTGAAAAACTTCCGGGGAAAATTTAATCGAACGATTCTGGGCCGGTATGCACGGATGCCCAAATGCAATATCGAACGTAATTCGAAAAAATCTAGAGGGAATCAAGGAGATGCGTTTTTCACCATCTACCAGGGAAACCGGTTTCCGAATTGCGAGAAATTTTCGGCTTCTGTTAAGACTGCGCAACCCGGCACTCTGCAGGAGTTGAACAAAGGGCGCCGCACTGCCGTCAAGAACAGGAACTTCCGGCCCATCGATATCAATGTGCAGATTGTCGATGCCCAGCGCCGATAAGGCCGCCAGAAGATGTTCGACTGTGGAGACGGTCAGCCCCCCTTTGCCCAAAACCGTGGCCAGTCGGGTGTCGACCACATTGGCGGAAACCGCTTCGATGGAGACGGTCCGTTCGCCGGCTGTCCGGTGAAATGTGATGCCGGATCCCGCCTCGGCGGGGCGCAAAGTCAGATTGATCCGATGTCCTGAATGCAAGCCAATACCGGAGAGCATGACTGGATGGGCGATGGTGCATTGAAAAATCATGAAGGATAATTCTCCCTGCGTGTTTTTAAGATACATCATACCATGCAAAGAGTCTGCCATGAATTTAATTAATGTAAGTGGCCAAAAAGTCTTAGTTTTTTTGTTCCTCAGCGAATTTGGAGGGCTCTTCTGGTGCGGATCTTTCAATAGGATTGTGGTGATTTTGCATCAGTTTTATAATCTGCCGGAACGCAGAATGGCAACTGCCAGCCAAAGCCCCAGGAAGCCGGCTACAGAGTAACCGAGAAACCCAAGAATCGGAAACCCCAGCAGGAGAGGTCCCTTGTCGGTTAGCATAATCAGGGACGAGCCTATAATGAGGGAAGCAATAAGCATGCTGAAAGATATCCGATTGCTGGATTTGTCCAGATCGACGATTAATCTCTCCAGCCCCCGATGCTCCAGGTCGATTTTGAATTTATTGCGATTAATGCGGTTGATCAGTTCCTTTAGATCCTCCGGTAAATTCTTGGCCAGGGCCGCATACCCTTGCATGGTGCGGAAAAAATCGCGGGATAAATTGGCAGGGCTTACTTTTTCTTGAAGCAATTTCTTCATAAAAGGTTTTATGTGGGAAATCATGTTGAAATCGGGATCGAGCTGCCTGCCGATTCCTTCGATGGTTACCAGGGCTTTGGCCAACAGCATCAGATCCGAGGGGAATTTGATGCGATAGTTGGTTAAAATTTCAATGAAATCGGTCAGAAGTCGGCCGGTGTTGAGCTCATGCAGCGGAACCTCATAGTAATCTTCGATGAATTCAGAAATATCGCGTTTCAGTTCCTGTGTCGGAATATCTTCGCGGCTCTCGCTGGAAAAAAGCAGGTGCCGCATAACCCGGTCTGCATCCCGCTGCAGGATGGCCATGATCAAGTCGATCAACTGAAATTTTAATTCCTCGGTCAGACGCCCAACCATCCCATAGTCAAGAAAACACACCCGGTTGTTTTCCTGTATATAGATATTGCCTGGATGCGGATCACCATGGAAAAATCCGTGGACGAGAACCTGCTTCAGAATGGCGTCGGCCCCACGCCGGGCTATTTCCTTGGGATCCAGGCCGGCGGCAAGCAAGCGATCGATCTCGGAGATCTTGATGCCCTGCACAAATTCCATGGTCAGCACCGTTTCACAGGTGTATTCCCAATAGACATTCGGGGCATGGAAGGTCTCATCGCCGGAAAAATTCGCAGCGAAGCGATCAATGGTTCTCCCCTCCCGGGAAAAATCCATTTCTCTGCTGATCGTACGCCGGAATTCTTTCACCAATGCGAGAGGATTATAAATCCGAAATGCCGGGATATGGTGTTCGATCAGATAAGCCAGGCCGGTAAGGATATCAAGGTCGGTGGCCAACACTTGGTCTATGCCTGGGCGGCGGACCTTGATAACCACGGCATCTCCGCTGAACAATCGCCCGCGATGCACCTGGGCGATGGAGGCGGCCGCAATGGGGAAGGGGGAGAATTCGGGAAAAATCTCCTCGACCGGGTAGCCGAGACCGAGTTGAATCTGCGCGCGGATTTCCTCGACAGGCAGAGATGGGACCTTGTCCTGAAGCTTGCGAAATTCCTCTATGTATTCACGTGGTAGAACATCTGGGCGAGTGGATAGTATTTGCCCCAACTTGATGAAAGTCGGTCCCAGCTCCTCCATCGCCAGGCGCAGACGCACCGGTTGCGTCAGTCGCTCGATTTCCTTCGGTGCATTACCAAAAGTTACGATCCGCCGGCCCAAGTGCAGGTAATAACTGATATTCAGTTGTTCGACGAAATGACCGAACCCGTATTTAATTAGAATACCGAGGATATTCCGGTATCTGCGGATGGCACGGATATTTCGGTTAATGCGGGTAAAGGTGAGCATCAAATATCAATAGTATCAATGCCGGCGGGCGGGGTGGTGCTTTCTTTCTCGAGAAGTCGCTGTTCAAGAATCAGAACGCGCTGGCGTAATGCTTCAAATTCGACTGTTGTCACTACGCCTAAACGGTTAAGGGAATTGCGCACCTCTTTCCGTGCCAACTCTTCCAGCTTGCTTTGGTTCTCCCGGGCGGTGGCCTCCATTTTCGCAAACAATTCCTTCCCCTTCTCCTCGCTGAGATTGAACTGCTTCTGCAGCTCGCTGATCAGTTCTTCACTTTTTTGCCTGGTAAGAGAGAGGGTGCCGATGCCGGCGAAGAGGGCCTTTTCAAACAATTCGAACATCTCAGGTTCTCCTTTCCCGAAAGGTTGTTTGCGCTGATTTTATCACAGCAGTGCGCCCAATGAAAATAAAGTCCCCACGAATTCCCTTGGCATGCTCTTTTCTTCAGCGGCGGAAAAGCCAGAAAAGAAGGGAGGCGAGCAGGGAAACGAGAAGACAGCTGGCGAAAGGAAAATAAAGTGAGAAGTTCTCCCGCTCAAGGCGGAAGTCGCCGGGCAATCGACCAATATAGGGAATTTTGCCACCGAAGATGAGTAGCAGGCCGACGATGATGAAAACCGCGCCGATTACGATAAACAGCTTGCCCATCGGCGCCATGGTCAGTTCCGACAACGAGGCGAGTAACGTTCTTTTTCCGAATAAATGCAGCCACAATACTGCTGCCGGTACAATCCCATCCCTTTGGAGGCATCGATCCCCTGCTTCCACCCTTGGCGAAAATCCTGATAGACGAAGCGTATCCCGAACTGGCGGGCAAGGCTCTCTCCGTACTCCCGAATTTTTTCATGCTGCTGGTAGCGTGAATAAAGCAGGCTGGTGGAAAACGCTTCGAATCCTTGTTCGGCGGCGATGCGGGCGGTGATTTCCAGGCGTGAACGATAGCAGTAATCGCAGCGCAGGTCCGGCTGCGGTGCGGCTGCGGCAAGAAATTCTTCCAGCAGATAATCCTCCCGGTAAAGAACCGCCAGTTCAACCTTGGCGGCATACTCCTTTACGGTTTCGAGGCGGCGCTTAAACTCAAGATAGGGATGAATATTGTGGTTGAAGAAAAAGCCCGATATCTCGTGCCCCTGCTCGCGCAGTACGTCTACCGGATAAATGGCGCAATTGGCACAGCAGAGATGAAGAAGGATCCGCACGGCACTGACCTTTCTGAAAAAGTAGATTATAAATGATCGAGCAGAGAAATGGAATTTTCAGTTCGTCACCAGCTTCCAGGGCGGAAGAGGCAAGTCGCTCCAGATTTCTTCAACCAATGCATCGGCGGTGCGGGAGTTATGCAAATAGCGATGGCTCTCGCGCACCAGGGCCAGGTGGAGATCACGCAGGTCCTGCAGATAACGTTCAAGCAGGGATTCGGTCAAGTGCTGGTCGGCAGGGAGTGAAACAACGCTGCGGCCGGAAAAGGATGCAAGAAGAAGGGCGCGGGCCGTTTCCCTCCCCTCCACGGCTAGAGTCCTTCCCTGTCCATCATGCAGGGTGTATTGACCAATAAACTCTTCACCGGCTTCCAAGGGGCCACTAAGGTGATATTCAACCAACTGCGGCCGATAATGATCATAGAGATAACGCTCGGGAAATTGCGGCAACCCATCGACTAAAACGCTATGGCGAATCTTCTCTGCCACTTCATCCTTTGCGCAAGCGGAGCGTCTGGTGGTCCGTGGGCGGGCGGGTGTTGCCATATCGGCAAAGTCCATTTCCACCCCCAGCCAGAGAGACAGCTCCCGGTCGAGAGTCTTTTGCGCGGGCGCCTGCTCGGAAGTAAAGAGGGCCTCCAATTGATGGAGGATTGCCAATGGGGGCAGGGGAACCTGGTAGTCAGTGAATTTTTTTGCCAACGTTTGGCGGGATGGTAAAGGAAGGCCGTCACTGACCATGTGCCAGAGCAAACGTCCCAAGGACGATCGGCTGAAAAGAAATAGACCGTGTCCACTGCTCTCCAGCCCGTCTTCAGGTATATGTAACGCTCCGCCTGCGAGTAGTGTGAACGCCTGGTCGGGCAGGTCGAGGGTGAGTCTGAGAAAGGATGCGGACTCATTTTTCAGCCGCGCCCAGGGGATTTGCCGGTTCTGTTCCGGTCTGGTGAAAACAGTCTCTTCCACTGATTCCCCCTTCTGCAGATATACTTTCAGCCCATCCGTAGAGCGTTCCAGACTGAGCAGTGCAAAATCCTGCCGAAACAAACCGAAAATAAAATCGCCGAAAGGTGCTTTCAGCCAGTCCGGCGTGTTGAGAGCGAGGCAAGCCCCGTTCCCGGTCAGACCGAGCAGATGCACGAGTTCATATATCCACCGAGGAGATTGTGGGGGAAGGGGGAAGCGGCGGTTGGGCCAGGACAGACGCAGCCGTGCGGCCAGGGTTCGCCGCTCGGAAGGGGTGAGGGGGCGGCTCACAAAGAGAGTGCCACAGACATTGGTGCAAGAAGGGGTTTTGCCCAAGGTAAGTAGATCTGCGCTTTGAATGCGGACCGGCGGCTCTCCCTGCAGGCGGCGCAAAAGCGCCGTGAAGGCGAGAAGGGGTGCCGATCCGACCTCGGCGCATACTGCGGATGCCGGATAGCAGCGGTCCGGATAAAGATACAATGAGCCGGCCGTTGCCTCTTTTGTCGGCGGCAAAGTTGGCGGCAATGCTCCCCCAAGCTCGCCAATGCCATCGGCTAAAAGAATTTCAAGCGTGCGCTGGCACCTTGGCCGATCGGTAGCCAGCTGTAGCTGGGTCAGTCGGCGATCCAGATGGTGTAGGCGAACGGCGGCGACAGACGGCAGGGGCAGCTCCCAAGGTTGGATTTCCAGTGGGGAGCGGATTTCTGCGGGCAGCGTATCCAATGCAAAAAGCAAGGCCCGGTCGAGTCCTTCCGGCCGAATTGCCGGAGGCAGACGATCTTCCACCAATAACGCCAGCAAGCGAAGAAGAAGCAGGTAGCTTTGCTGCACCGGCGCCGAAGAAGGGCTGAGTCTGGCCGAGTCCGCGTTTTCCGCCCAGGCCACGCGAAAGGCTTCGGCAAAAGAGGGCATGGTGGATTGCCTGGCCAGGCGGCAGAGGTTGGCCAGGTAGAAGGCGGAAAGCGCTGAAGGGGGGAGGGCGCTTAAGATAGCCAGCTGCTTCAATTCCTCAAGCAGCACCAGGAAAGTTTGACAAAAATCGGCGGAAGTGGTTTCGGCTCGGGTCAAAGGAAGGCTTTTGCAGGGGCTGGCGGTATTCCCGCACGTTTCCCAGATAGCGACCTCCCGCGGCGCCCAGACAACAAAATGCTTCAGGCCACGAGCATCGGCACAAGCGATTCTGACCGCGTTTTCCATCTCGGTGGCTGCCGACGAAAGAAACAAAAGGCCGCCGGCCATGAAGCTGTCGCGATTGATCCAAAGGATCAGGGGCGGCGAAATTTCGCCTCGATTTGTCAACAAGGGGAAAAAGGGTTCGGCGCGGCGAAAAGGAAAGCGGCCGCTGTCGATGGCGGCGTCGGCCCAATGCGCCAATTGCTGGCAGAAAAGATGAAGAGTCTGCTGGTCCATAGTGGTTAAACCGAGCTGGAAGATAAAAAAAGCCATCGGCGAGATGGCTGGTCATGCTTTTCGCTGCGCAACCGTCGGTAAATGGATGGTCAGGTGAAAAGACCTTCACTCTGCCCGGTCGTTGGCAGGCGATTGAAATGACGGAAGGCGAGCTGGGTGGCGGTTCTGCCGCGGGGGGTGCGGTTAAGAAAACCCTGCTGAATCAGGTAGGGTTCTATCACATCTTCTATCGTATCCTTCTCTTCGCCAACGGCCGCGGCCAGGGTGTCCAGGCCAACCGGACCGCCGGCGAACTTTTCGATAATGGTCAGCAGGATCAGGCGATCCATCTGATCGAAACCCTCCTTGTCGACTTCCAGCTTTCCCAGTGCGTGATCGGCCACTTCCCGGGTAATGATCCCGCGTCCTTTCACCTGAGCGAAATCGCGCACCCGGCGCAGCAACCGATTGGCAATTCGTGGCGTTCCGCGACTGCGCCGGGCGATTTCCGTCGCGCCGTCCGCTTCGGCCGGGATGCCAAGAATCTCGGCGCTACGTCGAACAATGGTAACCAATTCGTCAGTGGAATAGAACTCGAGCCGGCAAAGAACTCCGAAGCGGTCGCGCAGCGGTGAGGAAAGCAGGCCGGCGCGCGTGGTGGCGCCGACCAGGGTGAAGCGGGGAATATCGAGCTTGATGGTGCGGGCGGAGGGGCCCTGGCCGATAATAATATCCAACTGGTAATCCTCCATGGCGGGATAGAGGATTTCTTCAACAACCGGTGAAAGGCGGTGAATCTCATCGATGAAAAGAACGTCGCCGGCCTCAAGATTGGTCAGAATCGCCGCCAAGTCGCCGGTTTTTTCGATGACCGGACCGGATGTGGTTTTGATGCTCACCCGCATTTCGTTGGCGACGATATTCGCCAGGGTCGTTTTTCCCAAACCGGGGGGGCCGTAAAAAAGGACATGGTCCAGGGATTCGCCCCGATGGCGAGCGGCATCGATGAAAACCTGGAGGTTCTCCTTGGCCTTGGCCTGACCGACATACTCAGCCAGTGCTCGCGGCCGCAGATTGGCCTCGAAGCGGGCATCATCGCCAACGGGATCGGCGGAAATCATTCGATCGGTTAATGGCATAGCCCGGCGCCCCCATGGGAACTGCTCGAAATCATCATTACTTCATCAGAACCTTCAGCGCCCCTTTGAGGATGTCCTCAATCGAAGCGCCTGGGCAAATATTTATCGAATCGAGGGCTTTTCGTGCATGGACTTCTTTGTAGCCAAGGTTGACCAGGGCGGACAAGGCATCGTCGAGAGGGTTGGCTGCCGGCAGCTTAACACCGGTATTGGCCGGAGGCGGCGATTCCCCCTGGTTTTTGGCCTTTTCACGCAATTCGAGAATAAGGCGCTCAGCGCTTTTCTTACCGATGCCGGGGATGGCCGAAAGCCGGGCGACATTGCCATCTTGCAGCGCGGATTGCAGGTCTGCGGTTGCACAATTGGAGAGAATATTCATTGCCAGCTTGGGCCCGACACCGGAAACGGAGATGAGCAGGGCAAACATCTCTTTCTCCCGAGCGGTCAGGAAGCCGAACAGATGAATTGCATCCTCTTTCACATGGGTGTGCACGTGCAGACAAAGGTCCCCGTCATCCGGCAGCGCATAAAAGGTCGAGAGGGGAATCATTAGCCGATAACCGACGCCACCGACATCAAGTATCACCTGGTCAACGGAACGAAAAGCAATTTGGCCGGTCAGCAGAGCTATCATAAAAGCCGGGCCGCGCGACAAGCAACGCGGAAAGAAATGGTTCGATTTATCGGCGCCCGCCTTGGGCGGCTGACTGCAGGCGTCCGTTCAGGGAGTGACTGTGGGCATGACAGATGGCGACCGCCAGGGCATCGGAGGCGTCTTCCTGGGCAATTTCCGGCAGGTTGAGCAACATCCGCACCATCTGCTGCACCTGGGATTTTTCCGCCCGCCCGTAGCCGACGACGGCGCTTTTCACCTGTAGCGCCGAATACTCGAAAACCGGCAATCGGGCATTGACGCCGGAGAGCAGGGCCGCCCCCCGAGCGTGCCCCAATTTCAGGGCGGATAGAGCGTTTTTGGCGACGAAAATCTGCTCGACCGCCACCGCCTGCGGTGCATAGCGGACAATGACGCCGGTAAGCGCATCATGGATTGTTTTCAGCCGTAAGGCGAGGTCTTCGCCGCTGTGGGTGCGAATGGCGCCGTTTTCAATGTGAACCAGTCGGTTCCCCTGCTTCTCGACGATGCCGTAGCCCGTCGTCCCGGTGCCGGGGTCGATTCCCAGGATTCTCATGCGGCGCTGGGCGGTCCGCAGATGCAAACCGCAAAGGGCAAAGCCGATTCTGAACGCCTGAGAGCTTCAGCCCATGGCATTTTCGAATTCTTCCTCCGAGATGTCGAAATTCGCATAGACGTTCTGCACATCGTCGTAATCTTCGAGTTTGTCCATCATCTTAATCATCTGCTGCGCCTGTTTTCCCTCCAGCCTCACCATGGTTTGCGGCAGCATGGTGATCTCCGCCGTTTGCCACTGCAGGTTCCGGCTGGCGAGATGGTCGCGCACTTCGATAAAATTGGTGGGATCGGTGATGACCTCGTAGGCATCTTCCTCGTCCTTGACATCCTCGGCGCCGGCTTCGAGCGCCGCTTCGAATATGGTGTCGAAATCGGTGTCGGTCGAGAAGGTGATCAGCCCCTTGCGGTCGAAGAGGAAAGACACGGAGCCGCTGACCCCCAGGCTGCCGCCTTGTTTGCTGAATATATGGCGAACATCGGCGACGGTTCGGGTGCGATTGTCGGTCATGAATTCGACGATAACCGCCACGCCTCCGGGGCCGTATCCCTCGAAGGTCCCTTCCTCGTAATTGACCCCTTCCAGATCCCCGGTCCCCTTTTTAATCGCCCGCTCGATGGTGTCCTTGGGCATGTTTTCACCCTTGGCCTTGTCAATGGCGGTGCGCAGGCGCGGATTGCCTTCCGGGTCGGCGCCGCCGATTTTCGCGGCGATGGTGATTTCCTTGATCAGCTTGGTGAAAACCTGCCCCCGTTTGGCGTCCTGAGCGCCTTTGCGGTGTTTGATATTGGCCCATTTACTGTGTCCTGCCACGTGTGAAAGCTCCTTACGGTGGATTGGTTTTCCGCATCCAGGGAAAACACCGCATATTATCATGATGCCTGCCCGAGCGACAAGAACGTTTCCGCCCGTATGGCAGCGCTTGAAGAGAAAAAGCCGGCTGGACGGCCGGCTTTTGCAAGGTAATTTGTGGGTGGTAAATCGAAAATGTCAGCGCGCGTGCGGAAAGGATCGGTATTCGACCGTTTTCATCTGATCGACAACCTGCTTGGCGTCCTTGACCTTGCCGGCGG
Source organism: Desulfuromonadales bacterium (assembly GCA_041677125.1). Classification (GTDB taxonomy): domain Bacteria; phylum Desulfobacterota; class Desulfuromonadia; order Desulfuromonadales; family JACZKF01; genus JBAYQP01. The sequence goes on along the minus strand of JBAYQP010000038.1, from coordinate 11,824 downwards.
CAGCAACTACCGCCCGCCGGTCCTGCTCGCTCTGGATATGACCACTAAGAGTGATCACCCCGTCATTGATGTCAATCATGACATGACGCCCATCGATATCCGTGAGGCTGAGAATGGCAATTTCCGTGCGCTTGCGGATGATGAGATCGGAAAGAAGTCTTTTCGAAGGGCTCTTCAATTCCGCAAGATTCTTGTCCTTGACGCCGTCGCAGATCAGCTTGGCCGCTGTTTCCTCGGAAAGGCGCTTGGTATTGAGGACCAAATCGTATCCGAGTGGATCGTTCCAGTCCCGGTCGAAATAGTATTTGATGAACCCCGCCCGTTGCTGGTCGCTCTTGCGCACCAGCAACCGCGCCAAATCCGGATCCAGCCATTCCCTTTCGGCCCAGCGTTCGACCCGATCTTCATAGGGAGCAATAATTCTGACCCGAAAGACGCTGTCGATCTCTTTCAGCAGATCCTGCCCGCCTCGGCCGTAAATGATTACGTTCCCCTTCAGGGCAAATTCAAGAACAATCAGTTCGATATGGAAGAGATTGACTTCGACTTGCGAATCGAGTTTTTCGACAAAGGGAGGTGGCTTTTCGTCGGCCTTTTCCATCGCTTCATGGGATAGACCATAATCGGGCGCGACTTTGGCGATTGCCTCGCCGTCGATCAGCAGATAGCCGAGTTTTTCGGCCGCCCGATGGGCAATGGGAATGCCGCCACTGCCCATTTCGCGCGATATGGTAATTATTGCCATTGCACTCCCCTTTCGCGAACAAATCCACGCGTAAACGTCAGAATAGTATCAACTGTGTGCTGGCGAGACAAGAATAAAAATATTCTCGCCGGATCGCAGGTCAGCAATTCGGCTTGCAATCGAAGTGGTGGCGCGCCTGAATGAATCGCACCGTGCGGGTGCGCGAGCGCATGACGATGGAATGCGTTTCGGCGCCGCCGGAAAAATACCGCACCCCATTGAGCAAGTCACCATTGGTGACGCCGGTCGCCGCGAAAAAAACATCGCCCCGCGCCATTTCTTCGGCCGTATAAATCCGGTCGAAATCGTCTATCCCCATGCCCTGGGCGCGGTCCTTTTCCTCCTTGGACATGAAGGTGAGGCGTCCCTGAAAATCTCCCCCCATGCATTTGAGGGCGGCGGCGGCCAGAACTCCCTCGGGAGCGCCGCCGATGCCGAGCAGCATGTCCACGCCGCTTCCCGCCACGGCGGCGGCAATGGCCGGCGCCACGTCGCCATCGGAAATCAGGTGAATCCGAGCTCCCGCCTTGCGAATTTCGGCGACTATTTTTTCGTGCCGCGGGCGGTCGAGAATGACCACCGTCAGGTCTTCGATGTGGCAGGATTTGGCTTCGGCAACCCGGCGCAGATTCTCCGTTGGCGAGGCGTCAATGTCAATGGCGCCCTTGGCCGAGGGACCGACGGCGATTTTAGCCATGTACATATCGGGCGCATGCAGAAAACCACCCCGGGGCGCCAAGGCGATGGTGGCGATGGCGCCGTTCATTCCCTTGGCGCAGATGTTGGTCCCTTCGAGGGGATCGACCGCGATATCGACTTCGGGTGGAGAACCCTTGCCGACCCGCTCGCCAATGAACAGCATTGGCGCCTCGTCCATTTCCCCTTCGCCGATGACGACCGTGCCGCTGATGCCAACCGATTCGAGCGCCCGTCGCATGGCATTGGTGGCCGCCGCATCCGCGGCGATCTTGTCTCCCTTGCCGACCCAGCGGCCGCAGGCAAGGGCGGCGGCTTCGGTCACCCGCACCAATTCCAAAGCCAGATTGCGATCCATTCGAAAGTCCTCCTCTTCCTCGTCCAAAGGCGATAATGGGCCGACAATATGGCATGGGCAGGCGACAAAAACAATCTATTGCTGTAAAACCTGGAAACCCTATCGGAACCTTTATATAATGGTCCATTATCTTTGGAGGCTTTGCCCATGCAATTTATAAAACGATATTTTCTGCTGACCTTGTTGATTCTGCTGCTGCTGGCTTCTTCGGCGGCGGCCATGGTCAAGAATCTTTCGCCGGGAGAAGCCAGAGAATTGCTGCGGAAAAATCCCCAAGTGTATATCCTTGACGTCCGCACGCTGCAAGAGTATCAGCGATCGCGTCTCGAGGGCGCGCGACTGATTCCGATTGACCAGATCGCCCGCCGCATCGGCGAGGTGCCCTCTGACCGGCCGATTTTGGTCTACTGTGCCGTGGGGTCGCGCAGCAGCCAGGTGGCGGGCTTTCTTGACCGCCAGAATCCCGGAGAAATTTACAACCTTTTTGGCGGTATCTGGGGGTGGCAATTGGCCGGGCATCCCACCCAGACCGGGGGCCCTTAAAGGGGGTGCTGATTGCCCTTCGGCCGGCAGATTTAAGGATTCCGCCGCGTGAATTGACATCCGCGCTCCCGGTGATAGACATCACTGGGCCTTCGCAAAAGGAGAGCCTCTTTGGTTTTAGCCGATCCGCGACAAATCCGTTCCATCATCTTCGATCTTGACGGCACTCTGTATGTCAGTCCCCAAGTGGCGCAGCGCATCCAGACGACCGCCGATGAATTGGTGGCCAGCACCCGGGGCGTTTCCCTGGCGGAGGGCAAGAGCCTGCTGTGCGCCGCCCGCCGGCGGCAGAGCGAAAACGAGGATGAGGAGCCGACCCTCTCCCGCACGTTGCAGGAACTGGGGATCGATTTGGCCGACTTCCATCTCCTGTTGCAGGAAAAAGTCCAGCCGGAGCGTTTTCTCAGCAATGACCCGGTGCTCTATGCTCTGCTCGACTCATTGCGCGATGTCTGCGATCTGTACGTCTACACCAATAACAACCTGCCTTTGGCGCAAAAGATTCTGGCCCTGCTCGGTGTCGAAGACCTGTTTGATCGCGTTTATACCATCGAGTTCGATTGGCAGCCCAAGCCCAGCCAACAGACACTCGAACGCATAATGGAGGACATCGGCGGGCCGCCCGACAGCTTCCTGTTCGTCGGCGATCGTCCGCACGTCGACCTGAAAGTGGCCGATTCCCTCGGTGTCCCCACTCTCCAGGTTACGGAGACCTCCGATCTGCTGCAGATTCATAAAATGCTCGGGATTATCCCCTGACCTTGAAACCCGCCGGTGTTTTGCTTGTGATTCGCATCCTCCTGCAGTAAAATCCACCACCCGCCAGAGAGAAAGGACATCGCATGAAGAACGCTCCGGCGCAGCAACCGGAACTAGAGGCGATCATTCGCCAAAAAATTGACAGCGCGGGAGGAATCTCCTTTGCCGATTTCATGGCGCTCTGCCTGTATCATCCGGAGCACGGCTACTATATGGCTCCCCGCACCCGCATCGGTCGGGAAGGCGATTTTTTCACCTCCAGCAGTGTGCACGCCTTGTTCGGTCGGCTGATCTGCCGCCAGTTGCGACAGATGTGGGAAATCCTGGGCGGCGGCTCTTTTACTGTGGCCGAACAGGGGGGCGGCGAAGGCCATCTGGCGCTCGACATTTTGACCGCCGCCGAAGAGGATGCCGAATTTTACCGCCATTTGCGTTACCGACTGGTGGAGATCAGCCCCGATGCCCAGCGACGGCAGCAGCAATTGCTGGCGCACCATCGGGAACGGGTGGATTGGTGCGCGCTGGAGGATTTGGCCGGCATGCAGGGGTGTTTTCTCTCCAACGAGCTGGTTGACGCATTTCCCGTGCATGTGGTTGAAAAGCAAAATGATGCATTGCAGGAAGTCTTCGTGGTCCGGGATGCCGACGGCTTTGCCGAGGAACTGCGGCCGCTTGCCGATCCGGAGATCGTCGAGCATCTGCGCCGGCTGCAGGTGGATCTGGCCGAAGGCAACCGGGCCGAAGTCAACCTGGAAGCGCCGCGCTGGATGAACAAGGTGGCGGATCTGTTGCGGCGCGGCTTTGTGCTCACCATCGATTATGGCTATCCGGCGGTGGAGCTTTTCGCCCCCTATCGCCGTGCGGGGACGTTGCTGTGTTACTTTCAGCACACCACGAGCGAGGACCCTTATCGGCGGGTCGGTTGCCAGGACATTACCACCCATGTGGATTTCACCGCATTGGAAGTGGCCGGTGAAAGCCGGGGGCTGACCACCCTCTGGTTCGGCGAGCAATACAAATTCCTGCTTGCCCTCGGATTCCTTGAAGGGCTCATCGAGTTGCAGGCTCTGGAAACGGATGAGAACAAAGCTCGCGCCCTGCGCCTGAAAGTGAAAAACCTTATTCTGCCCGATGGCGGCATGGGGGAGATTTTTAAAATTCTCGTGCAGGGGAAAGACGTGGGGAATCCCGAACTCCTCTGCGCCCGCAAGCTTCGCGATATATCCTTGCCGCCGCTGTAACCGGTGGTTGCGTCGTAATATGGCGGCGGTTTATACTAAATAACAACCCAACAGGAGGTAAAAACATGAAAGAACGTGTGCAAGAGGTTCTCAGCCAAGTCCGTCCCGCCCTGCAGGCCGATGGCGGCGATGTGGAGCTGGTTGATGTTAATGACGAAGGGGTGGTCAGCGTTCGACTGACAGGGGCGTGCGGATCTTGCCCGATGTCCACCATGACCTTGAAAATGGGGATCGAAAGAACCCTGAAAGAAAAAATTCCCACCGTTAAATCGGTGGTTCAGGTCTGATAGCTTTTCTCTCTTGCCGGCGGGAGGCGGTTATGGTCAAAGTGAAAACTTTCGGTGAGCCGCTCGAACCTTTCAAGACGCAGCGCGAGCTCAATGACCTGGACCGGCGGGTCAACGACTTCATCGAACACAACCGGATCGGCAAGGTCCTCTCGGTCAGCGATTCCACGACAACGAGGACGGATCGCCCATCGGTCTGATCCGGGCACTGGTGTACGAGGAATAGTTTTCCTTTCTTCCGAAAATACAAAAGCGGGCGGAAATTTTTTCCGCCCGCTTTTGTTTTTGGTTATCGGCAAGGTCATCAGCGCAGAAATTTTTGTTCAATAAAGTCGGCAACGGCTCCAGGGTCATTCAAGTCGAGCACGGGCACATCGAGGGAAAGCGGCGCATCGCTTGCCACGGCGACCAGAGAGGGATCGTGTTCTTCCCCACGACACAACAATGTGGTGCTGCGTTCCTGACGATTTACCTCGATTTTCGGCAGGCCGCTCTTCTTGAATCCCTCTGTCAGCACCAGATCGACATCGGCGAAATACGTGGCGATCAGCTCCTCGATCGGCGGCGAGGCGGCGTGCTTTTTCACTACGGCGAGCTTCTCCGGCGAGGTGATGAGCATGGTGTCGGCGCCAGCGGCGGTCAGCCGATGGCTGTCCTTGCCCGGATGATCGATGTCGAAGCGATGCGCATCGTGCTTGATGACGCCAAGGCGCCAGCCGCGAGCTTTCAACTCGGCAATCACCTTCTCTAGGAGAGTGGTTTTGCCGGTTCCCGATTTGGCGACGAACGATACCGATTTTGCCATCTTAACTTACCTTCCTGCCGGTAGAGAGCAGCGGAGAGCAGATTCGCACCCACTGATCGCCTGCCGAATCAGTGCGACTGTTGTCCAGCCGTGGCGGGGCCGGTCTCCGCCGGTGGCTCCTTGATCCCCCGTTCGCGCAGGGCGAAATATTCCTCGGGGGTGTTGATGTTGCGAAAGGAAAGCCCTTGCGGATCGAAGGGTGCCATTTCTTCAATCCCCACCGCCTGCACCCGCACCGCCGGAAAGAAACTGACGATGCGCCGTCTGCCGGCGTCCAGAGCCGCCTCCATCGGGACGATACAGTTTTTGTGATAAACCGCATGCAGCGGCTCATGGCCGCTGTCGCCGTGCGGGATGATAACTTCCGCATTGGCGGCCAAGCCGCACAGATGGCGAACCAGTTCGGCGCGGACCATGGGCATGTCGCAGGCCACGGCAAATATACGCTCTCCGCCGGCATGGCACAAGCCGGAATGGAGTCCCGCCAGTGACCCCTGGGCATAATAAATGTCGGGGACTTTGCGGCAGGGCAGATCCGGATAGAGGCCGGGGGAATTGGTGACAATGAGCACCTCTTCGAAAACCTCGGCCATCGTGCGGTAAACCAGATCGATAAAGCGAGCCCCTTGCAGCGGCAGCAGCGATTTGTCGCTGCCCATGCGGCGGCTTTCGCCGCCGGCGAGGATGACGCCGGTGATGCCGCGAATTTTCTCTGGCGTTCCCGCCGGGAGCAGTCGCTGTGGATGGGCGCAAATCTCGAAGGACTCGCCGCGCAGGTAGGAAATCAGCGTGATCCCTGCCTGTTCCGCCATGCGCACCGCCACATCGGTGGCCGAGGTGCGGGAGGCGAGCAGGGCAATGCCGAGGCGGGCCGCCTTGGCCACCATTTCGCTGGAGATGCGGCCGGAGGTGACCAGCATCGTGCCGCGCAGATCCAGATCCCGCAGCATCGCTTCACCGGCGATGCGGTCGAGAGTGTTGTGCCGGCCGACGTCTTCGGCATAGAGAAGCAGCCGCCGGCCGTCGCCGACCGCGGCGGAATGGATGCCGCCGTGGCTGCGGTACTGCTCGGCTCGCCGGGCCAGCTCCTGCGCCAGTTGCAGAATGCTCTCCGGGCTGAAACAGGTTTTATGCGTCTCCGCGGCGAGCCGGGGCGCCTCGGGCAGGCCAAAGGTGAGGCCGGCGCCGCAGCCTGAGGTGAGGGTAGGAGTCAGGCGGGCGGGGATGTCGCCGCGAATGCGCACCTTGGCGACGCCGAAATCGGCGCAGACGCCGAGGGCGAGCAGGTCGTCCCGGGTTTCGACAAAGCCTTGCAGGCGCAGAAAGCCGGCGGTCAAGAAGTTGAGCTGGTGTGGCGAGCCGATCAGGGTGGCCAACTCCCGGCCATTCACCGTCAAGCGCAAAGGGAATTCGCGCACGACCCGACGTTCCGCCGGGCGCAGCCGGCCTTTTTCGTATCTCAAAAGCTGCAGGTGGTTGTTTCCATCCATGGCTGAGTCCTCCCGTAATATCCCGACTTTTTTCAGCAGGAACCATGCCGCCGATAAACTTCGGTTGCGGCCGGCTTTTCGAATCGCGCAAATGGGTCGTCTTGCCGCAGGTGGGGCAGACGTACACAGTTTGCTTTCGTCATGAATTTCGTTTGCCGCGGGTGAACCCCTCGCGCTGCGCCAGCAGATCGAGATGCAGGGTCGCTACATCCTCAAGTTCCATCGGCAGATCTTTTCCGGCCTGTCGGCTGTCGACGGTCTTCAGGTAGGAAGAACACTTGCGGCAGATATCCACCCTGTGCGCTGTTTCGCCTTCGGCGGTGAAATATTCCATGCTATCCGGATCGGTGTTGCCGCAGGCGGTGCAGCGGAGTCTGGGGTAGGTCCAGGCGGTGGCGCAGGCGGCACAATGCAGCTTCCGTATCCCTTCCTCGCCGGTCAGTTCTCCCATGGAGGGAAAACCCCCGCACAAGGGACAGTACCCCTGCCGCCATCCTTCGGTCTGGGCGCCAAGCCCTTCTTCCCGCGCTTTTTGCAGGGCGAAGGACAGGCCGGTGTCGAGAATGTATTCGAGGAGGGCGGGGGTGATTTCCGCCTGGGCGGCGCTTTCCCCCAGGATTTGACGGTTGCGGTCGAGGCAGGCGCGAAAAAGAGCCGGCAGGTCGAGGGTGTCGGCGGCAATCGCCTGCTGAAACCGGGCGAGCTCTTCCTGCCCCTGGAGCCCTTTCTCTTTGAGCACATCGGCAAGGCGCACCAGGAAAGCCGCGGCCTCTTTCTTCCGCACCAGGATTCCCGCGCCGGTGAGCAGGGGGAAACCCTCCCGGTGCCGCAGCTCACGGTTGCCCTGGTCGGGGGCGACAGTCAAAAAATCTTGCCGTTCTCCTTGCAGGAAGCGGAAAAGGGTTTCATAAAAGACGAAAACCTCCTGGTATTGCGGCCGCTGCTGCTTTAGTTCCTGCAATCGGTCGATGCGTTGTTCGATGAATTTCACGCGATCTCCTGTGCTCTGTTCTCCGGTATGTGCGATATGCGGCAGTCTCTTTCACTGCCGGCGGGCCTGGAACCCTCCCCCGCTTCAAGGGGGAGGGTTCCAGGCTCTCAAGGTTGTTTTTCAGTCACTTCCTTGTACCACTTGCTGGCGTGTTTCTTCGCCCAAACTCGACTCACCCGCCCCCAGAGCATTCCGTCGAGGGTGCCGGGGTTGCCGATGGAGGCGAGGTAGATGTGGATGATGGCGCCCATCATGAATAAGGTGAAGAAGAGGCCGTGCGTCATAAGAGAGAACTGGGTCAGGCCGCGGCCGAAGGCGGTCGGATCCCAAATGACCAATCCGGTGGCGGCCATGACCAGCGCGGCAACGAAGGCGAAAATGCCAAAAATCTTCTGGCCGGCGTTGAACTTTCCCTGGGGGATTTCGGTCTTGTCGCGGGAGAGATATCCGCCCATCGCCGCAAACCATTTTTTGTCGTCCTCGTCGAAGGTGACCGTGTCCCGGACGTGGGCGAAAAAGAGCAGGACCGAGGCGATCAGAAAGACGATGGCCGCCCACTTGTGAAAGAGAATTCCCTGCTGCGGCCCGCCGAAGAAATCGAAGTAGCCGAAGAAAGTGTGGGCGTAAAGCCCCAAGCCGGAGAAAACCAGGATGAAGAAGGAGACCACCACCGTCCAGTGCAGGACGCGGTCGGCGGTTGTGAAGCGATCGACATACTTGGACATGGCTTATTCACCTCCTTGGCCCTGGCCGGGCTCGTCTTCTTCGAGTTTCTGCGGGCCGACCGTCACGTAATGCAGGAGCGTGGCGCCGATGGCTCCCCAGAAGCCGAGGATGCCCAGCGGCTTGATGACGTCCTTCCAGAGAAAGATGGAAGCGGGAATGGCGGGTTTCTCCGGCAGCTCATAGGTGCCGGGGGAATCGTCGAGGACATACATGACGCCCAGACCGCCGAGATCGTTTTCGCCGTAGAGTTTTTGCCCCTTCCCCTTGGCGAGGGCAATGAGCTGGTCGCGATCGCCGAACCGCAGGGCGCCGGTCGGGCAGGTTTTGGTGCAGGCGGGCTGCAGGCCATTGCTCACCCGGTCGAGACAGGCGTGACATTTGGTCACCTTGTTTTCCTCGGTGTAGCGGGGAACGTCGAAAGGGCAGCCGTTGACGCAGTAATTACAGCCGATGCACTTGTCCTGGTTGTAGGCGACCAGCCCTTCGGGGGTGCGGTAGAGCGCCCCGGCGGAGGGGCAGACCTTGATGCAGCCGGCCTCGGTGCAGTGCATGCAGCGCTTGTTGAGGAAAAGCCAGCGCAGGTCCCCGTCTTTTTCCGCCTCGATAAAGCGGATCTGGTTGTACAGGTGGGGGGTGAGGTTTGGAGGATTCTCGTAACTGCCCCGGTTCACCGTCGCCTCGGACTCCAGCTTGTTCCACTGTTTGCAGGCCACCTGACAGCTGCGACAGGCGGTGCAGCGGGTGGTGTCGATCAGGAATGCTTTACGGGACATCGCTCATCACCCCCTTTTCTTTTCGAGATTGACCATGAACGCCTTGGTTTCGGGAATCATGGTGTTGGCGTCCCCGACGGTGGGGGTCAGCAGGTTAGAGCTGTCCCCGACGTTGGGGGTATGCCAGCCGTAACACCAGGGCAGGCCGATCTGGTGGACCGTCGAGCCTTGGACTTGCAGGGGGCGGAAACGCTTGGTGACAATGGCCACCGCTTCCACTTCGCCTCGCCCGGAAGCGACCGCGCAGAGATCGCCGTTTTTGATTCCCTTCTCCTTGGCCAGCTCGGGGCTCAGTTCCACGAACTGGCGGGGCATCAGCTCCAGCAGCCAGGGGGTGTTGCGGGTCATGACCCCGGTCTGCCAGTGTTCGGTCACCCGGTAGGTGGTCGCCACGAAGGGGTAGCGTTTGTTGCCGCTGTAATAAACGTCCTCGGGTTGGCTCTGTTCGCCGGTGTAGAACATCTTGATCGCCGGATTGTTCTTCGTCCCGTGCAGGGGGTTTTTCTCCAGGGGGCACTCCAGCGGCTCGTAATGCTCGGGAAAGGGGCCCTCGTTAAGGCCCGTGGCGAAAATGGAAGCCACTCCGTCGGGGAGCATAATGAAGGATTTTTTCGTCCCCGCCGAATTGAGAGGTTTCCACCCGCCGTCCGGTACATCGCCCGCCCAGCCGCCGCCGGTCCACCAGATGACCGGGCGCTCGCTGTCCCAGGGCTTGCCATCGGCGTTCACCGAGGCGCGGTTGTAGAGGACGCGGCGGTTCACCGGCCAGCACCAGGACCACTCGGGATAGAGGCCCACACCGCTCGGATCGGCTTGTCCGCGGCGGGCCATCATGTTGCCTTTTTCCGTGTAGCTGTTGCAGTAGAGCCAGTTGCCGCTGGCGGTGGAGCCGTCGTCCTGCAGGAAGGCGAAGGAGGCCACCTGCTCCCCTTTCTTGTACGGGGTTTTGACGCCCTTGTTGTCGAGTTCTTTGTCGATCACCCAGGAACCGTTGATCTCCCTGGCGACCTTGTGGATGTCGAGGTGATGGATTTTGCCGTCCGGCATGCGAAAGCCGTAATTCCAGGTCAGCTTCAGGATGGGGTCCGGGAAGGCGCCCCCTTGCGCCGCGTAAAGCTTGCGCACGCGGTGCTGCAGTTCGTTGACGATCTCGGCGTCGGGCAGGGAGTTCCCCAGCGGTTTCGCCGCCTGGTAACGCCACTGCGCCCAACGCCCGGAGTTGGTGATGCTCCCCTCCTTTTCGAAGGAGGCGGCCGCCGGCAAGAAGAAAACTTCCGTGTCGACCTCGGCCGGATTCATCCCCGGTCCCTTCCAGAAGGAGGCGGTCTCGTTGTCGAAGAGGTTGACCGTCACCATCCAGTCGAGCTTGGCCAGGGCCTTGCGCAACTTGCCGGCGTTGCTGCCGGAGCAGGCGGGGTTCTGCCCCCAGGCAAAGAACCCCTGGATATCCCCCTTGAACATGCGATCGAAAAGCATCAGCCAGGATGCGTTCTGGCCATTATCCAGCTTCGGCAACAGATGGTAGCCGAATCCCTCCTCGGCGCTCAGAGACGGGTCGTACATGGCGCGCAAAAAGGAGACCATGTACTTGCTGCGGTTCCCCCACCAGTTCGCACTCAGGGGGTCGTTCGTTTTCGGGGTGGTCTTCTCCACGTAGGTGGCCAGATCGGTATGGCTCGCACTGGGGGCGGGCAGATAGCCGGGGAGAATGTGGAAGAGCAGGCAATGGTCGGTCGACCCCTGCACGTTCGATTCGCCGCGCAGAGCGTTCACCCCGCCGCCGGCCACGCCAATGTTCCCCAGCAGCAATTGGATAATCGACATGGCCCGGATGTTCTGGGTGCCGACGGTGTGCTGGGTCCAGCCCATGGCGTACATGATCGTCCCCGCCTTGCCCGGTTGCCCGGAGGCGGCGTAGGCTTGATAGACGTCCATGAGCTTTTCCACCGGGGTGCCGGTGATGTCCGAGACGACCTCCGGAGTGTAACGCGCGAAATGTTGTTTCAGCAGCTGCAGGGCGCAACGGGGATCCTGCATGTCCGGATCGGATTTGGGCGCCCCGTTCTCGTAGCGTTGGAAATCCCAGGCTTTTTTGTCGTACTTGCGGTTTTTGGTGTCGTAGCCGGAAAAGAGGCCGTCCAGCTCGCCCGGCATCTGGAAATTGGCGTTGACCAAAAAGGGCGCGTTGGTGTGCAGCCGCAGATACTCCTCATGCTGGAGATTGTTCTCCATGATGTAGCGGATCATGCCGCCGAGGAAGGCAATATCCGTCCCGGCGCGCAGGGGGGCGAAAATGTCGGCCTTTGAACTGGTGCGGGTGAAGCGCGGATCGACGCTGAGCAGTTTCGCCCCGCGCTCCTTGGCCTCAAGGACGTACTTGAAAGAGACGGGATGGTTCTCGGCGGCGTTG
>JBAYQP010000037.1:0-26572 GCA_041677125.1 Desulfuromonadales bacterium | reverse complement strand
TTCGAAATTACCCGCATGTAAAGACGGTCTGGTAACTCCTGCGCCCCCTCACCGCACCGCCAACTCCCGCTTCTCCAACCCCAGCAACCGATCCCGCAACTCCGCCGCCCGCTCGAACTCCAGTGCGGCCGCCGCCTTGAGCATTTCCTTGCGCACCTTTTCAATTTCCTTCGCCAACGCCTTCGGCGTGCGGTATTCCTCCTCCCCCTCGGCCACCAGCGGCAGCTCGACGTAATCGCCGCGTTCGGCGATGTCCTCGAGGATGGAACGCATCGATTTTTTTACCGAGACCGGGGTGATGCCGTGCTCGGCGTTGTATTCGAGCTGGGTGGTGCGGCGGCGCTCGGTTTCATCAAGGCAGGCGCGCATGGAGCGGGTTATTTTGTCGGCGTACATGATCACCCGGCCGTCGACGTTGCGGGCGGCGCGGCCGCAGGTCTGAATGAGGGAGCGTTCGGAGCGCAGGAAGCCTTCCTTGTCGGCGTCGAGGATGGCGACCAGGGCGACTTCCGGGATGTCGAGCCCCTCGCGCAGCAGGTTGATGCCGACCAGCACGTCGAACTTCCCCTGGCGCAGATCGCGGATAATCTCCACGCGCTGCACGGTGTCGATGTCCGAATGCAGGTAGCGCACGCGGATGCCGAGTTCCTCCAGATAACTGGTCAGATCCTCGGCCATCCGTTTGGTCAGGGTGGTGACCAGAATGCGGTAACCGAGGCGGACGGTGGCGCGAATTTCATGAATCAAATCGTCGACCTGCTCGCGGGCCGGGCGGATGTCGATGGGGGGATCGACCAGGCCGGTCGGCCGGACGATCTGTTCGACGACGACGCCTCCCGCCTGGCGCAGCTCGTAATCGGCCGGAGTGGCGGAGACATAGACCGTCTGCAGGTTCTTGCCGGCGAATTCCTCGAACTGCAAGGGGCGGTTGTCCAGCGCCGCCGGCAGACGGAAGCCGTAGTTCACCAGCGTCTCTTTGCGCGAGCGGTCGCCTCGGTACATGGCGCCGATCTGCGGCACGGTGGCGTGGCTCTCGTCGATGAACAGCAGGGCGTCCTCGGGGAAATAGTCGAAAAGGGTGGCCGGCGGCTGGCCGACGCGGCGGCCGTCGAGAAAGCGGGAATAATTTTCGATCCCCTGACAGTAGCCCATCTCCTCCATCATCTCGATATCGAACATCGTGCGCTGCTCCAGGCGCTGCGCCTCGACCAGCATGTTGCGCTCGCGGAAGTACTGGATGCGCTCGCGCAGCTCGTCCTGAATCTCCTTGATGGCCCGCTCGAGGGTGGGGCGGGTGGCGACATAATGGCTGGCGGGAAAAATCGCGGTGCGCGGCAGGCGGTCGATGACCGCCCCCCGGATCGGATCGATTTCGCTGATCGCCTCTATTTCGTCGCCGAAAAACTCTACGCGGATGGCGCGCTTTTCCTCATAGGGGGGGAAGATCTCCACCGTGTCGCCGCGCACGCGGAAGCTGCCGCGATGAAAATCGACGTCGTTGCGGCTGTACTGAATTTCCACCAGGCGCCGCAGCAGGGCGTTGCGGTCGAGTTCCATCCCTTCTTCGAGCCGCACCAGCATGCCGAAATACGCCTCCGGCGAGCCGAGGCCGTAAATACAGGAGACGGACGCCACAATGAGCACATCGTTGCGCGACAGCAGACTGCGGGTGGCGCTGTGCCGCAGCTTGTCGATCTCCTCGTTGATGGAGGAGTCCTTCTCGATGAAGGTGTCGGTTACCGGCACGTAGGCTTCGGGCTGGTAATAGTCGTAGTAGCTGACGAAGTATTCGACGGCATTGTTGGGAAACAGGTCCTTGAATTCGCCGTAAAGCTGGGCGGCCAGCGTCTTGTTGTGCGCCAGCACCAGGGAGGGCCGCTGCACCTCGGCGATGACGTTGGCCATGGTGAACGTTTTGCCGGACCCGGTAACGCCGAGCAGGACCTGCGCCGGATCGCCGCGGCGAATCCCCTCGGACAACTCGCGTATGGCCTGCGGCTGGTCGCCGCGCGGCACGTAGGAGGATCTCAGGTTGAATTTGGCCATGGATAACCTTTAAAGCAGAGAAGGAGGGGTCCAGAATATCACGGCTGGCGTCGGAAAATACAGTCGGCGGGCGAAGCTCAACGGATAAGGCGGCGGTGCATGCGCTGGATCGCCAGCGGCAGCAGGACCAGGCAGAAGAGGCTCAGGTAAAGGACGGACCAGAGAAGGCCAGGTGTAAACAGTCCCAGGCCGAAGGCCCGGGCGAGAATAACGACATGCGTCAGCGGCAGGACAAGGGCGAAATGCTGCGCCCAGGCGGGCAGGTTTTCGATGGGAAAGAAGGTGCCGCTGAACAGAAACATGGGGGTGATGAAAAGGAATATCGGCAGGTTGAAGCTTTCGATGTTCGGCGCCATGCCGGTGAAAAACATGGCCACGGCGCCGAAGCCGAGGCCGCCGAGCAGGGCCAAGACAGGCAGCAGCAGGGCGCCGGGGTAATCGAGAAGACCGAAAAGGCTGATGACGAGCAGCATCAGAAGGGTGCCGAGAACGGACTTGGTGGCCCCCCAGAGGATTTCGCCGAGGATTATTTCTGGCAGAGAAAGCGGCGTCGCCAGCATGGCGTCAAAGGTTTTCTGATAGTACATGCGGACGAAAGACGCGTAGGTGTTCTCGAAAAAAGCGCTGTTCATGATGTTGATGGCGATGAGGGCCGGCGCGATGAAGGCCATGTACGACAGCGAACGGCCGGCGTAGGAGACCTCGCCGACCATGGCGCTTAGTCCGACGCCGAAGGCGAGCAGGTAGAAAAGCGGTTCGAGCAAGGGGGGCAGAAAGCTGATTTTCCAGGTCCGCCGGTAGACCGCCCAGTTGCGCCGCCAGACATGCCACAGGCGGCGAAAAGAATCGTGACCGTTCATTCGCGCAGCTCGCGGCCGGTCAGGCGCAAAAAGACGTCCTCCAGGGTGGCGAGCCGCAAGATGCATCCCGTTGGCCAGTGGTCGGCCTTGATTCGATGATATATCGGCTCGCCGTTGCTGCTGTAGATGATCAGCCGATGCCCGAGATCCTCGTGTTTGAGTTTTTGCTCCTGGACGAAGCGGCGCAACGATTCCGGCGGGGACGAAACCTCGATGACCTCGCGGCCGACGTGCTGGCGAATGAGGTCCAGGGGCGCCCCTTCGACCAGGATGCGGCCGTGGTCAAGAGTACCAGGCGATCGCAGAGACGGGTCGCCTCGTCCATGTAGTGGGTGGTGAGCAGAATGGACAGGCCGCGGCTCTTCAGCTCTTCCAGCCGCAGCCAGACCTGGTGCCGGGATTGCGGGTCGAGACCGGTGGTCGGTTCGTCGAGAATGAGCATCTCCGGATCGTTGATCAGCGCCCTGGCCAGCATCAGCCGACGCAGCATGCCGCCGGAGAGTTCGGGAATTTTGGCCTGCCGCCGGTGATCGAGGGCGATGAAGCGGAGCAACTCGGCGGCCCGCTCCCGGACCCCTCGGCGGGGCAGATCGAAATAGCGGGCGAAGACCTCCAGATTCTGCTCGACGCTCAGATCTGGGTCGAGGGTGTTCTCCTGCTGACAGACGCCGATGCGCGCTTTGATGCGCCGAAGGTCGCGGTCGGCGTCGAGACCGAAAATGCGCAGGTGTCCGTCGCTCTTCGGGCTGAAGCCGTAGAGCATGCGGATGGTGCTGGTTTTGCCGGCGCCGTTCGGGCCGAGAATGCCGAAGCATTCGGCTTTGCGGATGTGGAAGGAGATGCCGTCCACCGCCCGAAAGGCGCCGAAAATTTTGGTCAGGCTGGTTGCTTCGAGGATGGGTTCCACCGGCGGACTCCTGCTTGCCGCTCAAGGTTACACGCGCCCCGGTGACGTTGCAACGACCAGAAAAGCGGTGAGCGCGCCGCCGGCGGCGGCCTACTTGCGTTTGAGCAGCGAGCGAACGGTAAAGAGCTGCCGCCGTCCCATCAGCCCCGGCGGCAGGGTTTCGTTGACGAACCGGACATCTTCGATGGTGTAGAACGCATTGGGATTGAAGCGTTTTATGATCGCCACGGTTTCGGCAAGTTTCCGGCGTTTGACGATAGTGAAGATCACCTTGACCGGCCCGGTCTCACCGCGGGCGTCCATACTGGTCACCCCATATCCGGATTTCCAGAGAAACTTGACCAGGTCCTCGGCTTCGCGGCGGGTAATGACGCGGATGAGCAGATTGCCGATGGCCAACCGTTTTTCAATGCTGATGCCAACGAAATTGCCGGCGGAAAAACCGCAAGCGTAGGCGAAGTAGGTCTCCCAACTGGTGAGATTCTGCATCACCTGGGTGATCGCCAGAATCCAGATCAGAACTTCGAAGAAACCGACCCCGGCAGCAAGCAGACTCAGGCCGCGGGCGATGAAGATGATGCGCAGGGTGCCAAAGGTTACATCAACGATGCGGGACAGAAAAATCAGCAGCGGGATGACAAAGAAGGGAAGATCAGGGGAAACCGCGAACGAACCGGGCATGAAAACCTCCTGTGTCAACCTACCAGAGGGTTCCCGAATTGCAACCGGGCAAGGGGGGCGGTTGGTTGCGCTGCAAGCAGGCACTGATAAGCTTGACCGACAGCGCCAAGTGGCCATGGCGTCGCCATTCGGGTCGTGCCAAATGTTGTGCGCGTGATATGTCCGGGTATGCAAGAGAAAAAAATTCTTTGGGAAGGACATAATTGTTGGCGGCTGACGCACAGCAGTCGAGCCGCATTTCTCGTGGATGGCGAGGCCTACTTTGCCGCCGTGGCCTCGGCGGTGGAGCGGGCGCGCCGCTCGGTATTCATTCTGGGTTGGGATATTGACAGTCGCATCCGCATGTATCGCGATGGAAGACCGCGCGCCATGCCCAATCGGTTGGGCAGTCTTCTCAACGCCGCCGCCGCCCGCAGCAAGGAATTGCACATCCGCATCCTTGACTGGGACTTTGCCATGCTCTACGCCCTGGAGCGGGAGCCCCTGCCGATCCTCAGGTTGGGCTGGCAAAGCCACAAGCGGGTGCATTTCCGGCTGGACGATCAACATCCCATCGGGGCGTCCCACCATCAGAAAATCATCGTCGTCGATGACCGGATCGCTTTTGTCGGTGGCCTCGACCTGGCCC
Organism: Desulfuromonadales bacterium; assembly: GCA_041677125.1. Lineage (GTDB taxonomy): Bacteria > Desulfobacterota > Desulfuromonadia > Desulfuromonadales > JACZKF01 > JBAYQP01. The sequence continues at coordinate 21,450 of JBAYQP010000037.1, read as the reverse complement.
AGGGACGCTGGGACACGCCGGCGCACGCCGCCGACGAGCCGCGCCGCCGCGACAATGGGCATCAATATCCCCCTTTTCACGATGTGCAGATGCTGGTCGATGGCGAAACCGCCGTCGCTCTTGGGCAACTGGCGCGGCGGCGCTGGCGGCGGGTCACCGGCAAAAAGGCGCCTCCGACAAAGGAAAGCGCGGACCCGTGGCCACCGGACATTGCTCCCGATGTCATGGATGTCCAGGTGGGAATCGCCCGCACCGAACCGGCGTTCAACGCCGGCGGAGAAGTTCGCGAAGTGGAGGCGTTGTACCGGGATGCCATTGCCGCCGCGAAATCGAGCATCTATATCGAAAATCAGTATCTGACCTCGGCGGCGCTCGGCAAAGCGCTGGCGGCCCGCTTAGAGGAAAAAAACGGTCCCGAAATCCTTCTTGTCCTTCCCCGCGAATGTTCGGGCTGGTTGGAGGAAACCACCATGGGCGTCATGCGGGCAAGGGTGCTGCGGCAATTGCGGCAAGCCGATCGCTACGGACGTTTGCGGGTATTTTATCCAAGCGCGGAGGGGCTGGGCAGCCACTTCATCCAGGTTCATTCGAAGCTGCTGGTGGTCGATGATCGACTGCTGCGTATTGGCTCGGCCAATCTGAACAATCGCTCCATGGGGCTGGATACCGAGTGCGATCTCGCCATTGAGGCCGAGCGGCCCGAAGTGCAACAGGCCCTGGCCGGTTTTCGCCACCGACTGCTGGCCGAGCATCTCGGCAGCGACCCGACAACGGTGGCGGCTGCGGTGGAGCGGCAAGGTTCGTTGTTGCGGGCGGTCGAGACCTTGAACAAGGGCCCGCGCACCTTGCAGCCGTTGAACGGCGCCGAGGAAAATTGGCTGGAGCAGATGGTGCCGGAATGGCCGCTGGTCGATCCCATGCAGTCCACGGACATGGAACAGTTCATCGATGAATTCGTCGCCAAGGACCTGGACCGCTCGGCGTGGCGCCGGATGGATCGCCGGTGGATTGTGCTGGCCGCTATTCTGCTCGGCGCATTGGCTTTGACGGCCGCATGGCGGTGGACGCCGCTGCACGATTGGCCGAGTCTTGCCAAACTACAGGGTTGGGGAGCGATGATCGAGGGCAGCGTCTGGGCGCCGTGGGCGGTGGTCGCCTGCTTCGTCATCGGCGGGATGCTGATGTTTCCGGTCACGTTGTTGATTCTGGCCACGACCTTGGTCTTCAGCCCGGTGCCTGGTTTTTTCCTCGCCCTCGGAGGCTGTGTCGCCAGCGCGGTGGTCAGCTATGGTTTAGGCAGTCTTCTGGGGCGGGAAACGGTCCATGGGTTGGCCGGTACGCGCCTGCACCGCCTCAGCCAGCAGTTGGGGCGGCGCGGCTTGGTCGCCGTGCTGGTGGTGCGTTTCTTGCCGATTGCTCCGTTTATCGTCGTCAATCTGGTCGCCGGGGCCAGTCATATCAACTTCCGCGATTTCGCCCTGGGGACGGTTCTCGGCATGGCGCCCGGAATTCTGGCGATAACCATATTCGAGCAGAGTCTGGTGCGGGTCGTCCGGCAACCGGAGATCGCAAACATAGCGATCCTGGCGGGGGTGCTGCTTGGCATCTTCTGCATTATCTGGTTTCTTCGCAGATGGATTGCGCGCAAGGCGCAGGGCGAAACGGAAGGGGAGGATGATGGATGAGCTCAATGCGCAACGGCGCTGCTGCCGGGTCGCGTCCTATAACATCCACCAGGGAATCGGCATCGACGGCCGGCTCGATGTCGGCAGGATTGCCGGGGTGATTCGCGGGTTGGCGGGGGATATCGTCGGGCTGCAGGAGGTGAACGCCCCTTTTGGCCAGGACCGGGCGACGATGCAGCTGGATTATCTTTCGGAGGCGACCGGCTTGCGCGCCATCGGCGGACCAACGATTGAGCGCCACAACGGTTTTTACGGCAATGCGCTGCTCACCCGCTGCAAAATCATCGAAGTGCGCCGGTTCGACCTTTCCTATACTCGCCGGGAGTCCCGCGGCCTGCTTGACGTGGAACTTGAGACCGGCAATGGTCTGCTGCGGGTTCTGGTCACCCACCTGGGTCTGCTACCGGCCGAGCGCCGTTTCCAGGTAAGAAGAATTCTGGAAATACTCAAGATCTCCCCGGTGCAGCCGACCGTGGTTCTAGGAGACCTCAATGAAGGATTCCTTTTTGGCCGACCGGCGCGCTGGCTGCACCGTTATTTCGGAAGATCACCGGCGCCGAGGACCTTTCCGGCGTTTTATCCGTTGTTTTCGCTTGATCGCATCCTCACCCACCCCAGGAAAGCGCTCCTCGAGGTAGGTGCGATAAAAACACCGGTCACCAGAATTGCTTCCGATCATCTCCCTCTGCTGGCGCGCATCGCGATGGACTGAAGGACGCGCCCGGAAGGGTCTGCGCTATTTATTCCCAGAACTGACTGAGCCTTTTGCGCTGTTTCTCCAGCCCCTTTTGCCCCCGGTCCAAAGCATCCAGCATATGTTTGCGCCAGTCTTCGGCCACCTCGCCGCCCTGGTCGAGCAGGTCGGTGGTTTTCTCGGTGAGATCCTCCATCATGTCGCTGATCGATTCGGCGGTATCGCGGATCGCCTCTTCGGCTTCGTTGCGCACCTTTTTGGCATAGCGGGTGAGTTGCCGCCGGGTTTTGACGCCGCTTTGTGGCGCGTATAGAAGAGACAGTCCCGCACCGATAATTCCCCCCGCGATGAGCATGATGGCGCCAATAGTGGCATTATCGTTCTTTCCGGCCATGATTTCCCTCCCTGGGATTGGGCTGATATGAATTTATTAAAACACAAATTTCCGCCGAGGCAAGGGATGAATGTTGAGGCGGCCGAAAATTCATGCTATTTTTGGCCTGCGTACAAGGAGGTAAGTGGGATGGCAACTAGACCGTATGTGGCAATAACCGGAACCGGCCATGCTGTGCCGGAACGGATTTTCACCAATGCCGATCTGGAAAAAATCGTGGAGACCAGCGATCAGTGGATCGTTGAGCGCACCGGCATTCGCGAGCGCCGCATTGTCGCTCCAGGCACCCCGTTGTCGACGTTGGCCACCGCCGCCGCCGAACGGGCTTTGGCGGATAGCGGCGCCGCTGCCGCCGATCTGGATCTGATTATCGTCGGCACGGTCACCGGGGATATGAAGTTTCCCGCCACCGCTTGTCTGGTGCAGGAAAAACTGGGCGCCACAAAAGCGGTCGCTTTCGATTTGTCCGCCGCCTGCTCGGGGTTTCTTTACGGCCTGCAGGTTGCCGAAGGTCTGATGTTGACCTCCGGTTACCAGCGGGCTCTGGTGATCGGCGGCGATGTCCTTACCAGCATGGTGAATTGGGAGGACCGCGATACCTGCGTCTTGTTCGGGGACGGGGCTGGCGCGGTGGTCCTTGCCCCGGCCAATGAAGGTCGCGGCATTCTCAAAACCGTTTTGCGCAGCGACGGCAGTTGCAACCGGATGCTGTTCAATCCCGGTTGCGGCAGCCTTAATCCTCCCACCCCCGAAAATGCGCGGGAGAAGCTGCATACGATTCGCATGGAGGGAAGGGAAGTTTTTCGCCATGCCGTCGTCGCCATGGTCGAGGTTATGAACGCCGCTCTCGATCAGGCCGGACTATCCATCAACGATATCGATTTGTTTATTCCCCACCAGGCGAATTTGCGCATCATCGAAGCCGTTGGCAAGCGCCTGCGGTTTCCGGCGGAAAAGGTGTACGTCAATGTCGATCGATTCGGCAACACCTCCGCCGCCTCCATTCCCATCGCCCTTGACGAGGCTCGCCGCACCGGCTTGATCCGGCCGGGGGACACCGTCGGCATGACGACCTTCGGCGCCGGCTTCACCTGGGCATCCGGCATCATCCGCTTCTAGAGGATTGCGCGCCGCAATTAGATCAGGCGGCGGTCTTGCGCGGCAAGGGTTGCTTCGGGTCGGCGCTGCTGGCGGCGGCGATCTCCTGCTGTTTAACGGCGACCACCAACTGCCGCAGACGCTCGACCAGGATCTCCATGGCGGCGCCCTCCTGGGCAATGATTTTTGCCTTTTCCTCGTTTCGTCCCAGCCGGTTTTCGGAAACCTCGAAATGCTCGAATACCCGCTGCACCGTAGACATCTGAAAGCGGGTCGCTTCATTGATGGCTTGAATCTGCTCTTCCCGCTGGTTTAGGCCCCGATCGAATTCGCGCGTGGCCCGCACCTGTTCCTCCATGCCGCAGGCCACCTGGTCGGCGGCCGATTTCATTTCCGTCACCCCCTCCTGAATGCGGTTGATGGCGGTTTGCTGTTCGCGCATGGCGCGGACGATCACCTTGACCGAATGCATGCTTTTGCCGGCATCCTGCAGGAGCGTGCGCGCCCTGGCTTCTTCCTTCTGCGTCAAGCCGGCAATTTCGTCCGACGATTTGACCGCCTGGGTGGAACTTTCGACTATTTTGCGCAGCGCCTCGCCGGTGGAAAGGGAGAGCTGTTTCCCCTTGGCGATCCGCTGGCCGGTGGCGTCAACCGCCTCGGTCACTTCGCGGGTGTCGCCGCCGATGGCCTTGACAATGCGATGAATGTCCTGGGCACTGGCGGTGGTGCGGTCGGCCAGGTCGCGGATCTCTTCCGCGACGACGGAAAAGCCTTTGCCCTCCTCGCCGGCCTTGGCGGCAATGATGGCGGCATTGAAGGCGAGCAGCTCGGTATCGGAAACCAACTCCTTGATCACTTCGATAATCGTCGCCACCTCGCCGGTCTGGTGCGACAGGCGCTGCATGGCTTCCCTGGCGCGACGGCTCTCCTGCTCGATCCGCTCCATCTCTTCCATGGATGATTTGACCACCAACAGACCGGATTCGGCATCCTGTTTCACCGCATCGGTCGCTTGCGCCCAGGACACGGCGCCATTGCGAATGCGTTCCAGGGATGCGCCGATGGACTCCAGATCGCGGGCGGTTCCCTCGACGGACTGGGTAATGCCATCGGCCTGGGAGGCGACCTCCTGAACGCTGGAGGCCATTTCATTGACGCTGGTCGTGGTTTCCAGAAACTTGGAGGTGGAATGGTCTATGGCGCCGGCCATCTCCTCCAGAGACGCAGAGAGCTCGCGGGAAATGGCTGCCTCGGCTTGCGAGCGATCGGAAAGGTTCTGCACCTGGGCGATGACTTCCTGCTGTTTTTCAGACATGGCATTGACATCGGCGTGGGACTTTTTGGCCGCACTCAGTCCATCCCTGGCCCGTTCCGACAAATAAAAACTGGATTCGGACAAGGAGCGATAATGGGGCACGAATTCATCGATGGCGCCGAGAAGGTCGCGCAGCATCCCTTCGAACCGGGCTACCGACGTTTCCATCATCTCCTGCAAGCCTTCAACGGTTTTCTTGCCCTGGCCGAAGTCGCCGATGAGGGGGCGAAGGATTTCCATCTGCCGGTGCAGTTGCCCCTTAAGGGTGATCAGCACGAAAAGAAACATGAGCGCGCCCATGGCAAAACCGGTCACTAGGCATGCCAGGATGAAAGGCCAGGAACGTGCGGTGGGACCGAGCAGGGGACTGGCGGCCAGTGGAAAAATTATCCCCATGGCCAGACCCAAAAAATGGGTAAAGAAAAAAATGCGTTTGAGGTAGGAAAATCGGAAGGCGGCCGCTGTCATACCTGAACCCTTTCGCGAATTGCACGAGAAAACCGATCGTTATCGCATAGCACAGATGGGGGAAATTGACAAGAAAGATTGATTCGCCAGAAACGACGTTTTATTGAAACCAGGCGGATTGGCCTGGCAGCAGGGGTTCTCCGCGAGCGCACGCTTGCATAAAGGAGCAGAGCCGGGTATAAGGTGACGACTTTTCTTGCCTCCGGCGACCCGATGGAACCGACTCTTCCCTTCGATCACAATGCCCTTCTCGAACTGGCCGCGATGCGCATGCCCTTCGGCAAGCATGCGGGGACGCGGCTGATCGACCTGCCCGAACCGTATGTCGTCTGGTTTGCCCAGCAGGGGTTTCCGGAGGGGAAATTGGGCCGGATGCTGGCCGTGGTCTATGAAATCAAGGTCAACGGGCTGGAGTACCTTTTTGCGCCCCTGCGATAATGCGAAGGAGAACCGCCATGAACAGCTGTCCCTGCGGCAGCGGCCTTGACTATGCCGCCTGCTGCGAACCGATCATCAGCGGCAAGAAACCGGCGGAAACGGCCGAACAACTGATGCGGGCGCGCTATGCGGCGCACGTGAAGGTCGAGGTCGATTTCCTCTTTGCCACCACCCACCCCGAGCACCGCGCGGGGTACGACCACAAGGGGACCCGGACCTGGGCCGAGAACTCCGAATGGCTTGGCCTGGAAATCCTCGACACCGTCCGGGGCGGAGCGCAGGACGAAGAGGGAGAGGTCGTGTTCGTCGCCCGTTTTCGCGACAAGAGCGGCCTGCGCAGCCATCACGAGCGCGCGCAGTTTCAGCGCAAGGACAAACGCTGGCTGTTCGCCGAGGGAACCATGATCAAGCCGCAGCCGCTGAGCGTCGCCAAGATCGGCCGCAACGATCCCTGCCCCTGCGGCAGCGGCGGCAAGTATAAAAAGTGCTGCGGAAAGTAATTGGCGAGCAAAAATTCAGCGCCCAGGCAGGGCGCGCAGGCTGAAGAGGGGCCTTCGCCGGTCAGCGGCAGATGACGATATTGGCCGTTTGCGACCGCAGGTCGAAGACGACTTTCACCTTGTTCTCCCGCAATTGCCGGAAAACCTGTTCCACCTTGGCCTCCAGCGTGCCGGCCGCGTCGCCCCAATCGGACCCGTCCCTGGTTACAAACTCCCGGACCAGATTCCGCAATGTATCCGGATTGATCCGCTCCCAGGGGAGATCCACCCCGTCTTCGCGATGATCGGTTGCTGTTTCCTGCGCCATGAGTTCCCTCCGCCGCGCGGCGTCTGATGCAAAAAGGCCTGGAATCCCATCGATTCGAGGCCTTTTTTCTGATTATCGGTTTAAGTCCGTGAATCTTATCTTTTTGCATCCTTCTTGGACTGTTTGTCGGCTTTCTTTTCCTTCATGGTCTTGGCGGCCGGTTTTTTGTCCTCTTTCTTGGAATCTTTCCCTTTGCTCATGATTTTTTGTCCTCATGGAGGTGAATGGCGGGCGCCCGCACAAATGACCGCCGCACCATACCATGCATAAGGACCTTTTGGCTGAAAAATAGCCGGGCCGAATGACCCGCCAAAATAATCGTGTTCAACAATGGAAAACCGCCCGGCGGGAGAATCCCGGTCCGGACGGTTCGCGGGGTTGGGCAGGGACGCGGCAACCTCAGGCCTGCCCCGCTCCGCCGCTGGGAAACTTGTCGAGCAGGTTGCGGCAGACCTCTTCCGAGTCGCGGCAGGCTTCGCCGCAGATACGGCAGTGCTCGTGCATCGGCGCGTGCTTGTCGCATTCGGCGGCGCAGGCGCGGTTGGCGGCGATGCACGCCTGCAACTGGGCGCGGATGGAACTGCTGTCCCCCTCGGTCTGCCGGGAGAGGAGCTTGCCGGTGACCTCGCAGATATCGGCGCAATCCTGATTCAGGCGGATGCAGCGGACAAGATTCTGCACCATGTCCTCGCCCAGGCAGGCGTCGGCGCAGGCGATATTGGCATCGGCGCATTCGTAGATGCGGCGGACGGCGTCGCTGATGGCGGAGATTTCCACCGGCGGCTTGCGCGGGTGGGTGGAGAGCATTTCCTGAAGGCGCATGGTCTGTTGTCCTCTCGCAAAGTTGGGGCAGTGTGGGAAACTCCGATAATTCCCTTTTAGCAGAGAGGAGCCGGGTGTCAACTCGATAGCAGATCGCGGACTTTCCTAGTTTTTGGCAATGCGCCACACCTGATGAATCTTCGGGTCGCGGGCGAAATCGGCGGGAATCGTTGCGCCGGTGAGCTCGGTTACCCGCAGGTCGGCGAGGGCGGCGGCGTCGAGGCGGAACTTGCGAAAATTGGTGGAGAAGAAAAGAACGCCGCCGGCGGCGAGCAGGCTGACCGCCTGGCGGATCAGGGTGACGTGGTCGCGCTGTACGTCGAAAGCCTGCGTCATCCGTTTGGAGGCGGAGAAGGTGGGGGGATCGAGGAAGATCAGATCCCATTGCCGGCGGCCGCGGCGCGCTTCTTCCGCCAGCCAGGTCAGGCAGTCGGCCTGAATCAGCTCGTGCTGCCGGGCGGCGTAGCCGTTGAGGGCGAGATTGCGCTTGGCCCAGTCGAGATAGGTGCGCGACATGTCGACTGTCGTCGTCTGCCGGGCGCCCCCGGCGGCGGCGTGCACGGTGGCGGCGCCGGTGTAGGCGAAGAGGTTGAGAAAGCTTTTGCCGGCGGCCAGCTCGCCGATCATCCGGCGCACCGGCCGGTGGTCGAGGAAGAGGCCGGTGTCGAGGTAGTCGGTGAAATTGACCAGCAGCCGGCGCCCTCCTTCGCGCACCTCGTGGAACTCTCCGGCTTCCTGCTGTTTTTCGTACTGCGCCTTGCCCCGCTGGCGCTGGCGCACCTTGAAGAAAACGTGGGCCGGCGGAATCTCCAGCACCGCCGGGATCACCGCCAGCGCTTCGCGCAGGCGCGCCTCGGCCTTTTGCGCGTCGATGGTGTTGGGCGCCGCGTACTCCTGCACGTGCGCCCAGCGGCCGTCTCCCTGATAGAAATCGACGGCGACGGCGTATTCAGGCAAGTCGGCGTCGTACACCCGGTAGCAGTCGACCCCCTCGCGCTGCGCCCAGCGGCGCAGGTTCTTCAGGTTCTTGCGCAGGCGGTTGGCAAACATTTCGCCACCGGCGGAAAAGGCGGTGGCGCCGGGGTGCTCGGCGGCGGCGAAATGCAGCAGGCGGCACTCGATGGGGCCGTTGAAGAGAATATCGGTGCGCGCCGGCGCCAGGCCGAGGCGCATGCCGAGCCGTTCGTTGCCGGTGAACACCGCCGCCCGCCAGCCGGCGAAGCGCGTCTGCAGCGCCTCGCCGAGGCGGGCGTAGAGGGAAACCAGCGCTTTTTCCTCGCCGAGGCGCTCGCCATAGGGGGGATTGGCGGCGAGCAGGCCGCCGGCGGCGCCGCGGGGCGCCTCGGCCGCCGAAAGCTCGCGCTTCTCCGCGTGCACCAGGCCGTGCAGCCCGGCGCGCTCGATGTTGGCCAGCGCCGCCCGCACGGCGGACGCTTCGGCGTCGAAACCGATGATCGCCGGCAGGCGCCGTTTTCCTTCCGCCGCCCGCTGCCGGGCGTCGGCGAGCAGCGCGTCCCAGGCGGCCCCGTCGTGGCCTTTCCAGCCGAGAAAGCCGAAGTGCGGCCGCAGCAGCCCCGGCGCGACGTCGCCGGCGAGGAGGGCCGCCTCGATCGGCAGGGTGCCGGAGCCGCAGAGCGGATCGACAAAGGGGGCGCCGGCCCGCGCCAGCTCCGGCCAGCCGGCCAACAGCAGGATGGCGGCGGCCAGATTCTCCTTCAGCGGCGCCGCCGCACCCTCCTCGCGGTAGCCGCGGCGGTGCAGACTCTCGCCGGAGAGGTCGAGGCCGACCCGCGCCGAATCGCGGTAGAGGTAAACGTTCAGGCGCAGGTCGGGGCGCGCACGGTCGATGGAGGGGCGCACGCCGAAGCGGTCGCGGAAGCGATCGACGACGGCGTCCTTGACCTTGAGGGCGGCGAAGTGCGAATGGGTGATCTGCGACTGGGCGAGGGTGAAATCGACGGTGAGGGTCCCCTCGGGGGCGAGGTGCTCCTCCCACGGCATCTCATTGATGCCGGCGTAGAGCGCCTCCGGCGTCGGCGCCTTGAAGCGCGCCAGCGGCAAGAGCACCCGGCTGGCGGTGCGCGACCACAGGCAGGCGCGGTAGCCGGTGGCGAGAGGGCCGCGAAAGGCCACCCCGCCGCGGCCGGCATCGACGGCGGTAGCGCCGAGGGCGCGCAGTTCGTCGGCAAGGAGCTGTTCCATCCCCTTGGGGGCGGTGGCGAAAAAGTCAAGGAGCATGGTTGTTGTGTCCTAACCTAGGGGACTTGTGCTGCTACGTTCCAGGGGATCTATGAACCTGAAATCAGCAGTTCATTACCGCAAAGGCGCAAAGTTCGCAAGGAGATTCAGTATTGCATAAAACACGGTTCAGTGCTCTTGGCGACGCTGCGGCAGACGCTTTTTCAGGAGGAAAAGCGCAGAAAGTTGTTTTTGTCGCCTAAGGCTTGCCGGGCGAGGATATAGAGGGCGGCGTTCCACGACTGCCCCGGCATCCCCAGTGGTTCGCCGCTTTCGCCGTGCAACCATTCGTTGAAACCCCAGCCGCCGACCTGATTGGCGGCGGCGAGCTGTTCGAGGGCTTGCCACCCCTGGTTGCGCCAGCCGAGCCGGTGCAGCAGCAGCGCCCAGAAGCCGCCGGCGAAAGGCCAGCAGCCGCCGTTGTGGTACTGGAAGGGGTAGTTCTGCTCATGGCGCTGCATGTAGCGCCGCCACAACACATCGTCGCGGCCGATGGGCCGCCCGACCACCCGCACCGGCCACGGCTTGGCGATCGCCGCGGCCTTGATCCCTTCGGCGATGCGCACGCTGCGCGAGTCGTCCGCCAGGCCGGTCAGGGCGGCGAGGAGGTTGCCGAGGATGTCCTGCTCCTCCCCCCAGAAGGAGAAATTGACGAAGCTCAGGTAGAAAGGGCTCGGTTTGCTGCGGTTGCGGATGTAATGAACGAGCAGGCGCGCCCGCCGGTGGCCGGGGACGCTGTTGCCGTAGGGATAGAACAGGTCGTTGGCGTAGGCGCGGGTCGTTTTCTCCCCCGGCAGCTTATAGAGACGCTTCACCCAATACCACAGGGCGTTGCTGTAGAGGACGAAGCCGGAGCGCGGCATGATGTCGGCCCAGTCGCTCGCCTCGTTCTGCTGCAGCAGGCGCCACTCCGGGTGTTCCTGGCAGTGCAGCCAGTTGAGGGCGCGCTCCGTCGCCGTCGCCAGCTCCTGGGGCAGGGCGTTGCTGCTGCGTTTCCCTAGGCTATGCACCGCGATCAGCCACCAGAGGGTGGCGTCGATGCAGCCGGAATACCAGAAATCGGCCTCCCCCGTCTCCGGCTTGACGTATTTCGGAATCTGCCCGTTCGCCGCCTGGTGGCGGGCCAGGGTGCGCAAGCCGGCTTCGGCGGCGGCGATCAGGTCGGGCTCTTCGCTGGCCGCCATGCCAAGGGCGCAGATCGCCGCGTCGCGCCCAAAGATGCTGATGTAATGCCGGCCGGCGGCCTTTTCGCCGGGAGTGCAGGCGAGGATGCCGGCCGGCGTGCTGTTGCGCCGCAGCAACGCAACGGCGCGGCGATAGCCTTCTTGCAGCAGCGGTTCGCCGGCGCGGGCGGCGGATAAAGCGGAGGGCATGCGGTGGATCCTTTCAGCGGGGGCCCCGCATTGTACTCATGAAGGATATTCGGCCGCAACCCCGGGCGCCGAAGCTTGACGGCGACCGGCGAATCCTATACTTTCTTCATCCTGCTTGGCACGGATCTTCCGCAGAGCACCAAATACGTCATTCCCGGGGCGATTCCGCTCGGGAATCCAGCTTCCAACGGGAATCGTCAATGAACAAAGACATCAAGGCAGACGGCAGCGAAGAGGTGGAATGGGTTTGGCTGCGCCCACATGCGGAGCGCGATGCGGTGATTCTCGTCGACCCGCAGCTCAATCTTGCCGAGGCGGCGGCGCGGATTGCCGCCGACGATTCCGGCCCCGTCGCGCACTGGATTGCCGAAGGTCTTCTCGGCAAGCCGTCCGGACAACACTTGGCCGCCTGGGACGCCAACTCGACCAAGCGCTTCCGCATGCAGATCGTGCAGCCTTATGTGTTGATCCAGGAGATCCCGGCCGACGCGAAAGAGGAAAATCGACATGACGGATAAGACCGCCCTGGCCTGTGCCAATTGCAGCGCCCTGTGGCAAAAACAGGGGACGACCAACTGCTGGGCCGATCCGAAAAGCCGGCCGCCCCGCCCGGGCTACTGTCCGTCGGAGCGGGAGGCGAAGACCATCGAAGAATCGTTTCGCCGTTACACCGGCGAGGACGCCGACGCCCGTCTGGCGCGGGTGGCGGCAGTGGTCGAGGGGCTCTGCTATCAGCCGGCCCCCGGCTCCGAGGCGGTCAACGCCCGTTGGACGCGGGTGGAGGACACCATCGCCCTGGCCAAGCTGATGGACTGGAAGAAGATCGGCATCGGCACCTGCATCGGCCTGCTCGACGAATCGAACCGCCTCGCCGACATCCTGCGCGCCCAAGGGTTCGAGCCGCTCTCGGTTTGCTGCAAGGCCGGCAGCATCGACAAGCTCGATCTGGGGATCGAGGAGCAGCACAAGGTGCGCCCCGGGGCCTTCGAGCCGGCCTGCAACCCCATTGCCCAGGCGCACCTGCTCAACCAGGAAAAGACCGATATGAACATCATCGTCGGTCTCTGCGTCGGCCACGACATGCTCTTCGCCAAACACTCCGAGGCGCCGGTAACCACCCTGGTGGTCAAGGACCGGGTCACCGGCCACAATCCGGCGGCGGTTCTCTACGGGCAGAATTTCTACTACAAGCGGCTGCAGACGCAGCAGGTGGTGGCGCCGGAGTTGCCAGAAACAGCATCCGGGCGTCGCGAATCGGGTGAGGAATAGAGGCGCGCAAACAGAAACCGCAAATATTTAAGTCCAACGAAAGCCCGCCGGAATCCCGGTTCGGGCTTTTTCATTGCCAGAGACCGAGTTTTTTTTCCTTTGCCGCCGCCTCGGCGGCAAAAAAATCGTCCTTCAAGCGAAAATCGGCCCGGCGATAAACGGCGGCATAGCCTTGTTCCAGCAGCAGGCGGTTCAGCAAACGGCCGTCGGGCAGGTGGACATAGGCGAGCAGCCGACCGTAGTCGTCGCGCCGTTCGCTATCGAAAGTCAGGCGCACCGTCTGTCCCTTGCTCATCCGCGTGGTGAACCGCCGCGCGTCTTCGGCAATCTGCCGCAGCCGGTGGGGGGAAACCCCCCTTTTTGCATAAAAACGGTCGCGTTCCGAGGCTTTTCGCTCTGGGGCGTCGATGCCGAGCAGGCGCACCTTGCCGATCCCCGCCACCCGCACGGTGTCGCCGTCGTAGATCCGTTCGACCTTGCCGCTGAGCGGTTCGGCCTGGAGGGCGACGGCAAAAACAAAGGACAGGAGCAGACAGGCGATGGCGGCGCAAAGGGCCGGTTGTTTGGAGATCCTCACTCCTTGCCCCACAACAGTCGGGTGAAAACGCCGGTGCAGAAGCCCCAGATGGCGTTGAACAGCAGAACGAAGGCGGGGGTGAATGAACCGAGACCGACGCCCATGGGGCCGTGCGCCGGCTCTTGCGGAAAGATGTAGAAGAGTTGCAACAGGGTGGGCAGCAGGCTGACCCAGAGCCCCTTGCGCGCCCAGTGGCGGCGGGCGCGGGGATGCGCGACGAGAAGATAAAAGACCAGCCCCCAGAGCCCGCCCCGGATCAGGCGCGGATAAAGCCAGGCGGCGCTCCAGGTCGGTGCCAGGCCGACCCCCGCCATGGCGGTCAATCCCCAGTGGCCAGCGCCCCAGAAGGCCAGACTGTTGCAGAGGGCGCCGAGCAGTCCGGCGCAGAAGCAGACCGCCAGCAAAGCACGGGTTTTCTGCATGCATCCTCCCTTGGCAAGGGGCCAATGGCCCAGATCAATTGAAGACCGGCGTCCGCAACGTCCCTTGTCCGGCAGGCTTGGCTACGGTAGAACTTCGTTCATGCTGCCGGTGCGATAACCCTGCAAGTCGAGGGCGACATAGGTGAAGCCGGCCGCTTTGAATTCAGCGATGATTTCCTCGCGCAGGCCGGTGTCGAAAAACCGGGGAATTTCCTCCGGCGCCACTTCGATGCGGGCCATCTCGTCATGAAAACGCACCCGGTAATTGCGGAAATCGCGGGCGCGAAGAAAGGCCTCGCAGCGGTCGATGCGCGCCAGGCGTTCCGGGGTGATGCGGGTGCCGTAGGGAAAGCGGGAGGACAGGCAGGCGAAGGGTTGCTTCTGCCAGGTCGGCAGTTCCAGCCGACGACTTAGTTGGCGAATTTCCTCTTTGTCCAACCCGGCCTCCAGCAGCGGCGAGCGCACCTGCAGTTCGCGCGCGGCATCGCGCCCGGGGCGATGATCCTGCAGATCGTCGGTGTTGGAGCCGTCGAGAATGCAGCGAAAACCCAGCTCCTGCGCCTTGGCGCGGCACAGGGAAAAAAGCTCCTTCTTGCACCAGTAGCAGCGGCGCGGCTCGTTGTCGGCGAAGCCGGGGATCTCCAGTTCGTTGCTTTCGACCACCAGCTGGCGCACGCCCATGGTCGCTGCCAGCTGACAGCTTTCGTTGAATTCGGACTGCGGATAGGTGGGGGAGGTGGCGGTCAGGGCGACCACGTTTTCCGGTCCGAGCACATCCCTGGCCACCCGCAGCAGAAAGGTCGAATCGACGCCGCCGGAGAAGGCGATCACTACGGTTTCCATTTCGCGCAGCAAGCGCTGCAGTTCTCTGAATTTGCTTTCGAGCATGATAGCTAAACTCTGGTTATGGCCCGTCAGGAGGAAACAAAAGGGCGGATAACGCGGCGTCTGATGAGTCAACGAGCGGCGGTGCAAGAATTCGCCACCGCCCACCGGCGGTGAGCCTAATCGAAAATACCGGTGGAGAGATAACGTTCGCCGGTGTCGCAGAGAATCGTGACGACATTTTTTCCCGCGCCGAGGCGAGCGGCGAGCGCGATGGCGGCAAAAACATTGGCGCCGGAGGAAATACCGACAAAAATCCCCTCCTCGCGCGCCAGTCGGCGGGCGGTGGCGATCGCCTGCTCGTTGCCGACGGTGATGACCTCGCGGTAGACGGAAGTATCGAGAATCTCGGGAATGAATCCGGCGCCGATCCCCTGGATTTTGTGCGGGCCGGGTTCACCCCCGGAAAGAACGGGAGAATCCGCCGGCTCGACGGCGGCGATGTGGACCTGCGGATTGTGGGCGCGCAGCGCATGGCCGACGCCGGTGATGGTGCCGCCGGTGCCGACCCCGGCAACGAAGGCATCCACCGCCCCCGCCAGCGCCTGGAGGATCTCCGGACCGGTGGTCTGCTCGTGCGCGCGGGAATTGGCCGGATTTTTGAATTGCTGCGGCATGAAGCACTTCTTTTTGCGGGCGATCTCCTCGGCCTGCTCGATGGCGCCCCGCATCCCCAGGGCGCCGGGAGTGAGGACGAGGTTGGCGCCGTAGGCGCCAAGCAGGCGGCGGCGCTCCATGGACATGGAGTCGGGCATGGTCAGGATCAGTCGATACCCTTTGACCGCGCAGACCAGCGACAGGCCGATGCCGGTGTTGCCGCTGGTCGGCTCGACGATGGTGTCGCCGGGGCGGATGCAGCCGTCCTGTTCCGCTTGTTCGATCATCGCCAAGGCGATACGGTCCTTGACGCTGCCGCCGGGATTCGCCCCTTCCATTTTTCCCCAGATGACGGCGCCCTGTGGGTCTGCCATACGGTTCAGGCGAATCAGCGGGGTCTTTCCCACCTGCCCCAGGGGGTTGTCGCTGATGATGCTTGGCATATTCATTTCCTTCCGTTCCCGGGCGCAGCAGCAATATACGCTCTGGCGGCCGGCAGCCCCGTTTTTTTAAGTCAGATGAAATACATGAAGCGGTGATCCAGCTCCTTTTCCAGCCCCATGTTCCTCGCGTCCTCGCACAAATCCTTCAGCGTGACCGATCCCAGATACTCCTGCAGGCGACGGGTGCCTTCCTGCCATATCCGCTGGGTGACGCATTGGTTGTCGAATTCGCATTTGCCCTGGCGCGCCGAAGCTTCCCCCTTGACGCAGTCGACGAGGACCATCGCCCCCTCGGCGGCCAATACGATATCGAGAACGCTGATCTCCTGTGGCTTTTTCGCCAACTGGTAACCGCCCTGTGGTCCCCGCTTGCTTTTCAGCAGCCCCGCCTTTTTCAAATCTTGGAAGATCTGCTCGAGATAGCGCGGGGAAATCGCCTGGCGGCGCGAAATATCCTTGATCTGTGCCGGAAGGGTCCCTGAATGATACGCCATGTCGAACAAAGCGCGGACACCGTAACGGCTTTTCGTCGAAAACTTCATTCCTTCCTCCTCGTCTTTCTTTGAATTACATAAATAGAGAACTCCATCAGGGGTGTCAAGAATTATAACGGAATATCCCTTGAGAAAGGACGGTTTCGTGCTTTACTATAGGATGTGCTTTTTTGGGAGAATTTTATGGAAGATCCCACGGCCGTTCCCGGTTTTTCCTTCCGCCCGGTTCCGGCGGCGCTGATCAGCTACCGCTCGGCGCAGGGCGCGCCGTGCGTTCTGGCCACCGGCTGGGTGGGGATGATCTGCACCCGCCCGGCGACGCTCTGTGTTTCGCTGAAGCAACCATCACCCCCGGAACTGCTCGGAAGTGATTTCTTCTGCATCAATTTGCTCTCGGAAGAAATGCTCGCCTACTGCGATCCTGTCCCTTTGCAGGCAGCCTCGGCCGCCGATGCAAATGCCGCCGGTCTGACCCTGCAACGGGGCGCGGCGCACGACGGGCCGCTCATCGCCGAATGTCCGGTCAAGATGGAATGCCGGCGGATCGATTCATCGGCACAATATGGCCAAGAGCTGCTGCGCGGGGCGATGATCGCCGTGCATCTGGGGGACATGGTCTACGGGTTGGATGATGCGCCTCTGGATCTGAACCGCATCAGACCATTCACCCGGTGTCCGAATCTGCCGCGCGTCCCCATTCCCGCCCTGCGGGAACCGACCTTCTTCAACTGACAGGATTCCGAAACCGGATTGCGCGTCCGCGGGTTTTGCCGCCGGAGCGCTACTCCCAGGGACGGATCACTCCCGATTCGAGCGCCGCTCTTTCCACCGCCTCGGCAACTTTCTGATGCACCTGCGGATGCAGGATCGAAGGCACCAACTCCCCTTCCTCGGCGCAGCCGGCGATCGCTTTGGCGGCGGCGATCTTCATCTTGTTATTGATGCGGGTCGCCCGCGAGTTCAGCGCTCCGCGGAAAATGCCGGGAAAACCGAGGGCGTTGTTGACGCTCTTGCCGTCGGCGGCGAAAGCCGCGCCGGCTTCCACCGCCGCCTCTGGGGTGATTTCCGGATTCGGATTCGATAAGGCGAGGATCACCTGCCCCGGGCGCACCATGGCCGGTTTGATCAGATCGGGCACGCCGGTGGTGGCGATGACGATATGCGCCTCCTGCATCACCTCCTGTAAGGTCCCCCCCCGGCCGCCGACGGTCTCCAGCAGTTGCCGCGCCGGCTCCTTGGGATCGGCGCCGATGACGCTTTTTACTCCGTAGGCGAGCAGCAGTTTGGAGATCCCCAAGCCGGCCGCGCCCAGGCCGATCACTCCGATGACGGATTTGCCCAGCATCTGTCCGGAAAAGCGGGTGGTGTTGAGCAATGCCGCCAGCACCACCACCGCCGTGCCGTGCTGGTCGTCGTGCATGACCGGCATATTCAGTTGCTCATCGAGGGCGTCTTCAATAATGAAGCATTCCGGGGCGGCGATATCCTCAAGTTTGATGGCGCCGAAGGTGGGGGCGATATTGCGGACGGTGTCGATGATGACCTGCGGATCCTTGCTTTCGATAAGAATGGGAACGCCGCTGAGGCCGACGAAGTGGTCGAAGAGCGCCGCCTTGCCTTCCATGACCGGCATCCCCGCCACCGGGCCGATGTCGCCGAGACCGAGAATGGCCGTGCCGTTGGTGACGATGGCCACCATATTCGGGATGGCGGTGTATTTCCAGGCCAGTTCCGGCTTTCTTTGAATATCGCGGCAGATTACCGCCACCCCGGGGGTGTAGATCTTGCGGATGTCGCCGATGGTCTTCAGCGGCAGCCGTCCGATCATGGCGATCTTGCCCCCTTCGTGCAGCTGGTGCACCAGATCGATAACTTCCTCGACGATGATCCCCTCCACCCTGGCGAGATTTTCGAGAATCCGCTCCAGATGCTCGTCGGAATCGACGTAGATCGTCATCTCCCGGGTGTTGTGGGTCCGCCCCATGCGCACCAGGCGAATGTCGCCGATGTTGCTGCCGGCCATGCCGATGGCCGAGGTCAGTTTCCCCAGGTAGCCTGGTTTGTCCACGATGAGCACCCGCAGGGTTTTGGCCAGCTTGCCCGCGCCTTTTTCGATTTCCATGTGACAGTGTCTCCTTATGAAATATCTCTGGGTGAAGCCGCCAGTCCGTAGCGAATGATAGGCGTCGTTCAGGCCCTCGTCAACGGGAGAATCCGTTTAGACAGCGGTCCTCGGATCGTTACCGGTCGGCTGCGCTTTTTCTCCGGCGCGGCTTACTCCGGCGCCATGAGCTCGCGCCAGGCAGGCCCCTGCAGGAAGGAGCCTTCGACGTTCGTTTCCATCTCCTGGAAGAGTTTCCAGGGGGCGGCGAAACTCATCAGACCGCCGCCGAGCTGGCGGCGGATGTAGAGGCGCGCCGACAGGTCGGTGAGTCCGACCACCGCACGCGGTTTATCCGCCAACGCTTCCCGGTACGGATAGATGCCGATGGTCTGGCAGCCGGCGGCCCAGGGGATGGTGACGTTCTCGTTGTCGCCGCGGCCGTAGTTGGCCAGCACCACCAGGGCGGAAAGCTGGTCCGGATCGACGAACAGGACGACCGTCTGCGGCTCTTCGGCGGCCGGATCGATATCCGCCAGCGGTTTGAAGACCACGTAGGGCGCGGGAATGTCGGTAATCGGCAGGGCGTCGATGAAACGGTGCGCCTTCTCGGGGCTTTGCAGATAGCGCTCGCCGTGCAGGAAATGTTCGATGAACTCGGGACGGGCGAAGGGGCGCATCCCCTCGGCGATCTGTCGGCCTTCGGCCGAAGCGGCGTTGCCGGTGGTGAGAAAGCGGCAGAAGCTCTCCTCGCCGCCGGGAAAATTTTTGTAGCACTCGCCGAATCCCATCCCCACGCCGCCGCCGAAGCAGCCGAAGGTTTGTCGGTCGCAAACCGCCGCCTTGCCTTTGGCGGCGCTGGCGGCGAGCCACAGGACGCACCCCCACTTCCCCTTGTCGAACTGCATGGCCTGCTCCGGTCGGTGCTCGGACCAGAGCAGGGCGACGGGTTGATGTTTCATGCCAATGGCCTCGGCGATGCGGCTGGTCATGGAAACCTCCTACGCTGGATTTTATTGCGGATCATGATAGCGGAAAAAGGGGGCGTCTAACAGTTCTTCCGGTGGCCGGCGGCATTTTCCTCGCAGTGCTGCGCCGCTTGCGCTCCGTGGCCGATCTGTTGGCCGATCTTGCCTTTTGCGCCCGCCAACCGTAGAATACGCGGAAGTCTCTGTCGGAGGAACAACAATGCCACTGGATGAAGAATTGATTGCCCAATTGCGCCGGGTTCTGGCGTCCATTGAACAGGTTCTGCCCCGCGCCGTCGCCGATATCGACTGGGCCAGCTGCCCCGCGGCCAACTGGCGTCGCCACTCCCTGGCCGGCTACCTGGAGCCGATGAAAGGCTCCGATGATATTTCCCTCGACGATCTGCTCGGCATCGACGAGCAAAAGCGGATCGTTGAAGAGAACACCCGGCAGTTTCTGGCCGGGTACCCGGCCAACAATATCCTGCTGTGGGGTTCGCGCGGCACCGGGAAATCGTCGCTCATCCGAGCCCTGCTAAAATCCTACGTCGGAGAAGGCCTGCGCATTGTCCAGGTGGATAAGGACGATCTGCCGTACCTGCCCGATATCTTCAGCCGCATCGCCGGGGAGCCGTTTCGTTTTCTCATTTTCTGCGACGATCTTTCCTTCGAAGAGGGGGAGAAAAGCTACAAGATTCTGAAGAGCGCCCTCGACGGGTCGGTTTATGCGGCGCCTGAAAACACCCTGATCTACGTGACTTCCAATCGCCGGCATCTGCTGCCGGAATATTCCAACGACAATCTCGGCGCGCATTTCAAGGGCGGCGAACTCCATCACGGCGAGACGGTCGAGGAAAAGATCTCCCTTTCCGACCGCTTCGGCCTCTGGGTGGCGTTCCAGGTTTTCAGTCAGGAGCATTACCTGCGGGTGGCGCGCCAGTGCCTGGCCAACCTCGCCGCACGGCACGGCTTGCCGCCGGAATGGGACCGGGAAACCGAGCTGGCCGCCATCGACTGGTCCCACGAAAAAAGCAAGCGCTGCGGCCGCACCGCCTTTCAGTTCGCCAAGCGCCGGATCGGCCAGGCGCTGCTCGCCGGCAGCGGCAGGCCTGAATAAGGTTGCCGCCCGCAATCAGGGCCGCCGTTCGGAGCGCGATCGGTTTTTGCGCCGTTCGCTGAGCCACACCACCAGCGCCATTACCCATCCCCAGAATTCCTCCCCCAGCCGCCCGAGCCACGGGCGGCGCAGCCAATCGGCATAGTGCACCTCGCGGCTGGCGGCGAAATCTTCGGCAAAAAGATCGAGCACCTGCGCCAGCAGCGCCGGGTCTTCCAGTTCCTGATTCGCCTCCAGGTTCCAGCGGTGGTTCCAGCGGTCCAGATTGCTTGAACCGATGCTCAGCCATGCGCCGCCGAGCAGCAGTTTGGCATGCAGAAACCGCGGCTGGTATTCGAAGATACGCACCCCGTCGCGCAACATTTTCTCGTAAAAGCGGTGGCCGATATTGCGCACCGCCGGATGATCGGTGCGCGGTCCGGGAAGGAGAAGGCGCACGTCGAGGCCGTCCAGGGCGGCGCGGCGCAGCGCCCGGCGCAGCTTCCAGGTCGGGAGAAAGTAGGCGGTGGCCAGCCAGACCCGGTCCTCCGACTGGCGAATGCGGTTGATGAAGGCGCGCATGATTCCCGAACGGGCCAGGGTGCGCGAATGGGTCACCACGCGCCCCGGGGCGCCGTCGGTCGCGGCGGTCGGTCGCGGCAGCGCAATGGCCAGCGACCCGCCCCAGCGTTCCCAACCCTCCTGAAACAACTCCTGCCAATCGCGCACACAGGGACCGCGGATGGCGAGCATCGTCTCGTGCCAGAAACTTTCGGGCTGCGCGCTCGGGTCGAACTGATCGGAAATGCCGGCGCCGCCGGTGAAGGCGACCTCGCCGTCGACCACCAGGATTTTACGGTGGGTGCGGGCCAGGTTGGTAACTTTGCGGATGAAGCGCAGAGGGTTGAAAAACGCCAGGTTCACCCCGCCGGCGACGAGTCGCTGCCGGTCCGCTTTGCGCAGGAAAAACGCCCCGAAATCGTCCAGCAGCAGATAAACCTTCACGCCGCGTCCGGCGGCGGCCGTCATGGCCGCGATGAAGCGGTCGGCAACCTGCCCGGACTCGAAGAGGTACATTTCCATCAGAATATATTGGCGGGCGCCGGCCATGGCGGCAAGCATCGCCGGGAAGAACTCGCCGCCGTCGATCAGCAGATGAAAGCGGTTGCCTTCGCGCAGGGGAAAACGGTATTTGTGGTTCGTAAGAGACATCTGGAGTCCGGGCATTAAATAATCCATCTGCCATTATACCAGATTCATATCGCC
>JBAYQP010000036.1:0-27826 GCA_041677125.1 Desulfuromonadales bacterium | reverse complement strand
TTGCCCTGGAGAACTTCAGTGCCCGATTCAACCGGGCCTTCGGCATCGAGCCTGGCACCTGAAAGCAAACGGAGCTGCCGATCACTGGAGCTGCCGATCACTGTGATTGGCACCCTGCTGCGCAGGGATTGTCAGAATCAGCGAAGGCCATTCTCTTGGGTGTCATCAGCGAAACGGGCGACTGGTGAGGGTTTTCGGCAGTAGGTGCATGATGTCGAAGAGATCTTCCCTGACCCGATGTCCCAGCATGTTCATGCCATGCTTCTGAAGGATCCGAAGGGGATTGAAAAGGAATTTTCTGCGATGATTCCTGCTTGACGGGCATCGAACAACGATGAAGGCGTTAACCGACCAAGGGTTTTTCTGGCGTATTCACTTGTCCCCCTTGCCCGCAATATTAACGAAGAGCCCTGAAAGACGGCTCTCAAGTGCTTTGACATTCAGATGGGTCAAACCAAATTCGCGGGATAATACCTGAACCAATTCCTCGAGGTTGGCTAGTTCCCTTTCTGTCTTTCCCGCTGCTCCCGTCCTGCGAAACATGCGGCCATGGAGCGTAATGCGTCCGTCTTCGGTTGCCAGAGCGGCCATAGGTTCCCTGGTAAAAAATGAATCGGGATGGGTGGATGTGTAATGGTTGGCGGGAATATAATCCTGGGAGCGAACCGTACATGGAAGAAGACTGTACAGGTTCTTCCACGACGGGCCTATTGACCCCGAAAGCATGGTTTCAGCGTTCTCGGTCTCATCAAGGCGGTAACTGTCCGGCGCCTGGTTCACGATCGATCCGGTGTTCCACGGCAATGGCTCTCTGAGTGTGCTGCCACCAAATCCGACATCGCAAAGGTAAGACCGATTTTCTACCTTTACCTTTAATGCCATATGGGTAGGCAACGGCGCTGTTGCGCCCGTCACCCAGACTCTTCCCAGACGACGCTCCACAGCATAGTTAAAAAATTCAAGGATTTCAGCAAGCAGGGTGTTCAGCTCAAAACAATAACCGCCTCGTCCTTGTTCAACTATTTTGGTAAAAATGGCTTTCGGATCCAAGCTGATGCTCTGCCCCTCCAGAATCGCCATGTTCTCAAAAGGAACAGTCCGAGTCATGGCCCGATGCAAAGTCTGCAATCGTGGCAGTGGGGTGTCCGGGAGTGATCGAACGCCAAGGCGTTTCAAGCAAGCTTCAATATTTATCAATTCTCCGGCAGTTTTTACAACACCCATCCCTCACCTCTGGTATGCCGAAAATACCCCGCGCCTTATCTCATAGTCGGGACAGGTTCGTGGCGGCCGTCGATGCCGTAGACGATCTGCAGGGCGATACATGTCCTGTGATCAGGTAATCGTCGTGTTCCCTGCGGGGACGCTATCCACCATCTTGACTTGAAAGAACATTTTGTCCCGTCTTGGCCGATTGGTTTGGGGGTGCGCGTCCGGCTTTTATGGCGAGGATTCCCGCCGGGTAATCAGTCGAACCTGGCGTTCATGGAACCAGTAATACCAGATCCAGTTGAGCATGACGACAGTACGATTGCGAAAACCGATCAGATAATAAAGATGCAACAGCAACCAGATCACCCAGGCAAAATAGCCTCGAAAATTCATACCGAAAGCACTCGCGACTGCCGCGCTGCGACCAATCGTGGCCATACTCCCTTTGTCTCGATAATGGAAAGGTCGCAGGGACCGTCCCTTTTCTCTGGCCAGGATCGCTTTCCCCGCGTAGATCCCCATCTGCATGGCGACCGGGGCTGTCATGGGAAGAGCTGATCCGCCCTGTTCCAGATAAGCCATATCGCCGATGACAAAAACCTCCGGATGCCCTGGCAGGGAGAGATCCGGTTCGACCGGGACGCGCCCTCCGTGTTGCCGCGAGGTCCCAAGCTGTGCGGCTATTGGGGCCGCCTTGACGCCGGCCGACCAGAAGAGGGTATGGGCCGGGATCACCGCCCCATCCGCGAGGGTCACCTGCTCCGGCCCAGCGGCCATTACCCTTGCATTGAGAAGAACCTCCACGGACATGCTGCGCAGCTTCCTCAGTGTATAAATGCGCAGGCTTAGGGGCATGGTTGCCAGGAGCTGATCATTGGCCTCCACGAGAACCACCCGGGCCGCCTGCGTACTCAGTTCCGGATAGTCTTTGGCGAGAACGAAATGGACCAACTCGACAAGAGCCCCGGCGAACTCGACGCCGGTGGGTCCTCCCCCGACGATCACGAAAGTCATCAGAGCACGTTTTCTGGCAGGGTCCGGCTCAATAACCGCCCGTTCGAAGGCGGTCAGGATATGATTGCGCAACTCTTCCGCATGCGCCAGCTCCTTGAGATCGAAAGCGTGGCGTTGAACGGATTCCAGACCGAAAAAATTGGTTATGCTTCCGGCGCCGACAACCAGATAGTCGTAGGAGATGTCTCCGGTGACCGTCTGTATCTGGCGAGCGTCGATATCGATGGCGGTGACCTCGGCCAGATGGAAACGCGTATCTTGCCATCGTCGAGCCATCGCCCGTATTGGATGGGCAATGGATTCCTGTTCGAGACCGGCGGTTGCCACCTGATAGAGCAGCGGCTGGAACAAGTGATAATTGTTCCGGTCTACGAGAGTGACATCATGCCCATGGCCTTCCAGAATACGTGCCGCACGAAGCCCCCCGAATCCCATGCCGATGATGGCAACCTTTTTCTTCACCATAGCTGACCGATTTTTCCCATCGCGCCAGGGACGACGGTCGCTTCTTCGCAGGCAGCCAGTCCCTCGCGCAGGTCCTTTTCTTTTGTCCACTGCACCGCCCTCGTCTTTGATCCACCGCACACCAATTCAAACGGAGAGCTGCGATGCGGTGGATGTCCTCGCTGTGTACCGCAAAAAATGTGTCCGTCCTCCCGCCGGCGCCGGGTAGCTTATTGCCCAGCTCGTCAGTCTCAGGACGGGTCACGATCGCCTCAAGGCCAATCCCGCGCATAACAGACTCTCACTCTCTTGCTGGCAGATGTCAATGCCGAATACCAACAAAAGAAGGAAATCGATAGCATCTTGAGGGTGCCGGCGATGCCATGGTTGTATTCCGGCGTCACGAAGACGAGGGCATCGAAGCCGGGGATAGGGGGAGGGGAGGGTGGGAATGTTGAATTTGAAAACTTAAATCCAAATACTATTGCCATCCCCGCGCCACTCCCCTAATTCTTTGAAAGCAAATTTTAATATCGTTTAGCGTTGGCCAAGGGTCGCGAAAACACGCTATCTCGCTTGACCAAAACTGACAGCCGATTTACAAAAAGACTCCAGCGTCGCTTCGCTCCGACAGGTGGTCCACTTTGCTCCGGAATCGGTGGTCCGGTTTAAACCGGAATCACTGGCCCAGCGGAATGAGGGGAGCGCGGGATCGCCTCATCCGCTCCCGGCTTTAGAGGGCTTCAGACAAGAAAAAGCCCCCTGGAACCATGACACCATCCAAGTCGGACTCGAACTTTCAAATTCTTGAGTTTTGTTCACGATTAATTCAGACGGGTTCTTCAGAGAAAGAGCAGAGAAAAAGCAAAGCGGCCGACTTCCACATGGGAAATCGGCCGCTTGATTTTCTTTGGCGCCCCCCACGTTGGACGTTATTCGAATCTTTTTCACGCTTCGACAGAGGAGAGGCTGATCCCCGAAACGTCCAAGAAACATCTCCAGACTGCCGCGGTCGGATCTCGCCCTGGAACAAGCCGCCTTCTCGCCTACCTGACCATCTTATGCGACACCCACATCCACCTTCGCGGTGGCCGTGAGTTTCGCGCCAAAATCGAATGCACGCCTACAGTCCTGCGGAAATACCTTCTCGCGTCGCTCCTTCTTGGCCTTCGCGTCAAAGGCGGTTGATAGGTAGTGCGAATAGTCGCTGAATTGATAGGTGTCCGTGGACAACAGAAGATCGCAGTTCCCGAAAACTCGGCTCAAAGCCCCTTGCGAGGCAGCGAAGATCTTGTCGTAGGCAGGCAAATCTTTTTCGGGGATGTTCATCGTATACACAAGTCCTGCCCGGAGTTTGCCCGGAAAGATTGGCGCATAGCCGGGTGTGTAGGTGAGAAAGGGAAACAGGAGGCGTTCCAGAAACGACCGCATTTCCCCTGTTTCAGCACTGAAGTACACGGGGGTTCCCAAGATGAGGACGTCCGCCTCCGAGGCTTTCATCAGGATGGGAGTCAAGCCGTCGTTGACGGCACACCGCCCATAACTCGGGCCGCCTATTTTCTTGCAGGCAAAGCAACTGATACAGCCTTTGAAATCATGGTCATAGAGGTGCACCAACTCGGTTTCCGCACCCTTCTTGGCAGCGCCCGCCAGAGCATGCTCAAGCAACTTTGCGGTATTCCAGGTCTTCCTGGGGCTGCCATTAATTGCGATGGATTTCATGTGTTCTCCGTTTTTACGAAAGGATGATTGACATCCAACGGGGTTCAAGTGGTCCCAAATCGAACTGTTCGATAAATGTCGAAATGAACGATTCGAAAATAATCGAACCGTATTGTTTGGTCAAGCATGTTTTTGTATTATGCCCGTAAAAGGGGGAACAGCATGGTTGCGAAAAATATTGAACAGGAGCAACCGTCGCGCGATGAGATTGCCCTGCCCAAAGTGCTGCACGCACTAAGTGATCCGGTGCGACTGGAGATCGTGCTTAAACTCGCCGGGACCGGTGAAATCGCCTGCGGTTGTTTCGGCTTGGCCATGCCGAAATCTTCCTTATCCCACCATTTCAAGGTCCTGAGGAGCTCCGGGGTACTTGCCACCAGACGTGAAGGCAAGGAGTGGGTGAATAGCCTTCGAAGAGAAGATCTCGATGCACTGTTCCCGGGCGTTCTCGATTCCATCATCGCCGTGGGGCGTACGGGCCTCGGCAAGAAGACGACGGATCAGGCGGTAGGTAATCCCCCAAAGCGGGGGGCGACCCTCGCCGAGAAACCGGATGGCAGGGTGACGGCGCAACCGGTCACCGACGAGAACGGATTGGTGGGTTCAGCGAGCCTGGTCTTGCAAGGCCTTGATCGGAATCCAGTAGGCAGCGGCGACCTCCTCCGGATCGCGCCGCTGGGTCGGTGTCCCCGCGAGGAAGTAGACGAATGAGGCAACCCGTACGGACGGCGAGGGGATGGTCAGATCGTCCAATTGCAGGATGTGGTGGGCCGGTTGCACCAATGATGGGCGCCATCGGGTAGGAGGCGGGGCGCCCCCGCCGTCCGCCCACACCACCGTGCGTTCGGTTCCGTATACGGCGGTTCACAAAGCGTGCTGAAAGCGCCTGAGACGGTCGACTAAAAGAAACCAGACCCAGGTTGTCGAAGAAATTTCTGAAAAGCATCGTTCATGTGCGAGGCGCCTGAGTTCAGGGGCCTCGCCCGTTTTGGGCCGACTTCCAGGCCCTGTGCTCCGTCAATTCCCGGCGCATCAGGTTTCCGGCTCGGGTGAAGGGGCGCCTCCACTGCCGCCATAGAATGCATCGCAGCTTCCGCCTGATCCAGCCATCGAGTTCATCGAAGAGTCCACCCCGCGTTCGGGGATAGGCGGCAACCACTCCTGTAGGCAATATGCTATCTTGACATTTATAGGTTCTTGCCTATTTTGCTTCAATATCGGCTATTGACTATATTTTATGTTTATAGCTAAATACCTATTGGTGAGACAGGAGGCCGATATGGACCAAAAGATCATTTCGACACAACATCTTGGCGAGGCGCTCCGGGCTGCCAGGAAAAAGAAGGGGATGACCCAACAGCAGACCGCAAGGTCGGTGGGCCTGGATCAGCCTTCGCTGTCGAAAATCGAAAGGGGGGAATCGAGTGCGCGCCTCGATACGCTTTTCCGGCTTTTAGCGGCCCTAGATCTTGAACTGCTCCTTCAGCCACGGCAGCAGCCGCGGGGGCAGAGCCAGGGAGATCGCTGGTAATGGGGCGCAAACGGATTTCTGCAGAGATGTTCATCTACATGAATGGCCAGAAGGTGGGCAGGCTGCTCCGGACTGCGGCCGGCAAATTGGAGATGACTTATGCCGAGGAGTGGCTGGGCTCCGAAGCCCGCCGCCCCCTCTCCCTCTCCTTGCCGTTGAGGAGTCAGAAGCACTCGGGCGAGGTGGTCGAGAACTTCTTCGACAACCTGCTGCCAGACAGCCAGCCGATCCGGAATCGCATCCAAGCCCGATTCGGTGCGAGAACGAACAGAAGCTTCGATCTTTTGTGGCACATCGGCCGGGACTGCGTCGGCGCTCTGCAGCTCTTTCCGGAAGATGCATCTATGGATATCCGAAGGGTAGACGCAGAGCCGCTCTCGGAGATGCAGATCGCAGAGACACTTCGCAATTACAGGACCATGCCCCTTGGCATGGGAGCGGATACCGAGTTTCGCATCTCGATCGCGGGGGCGCAGGAGAAAACGGCCCTGCTCCGTCTGCACCGGGAGTGGCATCGGCCTCTGGGGACCACCCCGACCACCCACATCTTCAAGCTGCCGATCGGCCGCATCGAGCACAGCAACATGGATCTGAGCGACAGTGTCGAGAACGAGTGGCTCTGCCACCTGATCCTGAAAGCCTACGGAATTCCGGCCGCCAGCGCCAAAATCGCCACGTTCGACAGCATCAAGGCGTTGGTGGTCGAGCGGTTCGACCGTCGCTGGGCCGAAGACGGTTCCTGGATCATCCGTCTGCCTCAGGAGGATATGTGCCAGGCGCTGGGCGTACCTCCCGCGTTGAAATATGAAAGCGATGGCGGGCCCGGCATTGAGAGGATCATGGAACTCCTTTTCGGGTCCAGTGAGGGGCTTGCCGACCGGCGCACCTTCATGGCCACACAGGTCGTTTTCTGGCTCCTCGGCGCCATCGATGGCCATGCGAAAAATTTCAGCATCTTCCTGCTCTCGGGAGGAGGCTTCAGGCTCACTCCCACCTATGACATTTTGTCCGCCTACCCGCTCCTAGCCAAACGGCAGTTGGACCAAACCAATCTCCGGATGGCAATGGCCATCAGAGGGAAGAGCCGCCACTATGGCTGGGCCAGAATCGCGCATCGACACTGGCTGGGGACAGCCCAGGCTTGCCGCTTCCCTGCAGATGAGATGGAGGCGGTCATCGGAGAACTCCTGGAGAGAATGGATGAGGTATTGCAAACAGTAGCGGACCAGCTACCCCCCTCTTTTCCTGCCGATGTCTCAGCACCGATCTTGGACGGAATGAGGGGAGCGCGGGATCGCCTCATCCGCTCCCGGCTTTAGAGGGCTTCAGACAAGAAAAAGCCCCTGGAACCATGACACCATCCAAGTCGTACTCGAACTTTCAAATTCTTGAGTTTTGTTCACGATTAAATTCAGGCGGGTTCTTCAGAAAAAGAGCTGAGAAAAAGTAAAGCGGACGACTTCCACATGGGAAATCGGCCGCTTGATTTTCTTTGGCTCCCCGGGCCGGATTCGAACCAGCGACAGGGTGGTTAACAGCCACCTGCTCTACCGACTGAGCTACCGGGGAATGAAGAATATCTCTGGCTAACTGATTACTTAAGTCTTATGCCTTGTAATCGGCTACAAAACCGGGGGTTTAAACCGCTGAAAACCAGTGTCGTCTCAGAGACGAGGCAACCTTATACAACGCAGGAAAAAGGATGTCAAGTGCGTTTTCCCAAACAGCAAATTGCGAGCGTCGTCGGCCCGCCCACCGCCTTCTCACCAATAATGCGGACCTTCCCGACGTTCATCCCGCTCGTCCAGTGTCGCCGGCGGGCTCTCGATGCGCGGGTCCAGTCGATCGGCCTGCGCCGGCGATCAAAGGATCCGGCGATTGAAATTGACTAATCTGATGTTAGCGTGGGAACAGCGGTGGTGATTATGTCCGAATCCGACGATATCCTCCGATTATCCAGGCACTCAAGTGAGGAACATGCCATGCCGAAAAAACCATGGGTAGACCAGGAAGTATGTATCAGTTGCGGTCTGTGCATTTCCAACATCCCCGACGTGTTTCGCTTCGCCGAAAACGGCAAAGCGGAGTGCTATGACCCCAACCGGTGGTCCCATGGTGCAGATCGATTTACAACGCATGGCTCGACGAGGAGATTGAAATAGAAACCATCAGTCTGGTCGTCAGGCCGCATCCTCCCTTTCGTCTCGATCTGACGGTCTGGGCTTTACGCCGCCGCCCCGACAACCTCGTCGATCTCTGGGACGGCACTACCTACAGGCGAGCGCTTGTGCTGCTCGGAAGACCTGCCGTTGTCGCGGTCCGGCAATCGGGGACCGGGTTGTCGCCATTGCTGGATGTTGCCGTCACTGCACCAACCATAGGTAAGGGCCTGGTGGCGAGAGCAATCGACGTTCTCGGTGCGACTCTTGGGCTGAATGTGGAGATGAGCGGATTCTACGAACTTGCGGCGGGTGACGATATCCTTGGCCCACTGGCCGAACGCTTCAAGGGGGTGAAGCCTCCCCGCTTTCCTACCATTTTCGAGGGAATGGCCAATGCGGTGGCGTGCCAGCAATTGACCCTCACTTTCGGGATTCAGCTGCTCAACCGGATGGTAACCGCCTTTGGTCTACGCGAATCACCGCAGGCGCCTGCCGCATTTCCCCGGCCGGAAGAGATCGCGGCGCTTGATCCGGAAGCGTTTCGCACTCTCGGCTTCAGTTACCGGAAGGGGAGTGCGCTGATCGGGCTGGCGCAGACCGCCTGCACTGGAAGCCTGGAAAAACTGCATAGCCTCGATGACGAAGCAGCGCTTGGTTTTCTCTGCTCGTTGACCGGCATTGGCCGCTGGTCCGCGGAATACGTATTGCTGCGCTCTTTGGGGCGGACCAATATTTTCCCCGGAGACGACGTCGGGGCCCGGAACAATCTTGAACGCTGGCTGGGCTTGCCGGCGCCCCCTGATTATCGGGAGATACGCAGACTTATGGCGCGCTGGCAGCCATATGCGGGCCTGATCTATTTTCACCTCCTCCTCGATCGCTTGGAGGCGGCAGGATATCTTTAAGCGAAGCCGGCCCGTGTTTCAAACAAGCTGGAGTCCCACCTTCTCTGCCTAAGCTCCTTCGGCGGACCCGCCGCTCATCGCCCCCGGGCCAGATAACTTCCGGCTGCGGCGAGATATTCGCGCAGCAGGAGGGGAAACTCGGGAACCACCGAAGTGCGGATGGAATCGCGCGCCAGCAAGGCGTCGCTCCAGCGTTTCACCTTGGGGAGTTCAGCGCAAAGCCCAAGAGGGCGGATTTCGTCCAGAAGGGAAATGCGCCAGAACGCCGGGGCGATGGCGGCATCGATGAGCGAAAATTGCGGTCCGTTGAAAAAGGGTCCCTCGCCCAGTCGGTCCTCCAGACGCTGCAGTTTCTCCCGCGTCCCCTTTTTCCCTTCTTCCAGTTTTTCCCCGTCTTCGGCCATATACAGCCGGTGCAGACTCATGAACAACTCGGAGGAGAACTCGATCCAGGCGCGGTTGAGGGCCTTTGCCAACGGATCGGAAGGATGCAGGGATGGCGGGCTGATCTCGTCGAGATACTCGCAGATGACCGCCGATTCGAACAGGACGGTTCCCCCCACCTTCAGGGCCGGCACCTTCCCCAGCGGAGAGAGCCGCAGGAACCAGTCGGGCTTGTTCTTCAGGTCGATGTAGGTGATGTCGTAAGCGACGTTCTTTTCGTTCAGGAGGACGACCGCCCTCTGCACATAAGGTCAAAGCTTGAAGCTGATCAGTTCGAGTTTTTCCGCCATGCGCATCTTTCTCCGATTCGGTAGGGTTTCATTTGCAGGTAGATCTTAGCGAATGGACACGCGATGTCAAAATGTCCCCAAGAATGTCCCAGAATTCGGACTTTTCGGATAAAAAAAACCGCCTAAAGGCGGGGGGGGACTCTGCATCACCGGGTGTCTATGGAATCTTACCTCAATCGCTGAGTTCCTCCTGCACGCCCGGCAGTCCCTTGATCGTCGCGCCGCCGGTGGAATTGGTCGATTGCGTCCGCCCCGGCTCGTAGACGAACGGCCAGTCGGCGTAGGTCGCCGCCCCCTTGAAGCTCTCGTATCCCAAGGGAAAACCATCTTGTTTAAAGGGTTTCTGGGTGCTGGCGCTCTTTACCCCCTTGATCCGTCCGGCCGGATCCTTGATCAACTCCCAGTCCCCGCCGGTCATCGGATCCGTATAGAGTTTGCGCAGATGCCGGTTGACGCCGAGGGCGCGAGGGTCGCGCACCAGATCCTCCAGGGAATTTGGGTAATTGGCGCCGCCGGGGCCGGCGCCGACCCGGCCCGGACTGCGGTCAACGGGCTGCCGGGACGGCTGCGGCTGATTGCCCTGACGCTGGTTGGCATAGCTTTCGATGCCCCTGCGGATCTGGTCGCCGCGGAAAAAGAGTTCTTCTTCCCTTTCCCGTTGCATAACCGTTTTCCAGGTGGAACCGGCCATGCCGGCGGACAGACCGAGGATGACGATCATGACCAGCACCACCATCAAGGTGACGCCGCGCTGATTGTGCAGCGGATGAGCGATACGGATACATCTCCTTGCCGGCCGATGGGGAATCGTTGTCGAATGCAAAGTCGTTATTCCGGCTCCGTCTTGTTGTACGGGTCTTCCGCTTCGGCGGCGCGCAGCTGATCGCCATCCGTTTTTCGCGGCGCTCTTTCCACGATTCGGTGCCGATTAAGCACCTTGATGATTTCAGTGACCAGGGGAAGATCATCCGAATGCAGCCGGCGCAGCGCCCGGAGCATCTCGGGACCTTTTTCCTGCATGAACAGCGCCCCCAATTCGGCGGAGTACAGATCTTTGCCCTCTGCGATCGCACTGTCATGAAAAAAGTATCCGACGCTTACCTCCAGTGCTTCGCTGAGGCCGAGCAGGATTTTCAGGGAAGGCAGTTGTTCGTCTCTTTCTATTTTGCCGATGTAAGTGTAATCCAACCCGCCGCTGATGCGGGAGGCAAGTTCCTTTTGCGTCAATCCCTTCATCGTTCGCAAGCTCTTCAAGCGTTGGCCAATTGCGACTTTCAATGCAACTCCTTGCCGGGACAGGTAAATTTCGGAACGGCCTCCCTGTATAGCGGTAATTGAAGGTTTAGTCAATAGCGCGGTAAATGACTGACAGGCACTTTTGTGTTGACATATATGCCTATATATCTTACAAGTCGTCTGTCAGGAGTCGGGTGGTGAACAAATCCAGGTTCTTGCAGGAGCTGCAAAAAATAACTGACGAGAAGTCTTTGGAGGCCGATGCCGTCCGGCTGTATCTGCTCCTTCTCGCCAACTGCCGGGGAACGGGTTGCGGCAAAGTCTCCCGAAGCATGATCAGCAGCGCTCTGGGCGGCAATTTTTCATTCGTGGCGCTGAAAGCAGCGTGTCACTCCCTGCGGGAAAACGGGTTGCTCGAATCCTTCCGTTTTCAGTCGGAGGAGGAAATCGATCACAGCTTTACGATGACCTACCGTCTGTTGACGGTTACCGACGCATTCTGCTGATGGAGGGGACCCATGGTCGATTCCGGCATCCTCATCGTTGATGACGAAACCACGATACTGAAAATAACAATAAGCGTCTTTACCGTTGCCGGCTTGCAAGTTTACTGGGCCGAAAACGGGGAGGATGCCTTGCGGCTTCTGGCCGGTTGGCCGCTTCGGTTGCTGATCACCGACTGGCATATGCCCGGTTTGAATGGGCTGGAACTGGCCGAAAAGGCCAGAATCTTGAAACCGGATTTGCGTATCGTTCTAACCACGGCTGGAGACCCGCCATCCCCGACGCAGTTGAAGGCGGCCGGGATTTCATGCGTTTTGCGCAAGCCCTTCAGAATGAAAGCGTTGCTGGATCTATTGGACCCCGAGGATGCCCCGGCCCAGGGTTGATTTTACCTGCTGCGCAGTTTCGAAAGCAGCCGCAGCAGTTCAAGGTACAGCCAGACCAGGGTGACCACCAGGCCGAAGGCAGCATACCATTCCATGTATTTCGGCGCCACCCCGTCGCCCCGCTCGATGAAGTCGAAGTCGAGGACCAGATTGAGGGAGGCGACGACCACCACGAAAAGGCTGAACAGAATGCCGATGGTTCCGCTTGCGTGGATGAAGGGGATTTGCCAGCCAAAAAAGCCGCCGACGATGCTGACCAGATAAACCAGGGCGATGCCGCCGGTGGCCGCCACCACCCCCAGCCGGAAATTGTCGGTGACCTTGATCAACCGCGACTTGTAAGCCAGCAGAAGACCGAACAAAACCCCGAAGGTAAGCATGATCGCCTGGATGACAATGCCGGGAAATTGCACCTCGAAAATCGCCGAAATCCCCCCCAGGGCCACTCCCTCCAGGCCCGCATAGATCGGCGCCAGCACCGGCGCCCATTGCTGCTTGAAGACGGTGACCATGGCGACAACGAAGCCGCCGATGAAACCGCCGATCATCCACGGCTGCACCGCCGGAGCGCCCTGGCTGAAAAAGAGATTCCACGTCCAGCCGGCGCCGATGACCACCAGCGCCAGCAGGATAACGGTCTTGTTGACCGCTCCTTGCAAACTCATTGTTTCCACTCCCGGCAGGGAGCGGGTAAAGACGTTTTCTTTCAGGACGGGATTGCCTGTTCGCATGAAACCTCCGAAAATCCGTTAACAAAGAACCACTTGAGCTGACCGCCTACTTCCGCACCCAGCCGCCGTTCTTCTCAAGATACCACCCCGGCGCCGCTTTTTCGCGCCAGGTTTCGGCGAAAATGGCCCGCACTTCGTCGGCCCGGTCCGGGAAGCCGTTGGCCCGGGAGATCTCCCGGTACAGGCGCAAGCGATCGTCGTTTTCCGCCTGCACCAGGCGGCTGGCGGCGCCGCGCGCTTTCAGGTCGAGGCCATCGGTATTGCGCACCTTGAGCAGTCCGTCGCGGCCGATGCCGACATTGCCGGCATCGAGAAACGGGAAAAGCTCGTTGGACCGATTTTTCATCGCTTCGCGGATGGCGCGGATCTCGGGGGTGCTGACGTCGATGTCCTGGGCGGCGTAAGCGGAGGATGGTTGCAGCCATTGCAGAAAGGAGCTGCCCGGGGATTTTCCCGCTGGCGGCGGCGCGTCCTGCGCCCGCTCCCCCCAGACCTCGTCGACGATGCGGCCGGCGGCGCCGCGCACTTCCTCGGCCGGAAAATAAATATTGATGGTGACACAGGAAAGAATGGCAAGCGCGGATAGCAGGGAGAGTGCACGGGTCAATGCTTTCATAAAATCCATCCCCAATTTAGAGTTACAGACGATCTACGACGGAAGATGCCGGGCAGTTTAATGGCAACGGTGAAAAATATCAATTTTCTCCAACCTGCATCGGCCGCTCGGTGCGATCGATGCGCTGCAGGCGTTTGACCATTTCCTTGAAGGATATGGTATGCACCGGGGCGACGATGTCGATTTTCGGTGGCAGCCAGCCGCCGAAAACGAGGTAACGGTCGGAGCCGGGGCGGGCGGTCCCTTCCATGGTAAAGACATCGTTGCGCAGGGAACAGGCGATGGCGATTTTTCGATAGCGGTAAAAATCGACGAAGCGGTAAACCCCCCGGGACAGGACGGCGGAAAAACCGCCCTCGCTGAGCACCGAAATATTCCGCAACGCTTTGACGCTGATGTTGCGCCGCCCCCTCTCGCGAGTTGCGAAAAGAGCATCGAAGGCCGCCGGGGTGTTGCCGAACAGGCGAAGATCGTGCACATAGCCGTCCGCCGTGCCGTTGATTTCCCCGAAGGCGAAGGTGCGGGTCAACTGGGCGAGATCGATCCCGGCGAAATCGACATCGGCGTAATAGTTGGGATAACCGGAAAACAGCGATTCCAGGCGCAGGTTGCGCACCCGGATGTCGCCGGCGAAGGCGTCGATCTCCAGGACGCCGTCGGCGGCGACGGCGCCTTCGGCATAGCGAATGCGCCCCAGGTCGGCGGAGAGCCGCCCTTCCATGGCGGGAAGATCGAGTTCCCGGGTCAGAGAGCGCAGATCGATGCCGGCAAGTTTGAGGCGCGTGGCCAGCCGGGGGCCGGTTGCCGGAAACTGCGCCGACATCTCGGCGAACTGCATTCCGCCGCCGGCTATGTTGAACAGCAGGGGACCGTTCAGGGCAAAACTTCCCGGAGCGCTCAATATGCCGATGGCCGATTGCGCCAGTACCGCCGGGCCGACCTGCAGATGGTCGAAATTCATTTCGCCGGGCGCGGGTTCTCCCTGCCAGGAGTCATCCGGTTGGCTGGACAGCGCAAACGGAATAACACCGTGCCCGCCCTGCGCCGACAGCCGCAACGTCGGCCAGTCAAGGTCCAGCGCCTGCGGCCGCACTTCGCCCCGCAACCGCCAGGAATTCTCGGTGAAAGCAGCGCTCATTTCGCCGTCGACCGCCCCGGCGAGTTCCAGGCCGCCCAGGGCCGGCAGCATCCCGGCGAGTCCGGCGCCGAAACCGCCGGTCAGCGCCCGGTCGAGCGCCGGAACCGAAAAGGATGCGCGGAGCGCTCCCTCATTTCGGGCCAGGCTCCCGGTGAGGGCGGCGGCGATGATTCCGGCCACGTCCAGCTTCGCTTCCTCGATGCGCAGCCCGCCGGCGACGGGGTCGAGGGCGCCGCGCAGGCCGATCGACGCCGGCAGAGCGGCCAGATCGGCGTAGAAGGCATCCTTGAGCACCTCGCCGACGCCGAAATCGGCCGTTACGTCGATGGCAACCGTGGGCGCTCCGAGCCGGCCGGCAACGATTCCCCGGCCGGCCAAATGGCCGCCGGTGAAGCCGCTGAGGCCGTCCGGAGAAGTGTAGTCCAGCCCGGTCAAGGAAACGGTCTCCAGGCGCAGGCGATAATCGTCCGCCGCCAGTTGGCCGCCGATCCGCCCGGCGATCTTCCCTTTCGGCCAACCCTCCCCGGAAAGCTCCGCGGCGAAACGTCCCTGGTCGAAGACCATTGCCGTCGGCCCAGGGCGCACCTGTCCGCTGAGGGCCGCCTGCCGTAAACCGCCGCCCCCCGGCATTTTCACCAGAGCCGCCCGCAGCCCGATCCGGGCGCGCCAGCCCCCCGGCGAATCGCGGACAATCTCGGCGTCCCCGCTCACCGCTTCCGCCCCGGCGAGCAGATCGGATCGATGCCCGGCGCCCAGCAGGGGCAACAGGTCGACGCCGGCTACCGGCAGCAGTTCCAACCGCAGGCGCTCCGGCGTCCCGCGCAGGCGGGCTAGCATGCGATCCCCCAGCGAGATTGTTGCCGATCCGCTCAGGACGCTCGATTGCTTCTCCACGGTCATATCGGCCGAAAGTCGCCCGAGATCGACGAAAAAATCTTTTTGCCGTGGATTCGGCCGTCCGGTGAGCCTGCCATGCAGGCGCGCCTGCCCCGGGGCCAGGGAAAATTCGGCCGCCACCGAGACGCCGCCGGCCAGGGGCGGCAGGTCGCCGCCGAGCAGCTGCTGTTTGAACTCGGCGGCGGCGTCGGCTTGCAGATGCAGCGCGCCCTTTGCCGCGCCCTTCGCATAGCGTCCCCGCACCGTAGCGTCGGCGCCAGCCAGGCGAAAATTGCCGTCGCCTCGCCAATCCTCCCCCCAGCCGCTGAACTGAAGGCGCGCCTGCGAAATCGGCAACCGGGTCCCCTCGCCGTCCGTCACCTCTGCCGTTGGCACGTCCACCTCGATATACAAAGCCGCTTCGGTCAGCCGGATGCGGGCCTGTGGTTGCTCCAGGGTGAAGCGCCAACCGGCCGGGAGCGGCGTTTCCAGGCCGAAGGCGGCGAGAAGGTCGGTGAGCCGGTCGCTGTCGAAATCGGCCATGCCGAAAGTGCCTTCGGCGGCCGGACCGGCAACGGGAAGGGCGACGACGAGGGGCGATGCGAGCAGCGCATGCTCTTCCCAGCGGAGTTCTTGCAGGGTGAGGGTAGGGGTTTGCCAGTCCAGTTCGCCGCGAGCGCGCAGGGGGATGCCGTCGCCCTCGCCGAGGCGAGTGGCCACTTCGAAAAAGGAGACTGGTTGCAAAGCACCCTTGAACTCGAAGGCTGCGGCCTGCCATTTTCGACCGCCGGCGCTCAGGTGCAGCCGCCCGTTGGCAATCTCCAGGCGATCGATATTCAGCGGCGGCCGGTCGGGAAGCGACGGCGGGCTGGCTTCTTCTGGCGTCGCTATAATGGAGAGGGAAGGTTTCTCCAGGTGAAGGGAATGGATGTTGCGGGCGAGAAGCCCGGAAAGCGTAAATTCGGCATCCATGTGCGGGACGGACAACCGCCACTCCCCTTCCCGTTCGAGGCGCAGGTTCTCGACGGACACCGTTCCGGTAAACAAGGAGACGGAAGAAAAGCGGCCGATGCGCACCCGCGCGTCCAGACGGTTGGCCGCCACCCGCTCCAGCCAGGGCCGCAGCGATTCCGCTAAGCGTTCGGGATACAACAGGACAAGGCCGCCGCCGAACAGCAGCAGGAAGATGAACAAGAGAACCGGGGGCGGGGGCAGTCGGCGCATGGCACAAGGGGATGCATCCCCTGCTCAGAACAAAAGACCCACCCGGCCCCCCCCTTGGGGCAGGGGGGGCGGGACAAATCAGGACAAAATGGAACGGTGGTCGCGAAAGAGTATGGCTGAATGACAGGAATTCGGGGCCAGCGTCTCTATTTCCAGAGAACCTTGATCACCGCCGAAAAGTCCTCCTCGCCGCGGCCATCTGCGACCGCCTGCGCAAAGGTGCGGCTCACCGCCTCGGCGGCGGGCAGATTGAGTTTGTCCCTGGCCGCCATCTCCATAACCCGCGACAGATTTTCCTGGACATATTTCAGGGCCAGATTGCGGCTGAAATCGCCGCGGGCGATGGCGCGCCCTTTGGCCTGCAGCAGCGGCGATGAAACCCCGCCCGAATCGAGCACCTCCAGCACCTTTTCGGCGGAAAATCCCAGTTTGTTGCCGAGCACCAGCCCTTCCGCCACCGCCTGCATCAGTTCGGCCTGCATCAGGTTGACCACATACTTCATCCGGGTGGCGTCCCCGACCTGACCGACATGAATGATATTAAGGCAGAAATGGGAGAAGATTTCCCGGCAGCGGCTCAGCAGGGCCGGATCGCCGCCGACCAGCAGCGTCAACAGTCCGTTGGCCGCATGCTCTTTCGTCCCCCAAACCGGCGCATCGAGAAACGACACCCGGCGATTGACCGCTTCGTTGGCCAATCCCTGCAGCGCCTCAAGGGAATGGGTCCCCATGCTGGTGAGGATCGCGCCGGGGGCCAGGCCGGCGAGAAAGCCATTTTCTCCCGAGTGGGCGGCCATCTCTTCGGCCTCGGCCTCGGGGAGGATGACAATCACCAGGTCGTTGCCGTTGGCGGCTTCTCTGGGCGTGTCGACGCTCTTTGCCCCAAGCTTCACCAACTCTTCGACTTCATCCCGATTCCGGTCGTAGACGGTCAATCGGTAATTGCCCTTGACCAGGTGCGCCGCCATATGCCGACCAACCGTCCCCAGACCGATGAATCCGATTTCCTTGATCATGCTCTGCCTCCAGAAGATTCCAGGTGAAAAAAATTTGAATTATCTTATCCCCCTCACCCAAGGAAAACAAGAGATCAATGCGCTTCGCGCCAGTTTTTGCCGACGCCGACATCCACCACCAGGGGCACATCGAGGCGAACCGCATTTTCCATCTCCTCGCGCAGCAGGGCGGTAACGGTCGCCACCTCCGCTTCCGGCACGTCGAGGACCAGTTCGTCGTGCACCTGCAAAACCAGTCGGGCGCCCAGGCCTTCTCGCGCCAGTCGCCGGTGCAGGTTGATCATGGCCACCTTGATGATGTCCGCCGCCGATCCCTGGATCGGGTAGTTGATGGCGTTGCGCTCGGCATAGCTGCGCACCGCCCCGTTTTTGCTGAGAATTTCCGGCACCGCGCAGCGCCGGCCGAGAAGCGTCGTGACGTACTGTTTCTCGCGCGCCTCCTCCTTCTTCTTTTCCATGAAGGTTTTGATCCCCGGATAGCGGGCGAAGTAGTTGTCGATGAAGGTTTGCGCTTCGCGGGTTGGGATGCCAAGGTCCTTGCCGAGGCTGAAGGCGCCCATGCCGTAGATGACGCCGAAATTGATCGTCTTCGCCTGCCGGCGCATTTCGGGGGTCACCATTTCGGGGAAGACGCCGAACACCTCGCTGGCGGTGCGTCGGTGAATGTCCTCGCCGCGGGCGAAACTTTCTTTCAAAACGGCCTCGTCCGCCAGATGCGCAAGAACGCGCAGTTCCACCTGCGAGTAATCGGCGGAGAGCATGACATTGCCTTCGGCCGGAATGAAGGCTTCGCGGATGCGCTTGCCTTCTTCGGTGCGGATCGGGATGTTCTGCAGATTCGGATCGCTGGACGAGAGCCGGCCGGTGGCGGTGACCGCCTGATTGAAGGAGGTGTGCAGACGCCCGGTCTCCGGATGGATCATCTTCGGCAGATTGTCGGTGTAGGTGCTGGTCAGCTTGGCCAGCGAGCGGTAGTCGAGGATGCGGGCGCAGACCTCGTGCTCCTCGGCCAGTTTGGTCAGCACCTCCACATCCGTCGACCAGTTGCCGCTCTTGGTGCGCCGGCCGCGGGCCAGCTTCAGGCGGACGAACAGAACCTCGCCCAGCTGTTTCGGCGAGCCGATGTTGAAGGGCCCGCCGCACATTTCATGGATTTTCGCCTCAAGGGCGGCCAGCTTGACCGCCATTTCGGTGCTGAGTCGGCGCAGGAAATCCGGGTCGATGCGCACCCCGGCCCATTCCATGTCGATGAGCACCGGCAGCAGTTGCATCTCCACCTCGCGAAAGAGCTTCTCCTGCGCGCTCTGCGCCAGTTTCACCGCCAGCTTGTCGGCCAGTTGCAGGGTGATATCGGCGTCCTCGGCGGCATAAACGGCGGCCCGGTCGCATTCCACCTCGGCAAAGCCGATCCGCTTCTTGCCGCTGCCGGTGATTTCCTGATAGGTGATCATCTTGTGGCCGAGGATGTCGGCGGCCAGGGCGTCGAGGGAATGGGAGGAGGCGGCCGGCTGCGCCAGATAGGAGGCGAGCATGGTGTCGAAATCGGCCCCCGCCACCCGGATGCCGGCCCGGCGCAGCACCAGGATGTCGTATTTGAGATTCTGGCCGATTTTGCAAACGGCGGGGTTTTCCAGCAGCGGCCGCAGACGGTCGAGCACCGTCTGCCGGTCGAGTTGTTCGGGCACCCCCAGATAATAGTGCCCCAAAGGGATGTACCAGGCCTGGTGCGGCCGCACGGAAAAGGAAATGCCGACCAGTTCGGCCCGCAGCGGATCGAGGCTGGTCGTTTCAGTATCGAAACCGATGCGCTCGGCGGCGGCGAGCTCCCGCAGCATCGCCTCGAAGGCGTCGGGGGTAAAGACGCAGTGATAGTCTTCGCCGGTGGCGCGGCTGCCGGCGGAAAATTCCTGCAGCAGCTTGTGAAATTCCAGCTCCTTGAACAAGGGGGTCAACGCTTCGCGGTCCGGCTCCGACAGGGCGAAATCGTCGTAATCGAGTTGCAGCGGCACATCCTCGCGCAGCACCACCAGCTCCCGCGACAGCCGCGCCTGATCGGCGAAAGTGCGCAGGTTCTCCTGCCGTTTCGCCCCCTTCACCCGATCCACATTGGCGAGCAGATTCTCCAGCGAACCGAACTCGATGATCAACTCGCGCGCCGTCTTCTCGCCGATCCCCGGCACCCCGGGAATATTGTCCGAAGAGTCGCCGGCCAGGGCGAGGACCTCGGCCACCTTTTCCGGCGGACCGCCGAAGCGCTCCGCCACTTCGGCCAGGCCGAAGAATTTGTCCTTCATCGTGTCGTACAGGCGCACGTGTTCACCGACGACCTGCATCAGGTCCTTGTCGCCGGTGACGATGGTGATATCCATCCCCTCGGCGACGAATTTGCGGGTCAGGGTGGCGATGATGTCGTCGGCCTCGAAGCCCGCCAGTTCGATGGCCGGCAGGCGAAAGGCGCGCACCACCTCCTTGATCAGCGGAATCTGCGGCACCAGGTCGTCCGGCATCGCCAGCCGGTTCGCCTTGTACTCGGCGTAGATCTCCTTGCGGAAGGAGGGTCCCTTGGCGTCGAAGATCACCGCCAGGTGATCGGGATTTTCCTCCCGCATCGCCTTGAGCAGCATGTTGGTGAAGCCGTAAACGGCGTTGGTGGCCACCCCCTTGGAATTGGAGAGATGGCGGATGGCGAAATAGGCCCGGTAGATGTAGCCGGAGCCGTCGATGAGATACAGGCGCTTGCGCTGCTCGGACATGAAAACCTCGAGTGGAAAATTGAAAACGGTATTATTCCACAGGGGGGGGGCGAAAGGAAGATTTATGGAGACGAGAGCGCTTGCGGTGGAAATATCGCTTCGGTGGAGAGGGTCGAGGGTGGTCTTCGACGCGCGCCACGGGCGGCGTCGGCATGGGCATCACCGTCAAAGCCATCCGCGCCAACTTCAACCGTTCAGCCATGCATGCAGGATTTTCTTGTCCCGGAGCGGTGGCCTGTGGTTAAATTGGCAGGTTTGGGCGCTGGCCAGATAAGTAGAGGGAAAGGATTGTGAAGGATGGCAAAAATGGCGAAAAAGAAGGGCCCCCGCAACAGCCGGCGGCAGCCGCGCAAACTGAAGCTGCGCGGTTTCAATAATCTGACCAAGACGCTGTCGTTCAATATCTACGACGTCTGTTACGCCCGCTCGCCGCAGGCGCGCAAGGAGTATCTGGAGTATATCGACGAGGAATACAACTCGCAGCGCCTGGTCGATATTCTGCACGAGGTGGCCGACATCATCGGCGCCAACATCCTCAATGTCGCCAGTCAGGATTACGATCCGATGGGGGCCAGCGTTACGGTGCTGATCGCCGAGGAGCCCGTCGATCCGAAGCCGGAAATGGCTTTGGCGCACCTTGACAAGAGCCATCTGTGCATCCACACTTACCCAGAAACCGACTCCCGCACCGGGGTTTCCACCTTCCGGGTCGATGTCGATATCTCCACCTGCGGCAAGATCAGTCCGCTGAAGGCGCTGAATCATCTGATCCGCTCCTTCGAATCGGATATCGTCCTGCTCGATTACAAAGTGCGGGGGTTTACCCGCGACGTCAAGGGGCACAAGCATTACATCGATCACCGCATTTTTTCGATTCAACAGTGGGTCGACAAGATGATTCTCGATCTGTACCAGACGGTGGACATCAATATCTACCAGGAGAACCTGTTTCACACCAAGATGCTGCTGAAGGATTTCAATCTCGACAATTACCTGTTCGCCGCCGCCTCCTCGGACTTCACCGATGAGGAGCGGACGCGGATCAAGAAAAGTCTCAAACAGGAAATGACCGAGATCTTCTACTCAAAAAATATCTTCTGATTCGGCGCACCTTCGGAAAAGGATGTCATGACCCTTCTCAGCCGTTTTCTGCCGCTCATGCTCACCGGAGTCCTGATGTCCGCCTGTGCTTCGGGCCAACCCGCCCCGCCCGCCACCCTCGGCCATCCAGAAACCCCGTATCCTCCCTCCCGGCCGCCGGTCGTCGGCGATATCCTGCATCTGCCGACGGGAATCTTCGTCAGTGAAGAGCAGATGCTGCAAGTGGTCGCCGATTCGCGCATCGCCTATGTTGGCGAAACCCATGACAATCCGGCGTCGCACCGCCTGGAACTCGCGGTTCTTCGGGCAATGCACGCGCGCTGGCCCGGGCAGGTGGCGCTGGGGATGGAGATGTTCGTGCCGTCGCAGCAGGCGGCTCTCAACGGCTGGGTGACCGGCGTACTGACGGAGAAGCAATTCCTCAAGGACTCGGCCTGGAACCGGAACTGGCGGCTGGATTTCGCGTACTACCGGGATCTCCTGCTCTTCGCCCGGGAAAACCGGATCCCCATCGTCGCCCTGAATGCGGAAAAATCCCTGGTCAAGGCGGTCGGAGGAAGTCCGGTCGCCGAACTCTCGCCGGCAGAACAGGCGGCGATCCCCGAACTCGACCTGGCCGATCCGTATCAGAAGGCGTTGACCGCGAGCATTTACGGCGGCCATGCCCATGGGGGAGGCAATATGGAGGGCTTTTTACGGGTGCAGACCTTGTGGGACGAAACGATGGCGGCCAATATCGCCGGTTACCTGCAAGGCCGGGAACAGGTGCGTATGGTGGTCGTCGCCGGCGGCAATCACGTTCGCCACGGCTTTGGCATCCCGCGGCGGGTTTTTCGCCGTCTGCCGATTTCCTACAGCCTGGTCGGCGCAACGGAAATCGAGATACCAGCCGATAAACAGGACCGTTTGATGGATGTGGAGACGCCCTCGTTTCCGATGGTTCCCTACCATTTTCTTGTTCACACCCGCTATGAAAGCCTGGAGGAGCCGCCGGTGCGCCTGGGCGTCATGCTCAACGAAAACGCCACCGGCGAAGTTCTGGTGGAAGGGGTGTTGCCCGATTCGGTGGCGGCGGAAAGCGGTCTGCTGAAAGGAGATCGCGTTCTCTCCGTCGATGCCGTTCCGGTAACGGAAAGCTTGGATGTGGTCTACGCCGTCCGCCAGAAGCGTCCCGGCGACCGCATGATCCTGGGAATTGAGCGCAACGGCGAGAAAATGCCTGTTGAGGCGTCCTTTCCCGAAACGACAGAATCCGCACCCTGACTCCTGCCCGCCGCCGGCGCACCATAACTTCCGAACTCCCCTTATGCACCTGCGAGGGGAGTTTTTTTGTTCTTCGCCCGACAATCTGCACGGCGTCCCCTATAAAACCTTGCGGAACAAGTCTCCGGCATGTTCACTGAGCATTTCGTCCAGCGCCGGAGAGATCTGCGGATAGCGATCGTAAAGGTGCCAGCGAAGATGCCCGCTCATCCAGTACAGGCGCCACAGATCCTGGAAATCGTCGTAGAGCAGGCGCCCGGATGGGTCATTGATGTTGCAGGCCTCGGTGGCGCTGAAGTGACGAAAAAAGATGACGTAGCCCTGATCGACGGCATTGACGACCACTTCCAGCTTGCGTTTATCAAAATAGTTGTGGATCAGTCTGCGAGTGAACTCATTCGGATGTTTGTTCATATTTTTTCGCACCCTCTGTGGTTTGGCAACGGGAAGCCCGACTTCCCCGCGGGAGTGCTGTCCCCTTTCGCCCTGGCAAA
The DNA here is from genome assembly GCA_041677125.1 of Desulfuromonadales bacterium. GTDB lineage: Bacteria > Desulfobacterota > Desulfuromonadia > Desulfuromonadales > JACZKF01 > JBAYQP01. The sequence goes on along the minus strand of JBAYQP010000036.1, from coordinate 4,764 downwards.
ATTATAGCAAATGGGAGAATAGTTGACCATAAAGGTCAGTTTTTCGGACATAAAAAAGGGACCGCGAGCATCCCCGCGGTCCCTTGCCACCGATGCGCTAAATCTCTCAGGCCCGGCCGGCGCTGCCGAGAACGGCCTGGTTTTTGTGCTTGATCAGTTTGACCAGTTCCTTGCGCGCATCCCCCAGGTATTTGCGCGGATCGAATTCCCCGGGGTTTTTCGTCAGGTGCTCGCGGATTTTGGCGGTCATTGCCAGCCGTCCGTCGGAATCGATATTGATCTTGCAAACGGCGCTGGCCGCCGCCTGGCGCAACTGCTCCTCGGGAATGCCGACCGCCCCTTCCATTTTGCCGCCGTACTGATTGATGAGATGCACGTATTCCTGGACGACGCTGGAAGCGCCGTGCAGGACGATGGGGAAGCCGGGAATGCGCCGCTCGATCTCTTTTAGAATGTCGAAGCGCAACTCGGGAACCACTTCCCCTTCCTTGATCTTGAATTTAAACGCGCCGTGGCTGGTGCCGATGGAAATGGCGAGGGAATCGACCCCGGTCTTTTTGACGAAATCTTCAACTTCCTCCGGACGGGTGTAGGTCGATTTCTCGGCGACCACCTCATCCTCGATGCCTGCCAGCACCCCGAGTTCTCCCTCGACGGTGACATCATGGGCATGGGCATACTCGACGACCTGTCGGGTCAAGGCGATATTTTCGGCATAGGGCAGATGCGAACCGTCGATCATCACCGAGGAAAATCCCGAATCGACGCAGGATTTGCACAGTTCAAGGGTGTCGCCGTGGTCCAGATGCAGGGCTATGGGGATATTCGCTCCCATCTCCCGGGCCATCTTGACCGCTCCCATCGCCATGTAGCGCAGCATCGTTTCGTTGGCATAATTGCGCGCACCCTTGCTCACCTGCACAATGACCGGCGAACCGGTTTCGGCGCAGGCGGTGACGATGGCCTGCAATTGCTCAAGATTGTTGAAGTTGTAGGCCGGGATGGCGTAGCCGCCGCTGACCGCTTTGCTGAACATGTCCCGGGTATTTACCAGACCGAGTTCGCTGAAATGCACCTTGTCGCCCATCTTGCGTTCTCCTTTGCTCATCATGGATATAGAGGCAGGTTTGTTCGTATACGGTGCCGTAAAAAATACCAGCTGAACCCATGCAAGTCCAGATCAATTAAAAAAAACTGCGTCGCTGAGAAAGGATTGTTGGCAGGGCGCGCTGGAAAATAAAATTTTTTAACAATAGGGTCTGTGAGGTATTGTATTGGCCTTCGGAAGTATGCTATTGTTTCACGATTTTCAGCCCGTCCAACCCCGGTCGGGTTCGCGCCCGCCCATATCAAAGCATTTGGAGGAATTTTCGTGAAAAAACAGATCATCTTCGTTATGGCTTCCTTGGCCCTGATTGTCGGCTGTAAAGAGCAAACCCCGCAAGTGGCCGAAAAACCAGCCAACGCCCAAGCCGCCCCGGCCGCAGCCGGAAAAACCGGCAATGTTGTCGAAACGATGAATGCCGGCGGCTACACCTATGTGCAGGTCGACACCGGATCGGAAAAAATCTGGGCGGCCGCCCCCGAATTCGCCGTCGCCATCGGCGACCCGGTAGTGGTTCCGGAGGGGATGCTGATGACCGAGCACCACAGCAAAACCCTTGACCGCACCTTCGAAAAAATCTATTTCGTCGATACCGTTCTGGTCGGCGGCGCGCAGGCGATGCAAGCCGACGCCGGAATGCCGCAAGGGCATCCGCCGGTTCAAAACAAGGCTGCCGATGTCGATTTCTCCGGCCTGAAAAAGGCTGAAGGCGGCGCAACCGTCGGCGAAATTTTCACCGGCAAAGATAAATTGGCGGGCAAGGACGTCGTCGTGCGCGGCAAAGTTGTCAAGTTCAGCCCGGAGATCATGGGCAAAAACTGGCTGCATGTGCAGGACGGCACCGGCGCGGCCGATGCCAACGATCTGACCGTCACCACCAGCGAAACCGTCAAAGTGGGCGACACTGTCCTGGTCACCGGCAAGCTGACCACCGATAAGGATTTCGGCTACGGCTACAAATACGCCGTCATCGTTGAGGACGCCAAAATAAAGGTCGAATAAAGACCATTCTGAATTCGGAATCCGAAAGCCTCCGGCGCAACAGCCGGAGGCTTTTTTTCTGCGTTTTTTATTTTTTGTCGGCGCTTGTGACGGGTGACGGATCACCAATCACCAATCACGGCCGGAATGCAGGGCGGTGAAGATCGTTTCGGCGAGGGTTTGCGGCAGGCCGGGAACGGCGAGGAGCTCTTCCCGGCTCGCCTCGCGGACCTTCTTCAGGCTGCCGAAGTGTTTCAGCAGGGCGCGGCGGCGGGACGGCCCGACACCGGGGATCTCCTCCAGTGGCGACTGCAAAGCCGCCTTGCCGCGCAGCTTGCGGTGGTAGGTGATGGCGAAGCGGTGCGCCTCGTCGCGCAGCCGTTCCAGCATGAACAGGGCGGGCGAGCCGCCGCGCAGCAATACCGGATTTTTACGTCCGGGGAGAAAAAAACGCTCTTCGCTGCGCTCCACCGCTTTGCCCCGCACATTGGCCAGCACCCGGCTTTTGGCGATGCCGACCGCGTCGATTCGTTCGCCAAGCCCCAACTCCGTCAACACCGTGGTGACGACCGAGAGCTGCCCCTTGCCGCCGTCGATGAGGATGCAGTCGGGCAGCTGCTCTTCGGCGATTCCGCGAACGAGGCGCCGCTTGAGCACCTCGTACAAGGAGGCGAAGTCGTCGCTGCCGGTCACCGTGCGGATGCGGAAGTGGCGGTACTCCCCCCGGGCCGGCTCCCCATCGCACAGCACCGCCATGCTGCCGACGCTGAAATTTCCCTGCACGTTTGAAATATCGAAACATTCCACCCGGCGCGGCAGGCGCGCCAGGTGCATCTTCTCGCGAATTTCCTCCAAAACCCCCTGCCGCGCCTCGCGCCGACTTCCCCGTTCGCGAAAGGCCTCCACGGCGTTGCGCACTGCCATGACCACCAGCTGCACCCGGCCGCCGCGTTGCGGAGCGAGAACCTGCACCTTTTTCCCTTTGCGCTCGGAGAGCCATTCGCCGATTGTTTCGGCGTCCTCGGGGAGAAAGGGCAGAAGCAACTGGTCGGGGATGAACACCTCGCGTCCGTAATACTGCTGCAGAAAGGAGGAAAGCAGTTCGCCCTCGTCCATCCGCCATTCCAGAGGATAACTGCGGTGGCCGATCAATTTGCCCTGACGGATAAAAAGCAGGGCCACCTCCACCTCGCCCCCCTCGCGGTGCAATCCGAGCACGTCCTGATCGCCGCCGCCGGCCTCGGACACCTTCTGTTTTTCCACCGTCTGCTCGATGGCGCGGATCTGGTCGCGCCGGCGCGCCGCCTCCTCGAAACGCATCTGCGCCGCCGCCGCCGTCATCCGCTGTCGCAGCAGATCGAGAACCTCCTTTTCCCGGCCGGCGAGAAAAGCGACCACTCCCTTGACCAGTTCTCCATAATCGGCGGCGCTGATGGCGCCGTGGCAGGGGGCGCTGCATTGGCCGATCTGGTGAAACAGACAGGGCCGGCTGCGTCGCCGGCAATGGGCCAGGGGGTAGTGCCGCAAGGGAAAGATGCGGTAGATTTCTTTCAGCGTTTCGCGCACCGCGCCGGCCGAGGAGTAGGGTCCGAAATAGAGGGCGCCGTCGCGGCGCACCCGGCGGGTGATCTGCAGATGGGGAAATTCCTCGCGCGGATCAAGGCGCAGCGACACGTACGTCTTGTCGTCGCGCAGATTGATGTTGTAGCGGGGGCGGTACTTCTTGATCAGGGTGTTTTCCAGCAGCAGCGCCTCCTTCTCCGTATCGGTGAGGATCGTCTCGATCTCGCGCACCCGGGAGAGGAGAAAGCGGATATGCGCCCGCCCGTCGCCACCGCTGGTGGCGAAATAGGTGCGCAAGCGGCTGCGCAGGTTTTTCGCCTTGCCGACATAGAGCACCGCGCCGTCGTCGCCACCTTTCATGAGATAAACGCCGCAGCCGGTGGAGAATTTTTTCGGATCGAATTCGAACATCGCCAAAGGATAACCCAGGTCGACGATACGGAACCAGAAGTTTTCCGGTAACGACCCTCGCGCCGGTAGCGATCGGCCTGTCGGGAGACGCGATTTTTCTGGTCTTCGTTGGCCCTGATGGTATAATCAACCGTTGTTTTTTTATTTCCCAATCCAAGTCCCGGTTTCCTGGAGTTATGTCGTGAATCCCTTATGGAGCAACATTTTTCGCCGGCGGGAGGAGGATTCCCTCTCCTGGTTTTTAAAGACCGTACCGGTGTTCGCCGAACTCAAGGGCCGCGAACTGGCTGTCGTCGAATCGCTGGTTCATAGTCGCCGCTATAAAGAGGGCGAAATTGTCTTCGAAGAAGGCGATCCGGGCTCGGGGATGTATGTCATCCGCAGCGGCGGCGTGCGCATCTTCATCCGCGAAAAAAACGGCCGGGAATCGGAGCTGGCGGTGCTTGGACCGGGAGATTTTTTCGGCGAAACGACCCTTACCGCCCCGGCTTTGCGCACCGCATCGGTTCGGGTGCAGGAAAATTCGGAATTGATCGGCCTGTTCCGCGCGGATTTATTGGAGACGGTGCGCAAACACCCGATGGTCGCCAGCAAGGTGCTGATGGGGGTAACCCGTATCGTCAGCGAGCGCCTGCAAGCGGCGGGGCAGGAGATTCGCCGGCTCAAGGCGGCTCTGGAAACCGCCGTGCGTGAGAACTGAAATG
>JBAYQP010000035.1:0-27903 GCA_041677125.1 Desulfuromonadales bacterium | reverse complement strand
TCGAACTCAACGAGCTGTTCAACCTCTACTGGCGACGGATTATCCCCCTCGGCCAGACCAGCAGCATCGCCTTCCCCTTCTCCCGTCTCGACCGGGAACCGTTCTGGGAGCTGGTGCCCCAACAGGGCACGACCATTACCCCGGCGATCATCAACAACACCTCCTCCGTCACCTACCTGCGCAAGCACGCCCTGGGCGCAAAGCTGGACGAGGGGCTGTTCCACATCATGCAGAGCGGGGAGGGGAGAGAGGCCCTGCGGGAAGCGCTGCTGCAGTCCTGCTTCTCGCCCGAGGCCGCGGCGCTGCTGCGGGAGCAGTCGGTCATCAACCGCGAGGCGTTTGACTACAGCCGGTTGCTGGAGGAAAAATCCCATCTTCCTTTGGTGAAAGAGATCGTCGAGGCCGACAACTACCGCCCGGCCGCCCGCGACCAGGGCTTCCGCCGTATTGTGGTCAAGGCCTACGACCACCGCTGCGCCCTGTGCGGGGTGCGGATCATCACGCCGGAACAGCACACCGTGGTCGATGCCGCCCATATCGTCCCCTGGAGCAAAAGCCAGAACGACGACATCCGCAATGGCATGGCCCTGTGCAAACTTTGCCATTGGGCTTTTGACGAGGGGATGATGGGTGTCTCCGATAATTTTAACGTCATCACCTCGCGTCAGATCGCCGCTGACCCCAACGTGCCGGGCTTTCTGCAAACCCTTGCCGGCCGGGGGATTATCCCGCCCCATGATCGCGACCTTTGGCCGGCCCAGCAGTATCTCGCCGAACATCGGCGGGAGTGGCGATTGTAATACCAATATATTTGAACCTGTGAGGATTGCGCATGGTCAGCCCTGCAATGTTGCTATTTGGCGCCTTGGTCCTTTTGCCGATGATTGCCGCCCTTGCAATGACTCTTGTTATTTTCCGCAGGAGCCGCCGCGGGAGGCGATCACCTTTGACCAGCCATTTGCTGCGAAGCCCGGGCGAATCCTTGCGCGGGGAGTTGGAGACCGTTTCGGATGAGATAGGGAACTCTCTCATGGTTCTTTTCGCCACCTGCATTCCGCCCCTTCTGGTTCTGCAGATCTTGTCCTATGCCCATGACAAGAAAGTTCCGCTCTGGCAGCTCCCGCTGGTCTACCTTTTTTTCCTGCTGCTGGTCGCATGGGCAACACGCCGCCTCTACCGTTTGCTGAAGCATCGGCGGAATCTCTACCTGGGGCTGGATGCCGAATTGGCTGTCGGCCAGGAGCTGAATAATCTCATGGCGCACGGTTGTCGGGTTTTCCATGATTTCCCTGCGGAGAATTTCAATATCGATCATGTGGTCGTCGGCCCCGGGGGCGTTTATGCCGTGGAGACGAAAGGACGAATGAAACCGGACAAACGGCGTGGAAGTGTCGATGCGACGGTGATCTATGACGGGCAGATTCTACGCTTTCCCGACTGGCACGAGAAGGAGCCACTTGAGCAGGCCAGACGCCAAGCCGATTGGCTGCAGAAATGGCTGAGTAGCGCTGTTGGAGAATCTATTTCAGTTCGTCCGGCGCTGGCCCTTCCGGGTTGGTTCGTCGAACGGACCAAGCCTGGGAGCGTGTTGGTTTACAGCGGCAAAACCCCTGCCTTTCTCTCAAAACCAATGGATCGAAGCGCACCTCTCTCAGAGCAGTCAATTCTGAGGATCGCCCACCAGCTGGAGCAGCGTTGCCGCGACGTGGAGCCGGTCGGATATCGAAGATCAAAGAAAGAATGAGACGAGGAAGGGGGCTTATGCGATTGAGTATCCGTGTTACTGCCTCTTGCCTGCTGGCAGCCTCTCTTTCATTCCCCGCCTCAGCCGAGAAGATCTATAAATCCAAAGGGCGGGATGGCGTCCTCGTTTTTTCGGACAAGCCGGTTGTCGGTGGGCAAATTCTCGCTGTCCAGCAGGTTGAGATAGCAAACTTGGGGTCGGGAAAAACTTGGGTCGGGCTGATTTTCGGACATTCTAATAGAAAGGGTGATTCCTGAAAAATTGAAATTTAAACTACGCCGCCCGGTTCCAGCCAAAGAAAAGATTTTTTGCCTCATCCCGCATACTTTGCTAAGATTGCCGCTCAAGGAGGTGGCCATGAACGAAATCATTTTCCTGGTCGAAGAAGCACCGGAAGGGGGATATTCCGCCAGGGCGCTCGGCGAATCTCTTTTCACCGAGGCCGAGGATCTTGCCGAACTGCATGCGAACGTCCGGGACGCTGTCGCGTGTCATTTCGACCCCGATCAGATGCCGAAAATGATTCGCCTGCATTTTGTCCACGAGGAAGTTCTTGCGGTATGAAGCTCCCGCGCGACCTTAGCGGGAATGCGCTGGCGAAAGCCCTGGGCAATATCGATTACCAGATCACCCGCCAGACAGGCAGCCACCTCAGGCTGACCGCCACCACTCCAACCGGCGAACACCACATCACGATCCCTGCTCACAACCCGCTTAAAGTCGGCACCCTTGCCGCCATTATCGCCGACATCGCAGTACACCACGGGCTCACGAGGGATGAGATTTTGAAGCAGCTTTTCCCTTGATGCCGAATGAAGGGGTGGATGGATGTGGCCGTTTTTCTCCATCGCCGGTTGAGCCGATTGCCATGACCTCCTGCCCCTTCTGCACCCCAGACGACCCCAAAATCATCCTCGCCAACGAACACGCCCTGGCCCTCCCCGACGCCTTTCCCGTCACCCCCGGCCACAGCCTGATCGCCCCACGCCGGCACATCGCCTCCTTCTTCGAGGCCACCCCGGAAGAGCAGTCAGCCATGCTCGATATGCTGGCCGAGATGCGGCAGCGGTTTTAGCCTCGGCCAGCAAGAGGTAAGGAAAAACATCATCCACAGGATGGCACAGATAAGGCAAAACAGCTTGGTTTAAAAATCTGTGTTCATCTGCGTCATCTGTGGACCAGATTCGGGTTTTTCGTAAAGCGCAGAAGCGCACACCCGAAAGCCAGGCGATGCCACCACATCGCGTGAACAGGGGTTTATCTGCTCTCCTTGTCAGAGGTTTTTGAACGCAGAGGATAACCTCGCCATTCCCGATTTGTTGTGGCGAGGTTTGCGGAAAAGGATCCGGGTTGGTTGATGGTCAGGGTCAAATCGTTGCGCGAAGAGGTCACCGAAATGGTCTGCGGAAGCCCCATTGTTGGCCAGACCCCACAGCTTTCACCGGGATCGCAAATGAAGCCATCGTTGTTCATATCGCTCCCGGCGATCAGGCGATAATCGCCGGTCGCCACCGCCGTGAAGCTAAAGGGATAGCTGCCGTTGCTCGGGTTCGCTTCGGTTTGATAAGTGGCGTCGCCAAGTTGCGGATCGATCAGTAAGAAGTAGATGCGTCCGGCGTTGCTGACCTGAGGGGCGCCAGGAACATCCATTGTCACGGGAATACTGCTATTTCCCGCCGAACTGGTTACGACGATGCTGGCGGAATATACACCTTCGGCCAGGCCGCTACAGTCGACACGCACCAGATAACCCCCTAAGCCGCTGCCATCGACAGCAGCAGGGACCACCGACAGCCAGGGAGCATCTTCGCTCAAAGAATCGATGGTCAAACTGCCGCCCCCGACATTGACGATTTTGAGGGTCTTTTCCGCATCGCCGACGCCAAAGTCGAGCCGCGCGGGGACTGCCGAAAGCAACGGAAGGCTGATGGATCCACCAGCCAGGGTCTGGGCGGCGGACACCGCCTTTTGGGCGTTTACCAGACCGTACCCGTACAGATCGTCGCGTCCGACACTGCCGATCTCGTCCGTCAGGGAACCATTGGCGAGCAGATTGTCGAAGTCGGTTGGAGTCAAGGCCGGCGCAACAGCTTTCATCAGGGCCGCAACGCCGCTTACGTGTGGAGAAGCCATCGAGGTCCCGGACATAAATGCATAGGAAAACTGTTTGACACCACCCGGTTCGTCAATCACCGTGCTCAAAATCTCGTCGGAATAGCCATCCTGATTGATATCGCTGCCAAAATCTCCGCCGGGCGCGGCGATATCGATGGTTGTTCCGTAGTTGGAAAAGGATGATTTCTCTCCTGTTATGCCAACGGCGCTGACGGAAACCACCCCGGTGTAGGCTGCCGGATAGGACGGTGCGGAAGTATTGGCATTTCCGGCAGCCGCAATGACGATCACCCCCTCGGCACGGGCGGCGGTGACAGCATCCTGGGTGGCCTGATCAAAGTTTGATCCCCCCAGGCTTAAGTTGATGATATCGGCTTTTTGCAACGGAAAGGTTTTAGAATCGTTGGCCAGCCCGGCCGCGAAAAGAATGCCTTGCAATATGTCATAACCCGTTCCGCCGCCCTTGCCCAAAACCCGGATCGGCATTATCTTCGCGCCGCCGGCCACGCCGGCCCCCCCCAGGTCGTTATTCGTACCGGCGGCAATGGTGCCGGCCACATGCGTACCATGCCAACTGCTGGCATTTTGGTTGCTGAGGTCTCCGGGATCGTCCGGATTGGCGTCGATGCCATCGCCATCCCGCGAAATCGATGGGTTACGGATAAAATCGTAGCCAGCCACCAATTGATTTTGCAGATCCGGGTGCGCCAGGACCACCCCCGTATCGACTACGGCGACGACAACAGGATCGCCGGCACGGGCGCCGAAAGTGATGTTCCACGCTTCGGGCAGTTTGATCATGGGATAGTGCCACTGAAAATGATAGAGGGGATCGTTCGGTACAGCCATGGGCTTGAGAATATAATTGAGCCCCGCCGATGCGACATCCGGCGAGCTGCGCAGCGCTTTAACCGCCCGGACAGTTTGGGCTTTGGCTGCCTGCGCGGGGGGCACGGGACGATTTGACCACGGGTCAAGAAACTGTTCCCCGGCAACGCCCGCAGACAATGCCTTAACATCGTCCAAACGAACCAGCAAAGCTCTCCCTGCATCCCCGGAAGCGACCGTTGCATCGGCGCGCGCCATGGTCAGCGCCGATAATCCCTTGCCGCTGCTCTTCATCGTAACGATCGCTTCACCGATCATGAAGTCATCCAGTCGGCTCAGCCGATGCGATTCCGCCGCTGCAGTGGTTGAAGTGACCCCGATGTTAATCCGATAATTGCTCGCACCGGCAAAGGCTTCCACCACCACGAAATGATTTCCGCTAGCGGGGACCACCAGGGATTCGAACGGTCCGACGCCCTCCGACGACGCGATAGGATTCAGGCTGGCATCGTAGAGAAAAAGATCGAGATCGATGGATCCCGGCGTGGCATCAACCCATTCCGACACTTCCAAACTCACCACTTGCCCTGCTGCAAGCGCAACCTGATAAGCATCGAATAGGTCAGCCGTTGTGGCAAAGCGACTGCCGGCTGGTCCGGCCCCGACACTGGATGCATAGCCGATGATCGTACCCGGATTGGAAGCACTTTGGGCCCCATCCGGCGTATCGTTGCTGGCAAAGGGCGCCTCTGGGTCGTTCACGTCGCTGTCCGCGGTGACCCCAGGGCCGACGATCGCAGTACCTGAAAGGGTGAATGAAGTCGTCCCGCCGTCATGGTTGGAGCCTCCACCCCCGCCGCCACAACCGCTCAAAATGGAAATCGTCAAAAACAATACGACTACGATTCCTCTGCTGATGAACATGTCAGTCCTCCCGATGGGCAAATAGCAGGTCGAATGAATAAACCCAACCAGATATCGACCAAAATACAGCCTCAACCAGCAAAGGACAAGGAAAAGCATCCATCGATAACTGTCGCCGATGGGCGCGGATGAAAGGCCTCTGCGTCATCTCCCGATTCGGGGTTTTCGTACCGCTCGTCCATTTGGCAAAAAGGCGCACCGCATCGGCAATCGGCTGTCCTCTCCGGACGATCCGTGCTAGATTCTCGACGGTAAAACCGCGCACGCCGCCCCTCACCCTGGAGCCCCCACATGTCCTTTGACGCCATCGACGACGCCTTTCATTACGTCAGCAACGCCCCGCCCGGCGAACGGAGCGCCGCCGTGCGGCGGAGCACCGGCGAGGTTTTTCTCGCCTCGGTCAAGGCCGGTTTCGACGAGCGGCCGGCGGGGTGGGAAACCGACCCCGATTACCTGCGGATTCCCACCCGGCAGGAACTCGACCCGGGCAAGCCGCTGGTGATCGAATTCGTCCGCAGCCACTGTCCGCCGCTGCTGGCGCGGGTCGAGGCGCTCTTCGCCCGGTCGGGAGCGTTTCGCAACGTCAAGGATCTGCTGCGCCGCGAGCAGATGCTGGAGAGCTGGCAGGTTTTCGAGGGACAGCAGATCGAGACGCGGCTGCGTCAGTGGTGCGCGGCGCAGGGGCTGACGCTTTGATCGCTTCCGAATGGATTCGAATTCCCCCGTTGACCGTTCCCCCCGCCATCTGCTAAATTTCACCTTTTGAACAAACTCCCGGAAAAGGATCTCCCAGTGCCCAGGATTGTTATCGACGAAGCCCGCTGCAAAGGGTGCGCGCTCTGCACGATCGCCTGCCCGCGGCAACTGATCGTCCTCAGCGACACGATCAGCAAGCAGGGATTCCTCCCCGCTGTCATCACCGAGGAAAATCTGCGTAAATGCACCTCCTGCGCTTTGTGCGCGCAGATGTGTCCCGACGTGGCGATCACTGTCTGGCGCGAGGAGAAAGGGGAGGAGTCATGAGCGAACGTCTGCTCGTCGCCGGCAATATCGCCGTCGCCATGGGGGCGCTGGCCGCCGGCTGCCGCTATTACTTCGGTTATCCGATCACGCCGCAGAGCGACATTCCCGCCTACATGTCCGGGGAGCTGCGCAAGCTGGGCGGCACCTTCATCCAGGCCGAGAGCGAAATCGCTTCGATCAACATGCTGCTGGGCGCCAGCGCCTGCGGCTTTCGCGCCATGACCTCCTCTTCCAGCCCCGGCATCAGCCTCAAACAGGAGGGGATCTCCTACATGGCCGGCAGCGAGCTGCCGGGGCTGATCGTCAATATCTGCCGCTCCGGCCCCGGCCTCGGCGGCATCGACCCCTCCCAGGCCGACTACTTCCAGTCGGTGAAGACCGGCGGACACGGCGGCTACCGCACCATCGTCGTCGCCCCGGCCTCGGTGCAGGAAATGTACGACCTGACCATCCTCGCCTTCGATCTCTCCGACCGCTATCGCATGCCGGCGGTGCTGCTCGCCGACTCCCTGGTCGGGCAGATGAAGGAGGCGCTGGAGTGCACGCCGTACGTCCCCCCGGCCGATCTTCCCGCCAAAGAGTGGGCGGTGACCGGCAAGCGGGGGCGCCCGGATCAGCGCATCGTCAAGTCCCTCTACCTGGGCGAGGGGGAGCTGGAGGCGCACAACTGGAAACTCTGGCGCCGCGCCGAGGATCTCAAAGCGAAGGAGCAGCGCAGCGAGGCCAGGCGCCTCGACGACGCCGAACTGGTTGTCACCGGTTTCGGCAGCGCCGCCCGCATCGCCAGGAGCGCGGTGGAGATGGCGCGCGCCGCCGGGCTCAAAGTCGGCTTTCTGCGCCCGATCACGCTGTTCCCCTTCCCGGAGGAGGCCTTCGCCGCGGCGACCGCCAACTGCAAGAAGGTGCTGTGCGTCGAACTCTCCACCGGTCAGATGGTCGAGGACGTGCGTCTGTCGGTGGCGCGCGACGCGGACGTCGCCTTCTACGGCCGTCCGCCCGGAACCGGCTCCCTGCCGACGCCGGAAGAGCTCTTCGCGCAGATTCAAAAACATTATGGAAAGGGGGCCTGACATGAAACCGGTTTTCGCGCGCCCCGTCTCCCTCAAGGACGTCGCCACCCATTTTTGCCCCGGCTGCCAGCACGGCCTGATCCATCGCCTGGCCGCCGACGCCATGGACCACTTCGGCGTGCAGCAGCAGACGATCGGCGTCGCCTCCGTCGGCTGCAGCGTCTTTCTCTACGAATACTTCGACATCGACGTGGTCGAGGCGCCGCACGGTCGCGCGCCGGCGGTCGCCACCGGGGTCAAGCGCGCCCGTCCCGACGATGTCGTCTTCACCTACCAGGGGGATGGGGATCTGGCCGCCATCGGCACCAGCGAGATCATTCACGCCGCCAACCGCGGCGAGCTCTTCACCGTCCTGTTCGTCAACAACACCACCTACGGCATGACCGGCGGCCAGATGGCTCCGACCTCCCTGCCGGGGCAGCGCACCCTGACCTCACCCGAGGGGCGCGACGTCGCCATGGACGGCTATCCGATGCGCATGGCCGAGGTGATCGCCGCCCTCGACGGCACCGCCTATTCGGTGCGGGTGGCGGTGAACAGTCCGAAGAACATCCTCGCCGCCGGCAAGGCGATCAAGAAGGCCTTCGAGTACCAGATCGAGAAGAAGGGCTTCGCCTTCGTCGAGGTTCTCGCCACCTGTCCGACCAACTGGGGGATGAATCCCCTGGCGGCGAACGAGCGGGTCGCAAGCGAGATGATTCCGTATTTCAAGCTGGGCACCTTTAAGGAAAGGGGTTAAGCGGGTGACGCATGATATTTTCATGACCGGTTTCGGGGGCCAGGGGATTCTGGTCATCGGCAACCTGCTGGCCTATGCCGGCATCCTCGAAGGGAAGAACGTCAGCTACTATCCTTCCTACGGGGTGGAGAAACGCGGCGGCGCGGCCAACTGCACCGTGGTCGTCTCCGACGAGGAGGTCGGCTCGCCGGTGATCGGCAATCCGAGCGCCGGGATTATTCTCAATCAAACCTCCTTCGACGGTCACATCGGCCGCTTCAAGCCCGGCGCCTTCTGCCTGCTCAACAGCTCGCTGATCGAGGAAGGGGAGAAGCGCCGCGCCGATCTGGACATCCTGCGCCTGCCCCTGAACCAGATGGCCCTCGAACTCGGCGATGCGCGCATGCTCAACATGATCGCCATCGGCGCCTACCTCGCCAAACACCAGCCGGTCGCTTTCTCTTCCCTGAAGAAGGCGCTGACGAAGGTGCTGCCGGAGCGCAACCACCGCTTCATTCCCCTTAACGAGCGCGCCATCGACCTGGGCGCCGCGTCGGCGCGCTGATGCCGAAGGTCGAATTCATCAAACTGCACAAGCAGGAGAAGGCCAGGCATATCTGCGAGCTGGCGGAGGACTTCTTCCAGGGAGGCAGGCGGGTGCTGATCACGGTGATCGACGCCAACCAGGGGGTAACTCTCGACCGCTTTCTCTGGGCGTGGAAGAAGGGCTCCTTCATCCCACACGCCTTCGCCAACGGCGCCGTCGACTGCCTGGATGAGCCGGTGGCCATCGTGGCGGAAGAAAGCAATCCGAACGGGGCGCGGGTGCTGATCCTCGGCAAGCCGTGCTCCCTCGACTTCCTTCGCCAGTTCGAGGAGGTGATCGACTTCGCCGAAGTCTACGATGAGGAGTTGGCGGCCGCCGCCCGCCGCCGCTTCGCCCAATACCGGGAGGCCGGATTTGCCCCGGGGATGCGTCAATAACGGCGGGGCGAAGAGCCTCATCCGTTTGAGCGCCGTCCCCCGCCTGGAAGAGCCGATCGTCCTCGATGCCGCCGCCGTCGCCGCCCTGGACTGCTGGCGGGCGCGCCCCGGCGACATCGTCACCGTCGTCGATCCGCACCAGATCTTCTACCGCGCCCGCCTGAGCGAGCAAACCCCGTCCTTCACCGCCGTCACCCCCTTCCAGCGCTTCTCCCGGTCGCCGGAGAGCCCGCTGGCCATCGATCTTTGCCAGGCGCTGCCGGAAAAGGAGCGTTTCGAGCTGATCCTGCAGAAGGCGACGGAACTCGGCGTCACCCGCATCCTCCCTTACACCAGTGACCGGTCCATAACCCTGGAGGAGCGCGACGCCGGACAGAAAAAATCGCACCGCTGGCCGGACATCGTCCTGCGGGCGGCCAAGCAGTGCCGGCGGGCGCTGGTTCCCGAGCTGTTTCCGGTGCTCTCCTGGGACGAGATGACTTATGGCGTCGCCAGCGCTGATCTGAAACTGATGCTTTACGAGGGGGAGGCCGGCTGGAGCCTGGCGGAAGCGGTGCGCGGCGCGCGCCCGCATCGCGTCGCTCTGCTCGTCGGTCCGGAAGGAGGATTCGCGCCGGAGGAGGCCGAAGACGCCCGGCGCCTCGGCTTTCTGCCGGTTTCCGTCGGCCCGCGCATCCTGCGCACCGAAACCGCCGCCATCGTCGGCGTCGCTCTGGTGCAGACCCTCCTCGGAGATCTCGACTGATGGCTGATTCCCAAATGGCCCCGGTGGCGCCCGATCTCTGTGTCGTGCTGGTCGAACCGCAGGGCGCCCTGAACATCGGCTCGGTGGCGCGGGCGATGATGAACTTCGCTTTCTCCGACCTGCGCCTGGTCAATCCGCAGGTCGATCACCTGGCGGACGAAGCGCGGCGGATGGCGGTGAAGGCCGCCCCGATCCTGGAGGGGGCGCGAATTTATGCCGATCTGCCGAGCGCCCTGGCCGATTGCCATCTGGCGCTGGGGACGACGCGCCGCTTCGGCAAGTACCGGGAGGATTTTCTGCACCCCGATCAGGCGGCGCGGACGCTGCTCGCCCAGCCGGCGGCGGCGCGCTCGGCGCTGGTTTTCGGCCGCGAGGACAAGGGGCTGCACACCGAGGAACTGGATCTCTGCCAGCGGTTTATCACCATCCCCACCAGCGATCTGCTGCCATCGATGAATCTGGCGCAGGCGGTTTCGCTGTGCCTGTACGAGACGGCCAAGGCGGCCGGCGCGGCGGCGGGGAAGGAGAGCCATAAGCGGCGGACGGCGCGCGGCGAGGTGGTCGAGGCGATGTTCCGGCACATGCGGCGGACGCTGCTCGATATCGGGTTCCTCAACCCGCAAAACCCCGATCACATCCTGCGCTCCTTTCGCCGCATTTTCGGCCGCTCCGGTCTGCACGAGCGCGAAATCCGCATCCTGCACGGCCTCTGGGGCCGCATCGATTGGGTGGAAGGGGAAAGAAGAAAACAGCTGTCGGCCGTCAACTCGCAGCCGTCAGCCGAGAAACCACAATCCAAACCCACACCGGAAGCTGAGAGCTGATAGCTCAATAAACTTATGCCCCCTTTTTATACTCAATCTCTCGCCAACGGTCTGACCCTCGAGTTTTTCGACTGCTCGAACCGTTATTTCGGCGCTTACTGGCGCGTTTGCCTGGAGGCGCGCTGCCCGGTTCCGCTTAGCGCGGCCGGTCTGGCCGCCGCCGAGATGGAACGGGCGCGCCGTTTGCTGGGGGAGACGGTCGAGTTCACCCGTCGACTGGAGCGGATGGGGGTGTCGGAGGAAGAGGTTGCGGCGGTGCGCCAGGCGCTGATCGCAAGTTTTCTGGCCAGTGCCCGCGCCTACCTGGAAAGCCCCGCCTTTCCCGCCCGGCTCATCGCCGGCCGCCTGGCCGAGAAGCGCCTTCCCCGGCGTTTTTCCATCGTCCGCAATGAACCTTGAACTGACGGTAGAGACCCTCGCTTTCGGCGGCAGCGGCGTGGCGCGCCATCAGGGCAAGGCGATCTTCATCCCTCTGACCGCCCCCGGCGACCATATCCGCTGCCGCGTCGTGCAGGATAAAGGACGCTACGCCGAGGCGGAGCTGATCGAACTGCTCGATCCCGCGCCGCAGCGGCGTGAGCCGCCATGCCCCGTTTTCGGCGTCTGCGGTGGCTGCCAGTGGCAGCACCTGCCGTATGCCGAGCAGGGGCGGTGGAAAGAGACGATTCTCGGCGACCTGCTGCGGCGGCAGGGCGGGATCGCCGCGCCGCCGGTGCTGCCGCTGGTCCCCGCCCCGGCTGAATGGCATTACCGCAGCCGCGTGCAGTTCAAGTGCCGGCAGACCGAAGCCGGCTTCGTCATGGGGTTTTACCGGCGCGGCAGCCACTACGTCATCGACGTGGCGCATTGCCCGATAACCGATGAGCGGCTGAACGGCGCGCTGTCCCTGTTTCGCCAATGGTTGCCGGCCGCGCCAGCGCCCGCCTGCATCCCCCAGGTCGATCTGGCGGTTGGCGACGACGGCGCGATCCGCGCGGTGGTGCACTGCATCGGCAAAGACGCCGGCGCGCTGAGCGCCTGGCTGCGGCCTTTGGCGCAGCGGGCCGGCATCGCCCTGTTCCTCCAGCAGGGGCGCAAAGAGACCCTGACGCCGGTGTGCGGGGCGGCCGAGCTGGATATCGTCGTCGATGAGCCGCCGCTTTCCCTGGCCTACGGGCCGGGCGGCTTCGCCCAGGTGAACCTGGAGCAGAACCGGCGGATGGTGCAGGCGGTGGTGGAAGCCGCCGATCTGACCGGCCGGGAGCGGGTGCTCGATCTGTACTGCGGCATGGGAAACTTCTCCCTGCCCCTGGCCCGCCGGGCGCGGCAGGTCATCGGCGTCGAGGATTACGCTCCCGCCATCGACCAGGCGCGGCTGAACGCCCGTCGTCATGGCATTGAAAATGCGCGGTTCGAAGCGGCCCCGGCGGAGATGGCGGCGGCACGCCTGGCGGGCGGCGATCCCGTCGATCTGGTGCTCCTCGATCCGCCGCGCGGCGGGGCGTTTCCCCTGATAAAGGAGCTGTCGCGCCTTCTCCCCCGGCGCATTCTCTACGTCTCCTGCGATCCCGCCACCCTCGCCCGCGATCTGAAGCCGCTGCTGCACGGCGGTTACCTTCTGCGCTGGTCGCGTCCCTTCGATCTGTTCCCCCAGACCGGCCATATCGAAAGCATCAGCTGTCTCGAACGGCGGCAACCGGACCGCAGTTGACAGGCGGTCGGCGGCAAGGCAAAATCTAGGTGAATTTCGCCGCCGGTGATGGTTGCGGCGCAAGGGGCGACCAAATTTTCCTTGCCTTCCCGCGTGCGCCGTGGTATCAAGTCACTGTTATGCTTTATTCCCTGGATAAAGTGGGCTGTTTGCTCACTTTTTTTATTTTTGAGGCAGACATTGGCAACGGAAACGGCTCTCGATAAAATCCGCGAACTCGCCGCGCCGATTCTCGGGGAAATGAACCTGGAACTGGTCGATCTGGAATTCAAGCAGGAAGGCCGCGACTGGTTTCTGCGCTTTTTTATCGATAAGGACGGGGGCGTCACCCTGGACGATTGCGCCGATTTCAGCCGCGAGGTCGGAACGGTGCTGGAAGTCGAAGAGGCGATCCGCCGCGCCTACCGGCTGGAGGTTTCGTCGCCCGGACTCGATCGTCCGCTGAAGAAGCCGGAGGACTACCAACGTTTCGCCGGTCAGTTGGTGAAGATCAAGACCCGCGAGCGGATCGATCCGGACGGTCGCGGGCATTTGCGCAAGACCTTCGTCGGCGAGTTGCTCGGGCTGGAGGATGACCGGGTGCGGGTTCGCCAGACCGACAAAAAGGGCGGCCTGGTCGAGCTTTCTCTCGACGGGATTGAAAAGGCCCATCTGGAGCCGGAATTCTGATTCGCGCCTTGCCGCAGCATAATATTTCAAAATCGCCGCCGGTCGCCGGCCGCAAACGAACGGAAGTGAAGGGGATAGCAGGATGGTGAATCTCAACCACATAATCGACCAGGTTGTTAAGGATAAAGGGATTGACCGGGGCATTCTGGTCGAGGCCCTGGAATCCGCGGTGCTATCGGCCGCCAATAAGAAATACCGCAATACCCGCGACCTGGAGGCCCATTACAGCGATGAACTCGGCGAGGTCGAGCTGTTCGAGTTCGTGACCGTGGTCGAAGAAGTGCTGGATTCCTACAAGGAGATCGACCTTGGGGAAGCCCGCGAAGTCGATCCCGATGTGGAGGTCGGCGATTCCCTCGGTATGAAAATGGACGCCAGCAATTTCAGTCGCATTGCCGCGCAGACCGCCAAGCAGGTCATCATCCAGAAGGTTCGGGAAGCGGAGCGCGAGGGTGTGTTTAACGAGTTCAAAGACCGCATCGGCGAACTGGTCAACGGCATCGTGCGCCGCTACGAGCGGGGCGATCTGATCATCGATCTCGGACGCACCGAGGCCCTGCTGCCGCATCGCGAGCAGGTGCCGCGAGAAAATTACCGCCAAGGGGATCGGGCCCGGGTCTACATCTCCGAGGTGAAGATGTCCACCAAGGGGCCGCAGATCATCGTTTCGCGCACCCATCCCGGACTGGTTGCCGCCCTGTTCCAGACGGAAGTGCCGGAAGTCGCCGAGGGCATCGTCGAGATCCGGTCGGTGGCGCGCGAGCCGGGCAGCCGGGCGAAAATTGCCGTCGTGTCCTATGACCCGGATGTCGATCCGGTTGGCGCCTGCGTCGGTATGCGCGGTTCGCGGGTGCAGAATGTGGTATCCGAGCTGCGCGGCGAAAAGATCGATATCGTCCCCTGGAGCCAGGACATCGCCCGCTTCGCCGTCGCCGCACTGGCGCCGGCCGATGTTTCCCGCGTCTATGTCGACGAGGAGGAATCGGCTTTGGAGGTGATCGTCCCCGACGACCAGTTGTCGTTGGCTATCGGCAAAAAAGGGCAGAATGTGCGTCTGGCCGCCAAATTGGTCGGCTGGAAGGTCGATATCAAGAGCGAAACCCGGGCCGCCGAAGCGGAGCTTGAAGAAGCCGCCAAGGAACTCGCCGCCGCCAACGCCGATGCCGGCGAAGAAGAGGAAATCGAAGCGCCGAGCGAAATCGACGTCGACGCCGAAGCCGCCGAGCAAACCGACACGGAGGCGCCGGACGAAGGTGAGCCCGTGGCGGCGGAGGTTGTCGGCTCGTCCGAAAACGCCGGCGAAGAAGAGGAATAAAAGAGCTTGCCGCTGCCTGGCCACAAGGCGCAAAGAACCTGTCTCGGCTGTCGCCAGGCGGTCGATCAGGATACGCTGTTGCGTTACGTCCTTGCCCCGTCGGGAGAGGTGGTGATCGATTATGGTCACAAGCTGCCGGGGCGCGGAGCCTACACCCATTTCGATCGTCGCTGTCTGGAGGCGGCGGTGAAAAGGCGGCAGTTCGATCGCGCCTTTCGCGGTAGCGGCTGCGCGGACGGGGAAAAACTTCTTGCCGCTTTGCGCGGGCAGGTTCGGGAACGGATTTCCAACCTGCTGGGGATGGCCCGCAAATCGGGACAGGCGATTTCGGGAAGCGGTCTGGTGCTGACGGCCATGGACAGTTCGCGGCCGCCGGTTCTGGTTCTGCTGGCCGAAGATATTTCCACGGGAATCGGTGAGAAAGTTCAGGCGCGGGCGGCAAGGACGGGAATTCCCTGCCACCGCCTGTTTGATAAGGATCTTCTTGGACAGGTTCTGGGAAAAGGAGAGCGCAGCGTCGCAGCTTTCCGGGAAAGTCCGCTGGTGGCGTCGATCTGTAAAGAATTGATACGCTATGAGCAAATCGTAGGGGAGAGTTGATGGGAAAAACACGGGTACACGAATTGGCGCAGAAGATGGGCCTGGAAGACAAAGAAATGCTGGAGAAGCTGCAGGAAGCCGGAATTGACGCCAAAACCCATATGAGCGTTTTGGAAGAGGACGACGTGCGCCGATACCAGGAGGCTTCCGCACCGGTCGAAAAGGTGGAAGAAGAACGGATCACTCCGGGAATCATCCGCCGCCGCCGGAAGGAAGTCGCGCCGCCGGCCCCGGTCGAGGCTGCCGCCCCCGCCCCCGAGGAGGCGGCGGTCGAGCAAACGCCACCCGCGCCAGCCGCGCCGGCCCCCGTGCAGGCCGAGGCTATGCCGCCGGTTGTTTCCGCGCCCGCCGAAACAGCGCCCGCCGTTGAGGCGCCGCCCACCGCGCCTGCGCCGGAAGCTCCGCCTGTCGTGCAGGAGACCAAATCGGTTGCTCCGGAATCGGAGGCGAAACCTGCCCCCGAACAGAAACCGGAGACTCCGTCCGCGCCGGCGCCCGCCGCTGCGCCCCTCGAAGCCGCCGAGGCGGCCAAAGAGACCCGGCGCAAAGAATCCCGTCCCGATAGGGTGACCTCGTCCCAGGCCAGAATTCTTGGTCGCGTGGAACTGCCGCAGGAACCACCGGCGCGTCGCGAGGCGCCGTCCCGTGGCCCAGGCCGTCCTCAGGGTGGGGCGCCGATGCGGCGCGAGGAAGGTGCGCAGGGACGTCGTCCCGCGACAGGAGATCGTCCGGCAGCGCCTGTCGGCGCGCGCCCGGCGCCGGGAGCCGGCCGTCCGACCCCTGGCGGCGGTCGTCCCGCACCCGCCGGCGGTCGTCCGGCGCCTGCCGGCGGTCGCGGGTTGCCACCGTCCGGTCCGGGCGAGGGTTTTGCACCCAAGGAGCAACGGGGCGGCAAGAAGAACAAGAAAGGCAAGGGCGCCGATTACGGCACCGCCGAAGGGGCCGAAAGCCAGCGGCGCGGCCGTCGGGTCGAGATTTTCGGCACCGAGCGCAACGATAAATTACGGCGGGGCAAGCGCGCTCCCAAGCCGGTCAAGAAAACGGAACTGACCGTTTCCAAGGCGATCAAAAGGATTATCCGCATCAGCGATTCCATCACCGTCGGCGAACTGGCCAAGCGGATGGGGATCAAGGCGAACGATCTGATCAAGGAGTTGATGCGCCAAGGCTCGATGGTCACTATCAACCATCCCCTCGACTTCGAGACGGCGGCCGTCCTCGCCTCCGATTTCAATTACGAGGTGGAAAACGTCGCCTTCGACGAAGAGGCGATCCTCGACCACGTCATCCTCAAGGGGGAAGAGGAGAAAATCGAGGACCTGCGGCTTCGACCACCCGTCGTTACCATCATGGGCCACGTCGACCACGGCAAGACCAGCCTGCTCGACGCCATCCGCGCCACCAACGTCACTGACGTTGAGGCCGGCGGCATTACCCAGCACATCGGCGCTTACGACGTCGAGGTCGAAGGGCGAAAGATCACTTTCGTTGACACCCCCGGTCACGAGGCCTTTACCGCCATGCGCGCCCGCGGCGCCAAGGTCACCGACATCGTTATTCTGGTGGTGGCGGCCGACGACGGCGTCATGCCGCAGACCAAAGAGGCGATCAACCACGCCAAGGCTGCCGGCGTGCCGATCCTGGTGGCGATCAACAAGATGGACAAAGCGGACGCCAACGCCGAAAAGGTCAAGCAGGAGTTGACGGAGTTTGCCCTGGTGCCTGAAGAGTGGGGCGGGGAAACGATTTTCGTCGAAGTCTCAGCCAAGAAGCGGACCAATCTCGAACAACTGCTCGAAATGGTTCTGCTGCAGGCGGAGGTCATGGACCTCAAGGCTAATCCGGAAAAGAGGGCGAAGGGCACGATCATCGAGGCCCGCCTCGATCGCGGTCGCGGTCCGGTGGCAACAGTCCTGGTGCAGGAAGGAACCTTGCGCGTCGGTGATCCGATCGTTTCCGGTCTGCATTTTGGCCGGGTGCGGACGATGACCGATCATCGCGGCGGCAAGGTGGACGCGGCCGCGCCGTCTTACCCGGTGGAGGTCACCGGTCTGACCGGCGTACCCGACGCCGGCGATTCCTTCTACGCGGTGGAGGACGAAAAAGCCGCCAAAGAAGTGGCCCAGCATCGGCAACAGAAGCAGCGCGAGACGGAACTGGCGAAGAGCAGCAAGATCTCCCTCGACCAGCTCTACGCCCGCATTCAGCAGGGCGATGTCAAGGAACTGCGGGTTATCGTCAAGGGCGACGTGCAAGGTTCGGTCGAAGCCGTCAAGGATTCGCTGACGAAGCTTTCCACCGACGCCTGTCACCTGGTGGTTCTGCATACCGGGGTCGGCGGCATCATCGAAAGCGACATCACCCTCGCTTCGGCCTCCGATGCGATCATCATCGGCTTCAATGTCCGTCCCGAGCCGAAAGCCGCCCTTCTGGCCGATCAGGAAGGGGTGGACATCCGGCTGTACAACATCATTTACGATGCGGTGGCCGACGTTCGCAGCGCCATGGAAGGCCTGCTCGCGCCCACCCTGCGGGAAAAACAGCTGGGGCGGGTCGAGGTGCGCGACACCTTCAGTGTTTCGCGGGTCGGAACGATTGCCGGCTGCTATGTTCTCGAAGGCAAGGCGCAGCGCAACGCCCAGGTGCGCCTGGTACGCGACAACGTCGTCGTCTGGCAGGGGAAGATGAATTCCCTCAAGCGTTTCAAGGACGACGCGCGGGAGGTCGCCACCGGCTACGAATGCGGTATCGGTCTGGAAAACTTCAACGATATCAAGGTCGGCGACATTATCGAGGTCTTCGAAATGGAAGAGGTGAAGACCATCCTTTAAAAGGTGAGCAGGCATGGTGGTCGGCATTCTTCAGCTCGAATTGCTGCTCTATTCACCGAACAGTCTCAAGGAGAAGCGCGGCATCGTCCGCCGCATTCTCGACCGTTGTCGGGTGCGCTTTCCGGCCTCCTGCGCCGAAACCGGGCTGCAGGACATCTGGCAGCGGGCCCAACTCGGTTTTGCCATCGTCGGTCAGGACCAGGATTTCCTCCTCAAGCTTTTTGATCAGATCGAGGAGGAAATTGTCCGCCTCGGCTCGGCCGAGGTCAGCGACCGGCAGACCGAAATCCTTCACTACTGAACACAGGTGATATACCTTGGCATCGCAACGTCCACATCGGGTCGGCGAACAGATTCACAAGGAAGTGTCGGCGCTCCTGCAGAAGGGATTGAACGATCCGCGGGTCGGTTTTCTAACCATCACCGCCGTGGAAATGACGTCCGATCTGAGTTTGGCGCGGATTTACTTCACGGTTTTCGGCGATGAGAATGTACGCCGGGAGACCCTCAAAGGCCTGACCCACGCCGTCCCTTATTTCCGCCGTGAAATCGGCCGCCAGTTGCGGCTGCGCCATACGCCCGACCTCCTGTTCCAGTTCGACAAATCGCTCGAACAGGGGAATCGCATAGAATCCCTCCTGCGAGAAATCCGTGATGAACGATCCGACGATAGCGGCCATACTGACGAAGATTGAGGCGGGGGAACGCTTCCTGGTCGCTTCGCACGAGGGTCCGGACGGCGATGCCATCGCCTCTACCTTG
Source organism: Desulfuromonadales bacterium (assembly GCA_041677125.1). Classification (GTDB taxonomy): domain Bacteria; phylum Desulfobacterota; class Desulfuromonadia; order Desulfuromonadales; family JACZKF01; genus JBAYQP01. The sequence continues at coordinate 9,061 of JBAYQP010000035.1, read as the reverse complement.
GCGCTCACCCTGGCCCTGCGGCAGATGGGCAAGGATGTTGTGGCTTTCAACAAGGATGGCGTGCCGCTTTCCCTGCGCTTTCTTCCCGGCGCCGAGACGATCGTTGCCGAACTGCCCGAACAAACCTTCGATGTCGGTTTTATCCTCGACGCCGGCGAGTTGCGGCGGGCCGGCAGCGGCCTCGCCGAGCGTTGCCGGGACCTGGTGAATATCGATCATCACCCACACTCGGAGCCCTTCGGCTCGGCCAATTATGTCGATATAGCTGCTTGCGCCACCGGCGCGCTCGTTTACCGGATCCTGCAGCAAGGCCAGGTCGCCATTTCTCAGCCCGTTGCCACCTGCGTCTATGCGGCGGTCCTCGCCGACACCGGTTCCTTCCGCTATTCCAATGCGAATCCGGAAGCTTTTCGCATCGCCGGCGAGATGATCGAGCACGGGGTGTCCCCCTGGGAAATCGCCTCGGGGCTGTACGAGAATCAGGAAGAAGTGCGCCTGCGTCTTCTCGGCCGCGCCCTCGACACGCTGACGCTCTCCGCCGACGGACGCCTCGGGTCGGTGGCGGTGACCACCGAAATGCTGCGCGAAGCCGGCGCCGGTCCCGAGCACACCGATTCCTTCGTCAACTATCCGCGAGCGATTCGCGGGGTTGAGGTGGGGCTTTTCTTTCGCCAAACTGGGCCGACTCAGGTCAAGGTCGGCTTTCGTTCCAAGGGCAAGGTCGATGTCGGTTCCCTGGCCCGGGCGCTCGGTGGCGGCGGGCATCACAACGCCGCCGGGGCGGTGATCGAGGGGACGCTGGAATCGGTGCAGGCCTCCGTCCTCGCCCGCCTTGAAACCTTGCTGACACCGTAATTTGCCTCTCTTTTTTCTCCCATTCGATAAACCATGCATGGCGTTCTGATCATCGATAAACCGGCCGATATAACCTCCCACGATGTGGTGCGGCGTTTGCGGCGTTTGTTGAAGATTCGCCGCATCGGCCACGCCGGCACCCTCGACCCGATGGCGACCGGCGTCCTGCAGGTTGCGGTGGGCGAGGGAACGCGCCTGGTCGAATTCCTCATGCAGGGGGAGAAAACGTATCGCGCCGTTCTGCGTTTGGGGGAAACCACCGATACCCAGGATGCGGAGGGGAAGGTTGTCGAGCGCCGTCCGGTGCCGGCCTTCGGGCGCGAGGAAATCGATGCGGTCTGCCGCTCGTTTACCGGTCGCATTCGGCAGATACCGCCCATGTATTCGGCGCTGAAGAAGAATGGCGTCTCCCTGCACCGCCTGGCGCGGCAGGGAATCGAGGTCGAGCGCGAGGCGCGCGAAATCGAAATCCGCGCTCTGCGCATCCTTGCCGTCGATCTTCCCCTGATTACCCTGGAAGTCGATTGCTCGAAAGGGACCTACATCCGGACGCTGGCGCACGATATCGGCGCCGCGCTGGGTCCCGGCGCCCATTTGACCGCCCTGCGTCGGCTGCGCAGCGGTTCCTTCACCGAAGCGGACAGTATTTCCCTCGACGATTTGGAAGCCGCCGATCCGGCCGACGGTTGTCCCGGGATGCTGTCGTTGCTCGAAGCAATGCGCGGCTATCCCCGCCTGGCGGTGAACGATAATGCGGCTTCGCGGCTGCAAAACGGGGTGCCGCCGAAAATCGAAGAAACGACGGGCGAGCGGCCGCAAACCGGAGAGTGCCTGCTGCTGCTGCATCGGGAGGAGTTGTTGGCGGTGGCCCGCTTCGACCCCGATCATTGTTGGGAAAGCCGGGGGGATTTCGCTTTGCAGCGCGTTTTCCCCCATCTCAAGGCGCAGCGATAGACCTTTACAGTCATCGGTTTTTATGATAAAAAGCCGAATTCAGCATCAAGTTTCGGTATAACAGGCAAATTTCATTTATGAAAGGAGGTGGCACAGTGCTGGCCACAGAACGCAAACAGGAAATCATCGATAAATTCAAGACCCACGCAGGGGACACGGGTTCTCCGGAAGTGCAGGTGGCGCTTCTGTCCGGGCGCATTACCTACCTGACAGAGCATTTTCGCACCCACAAGAAGGATCATCATTCCCGTCGGGGGCTTCTCAAGATTGTCGGGCAACGTCGTCGTCTGCTCGATTACCTGAAGAAGAAGGATGTAGAGCGGTACCGTACGATCATCAAAGAACTCGGTATCCGTAGATAACCCCGGGCAGCACGTCCTTGCCGTGGCAAAGGACTGCTGCCCTCGGTTTTTTTAGAAAAGTGGCTATGGAGGATGTCCGGAGAGAGTGTCCGGCCGGTAATCGCGATGATCACCGAGCGGACACTGTCTCAGGCCACCCTCCTGAAGCCATTTTTTGTTAAAATCACAGAAACGCAAAGAATGGACGGGCAAAATGAGTCGCCCGAGAGAGAGGTAAAATGGCTTATCAAAAGGTTGAAGTCGAATTCAATGGTCAACCGCTGACGATTGAAACAGGCAAAATGGCGCGCCAGGCCGACGGCGCCACGGTACTCACCTACGGCGAGACCAAGGTGCTGTGTACGGCGGTCTCCGCTCGAAAAATGCGCGAAGGGCAGGATTTTTTCCCCCTGACCGTCAACTATCAGGAAAAATTCTACGCCGCCGGGAAGATCCCCGGTTCCTTCTTCCGCCGCGAGCGCGGATCCAGTGAACGCGAAACCCTCATCTGTCGTCTCATCGACCGGCCGATGCGGCCGCTCTTCCCCAAGGGCTACATGTTTGAAACCCAGATCATGCCGACGGTCATTTCCGCCGACCTGATCAACGATCCCGATACGCTGGCCATCGTGGCCGCCTCGGCCGCCGTCGAGGTGTCCGATATCCCCTTCAGCGGTCCGATCGCCGCCGTGCGCGTTGGCCGTGTCGACGGTCAGTTTGTCGCCAATCCGACCCTGCAGCAGATGGCCGAAAGCGATCTGGATATCATCGTCGCCGGTTCGCGCGAAGCGGTGATCATGGTCGAGGGGGAATCGAAGTTTCTCTCCGAGAGCGAAATGCTGGAGGCGATCTTCTTCGGCCATAATGCCATGCAGCCGCTGATCGATGTTCAGGAGAAACTGCGGCAGTTGGTCGGCAACAGCAAGCGCGAGTTCGCTTCGCCGGTTCTCGATCCGGCGCTGGAAGAGCGGGTGAACGCCCTGGCGGCCGACAAGATTCTGGCTGCGGTGAAAATCCGCACCAAGCAGGAGCGTTACGCCACCGTCGCGCAGGTCAAGGCCGAAGTCGTCGAAGCGCTGCAAGAGGAATTCGCCGGCCGCGAAGGAGAAATTTCCTCCCTCCTCGGCAAGGTCGAAAAGCGCGTGGTGCGGCAGATGATCATCAAAGACAAGGTGCGCATCGATGGCCGCGACATGCAGACCATCCGGCCGATCACCTGCGATGTCGGGCTTCTTCCCCGCGTGCACGGCAGCGCTTTGTTCACCCGCGGCGAAACGCAGGCCCTGGTCGCTGTCGCCCTGGGAACCTCCACGGACGAGCAGCGCATGGACAATATCCAGGGGATGGAATTCAAAAAATTCATGCTGCACTACAATTTCCCCCCCTTCAGCGTGGGTGAAACCAGCATGCGTCTTTTCCCCGGCCGCCGGGAGATCGGCCACGGCTATCTGGCCGAACGCTCCGTTTCCAAGGTTCTGCCGACGCACGACAGCTTTCCCTACACCATCCGGATCGTTTCCGACACCCTCGAATCGAACGGCTCCTCCTCCATGGCCGCCGTTTGCGGCTCCACCCTGGCCCTGATGGATGCCGGCGTGCCGTTGACCGGCGCCGTGGCCGGTATTGCCATGGGCCTGATCAAAGAGGGCGACGACGTGGCCGTGCTCTCCGACATTCTCGGCGACGAGGACCACCTCGGGGATATGGATTTCAAGGTCACCGGTTCTGAAAACGGCATCACCGCTCTGCAGATGGACATCAAAATCACCGGGGTAACCCGCGAAATCATGCAGCAGGCGCTGGAGCAGGCGCGCACCGGCCGCATTCATATCCTGGGCAAAATGAGCGAGGCCATCGGCGCGCCCCGTGAGGATCTTTCCCCTTACGCGCCGCGCATCACCACCATTCGCGTCAAGCCCGACCAGGTGCGCATGGTCATCGGCTCCGGTGGCAAGAACGTTCGCTCGGTCATCGAGGCCACCGGTTGCGCCATCGATATCGAGGACGACGGCCGCATTCACATCGCCTCCGCCGATGGCGAGGCTTGCCGCAAGGCGATCAAGATGATCCGCGATCTGACCCAGGAAGCCGAAGTCGGCAAGCTGTACATGGGGACGGTGCGCAAAGTTATGGAATTCGGCGCTTTCGTCGAAATCTTCCCCGGCACCGACGGTCTCGTCCATGTTTCGGAACTGGACAAAGAGCGGGTGCGCAATGTCACCGACGTTCTCAACGAAGGCGACCAGGTGCTGGTGAAGTGCATCGGCATCGACAAGCAGGGCAAGATCAAGCTTTCGCGCAAAGAGGCCCTTGGCCAGACCCTCGAAGAGGAATAGGCATAGGCGGATAATGGTTTTGAAATCGACACTCGGTAACGGTATTCGTATCGTTACCGAGAAGATTCCCACGGCTCATTCGGCCACCATCGGCTTCTGGGTTGAAAACGGTTCGCGGCACGAAAAGGCGGCGCAACAGGGAATCTCTCATTTTGTCGAGCATATGCTGTTCAAAGGCACCACCCGCCGCACGGCTCTCGATATCGCCAAGGAAATCGACTCCGTCGGCGGAGTGCTGAACGGTTTCACCAGCCGCGAATACAGCTGTTACTACGCCAAGGTCATGGCCAGGAAGTTGCCGATGGCCATCGACCTGCTCTCCGATATCGTGCTGAATTCCATCTTCGATACGGAAGAGTTGGAGAAAGAGCGCAAGGTCATCCTGCAGGAAATCCTCATGCTGGAGGATACCCCGGACGACCGCATCCACGATCTCTTCAGCCAAATGATCTGGAAAGATCATCCCCTCGGCTACCCGGTTCTCGGCACGCGCGAAACGGTGGGCCAACTGGGCCGCGAAGCGCTGTTGTCCTTTCTTGCCGAACGGTACTGCGGCGGCAATATTCTGATCTGCGCCGCCGGCAATCTCGAACACGCGCAGGTGGTGGACGCCATCGCCGCCGCCTTCAGCGCGGTGCCTCCCGGACAGCGGGAAAGCAACCGTCCTGTCGCCTCCTACCGGCGCGGCGTCAACATCGACGACAAAGACCTGGAGCAGATGCATATCTGTCTTGGCACCCGGGCGTTGCCGCAGAACGACCCGCAGCGCTATGAGATTTACCTGCTCAACACCATCCTCGGCGGCAGCATGAGTTCCCGCCTTTTCCAAAAGATCAGGGAAGAAAAGGGCCTGGCCTACTCGGTATACAGCTATCTGAACTGCCATTCCGATGCCGGCGCCCTGGTCGTCTACTGTGGCACCTCTCCCGGTGAAACATTGAAGGTTATCCGTCTCATGCTCGACGAATTGCAACGGTTGCGCTGCGAGATCGTTTCCGGGGATGAGCTGCAGGCGGCTCAGGAGCAGCTCAAAGGCAATCTCTTGCTGTCTCTGGAGAGCACCGACAACTGCATGACTCGGATCGCCAAAAACGAAATATACCTCGGCCGGCAGCAGGAGATTTCCGAAGTCCTCGAAGGCATCGGCCGGGTCGACGCCGAAAGCGTTGCCCGAATAGCCGAATCGATGGTGCAGGATTCCTGCCTCAATCTGCAAGTCATCGGCCGCGCCGAAGAGGCCGATCTGCAAACACTCGATCTGACCCTTGAAGGTTGACCAGACCGTGGAGATTCGGATCAAGAAATTGCGCGAGCAGGCGATTGCGCCTTGTTACATGACCGAAGGCGCCGCCGGCATGGACCTGCACGCCGGAATCGATACGCCCCTGCGGCTGGCGCCGGGGGAACGCGCTCTCGTCCCGACGGGCATCGCCATGGCCATTCCGGTCGGGTTCGAGGGGCAGGTGCGTCCCCGCTCCGGCCTCGCCCTGCGCAAGGGTTTGTCCATGGTCAATGCGCCGGGTACAATCGATGCGGACTACCGAGGAGAACTCGGCGTCATCCTGATCAACCACGGCGCCGACGCGATCGTTATCGAGCCCGGTGAAAGGATCGCCCAACTGGTCATTGCCGCAGTGCAGAGGGCTGCGTTGACTGTGGTCGACGACCTGGATGAAACCGGACGCGGCGCCGGCGGTTTCGGACACACCGGCGCCGGCCGACGCGGGTGAAACATGACGGATCGCTCCCGGATAGACGAACTGGTCCAATTCCCCTGCGATTTCGAATTCAAGGCCTTCGGCCCGAATGGCGCGATCTTTCCGGAGGCGGTGCGCACCGCCATTGACAATCTGGTCCCGGTTCCGCGCGACGCCATCCGGATTCGGAGCAGCGCCCAGTCGTCCTATATTTGCGTTTCCGTTCTGGTGCGCCTGCACAATGCCCGCCAGATCGAGGACATCTACGCCGCCCTGCGGCGGGTGGAAGGATTGAAATACCTCTTATGAGCCGCCCGCGGCAGCCAAGCCGTGGCCGATACATGTGTTGGCGGAGAGTTCCCCATGTTGCTTGCGATCAATCCGAATAATCCGCAGCCCCGCTTGATTCGCCAAGTGGTTGAAGTCCTCAAGGCTGACGGCGTCATTGCCTACCCCACCGACACCATCTACGGTATCGGCTGTGATATTTTCAGTAAAAAAGGGGTGAAAAAGATCTACCAGATCAAACACCGCGATCCCCGCAAACCGTTTTCCTTCATCTGCGCCGATATCTCGGACATTTCCACCTACGCTCAAGTCAGCAATCTTGCCTTCAAAACGATGAAGCGACAGCTTCCGGGGCCTTTCACTTTCGTCCTGGAGGCGACGCGCATCGTCCCCGATCTGCTCACCACCCGGCAGCGCACGGTGGGCATCCGCATTCCCGCCGATCCGATCACTCTCGCCATTGTCCGCGAACTCGGCCATCCCCTGGTCACCACCAGCGCCAATCTTGGCGGCGGAGAGCCGCAGCTCGATGCGATCGAAATCGAGGAGAATATGGGACGCCAGCTCAACCTGGTTATCGATGGCGGCAACCGTCTCGGCGATCCGTCCACGGTGATCAGCCTGGTGGGCGACCGGGTCGAAGTGCTGCGCCAGGGGAGCGGCGACACCTCCTGGATTCATCAGCTGTAATATTGTTTTCACCCGCGTTCGTCGGGGCGGCCAACTCGACCAGTTGGTCCCGGAGAAAAGAATGAAGCGAAAAGAAATCACCGTCGTTTTATATCGCCGCAGTTTCCCCCGCGCCGACTGGCGTTACGAGATCGATGTACCGCAACTGACAGATTTCTTCGACCGACTGATCGAGGAATTAAGCCCCCTCGGCATCGATCTGCAATGGCTGGAAGATAACGAGCGGATGCTGGAGGTCGAGGGCTACGGCGATCTGCTCAACTGCGTCCGCATCCGTTCGCCCCAGGACCATATCGCCAACCTCTGCCTCGGCCACATCATCGGCGCCAGCGCCAATCGCGACCTGCTCGAAGACATCCGCCGCGGTGTCAACCGCGTCGCCTTCGCCCCCGAAATGGTCGAGCCGGAAGAAGACAACAAGCGCGTCTGTCACAATTGCGGCTGCGGCTGCTGAATGGGGTTTAGTTCGATCATCTGAAGGGAGCGCGGGTAATGGAGGTTTTCGGAGGGGATGACGGGTTGATGAGGACCGCCGGGTGCCGTAAAGGTGCCGGCGGTTTTTTATATAAGCCTGAAATTTTTGATGATTTACAGGCTGTCGAAAAAAGTTTACATATAGATAAACTCCTATGGTAGAGTTTAAGGGCATCAGACTAACCATACGGTACTGCGAGCAACCGGCGCAGGACGAAGATCCTGTCGCCTGGTTGCCCCCGAGTTGGCAGGAGGCGCTTTCGCATCTTCCGGAGAAAAAGCGTCAAAATGCTTGGGCCATAATGGCCGCGCGACGACAGCATCTCGCCAATGAAGGACAACTCCGTTCACCAGACCACTGGAATACGGAGGGCAGGTTGCCCGACAATAAACACTTTTTTGCAATTAAAGCCGGGAAAATACGCGCCTACGGGTGGTTTTCGGACAGGAACAAGGGCATTTTTTACATCAGCCATTTTGCTTTTAAAAAAGGGCAAAAACTGTCACGAGAGGATTCACACAAAGTGATCCAGAACTGGCGGCAAATAGAGGAGAGATAACATGAGCGATTTTTTTGACCAGTGGGCAGAGCAAAGCCCGGAAAACGCCAAGCTTCTCGCCCAGGAGTTGCTGATCACGGAAGTCACAGAGTTAATCTGGAAAGCAATGGAAGAATCCGGCATTACGAAATCGGAGCTGGCCGGCCGGATGCAAGCAACCAAAGGGTACGTTTCCCAGCTCTTGAATGGCTCGCGCAATATGACGTTGCGCACCCTCGCCGATATCTGTTTCGCACTGGGGAGCAGGCCGGTATTTAATTTTGGTTCGGAAGCGGCGAATTCCTGGCACGAGGCACCGCAGAAAATCCATCTTCATACCGAACGATTGCGCTATGCCCGGTCCGGGAATCTTATTACCCCTCTTGAACACTGGATGGCGGCGTGAAAATGGATAAAGACCTGCTGGACAAGGCCGTCAATGCGTTATCCATTCAAGGTGTTTTTTTGCATTCGGCAAATTGCCGCTGCAAGGTTGTTCCGCCTTTCCTTGATACGGAAGTAACTTTGATCCCCCAGCACCGTGGTGGGCCGACTGGGCGATTTACTATCTTTGAAAATGTCGTGAATGCCGATTATGGGACGCGGACGGTTGTCTTCTCCTTTGGCGCCGGCACGCGCCTGATCGATAGCGAGGCGGCCGTAAAGAGCAGTCCGGCGGAGGTCGGCGATGATTCGGTCATCGTGGAGTTTACAGCTGAATTCTGCGCCCATTACAGTTTGCCCGCCGATCTGGAAGTGACCGAGTTGAATGCGGCATTTGAGGAATTCGGTCGGCATAATGTCGGTTACCATGTCTGGCCGTACTGGCGTGAACATGTACAAAGCATGTGCGGTCGTATGGGGTTACCGACCATCCCAGTTCCGTT
>JBAYQP010000034.1:0-28373 GCA_041677125.1 Desulfuromonadales bacterium | reverse complement strand
GCTTCCTCCGCTTCGTCGCTCGTCGCTTCTTCGGGCGCTGGTTCTGTTTCGGCCAAGGCCTCCAGCGGCGGTGTTTCGCTGGGCTTCTTTTTCCGCCGCCGCCGCTTGCGCTTTTTCTTGCCGGCATCTTCTTCGGTCTCCGTCCCGGCCCTGGCAGTTTCCTGGTCCGCGGCTTCCGGACCGCCTTCCGGCACGGCTGCGGTCGTCTCCTCCGGGGCAACGCCGGCGGCCGGTGTTGCGGCGGGCGAAGTTTCCGCCGCTGCCGACGGTTCGCCAGCCGAAGCGGCCTCGGCTGGCGCTTCGGCGGATTTCGGTTCGGCGACGGTAGTTGCTGCCGGCCTTTCGATGCCAGACACCAATGGCGTATCAAAGCTCGACAGGTCTTCTTTTTCCCGTTTCTGGGTGCTCAACTCCGATTGGCCGGCGAAGAAATCAGTCCGCCCCTTGATGACCAATGTCATCTGGTGGCGGCGCTCCATCTCCAACAATTCTTCCCGCTTGGCGTTAAGGAGATAGCTGGCCACCTCCAGCGGCACTTCCATCTCCACCCGGCCGATCTGCCCTTTGGCCACCGCACCTTGTATCTTGCGCAGGGCGGCGATGGCCTGGGCCTCGGCGCTTTTGATCCGGCCGCTGCCGGCGCAGTGCGGGCAGGCGAGATAGGAGCCCTCAGCCAGGGTCGCCTTGATTCTTTGCCGACTCATCTCCAGCAGTCCGAACTGGCTGATGCGTCCTACCGTTACCCGAGCCTTGTCCCATTTCAGGGCATCCTTGAGGGTTTTCTCCACCTCGCGGATGTGCTTGCGATCGCGCATGTCGATCAAGTCGATGACGATCAGCCCCCCCAGATCGCGCAGGCGAAGTTGCCGCGCCGTTTCGACGGCGGCCTCAAGGTTGGTCTTGTAAGCGGTCGCCTCGACGTTCTGCTCGCCGGCCATTTTCCCGGAATTGACGTCCACCGCCACCAGCGCCTCGGTGCTGTCGATGACGATGGAGCCGCCGGAGGGGAGGGGCACCTTGTTTTTGCTGATCGTTTCGATCTGCTCTTCGATCTGGTAGCGGGAAAAGATCGGGCGCTTCTCTTGATGCAACTTCACCAGGCGGGCGAATTCGGGCATGACCTGCTGGAAAAAATCTTTGGCTTCCTGGTAAACGCGGGGGTCGTCGACCAGCACTTCATCCATCTCGGCGGCGAAATAGTCCCGAATGGAACGGATGACCAGATTCGATTCCTTGTAAATCAAGGCGGGCGCCCGGGTGAGGCGGGCCTCCTCGCGGATCTTTTCCCAGACCCGCACCAGGTAGTCGAAGTCGCGCTTCAATTCCTCTTTCTTCTGGCCGATGCCGGCGGTGCGGACGATGTAGCCCATGTTCGACGGCAGATCGAGGGACGCCATCGCCTCTTTCAGCTTCTTGCGCTGGCTTTCCTCCTCGATTTTGCGCGACACGCCTTTGGTGTCGCTGTCGGGCATCAGCACCATGAAGCGGCCGGGGAGGGAGAGGAAGGTCGTCAGGGCCGCCCCTTTGGTCCCGCGCTCCTCCTTGACCACCTGAACGAGAAGCTCCTGCCCCCGCCGCAGAACGTCGGTGATGCGCTGCCTGCGGTTGTCCCCGTCCCCCTCGCCGTTACGGAAATAGGAAGGGTGGATTTCGCCCATCTGCAGAAAACCGAAACGTTCCCCCCCGTAATCGACAAAGGCGGCTTGCAGCCCCTGTTCCACCCGGACCACCGCCGCCTTGTAAACGTTGCCCCGTGACTGCTCCTTGCCGGCAACTTCGATGTCGAGTTCGGTCAGGATGCCGTCCTCGACGATGGCCACCCGGTTTTCTTCGGTGTGGGTGGCGTTGATCAACATTTTCTTGGCCATGTAAATCCTTCCGGCGCGCCCGGCGGGCGGCCTGCAATGTGATAATGGCGGGTTGAACCCGCTCGACCCGCATCAGGCGCGGCGGCAAGTGCGAATGAAATCCCCCGCAAGAGGGAAGCAGCGCATCGCCTGCTCGGCGCCCGGTCGGGTCGGAACTCTATGATGACAAGGCCATAATGGCCCGGACAACCGTATGAAACCGCAAAACTATAGCAGATATTAACCAGGTAAGATAGAAAGAAGTAAGCCGGGAAAAGGACGATGCGGAGCAGTGCCGTGGCCGAAAAGGGCAGGGAGGCGCCCATGGGAAAGGAGCAGTTATGCATTGCTTTGCTGCCTTTTTTCTGCCAAAGTCGCCGGTATGATCTGGATTGACGATCCGCCTTTGCCGCTGAAGGCCCATCGCCCCCTCCTCTTCAACAGCGTAAATGGAATGTCTTATGTCGCATAAAATCATGGTTGTCGACGATTCGCCTTTTCTGCGCCAGATTGTTAAATTCACCCTTCAGGGGGCGGGATTTGAGGTGCTCGAGGCGGTCGATGGGTTGGATGCTCTGCGCAAGCTTACCTATGAGTGCGTGCACCTGCTGATTGCAGACATCAATATGCCCAACATAGATGGCATGGAACTGCTTCGCGAATTGCGTAAAAGCAAGGAAGGCCTCCCGGTGCTGCTTCTTTCCTCCGAATCGGATCCGGGTTTGCAGGAAAAAGGGCTGGCCGCCGGAGCGGCAGCCTGGCTGGTCAAACCGGTGCAGCCGGAACAATTGGTGATGCAAGTGAAATCCCTTCTGGAATAAGTGTCCTGCCGACGTCATTTTTTTCGCTGGACAACGATGCGGCATGCGCCGGGAATCGTGCTGACACCACCCGGCGCTCTGTGCTATAACTCCCTCCCATGTTGCAATTAAAAAACATCATCAAGGATTTCGGCGGGCGGCGGATTTTTGCCGAGGTCAACTGGCATTTGCGGCCCGGCGACCGGGTTGGCCTGTGCGGCGAAAACGGCGCGGGAAAAACAACTCTGCTGCGCATGCTCGCCGGTCAGGTGCAGGCCGACGGCGGCGACATCCAGTCGGCGAAGGGGACCACTTTCGGCTATCTGCCGCAGGACGGCCTGGAGCATCGCGGCCGGTCGCTGTTCGACGAAGTGCATGCGGCCCTGAGCGATCTGCTGGCGATGGAAGCGGAAATCGGCCGGCTGGAGATCGCCATCGCCGAAAGGCACGCCGCCGAGGACCTCGACCGCTACGCGGTGCTGCAGGAGGTTTTTCGCCAGCGCGGCGGTTACAGCATGGAGACGGAAGTCGCCAAGGTGCTGCGCGGCCTCGGTTTCGCCGAAGAGGATTGGCGGAAGCCGTGCGAGCAGTTCAGCGGCGGTTGGCAGATGCGTATTGCCCTCGCCCGCCTGTTGCTGCAACGGCCCAACCTGCTGCTCCTCGACGAACCGACCAACCACCTCGATCTGCCCGCCCGCGACTGGCTTGAAGCCTATCTGGCCTCCTATCCTTACGCGGTGGTGCTGGTTTCGCACGACCGGTTTTTCCTCGATCAGGTGGTCACCAGAATCGCCGAGGTGTGGAACGGCCAGCTCAGCGAATATCCCGGCAACTACAGCCGCTATCTGGAGGAGCGGGAGCGGCGCGTCGGCGCGCTGCTCGAGGCGAAGAGCCGCCAGGATGAGGAAATCGCCCGCATCGAGGCCTTTGTCAGCCGCTTCCGCTACCAGGCGAACAAGGCGGCGCTGGTGCAAAGCCGGATCAAGCAGTTGGAGAAGATCGAACGCATCCAGGTGCCGCCGGCCAGACGGCGCATCGCTTTTCGTTTCCCCCCCCCGCCCAAGGGGGGACGCCTGGCTCTGGAGCTGAAGGGGGTGGCGCAGGGTTATGGCCAACGCACCATCTTCTCCGGCGTCGATCTGAGCGTCGAGAAAGGCGAGCGGATCGCCCTGGTCGGCGCCAATGGCGCAGGAAAATCGACGCTGATGCGGATTCTTGCCGGACAGGAGCCGCCGCGCGAGGGGGTGCGCAGCGAAGGTCATAATTTGCATCTGGCGTACTTCGCCCAAGACCAGGCGCATGTCCTCGATCCGGGGCGCACCGTCCTCGAGGAGATCACCGCCGCGGCGCCCTTCGACATGGTGCCGCGCGTGCGCGATATTCTCGGTTCGTTTCTTTTCTCCGGCGACGATGTGCAGAAGAAAGTGGCGGTCCTCTCCGGCGGCGAGCGCAATCGGCTGGCGCTGGCCAACCTGCTGCTGCGCCCGGCGAATCTGCTGCTCCTCGACGAGCCGACCAACCATCTGGATCTGCAATCGAAGGAGGTCCTGCTCGCTTCACTCAAGAGTTACGACGGAACCCTCATCTTCGTCTCCCACGACCGCTATTTCGTCGACGCTCTGGCCACCCGGATCATCGACGTGGCGGATGAGCGCATCGCATCTTTCCCCGGCAATTATGAGGACTTTCTGCGTGCCAAGACTGCTGCCGGCGAGAATGGCCATTCGGCCTTGCGGGTGGAGATGCAGGGGGATGCGCCCGCCGCGCCGCCCCTGGCCGACAAGGAGGAGCGCCGTCGGGAGCACGAGGAGCGCAAGGAAGCCCAGCGGCAGGAAAAGCGCCGACAGAAGGAGTTGGCCGAGATCGAACAGCAGATCGAGGCGCAGGAAACCGAACTGGCGCAGATCGAACAGCAGATGGCCGATCCGACCCTTTACCAGGACGCCGAGCGCTGGCGGGAAGTCTCCGCCCGCCACGGCCAACTGCAAGCGGTTGTCGCCAAACTGTACGAACGCTGGGAGGCGCTGCAGGTGCCCGAACCGGCATGATCTTCATCACGGGAAATGGTGTGCAGGGGCGGGCCTGGCGCCTGCCCTGATCCAGGGCCCCCACACGGAGCGCCCCTGCGGGGTAATGGGATGGACGAGACAAGACCGTTCGTGATTACCGTGGCAAGCGAGAAGGGCGGCGTCGGCAAAACGACGATCGCCACCAATCTCGCCGTTTACCTCAAGGCCCTGCGGGAGGACTTGCCGGTGACGATCGCCTCCTTCGACAACCATTTCAGCATCGATCAGATGTTTGCCATCGGTCGGCGCGCAGGGCGCTCGGTGGCGGGTCTCTTTACCGGCGTCCCGGCCGGCGAACTGGCCGAAATGGGGGAGTACGGCGTGCAATTCATCGCCTCCGAACGGGATCTGCGGCCGGTGGACGAGGATCATTTTCATCTGCGCCGGATTCTGCCGGAGAGCCGACTGCCCGGAATCCTCATCCTCGATACCCGACCGATCCTCGACTATTTTACCCGCAACGCCCTGCTTGCCGCCGATCTTGTGCTGGTGCCGGTAAAGGATCGTCCCTCCCTGGTCAATGTCGCCTCCCTGCTGAAGGCAATGCGGGAGGGCGACGGCGCGGCCGACCGCGTCTGGCTGATCCCCAGTATCATCGATGCGCGTCTGCACCTGCGCCCCAATGTCGGCGTTCGCGAATATCTTACCTTCGCCGCCCGCGAGCGGGATTATCAGGTCCTCGACAACTACATCGCCAAAAGTCCGAAGGTGGAGGGTCTCGCGACCAGCTTTTCCAGCCGCGTTTACCCGGTGATCACCCACGCCAGGGGGACGCAGGTGCACGGGCAGTTGCGCGAACTTGCCGAATTCGTCCTCCAGGAGATAAATCAGGTGCGGCCGCTGCCGCCGGTTGCGCAAAAGTCCGATCTGCCCGCCGGTCGGCGTCGCCGCCTGCAACCGATGTGTCCCGTCTGCCGGGAAGCGACGGACGGCCGGGAAGGTTACCTGTTTCAGGAAATTCGCCGCCGTCGCCTCGGTTTCATTCATCAGCCCTGCCTGGAAAGCCTTCTGGCCGCAAGCGAACCGCCGCTGTCCGGCGGCGGCATGCTGGCCGTGACCTTCGCCGGCGTCGGCGGTTCCGGGCCGGACGCCGCCGTCGCTCTGCAGTTGTTCACCGCTGACGGCGAAAGCATCTGGAGCGATACGCTGCCCCAGGCCGAGCATCCGGAAATGCTCTCCATGCTGGAAGGGGCCACCGGCCGGCACGCCGTCGAATTCCACCGGGAGACGCTTCTGTTTTTCCTCGACGACG
Organism: Desulfuromonadales bacterium; assembly: GCA_041677125.1. Classification (GTDB taxonomy): domain Bacteria; phylum Desulfobacterota; class Desulfuromonadia; order Desulfuromonadales; family JACZKF01; genus JBAYQP01. Next base: position 22,405 of record JBAYQP010000034.1, on the reverse strand, counting down.
GGATGCCGTGGCGCAATCTGGCCGACGAGGGATTCGACCAATTTGCGGTGCTGCGTCGGTTGGTTCTACGCGAATTAAATTCTTCCCGGTAAAACCCGCGCGATCGACCGCCGGAGCGCCAAAAAAGAAAAGACCGTCGACAATCGTCGGCGGTCTTTTTTTCTGGGGAGGAAGGCGCGCGGGGCTTACAGAGCGTTCGCGGCCAGATACGCCTTCACTTTGGCCGTATCGGCGTCGATGATCTCGCAGCGTCGCTCCCTTGTTTCGATCCCGGCCAGCGAGGGCGGCAGGTCGGGGTCGCGGCCGATGGCCTGCCGCACCGCCGCGGGAAATTTCGCCGGATGGGCGGTGGACAGGCAGACCACCGGCGCTTCGCCGCCGGAAAGTTCGCGCCCGGCACAGACGCCGACGGCGGTATGCGGATCGAGGACGGCGCCGGTGGCGCGGTAAAAGTCGCGAATGGTGGCGATCGTCTGCTCCTGGCCGACAGTCATGGCGAGAAAATCCCGATTGATTTTTTCCCGTTCCTCCTGGCGCAGAAAGGCCAGTCTGCCGCTTTGCTGGAAGTCGTTCATCGCCTGGCGCACCCTGGCCGCATCCTCATCGAAGAAGTAGTAGAGATAGCGCTCGAAGTTGCTGGCAACCTGGATATCCATCGACGGCGAAAGGGTCTGCGCCACCGCACCGATCGAATAATCGCCTTCGTTCACGAAGCGGGAGAGGATGTTGTTCTCGTTGGTGGCGAGGATAAGCTTGCGGATCGGCAGCCCCATTCGGCGGGCGACGTAGCCGGCGAAGATGTCGCCGAAATTACCGGTGGGCACCGAGACGTAGAAATCCTTGCAATCGGTGGCTCGGCGCACCCGCCCCCAGGCGTAAAAATAATAGACCACCTGCGCCAGCACCCGCGCCCAGTTGATCGAATTCACCGCACCCAGGGAATGCGCCGTTTTGAAGGGCAGATCGCCAAAGATCTCCTTGACGATCCGCTGGCCATCATCGAAAGTGCCGCGAATCGCCAGGTTGAACACGTTGGCGTCGGTTACCGTGGTCATCTGCAGTTCCTGCACCGGAGAAACCCGGCCTTGCGGATGCAGAATGAAAATGCGGATGTTCTCCTTCCCCTTCACCCCGTAAATGGCGGCGCTGCCGGTATCTCCGGAGGTCGCGCCGATGATGTTCATTTTCTCGCCGCGCTCTTTCAGCAGATATTCAAACAGATTGCCGAGCAGTTGCAGCGCGACATCCTTAAAGGCGAGGGTGGGGCCGTGAAAAAGCTCCAGAATGAAGACGCCATCCCGGTGCTGCAGCGGCGTGATCTCGGGGTGATCGAAGACGGCGTAGGAACGATCGACCAGAGTCTTCAAATCGGCCGAGGGAATGCCGCCGGCAAAGAGCGAGAGGATCTGGAAGGCGAGTTCGGGATAGGCGAGATGTTCCAGCGCCGCAATATCCCCAGGGGTCAGGGACGGAATCGTCTCCGGCAACAGCAGGCCGCCGTCATCGGCCAGCCCCATCATGACCGCGTCTTTGAAGGAGAGATCGCGAACCTGGCCGCGCGTACTCAGATATTTCATTGAAATCACCCCGTTGCGGATGTTTTTGGTGTCGATTGGTGGCGCGAAGTCTAGCAGGATTGGCCGGGCATGGGAAGCAAAAGGTAAAAAAAGGGGGAGCGCCTGAGCGCTCCCCCGGTTTCCGTGGATCGAAAATAACCTTACTTGGCCGAAGCCTTCTGCGCATCGACGACGGCGACGGCGGCCATGTTGACGACGTCCGCGACCTCGTCGCCGCGTTGCAGGACGTGCACCGGCTTGTTCATCCCCATCAGGATCGGGCCGACCGCTTCGGCGCCGCCCAGCTTGTTGAGCAGCTTGTAGCAGATGTTCCCCGATTGCAGGTCGGGAAAGATCAGCACGTTCGCGTTCCCCTTCAGGCTGGAGAAGCCATACTGGCGCGCGGAAAGCTCCGGATCGAAGGCGACATTGGCCTGCAATTCGCCATCGACGATCAGATCCGGGGCCCGCTCCTTGACCATGGCGGTGGCGCGCTTCACTTTCAGGGTCAGAGGGTGTTCGGCGCTGCCGAAGTTGGAGAAGGAGAGCATGGCGATACGCGGCTCAACCTCGAATTGACGGGCTTTCTGCGCGGTGAGAATGGCGGTTTCCGCCAACTCCTCGGCGGTCGGTTCGATGTTCACGGTGGTATCGGCGCAGAAGATCACGTCTTTTTTGAACACCAGCATGTACAGACCGTGCACCTTCGACAGACCTTCCTGCTTGCCGATGACCTCCAGCGCCGGCCGGATGGTGTCCGGGTAATGGTGGCTGAGGCCGGAAATGAGTACATCGGCGTCCCCGTTCTGCACCATCATGGAACCGTAATAGTTGCGGTTCTTGCGGATGAGCCGGCGCGCTTCGGCCAGGGTCACCCCCTTGCGCTGGCGCATGCGGAATAACGCCTCCTCATAACCTTCGGCCGCGGGGCTGTCCATCGGATCGATGATCTGCACCTGGCCCAGATCGAGGTTGAGGGCCTTGATCTTGGCCTGGATCTCCTTCTCGTCGCCGAGGAGGATCGGAATGGCGATCCCTTCATCGATGAGAATCTGCGCCGCCCGCAGAATCTTCTCCTCTTCCCCTTCCGGGAAGACGATCCGCTTCGGCTGCGCTTTGGCCTTGTTGATCAGCCCGCGCATGATCTCCTTGGAGCGACTCTGCAGCGCCTCCAGCGATTCGCGGTATTTTTCCATGTTCTCGATTGGCCGCCGGGCGACGCCGCTGTCCATGGCCGCCTGCGCCACGGCCGGCGCCACATGCAGCAGAACGCGAGGGTCAAAGGGCTTCGGAATCAAATATTCGCGGCCGAAAGTGATGGCCTCGTTGCCATAGGCGCGGCGCACCGAGTCCGGCACATCCTGTTTTGCCAGTTCCGCCAGGGCCAGGCAGGCCGCCATCTTCATCTCATCGTTGATGGCGCTGGCATGGGTGTCGAGGGCGCCGCGGAAGAGGAAGGGGAAGCACAGGACGTTGTTGACCTGGTTGTTGTAGTCGCTGCGGCCGGTGCCGATGATGATGTCGTCGCGCACCGCCAGGGCTTCGTCCGGGGTGATTTCCGGATCGGGATTGGCCATGGCGAAGATCACCGGATCCTTGGCCATCGAGCGCACCATCTCGGGAGTCACCGCCCCTTTGGCCGAAACTCCGAAGAAGACATCGGCGCCGACCATGACTTCTTCCAGCGTGCGCTTCTCGGTGTCGTTGGCCAGACGCTCCTTGTATTCGTTCATGCCGGCGGTGCGCCCTTTGTAGATAACCCCCTTGGTGTCGCACTGGTACAACTTTTTCGGGTCGGCGCCCAGGGTCAGCGCCATGTTGGCGCAGGCGATGCCGGCGGCGCCGGCGCCGTTGACGACAATGATGACGTCCCCGATCTTCTTGCCGACGATTTCCAGGGCATTGATCAGGCCGGCATTGGCGATGATGGCGGTGCCGTGCTGATCGTCGTGGAAGACCGGGATATTCATCATCCCCTTGAGCTTCTCCTCGATATAGAAGCATTCGGGGCCCTTGATATCCTCCAGGTTGATGCCGCCGAAGGTCGGTTCGAGCAGTTTGACGGTGCGGATGATTTCATCCGAATCCTTGGTGTCGAGTTCGATATCGAAAACGTCGACGTCGGCGAAGCGCTTGAACAGGACGCCTTTGCCTTCCATGACCGGTTTGCCGGCCAGAGCGCCGATGTCTCCGAGTCCCAGGACCGCCGTGCCGTTGGAGACGACCGCCACCAGGTTCCCTTTGGCGGTATACTTATAGGCGTCGATGGGGTTTTTTTCGATTTCCAGGCAAGGCTCGGCTACTCCCGGGCTGTAGGCGAGAGAAAGATCGCGGCTGGTCGCGCACGGTTTGGTGGTAATGACTTCGATTTTGCCTTTGCGGCCCGAACTGTGGTAGTCCAGGGCATCCTGTTGCTTTGACATCTTGGTGCCTCCCTTGGTTTAACGCGGGCGCAAAATTTCGTCCGGGTAAGAGTGGAGTTTGAGGTGCTGTTTGTTTTTTTGAGTATCAATGAAAATTTTTAGCAAAAGTAAAGTGCAAAAATAGATGGGGCGGGTTTTCCTGTCAAGAAGATTTCGCAATCTGCGTGCCAATTTCAAACTGTATTTTGCCGGCGGCGCAAGAACGGGCTGCCGAGGAAAAAACAAGGGAAGAATAGACCTGCATCGAGCATGGGTCAAGGCGCTTGCTCGGCGCCCGTTGCCGCTGCGGGCGCGAATAAATGCTAAAAAATCGCCGCCGACGGGCGGATTTTCGCCGCCAATGCGGGCGGCGAATGGCGGGACCGGGGTGAAACAAGCGAAAAATAAAAAGTTTGCTTTTACCCTCGTCCCGATTCCCCTATAATTGCTCCTGCCGTCACCTGAAATAAAACGAGGAGTTGTCGATGAAACAGCTTTGGGCCCCATGGCGCATGACCTACATTCGCGGGGAAACGGAAACCCCGGCGACCGGCTGCATTTTCTGCTTGCCTCCGGAGTGCGACGAAGACCGCCGGAATCTGATTCTGCAGCGCGGCAACGGGGCTTTCGTCATCATGAACAAATATCCTTACACCAACGGCCATCTCATGGTCGCGCCCGCTCGCCATACCTGCGATCCGGGGCAGTTGACCCCTCCCGAAGTGCTGGAAATGAACAGACTTCTGGTTCTCGCCCGCGAGGTACTGCAGGAGATCTCCGCGCCGCAAGGCTTTAACATCGGCATGAACCTGGGGCAGATTGCCGGCGCCGGGATCGCCGACCACATGCACATGCATATCGTCCCCCGCTGGAGCGGCGATACGAATTTCATGCCGGTTTTCGCCGATGTGCGGATTATTCCCCAGCATATTGAAGAAACTTATGAACGCTTGCGGCAGGCCTTTGACCGGAGGCGGCCATGAAGAACTTAAAGCTGTCGGTTGCCGTGGTCGTTCTGCTGTTGCTGTTCATTTTCAGCACCTACAACAGCCAGCCGGTGCGGATTCGTTTTACCGGCTGGCAAAGTGGCGACCTTCCGCTGTTTCTGTTGATTCTTTTCAGCTTTCTTTGCGGTTTCCTCGTGGCCTGGCTGCTGGGCACCATTCGCAGTTCCCAATTGCGTCGGGAAATCCAGGCCCTGCGCCGGGACGCTTCCATCGGACGGCAGCCCCCCGGCTCTGCCGCCGATGACCACCGTGCTTCGGAAAGGAACGCCTGATTCATGCTTGAGATTTTCGAAAAAGGTGGGCCCTTGATGTACCCCATCCTCTTGTGCTCCGTGCTTGCCCTCGGCATCTTTCTGGAGCGGATGTGGACCTTCGCCCGGGTTCGCCGCGGCACCCTGTCCCTCGTCCGCGATGTGGAAGATCTGGTGCATAAAAAACGCGCCGAAGAGGCGCTGATCGTCTGTCAACGGGCCGGCACCCCCTTGGCCCGCATCTTCATCGCCGCCCTGCGCAACGCCGGCCGCCCGCGCGAGCAGATCAAAGCCGTCGTCGAAGAGGTCGGCCGCCGCGAAGCCGCGCCCCTCGACCGCTACCTCGGTCTGCTCGGCACCATCGCCAATCTTTCTCCCCTGCTCGGTCTGCTGGGCACGGTGCTTGGAATGATCGAGGCGTTTCGCGTGATTGCGATAAAGGGGATGGGCACTCCGGCCACCCTGGGCGGCGGTATTTCTCAGGCGCTGATTACCACCGCCGCCGGTCTTTCCGTCGCCATTCCGACCCTCCTGCTGCACAAATATCTCACCAGCCGGGTGGACCAGATCGTTTTGGCCATGGAAGAGCATTCGCTGCATGTGGTCGATCTGCTGAAGGACTAACCATGTTTCAACGCAAGCGGCGGGAAGACCCGCGCATCGAACTGACGCCGATGGTCGATGTCGTCTTTCTCCTGCTGATCTTCTTTATGATATCGACCACCTTTGTCCAGACTCCGGGGATCGACGTCAAACTGCCGGAATCCTCGGCGCAGACGGCCGAGCGCGATCCGGAGGAGATAAAAGTCCACCTCTCGGCCCGGGGCGATATCTATTTCGGGGAGGAGCGCCTTGCCTGGGAGGCGGCCGAGACGCGGCTGGCCGGCTATGCCACGCGGGCGAAGGAGATGACCTTTTTGCTGATGGCGGATCGGGAAACCCAGCACGGCGATGTCGTGCGCTTGATGGACCTGGCCCGCAGCGCCGGGTTCGGCAAACTGGCCATTGCCACCGAGGAGAAGCGGTGATTATGGGTGGGGAATCGATTCTCGGCATCGATCTGGGGGGGACCAACTGCCGCGGGGCTTTGGTTGCCACGACCGGCGAAATCGGCGAAATCGCCCGCATGTCGACCCGTATCGATGAGGGCTGCGACTCGCTGCTGCGCCGCCTGATCGCCTTTTGCGAACAGTTTCTGCGTCGGGCGCAGGACCGGGGTTCGCGGGTTTCCGCCGTCGGCATGGGGACGCCCGGTGTGATTGCCGCCGATGGCACGATCACCTTTTCTCCCAACCTTCTGCCCCTCAACGGTCTGCCGCTCGCGGCAGCGCTCAAAGACGCCCTGGGCCTCCCTGTCACGATCGTCAACGATGCCAACGCCATCGCCTGGGGAGAGGCGCTGTTCGGCGCCGGGCGCGATTTTCCCTCCTTTCTCGCCGTAACCCTGGGCACCGGGGTCGGCGGAGGCCTGATCCTGACCCGCTCTCTGTGGGAAGGGGCCGACGGAACCGCCGGCGAGATCGGTCATTTCATGGTCGAACCGGAAGGGAGGATTTGCGGATGCGGCAGCCACGGCTGCATGGAGCAGTACGCCTCGGCCTCCGGCATCGTGCGGACGGTGCACGAACATCTGGCCGCCGGCGAGCCGAGCCTGCTTGGCGATTGGGCCGACACCGAACTCACCAGTCACAACATCGCCCTGGCCGCGCGTGGCGGCGATCGGGTGGCGGCCAGCGCGTTCGCGGAAGCCGGGCGTCGCCTGGGACAGGTGCTGGCCGGGGTGACCAACCTGCTCAACCTTGACGGCGTGGTGATTACCGGCGGCGCGAGCGAAAGTCTCGATTTGATGCTCCCCGCCCTGAATGAAGAAATCGACCGGCGCGCCTTCGCCGTGCCGGCGGATCGGTTGCGTATCGCACGCGGCGCCCTGGGCGACAATGCCGGCATCCTGGGCGCCGCTCGTCTGGCTTATGACCGTTTGGGCGTGCATTGAACCAATGCGGATTCTTTGGAATGTCACAGGAGGATTGTGTGCATAAAACGATCGCCATTCTCACCGGCGGCGGCGATTGCCCCGGATTAAACGCGGTCATCCGCGGCATCGTCCGCGCCGCCACCCTCGACCGCAACTGGAAGGTGCTGGGGATAGAAGACGGTTTCGACGGTCTGGTCGGCGAGCCGCGGGTGCGGGAACTCGATCTGGAGGCGGTGCGCGGCATCCTGCCACGCGGCGGCACCATTCTCGGCACCAGCAACCGGGGGAATCCCTTCGCCTATCCGGTGCGCGAAGGCGATGCGGTCAAACTGGTCGACGTTTCGGGCGCGGTCCTCGCCGGCTTTAAAAGTCTGGGCGCCGAAGTGCTGGTGGCGGTGGGCGGCGACGGCACCCTGAAGATCGGCAAGCGCCTCAACGATATGGGGCTGCCGGTGGTGGGGGTGCCGAAAACGATCGATAACGACCTGCGCGGGACCGACGTCACCTTCGGCTATCATACGGCGGTGGCGACTGTCACCGATGCTCTGGATAAATTGCACAGCACCGCCGAGAGTCATCATCGGGCGATGGTGGTCGAGGTGATGGGGCGCGATGCCGGCTGGATCGCCCTGGAATCGGGCATCGCCGGTTCTGCTGATGTCATCCTTATCCCGGAAATCCCCTTCGACCTCGACGCCGTCTGTCGAGCCATCGCCCGCCGGCGCGACCGGGGAAGCCGATTTTCCATCGTCGTCGTGTCCGAAGGCGCTTTTCCCGCCGGCGGCAACCGCATCGTGCAGGTCGATGCCAAAGAAAATTTCGGCGTCGATCGTCTGGGCGGGGTCAGCCGCTTCGTCGCCCGGGAGATCGAAACGCGGATGCAGATGGAAACCAGGACGGTTGTCCTCGGTCACGTCCAGCGCGGGGGCTCGCCAACCCATACCGACCGGCTGCTCGGATCGCGTTTCGGGGTGCGCGCCGTCGAGTTGATTGCCGCAGGCTGCTTCGGCAAAATGGTGGCTTTGCGCGGCCAGAAGGTGGAGGCGGTGGACATCGGCGAAGCGGTCGGATCCCTCAACCTGGTCGATCCGGATGGGGAACTGGTAGGCGCCGCCGAGGCTCTGGGGATCATGCTGGGGCGCTGATTTCCCTGTTTTTTCTTGACGGGTCGTATAGTTGTGTTCTACAGAAGGAAAACGTGCCAAAGGGGGGGACGGTCAATTCTTCTTATTCTCAGTCGCCAGTGAAGGACCATTTGGAATGAAAATTTCGGATATTGTGCGGAACAGGAGTTGGCGATACAGCATTTTAGGTCTCTTTCTCGGCCTGTTCGCGCCGATCGGCTGGACGGTGCTGCGCCTGATCTTCTTCTGGCAGGAAGGGGAGGAGATCGGAGCGCAAATCGTCGCCGGCATAACCGCCTCCGCCGAGAGCCTTGGCGTTTATCTGTACATGGGTTTTGGCACCGCCCTGGTTTTCGGGAGCATCGGCTACATCCTCGGCAAGGGCGCGCAGGAGATTTATGACCGCGCCCTCCATCTTGACGAGCTCAATAGAACCGTGGCCGAGCAGAAGGAGGAGTTCGAGAGGCGCTTCCGCGAGTTGAACTGCGGTCTCAAGAACTTTCATCTGATCAACGCCAAAATTCAGAAATCCATAAGTTTCCAGGATGTTATCCGACTGGCCGCCGATGGTCTGCACGAAATTCTCGGCTATGACCGGGTCAATATTTTGATGGTTAACCGCCAGCGCCAAGTCCTTGAATTTGCCGCTCATCGCGGCAGCAACGACGCCCATGGGGACGCAATCACCCTGCCCCTGGACGCCCGCGCCGGCGCCCTGTTCAAAGTGGTGGAAAGCCGGCAGGTGCTGCTGGTCAATGATATCACCAAGCTTCCCGAGGAATTTCACCTCCAGCCCCCCTGTGACGAAATTATTGCGCTGCGCTCGCGCAGTTTCATCGTCTGTCCGATTATCGTTCGCGACGAAGTGGTGGGGCTTTTCGGCGTGGACTACAAAAGCCAACGCAAAAAGCTCGATGAAACAGATATCGATACGGTCAAGCTGTTTGCCGATCAGGTCTCGGCGACCATGGTCAAAATCGAACTGCTCGATTCGGTCGAGACGCTGACCCGGGAGTTGAGCCACACCTTCGAAGAGCTTCTCCGCTATCGGCGGGAGCACTCCGAGCATGAGAGCTCGCTCCGGGAGGCGACCGCGTCCACCAGCGAATCGATCCTCGATGTCGCGCGGGCGGTCGATGTGGTGCGCGACGTCGTCGACACCACCCGCTCTTCCACCGCCGAAATTTCGGTATCGATCGACCAGGTTTCACAGAACCTGCATCAATTGAACGATTTTATGGAAAAATCGATCTCCGCCATGATCGAGATCGCCAGCACCATCGAAAACGTGCAGGAAAACGCCGGCAGTTCCCACGCGATGGCGGAGAAGGTCAAACAACAGGCGGAAAACGGCGTCGCCTCAGTAAACAGCACTCTCGAAGGGTTGCAGGGGATCTCCGTCGCCGTCGAAAAGGCGGTGGAGGCCATTGGCCGGCTCTCCGGCAAGGGCGAGGAGATCGGCGGCATCACCACCGTCATCAACGAGATCACCCAGAAAACCAATCTGCTGGCGCTAAACGCGGCGATCATTGCCGCCCAGGCGGGAGAGCACGGGCGCTCCTTTGCCGTGGTCGCCGAAGAGGTGCGCAACCTCTCCCAGGAGGCCGCCCGCTCCACCGGCGCCATCGGGCGGATCATCGAGGAGATCCAGAGTTCCACCCGCGAATCGGTCGATCACATCGGCGTCACCCGCCAACTCGTCCAGGAAAATCTCGAACTGGGCAGCAAGATGACCAGTTCTTTGCAGCAGATCCTCGGCAGCTCCGTGCAGTCGATGGAGATGACCCACAGCATCCGCAAGGCGACCAAGGAGGTTTCGGCGAGCGTCGAATCGGTCAGCGTCTCCATCGAGGAACTGGGGGAAATGTCCTCGCATGTAACGCTGGCCTCGCGGGAGCAGGCGCAGGGGACGCGCAGCATCGTTCAATCCATCGAAGAGCTCAAAAGCATGGCCGACGAGCTGTTCGATTCCACCGAGAAGCAAAAGCGCAACACCCGCGACATCGAACTTGCCGTAGCGGCGGTCAGCAATATGACGGGGAGGATATTCACGGCTCTGGAGGAACGTCAGCAGGGAAGCCGCGAGGTTATCGAACGGCTGGAGGGGATGAAGCGGTTGGAGGGGAACGCCTGAGGATTTTCCGAAGGCAGGCTGGGTAAGGTAAAAGGGGACGCCGATGGGGCGTCCCCTTTGCGTTTGGAGCCAGGGGTTTTCTGCTAATTTTCGGGCGGCTGGTTCTTCGTCGTCCCATTGCATTTGTGGTCTTCATCCGGGCCGAGCCGCGCCCGGTCGGTGGTGCAGTGCTGGCGGCCCGGGCAATCCGCTTGCTGGCAGGGTTCGATGTGAATGGTGACATCGGCGCCACGAATTTCCTGCTCGATACGTTTTTCCAGGTGGTCGGCAATGGCATGCGCTTCGGCCACGCTCAGATGCTTGCAGACGGTCAGGTGAAAATCCATGATCTTCTGCGATCCGGCCCGACGGGTGCGCAGGTTGTGATAGTCGAGCAGTTCGCCTTTATGCGCTTCAATCAGGCTGGAGACCTCTTCGCGCACCGCCTCGGGCAATTGCTCGTCGAGGACGTCGCGCAATCCGTGGCGCACCAGGCGCAGAGCCTCGAAAATGATATAGAGGGCGACGAGCAGGGACAGCGCCGGATCGAGCCAGGTCGCGCCGGTGAAGGCGATGATGGCCAACCCGGCCATCAAGGCCAGATTGGTGTAGAGATCCATGGAAAAATGCAGGGCGTCGGCGCGCAGGGCGGAGGAGTCGGTGCGATCGGCGGCGCGGCGCAGATAGCGGCCGATCCACCAGGAGACGGCGGCGCTGAGCGCCAGCACGCCGATGCCGCTGCCGAGCCGCGCCACCTCGGCCCCCCGGGTCAACCGGTGCGCCGACTCGTAAATGATCCAACTGCCGGAGGCGGCGATGACCAGCGACTGAAAGAGCGTGGCCAGCGTTTCGTATTTGCCATGGCCGAAGGGATGGTCGGAGTCGGCCGGTTGCTCGGCCTGGCGGATGGCCAGAAGGTTGATTCCCGACATGAGGATGTCAAGGAGAGAGTCGATGGCCGAGGAGATGACCGCCAATGATCCGGTGGCCACCCCGGTGACAAGCTTGATGAGCATCAGGGCGGCGGCGGTGGCCAGAGACAGGCGGGCGGCCTTGATTTTGGGGGAAGCAGCCATGGGAAAAAGAAAAACCCCTGTTGGGCAAGATCTCTACTTAAGGGAGCATTCCTGCTCCCAGGCGAAATAGCCATCTCCCTGGATATCCCAGAACGACTCGATTCGCCGGCTGTAATAGGCAAGATCCCGGCACTCTTCTTCCACCTGGTGCAGCAAATCGTCTTTTACCTTGCCGATTCTTCGCGCATAGTGATAAAAGGCGACGATCCCGGCGAGGATGTCGGTCAATTCGGCCAGGTTCGGTTCCAGATTGCGGATGATGTACCAGGTCGCGGCGAACTGGCGCACCCGGCCGGGACGCAGGGCGAAAATGTTTTCCCGGCGGTCGGGAATGACAAATTCGCGCAGAAAATAATCCGCCCCATGCGCCAGGGCGCCCGCTTCGGCGGGGGTAAGGCGGTCTTCATCGATCAGACTCTGACGGAAGAAGCGCAGCAGCCGGCCGCACAGTTCGTCCACCCGGATTTCATCCTGCAGATCCGTTACTTCGAAATTCTGCTGCTTAAAGAGTTCGTCCTGCAAGTCCGAAACTTTTTTCTCATCCATGCATACTCTCCTGTGATTGCGGCACGTTTTAGCATCCCGTGCCAGACCGGTCAACGCATATCGGCAGAGGGCGGAGAATATTTACCGCAATTGCCCGGAACCGCCTTTACATTAAAAAACCGCTTTGTTAACATAATCCCTATTTTTATCCTTTTATCACGGAAAAGGTACTTTACCGAATGGCCCTCGCAACGCCGATGATGCGGCAATATCTGGAGATCAAGTCGCAGTATCCCGACGCCATTCTTTTTTTCCGCCTCGGCGATTTCTATGAAATGTTCATGGACGACGCCGTCACCGCCTCCAGGGTGCTGGATATCACCCTGACCGCACGCAACAAGGGGGCCGCCGAAGAGGTCCCGCTGTGCGGCATTCCCTTTCACAGCTGCCAGCCCTACATCTCCCGCCTGGTCGAAAACGGGTACAAAGTCGCCATCTGCGAGCAGGTCGAGGATCCAAAAACCGCCAAAGGAATCGTCCGCCGCGAGGTGGTGCAGGTGGTGACTCCTGGCCTGGTGGTCGACACCGACACCCTGAAGCCGAAGGAAAACAATTACCTGCTGGCGCTCAGCCATGTCGAGGGCGGATGGGGGGTGGCCGGCCTCGATATCACCACCGGCGAATTTCGGGTGACCGAATGCGGCGACGCCGAAGGCGTGCGCAGCGAAGTCTCTTCTCTGGCGCCGCGGGAGATTCTCCTGCCGGACGGCGACGACGGGACGGCGCTGCGGCAGACCTTCGCCGGCGTGCTCGCCGGCCGGATGCTGAACGAGGTGCCGGCCGAGGTCTGTGAATTCGAGCGCGCCGAACACCGTCTGCTCGATTTTTTCGCCTGCGCCACCCTGCAGCCCTTTGGCTGCGACGATCTGCCGGGGGCGGTGTCGGCCGCCGGCATGATTCTGCATTATCTGGAGGCGACCCAGAAAAGCGCCCTGGACCACATCGGTTCGCTGCGTACCTGTCAGGCCCAGGATTTCATGGTGCTCGACGAGGCGACGCGCCGCCACCTCGAGCTGACCGCTACGCTCATCGACGGCGGCCGGCGCGGTTCCCTTCTCGGCGTCCTCGACCGGACCGTCACCGCCATGGGGGGACGCCGCCTGCGCCAATGGATTCATCAACCGCTGATCGATGTCGACCGGATTCGCCAGCGGCATCGGGCGGTCGCCGAACTGATGGAAAGCAGCCTGTCGCGCGCCGAACTGCGCGAAGCGCTGGACGGAATTTACGATCTGGAGCGGCTGAACGGCAAAATCTCCATGGCCAGCGCCAACGCCAAGGATCTGGCGGCGCTGCGCCATTCCTTGCAGCGCCTGCCGCCTCTTGTCGAAGCGTTGACGCCCCTCGAAGCGTCCCAACTCGTCGATCTGCGCCAAGCCATCGATCTTCTGCCGGACCTGGTTGAGCTGCTCGGCGCGGCGATCACCGACGAGCCGCCCTTTGTGCTGCGCGAAGGGGGGCTGATCCGCGACGGTTATTGCCCGGAGCTGGATGAGCTGCGCACCATCAGCCGCGAAGGGAAGGGGTGGATTGCCCGCCTGGAACGGCAGGAACGGGAGCGCACCGGCATCAGCACCTTGAAAATCCGCTACAATCGGGTTTTCGGTTACTACATCGAGGTCACCCGCAGTCAGTTGCAAAGGGTCCCCGAAGATTACCAGCGCAAACAGACCTTGGCCAACGCCGAGCGTTTCATCACGCCGCTGTTGAAGGAGTACGAGGAGAAGGTCCTCGGGGCGGAAGAGAAGATGGTCGAGCTCGAATACGATCTCTTCCAGCAGGTCCGCCAGCAGGCGGCGCAGCAAGGGGGGCGCATCCAGCGCACCGCCGGCGCCTTGGCCGAATTGGACGTTTTTTGCGGCCTGGGCGAGTTGGCGCACGAGCGCGGCTACGTCATGCCGGAAATGGATGCGAGCGGCGATCTGCTTATTGCCGAAGGGCGCCATCCGGTCATCGAAGCCATGTCCCTGGGTGAGCCGTTTGTCCCCAATGACGTGGCGATGGATACGCGCGAAAACCAGATCCTCATCATTACCGGGCCGAACATGGCCGGCAAATCGACCTTCATGCGGCAGGTGGCGCTGATCGTTCTGATGGCTCAGATGGGTAGTCTGGTGCCGGCCCGCTCGGCGCGTATCGGCGTCGTCGACCGCATTTTCACCCGGGTGGGGGCGAGCGACAATCTTGCGCGCGGGCAGTCCACCTTCATGGTCGAGATGACCGAAACGGCCCATATCCTGCGCCACTCCACCTCCCGCAGTCTGATCGTTCTTGACGAGATCGGCCGGGGCACGTCCACCTTCGACGGCATCAGCATTGCCTGGGCGGTGGCAGAATACTTGCACGACAATGCTGCCGTTGCGGCGAAAACTCTTTTTGCCACCCATTACCATGAACTGACCGATCTGGCCCTGACCCGCGAGCGGGTGAAAAACTGCAATGTCGCGGTCAAGGAATGGAACGATCAGGTGATTTTTCTTCGGCGGATCGTCAAGGGGGGGGCGAGCCACTCCTATGGCATCCAGGTGGCGCGGCTGGCCGGGCTGCCGGCCTCGGTGATCGAGAGGGCGCGGGAAGTCCTCAAAAACCTCGAATCGGGGGAATTCGAGAAAGAGGGGGAGCCGCGTCTGGCGCGCAGTCGCCGGGCGTTCCGCCCGCCGTCGCCGCAGCTGTCGCTGTTCGATGCCGGTCCCGATCCGTTGCGGGAGCGTCTGCTGCAAACCGACATCGACCGCCTGACCCCCATCGAGGCACTCAACCTGCTCAGTGAAATGAAAAAAATGGTGCAGCTATGAAACTTTTGGCGAAACCGATCCTTCTCCTGCTGTTCTTTTGTCTGCTGCCGCTGAACGCCGTGGCCGACAACGCCGAGCGCGACTACCTGCGGGCGAAGGAGAATTATCGAAAACTGACCACATCGTCCCGCGACAAACTGTACAAGGAAAACTGGACACGGGTGATCGAAGGTTTTCTGAAGGTGCCCCGTCAATATCCCGCCCACAGCCGGGCGGCCGCCGGTCTGTACATGGCCGGCAAGGCCAGTCTGGACCTGTACGCCGTATCCCGGCGAACGGAGGATGCCGCGCAAGGCGCCGCGTATTTCGACCGGTTGGCGCAACGGTATCCAGCCTCGTCTCTGGCCGACGATGCCCTGGTGCTGGCGGCCGGCATCGACGAGGACATCCGGCGCGATTACCCCCAGGCCTATCGGCGCTACCGGCAAGTGACGGAAAATTATCCCGGCGGCGATATGGCCGACCGCGCTCGACGGAAAACGAAGGAACTTGCCCGTTACGCGCCAAAGGCCCCGCCGGAGACCAGCCAGTTGACCGGCATCCGCTTCTGGTCCAATCCCGGCTACACCCGCGTGGTGCTCGATCTCTCCGGGCCGGTCGAGTACACCGCCAACTTTCTCGCCGGGGACCCGGCGCAGAAAATCGCGCCGCGCCTTTACGTCGATCTGCGCCGGGCGGCGCCGGCCAGCGGATTGGGCGAAGCGACCCCGGTCGAAGACGGCCTGCTGCGCCAGATCCGCACCGGTCGGCCCGAGAACGACACCGTGCGCGTCGTTCTCGATATGGACAGCATCCAGGATTACAAAGTCTTTTCCCTGGAGGATCCGGTGCGCATCGTTCTCGATGTCACCGGCGACAAACCAGCGGAGCTGGCCGTCCGCGAAGCCGGAATCGCCGCTGCCCCGCCGGGACAAGACGCCATTGTTCCGCTGCTCGACAAAACCCCGGAGAGCCAGCCGCTCAAGGTCACCATCCCGGCGAGCCGGGGCGGCGGCGTTCTGCGCCGCATCGTCGTCGATGCCGGGCACGGCGGCAAGGACCCGGGCGCCATCGGTCCTTCGGGGACCTACGAGAAGGATGTCACCCTGGCCATGGCCAAGGTGCTGGCGGAGAAGCTGAAAAAGGAAATCGGCTGCGACGTCATCCTCACCCGCAGCGGCGATGTCTTTCTGCCCCTTGAGGAGCGGACCGCCATCGCCAACCGGGTCGGCGCCGATCTGTTCATTTCCCTGCACGCCAATGCCGCCCTCAATCGCGAGGCGTACGGAATCGAAACCTACTACCTCAACTTTTCCAAAAACGACAAGGCCGCCGCCGTCGCCGCGCGGGAGAACGGCACCTCGCTGAAACAGGTCGGCGATCTCGAACTGATCCTCTTCGATCTGATGGCGAACAGCAAAATCAACGAGTCGAGCCGCCTGGCGACGGACATTCAGCGCAATCTCGTCGACAAACTCGGGCGCTCTTACCGGCAGGTCAAGGATCTGGGCGTGCGCCAGGGGCCGTTTTACGTCCTGCTCGGCGCCACCATGCCGTCGGTGCTGGTGGAGACCGCCTTCATCAGCCATCCGCGGGAGGAAGCGCGGTTAATCGACCGCAAATTCCATGAGAAATCCGCCGCCGCCATTGTTCTGGCCGTCCAGCAGTATGCCAACTCTCTCCGGGTTGTCGCTTCCCAATGAGCACGGAAAAAACGGCGAAGAGCGAAACTTTTTTCACCTGGGAGGTCATCGATCCGGCCATCCCCTATGCGCAGCGGCAAAAAATGCTGGTAGAGGCTTCCCGCGCGTTTCTCGCCCACCATCAGCAGGCCATCCGCGAGCGGCACCAGGCTGGCGAGAGTGGCCGGCTCATCGTCGGCAGTTTGACCTCCCTCATCGACACCCTGATCCGCAACCTGTATCGCAGCGCCTCGGCCGGCCTGTCCCGGGGCGGCGACGCCTGCACCCTGTTCGCCATCGGCGGCTATGGGCGCGGCGAGTTGAACCCTCGCTCCGACATCGATCTGATGTTTTACTGCAGTAGCAAGGAGAAAACTCTGGCCGAGCAGATCTCCGAGCGGATTCTCTACTTGCTCTGGGATATCGGCCTGGAGGTCGGTTACAGCGTCCGCACGCTGCGTGACTGCCTGGAGATGGCCGATCGCGACATCACCGCTCGCACCGCCCTGCTTGATTCGCGTTATCTGGTCGGCGACGAAAACAGCAGCCAGGAGTACGAGCGGCAGGTCATGGAACCGGTGTTGGGAAAGAACAGTCAGGGGTTTATCCGCGACAAACTCGAAGAGAACACCCGCCGGCTGCACAAATACGGCTCTTCGGTTTATCTGCTGGAACCGAATATCAAGGAGGGGGAAGGCGGGCTGCGCGACCTGCACACCGCCGTATGGATCGCCATGGTCAAATACAAGGTGCGCTCCCTCCGTGAACTGGTCATCAAGGGGGTGATGACGGAGCGGGAGAAACAGGAGTTCGTCGATGCTTTCGACTACCTGTGGCGCATCCGCAACGAACTGCACTTCATCTCAGGGCGCAAGAATGACCAGATCCATTTCGATCAGCAGGAGAAAATCGCCCATTTTCTCGGTTACGAGAACAGCAAGCGGGGACTGGCGGTAGAGCAGTTCATGCAGGATTACTATTCGCACGCGATTCGCGTCGAGCATATGGCCGCGACCCTGATCGCCCGCGCGACCCAGCAGGATGCCCCGACCTTCCGCATTCTCGGCTATCTCACCCGTCGTTCGGTGGAGGACGGCTTCTATATTCTGCGCGGTGAACTGCGCGTCTCCCACGACGATCTCTTCGAGAGGGAGCCGGCGCTGATGATGCGCGCCTTTCTCCTGGCGCAGCGGCACAAGGTGCAGCTCAGCCTGCCCCTGAAGCGGATGATTCGCGAAAACCAGCACCGGATCAATGATCGGGTGCGGCGTTCGCGGACGATGAACGAGGATTTTTTCGAGATACTGCGCGGCAAACAGGGGGTGGCGGAAACCCTCAAGGATATGCATCATCTGCAGTTCCTCACCCATTTCATCCCCGAATTCGGCCGCATTTACTGCAAAGTGCAGCACGACGCCTATCACATCTACACCGTCGATGTGCATTCGTTGTTTGCCGTCGAAGAGATCGTCAAGCTCTGGCGCGGCGATTATGCGCAGAAAAAACCGCTGCTGACCCAATTGGCGAACGATATCGAAAAACGCGAACTGCTGCTGCTGTCGGTGCTGTTCCACGATATCGGCAAGGGAGAGGGAAAGGATCACTGCAACCGGGGGGCGGACATGATTCCGACCATCGCCCGCCGCCTCGGGCTCAACCGCGAGGGCAGCGAGCGGCTGGAGTTTCTGGTGCGCAACCATCTGCAGATGGCCCACATCTCCCAGCGCCGCGATCTGCACGACGACAAGATGATCATTCAATTCGCCCGGCGCATGGGGATGAGCGAAAACCTGAAAATGCTCTACCTGCTCACCTTCGCCGATATCAAGGCGGTGGGCCCCGACGTCTGGTCCGAATGGAAGGGCTTTCTGCTGCAGGAGCTTTACGAAAAGACGTACGCGGTTCTGGAGCGCGGCAATTTCCAGTTGGAGAAGCGCTCGGAAAAGGTGCGCAACCGCAAGCGCAAGGTCGTCGCTCTGCTTGAGGAGGAGTTCGGCGGCAAGGTGGTCAAGGAAGTTCTGCGGCAGATGAGCACGCGCTACCTGCTGTCGCACCGGTCAAAAGAAATCATCGACCACATCCGCGTGGTTCTGGTGCGCAAGGACAAGCCGCTGGCGATGAAAGTCGAACATGAACCGCAGGTCAACTACAGCAACGTCATCGTCGCCACTCTCGATATCCCCGGCCTGTTTTCCAAAATCACCGGCGTCATGGCCGGCAACAGCATCAACATCCTCGGGGCGCAGATCTCGACCATGAACAACGGCGTCGCCCTCGATGTGCTGCAGGTCAGCAGCCCGGCCGGCAAAATCATCACCGATCCGGTTAAGTGGAAGCAGGTGGAGGACGATCTCACGGCGGTGATCGAGGGGCGGGTGCGGGTGGCCGATCTGGTGAAAAAGCGCCACCGCTCCAAGCTGCCGCCGACGGCGCCGCGCCCGCGCTTTCCAAACAAGGTGGAGGTGGACAACGACGTTTCGGACGAATACACGGTCATCGACATCTTCGCCCACGACCGCATCGGCCTGCTCTACCAGATCACCAGAACGCTGAAGGAACTCGGCCTGTATATCGGGGTCTCGAAAATTTCCACCAAAGTCGACCAGGTCGCCGACACTTTTTACGTCTCCGATATTTTCGGCCAGAAAATTACCGACCCCGAGAAGATCGAGGATGTCCGCAAGAAACTGCTGGAATGTCTGGAGGAATAGTCGCCGACGGCTTGCCCATGAACCAATACCTCGACCTTTTTCTCAATCATCTCACCGTCGAACGCGGACTGGCGCGCAACACCCTCGATGCCTACGGCCGCGATCTCGCCCGCTACCTCGATTTTCTTGAACAGGAGAAAATCGGGCATCCCGATGCCGTCGCGCCGGTGCATGTCATGCGTTTTCTCGCCTTTCTTAAAAGCCAGGGATTGTCGGCGCGGAGCCGGGCGCGGGCCCTGGTGGCGGTGCGCACCTTCCACAAATTCCTGCTCAGCGAAGGGGTCGCCGCCGCCAATCCGACGGCGCGGATCGAGGCGCCGAAGAGCTTCCATCCGTTGCCGCACACCCTTTCGCCGTCCGAGGTCGAGCGGCTGCTGGAAGCGCCGAGCGGCGACGATCCGCGCGACTTGCGCGACCGGGCGATGCTGGAGGTGCTTTACGCCACGGGGCTGCGCGTTTCCGAACTGGTCGGACTTCAACTCGGCGATCTGCAAATGGACATCGGTTACCTGACCGCCTTCGGCAAGCGCAGCAAGCAGCGCATCGTTCCTCTCGGCGAGACGGCCCTGGTCGAACTGCGCCGTTACCTCGGGCTGGGTCGGCCGTTTCTCGACAAGGAGGCAAGCCGGCATCTTTTTCTCAATCGCGGCGGCAAGGGGTTGACACGCCAGGGGTTCTGGAAGATTATCAAGCGCCGGGCGCTGGCGGCGCAAATCCTTAAGAATATTACGCCCCATACGCTGCGCCACTCCTTCGCGACGCATCTGCTGGAAAACGGCGCCGACCTGCGCTCGGTGCAGACGATGCTGGGGCATGCGGACATATCCACCACTCAGATTTATACTCATGTCACCCGCGAACGGCTGAAAAAGCTGCATGCGCAGCATCACCCGCGCGGATGAAACCGACCACGACAACCGAAAGAGGCCCTATGAAATACATTGTCCTTCTCGGCGACGGCATGGCCGATGAACCGCTGGAAGAGCTCGACGGCAAAACCCCCCTGGAACACGCCCGCACCCCGCGCATGGACGAACTGGCCCGGCGCGGCCGGCTCGGCCTGGTGGAAACGGTGCCCAAAGGATTTCACCCCGGCAGCGATATTGCCAACCTCTCCGTTTTCGGCTACGATCCGGCCGCCTGCTTCAGCGGGCGCTCCCCTCTCGAAGCCATCAGCATGGGCGTGGAACTGGCGCCGGAGGATGTCGCCTTCCGCCTCAATCTGGTGCAGCTTGAGCCGCATTCCGGCAAGCTCTACATGGCTGATTTCTCCGCCGGGCACATCTCCACCGAAGAGGCGCGCGAACTGATCGCCGCTCTCCAGGCCGAACTCGGCGGCGGCGCGTTCAATTTTTATCCCGGCGTCTCCTACCGGCACCTGATGGTCTGGCGGGGCGGCAAGGACCAGCTTAAATTCACCCCGCCGCACGACCTGTCGATGCAGAGCGTGGAAGCGCACATGCCGCAGGGGGAAGGCGCGGCGGATCTGATCGCCCTGATGACCAGCGCCCAGATTCTGCTCCACCACCACCCGGTGAACGACCGGCGCAAGAAGCAGGGGCTGGCGCCGGCCAACTCGATTTGGCTGTGGGGGCATGGCCGGGCGCCGAAGATGCAGACCTACCAGGAAATGTTCGGACTCACCGGCGCGGTTATTTCCGCCGTCGATCTGATTCGCGGCATCGGCCTCTACGCTGGCCTGCGCTCGATCAAGGTTCCCGGCGCCACCGGGTATATCGACACCAACTACCGGGGCAAGGCCGAGTACGCCCTTGAAGCGCTGAAAACCAATGATTTCGTATACTTGCATGTCGAAGCGCCGGATGAGGCGGCGCATTCGGGCAACCTGGAGGACAAACTCAAAGCCATCGAGAGTTTCGACGAGCTGGTCGTCGGCACGGTTCTCGACGGACTGCCCGCCCTCGGCGAGCACCGCGTCCTGGTCCTCCCCGACCATCCGACCCCGGTCCGGCGCATGACCCACACCCCCGACCCGGTCCCCTTTATCCTCTACGGCTCCAACGGCGAATTTCCCGCCGCCCGCCCGGCGCAGGGCTACAGCGAGAAAGAGGCGCAGGCGAGCGGCGTCCTCATCGATCCGGGCTACACCCTGATGCGGCAGTTCGTCGCCGGGAAGAGCTGAAATTTGATTTTGGTTAAAGATCAGGGCCGAGGTTTGGCGGCGCCTGCTGTTGAAGGATTCTGCTTTGGTCCTTGTTAAAGGAATCGAGGTCGCCTGCGCCATCATCGAGCGGGATGGCCTGGTGCTGGCAGCGCAGCGCAGCGCCGTGATGAGCCTGCCGCTCAAGTGGGAGTTTCCCGGCGGCAAGATCGAGCCGGGCGAGAGCGCCGCCGCCTGCCTGGCGCGCGAGATAGCCGAGGAACTGGCGGTCGGCATCGTCATTCGCGCGCCGCTTCCCCCCTCCGACTGGCGCTACCCTG
This sequence comes from Desulfuromonadales bacterium, assembly GCA_041677125.1. GTDB lineage: Bacteria > Desulfobacterota > Desulfuromonadia > Desulfuromonadales > JACZKF01 > JBAYQP01. Next base: position 746 of record JBAYQP010000034.1, on the reverse strand, counting down.
AATTCGCCATTACCCTGCACCCCTTCGTCTGCGCCCTCGCCGACAGCCGCCCGCTCCGCCTGCTCGAACACCGGGCGATCCGCTGGCTGGCGGCGGCCGATCTGCACCACCTTGACTGGGCCGCCGCCGACGCGCCGGTGCTGGCTAACTATTTTCGCTGGCGGGAAGAAAAGGCAGTCGGCCACGGATGAACACGCCTGGCGATGAATGAAAATGCGTTCCCCCAGGCGCCGCTTCCCCATCCTTTTCCCCGCGAAATTCACCCTCGGCAAACCAATATAAAAGCCGCCGCGCCTTCATCGAAGGCGGGCGGCTTTTGCGCTCTTTGGCCAGGCAATCAGGTTTTATTTCAATGCGGGTGCGCTTCGCCGTGCACCACTTGGACAATCCCCTCGATGTAGTGGATGTAGGCGACGTAATCTTCCACATACTGGCGTCCCAACTCCACGCTCTCACCCGCCCGCTGTTTCGCGGCAAGGGCCGAAGCGAAGCGCTCGCGAATGCCCTTTTCGGTGTGTTCGACGATTTTACCGAGGAGAAAATCGATGGATCCCTTCTCCAGCGCCTGATCGGCCAGGGCGATCGGTTTCGGCATTGCGCCGGCTGGCTTCAGCCCGGCATAGGGTGCGCCTTCGTGCGCCCGGTGCAGACGGACGAGGGTTTCGAAAAAGAACCGATCGGCCAGTTCCCGCGCTTCCGGTCCGAGTTTACGGACCTGCAGCGTTTGCTGGAAAGCCGCCCCGATT
>JBAYQP010000033.1:0-29394 GCA_041677125.1 Desulfuromonadales bacterium | reverse complement strand
TCCAATTTCATCGCCGTCCACTTCATCGGCTACACCGATGCCGATATCTCGCCGGAGGGCATCGACGCGGCGTACGAGGAACCGTGGGTGAACCCCTATCCGCCGCCGGAGTCGGAAGGCCCCGCCGCGGGCACGCCGCAGAAGTTCAATCCTTACGAGGAGGAAACCGATGGCCGCTGAGTTCATCCGCGTCTGGCTGACCTGGGCCGCCCTGGTCTTCGGCGCTGTCATTTTCGCCGCGGCCTGGGCCGCCCGCTCCGGCCACTTCCGCGACCAGGAGCGGGCGCGGAACCTGGCGCTGTGGGCGGAGGTGGAGGAGGAAAAAGATCGTGATTCGTGATTCGTTATCCGTGATTCGCGGGTCTTAACCTTGAACCTCGGAGTTGCACCATGTTTCTGCTCGAAGTCCTGTACGCGCAGTGGATCGTTCTCGGCCTGGGCGGCGGGTTGATCTTCATGCTCGCGATTCTGCTGTTTTACACCGCCGGGTGGCGGCCGCGAATGAAGGAGCGGGAATCATACCATCTCCCCCTCGATTCCCTGGCCGCCTGGCGGCGCTGGGGACGGCTCACCTTCCCGTGGATTTTGGTCGTGACGCTGGTCGGCATCGCCCTCTGGTCGATTCTGTACCCGCTTTTCTACTCCATCGTTCCGCCCAACTGGTGAGGCCATGAAACGCCACGAACGGCACGACACCGTCCCGAAGACGGAAAAATACGACGAATACAAAATCCTGCCGCAGTTCTGGGGATGGGTGATTCTGCTCGCCTGGAGCGCCAGCCTGATCCTGTGGGCGATGTGGATTCATGCCGTCATCCCTGAAGCCGACCGCTACTGGGATTACGGCCAGACCGCCTTCACCCCGGCCGAATCGATCTATTCCACGGTGCAGCTGCCGAAGAACATGGAACCGGTCCAGCAGATTCATCCGCTGCCCGGCGCCCTGCCCCTCCTTCCTCCGGTTGACCAGCCGGGAGCCGACCGATGAGCGTCGCCTACAAAAAAGTGATCCGCTGGGTCAAAATCGGCGTCTTTTTCGGCGGCCTGGGCGGTGCGGTGGTCGGCGGGCTCTTCCTGTACGAACTGGTCATGGGGCCGCGCATGCGCCTCCAAATTCACCTGCGCCCCTTCGAAGCGGCCATGCCGGCGCCGCCGGCGGAGAGCGTGCCGGTCCATCCGGCGGCGCAACTGCCCGCCGAAGCGCCGGCCGAACGCCTGGAAAATCCCATCGGCTCTTCCCCCGAGGCGCTGGCGCGCGGCAAGGTTTATTACGATTACTACTGCGTCTTCTGCCACGGCGAGGACGGCTTCGGCGCCGGCCCCGTCGGGCAGAGCTATATGCCGGTCCCCGCCGACCTGCGCAAACCCGCCATCCAGAACTACAGCGATGGCCGCCTCCTGCGGGCCATGCTCACCGGCATCGGCCACGAACCGGTGCTGCCACGGGTGGTGCGGCCGGAATACCGCTGGTATCTCGTCCTCTACACCCGCCAGTTCGCCACGAAGGCGAGCGAACGTCCGAGTGGGCGCGACTGATTCATTCCCGAAGGGCTTTCAGCACCGAAGGAACAAAGAAGGCGGGCGCGTTCACCAGGCGGCGTTGGCTGAGCCGACGCCAAGGCCGGAGCGCCGCGCCATTCGCAGGAGGATAGGCAGGTTCGCGCCGTTTTTTCCGGTTGCAATTGCGTGAAACTGCCTTAACCTTAATTCCTGCTAAGGATAAGAACCATACGAGGGCAAGAGAGGAGCCCGGATGGAAACTCCGCCGACCAATACCGAAGAGATGATCGCCCGCCTGGGAGAATTGTACCGCGCCGACCCCGAAGCCTTCGAGGCGATGCGCCGCCTGCTGATCGAGGAAACGATCGAAGGATTTCCGGAAAATCACCGGGCGCGGGCGTACGGTCTGCAAATGCGCATCGACGCCGACCTGGGCCGCTACCGCGATCCGGTGGCGCGCATGAACCGGATGGTCGAGTTGTTCTGGGAAGGATTCGGGGATTTTCAGCGGGTGCTGCACGACCCCGAGGGTTTCATGCGCGAGCGGCGGGAGAACAAGGGAGAGGATTGCAAAGTGATTCCGTTTCCGGACAAGAAAATGCTCAATTAGCTCGCTGGCTTGAGTCGCCAAAAGTCCCCTCGGCACGTGCGCATGAGGGGACTTTTTTCTGCTCCGGGGAGGGTTCTTGAAAGCGGTGGTCATCGAGCGATACGGCGGCAACGAAGTGGTCGAGGTGCGCGACATGCCCCGACCGAACCCGGGACGCCACGAAATACTGCTGAAGGTGCATGCGGCTTCCGTCAATCCGGTGGATTGGAAAATCCGCAGCGGCCAGTTGAAGATCGTCGCCGGGCTCGCTTTTCCGCACATCCTCGGCAGCGAATGCGCCGGCGAAGTCGTTGAAACCGGCGTCGACGTGCAGCGCTTCAGCAGAGGCGACCAGGTCGTCGCCTTTCCGGGGATCAAGACCCTGGGCGCCTATGCCGAGTACGTCTGCGTCAACGAAAAACACGCCTGGTTCAAACCGGAGGGCATTGGTTACGAGTCGGCCGCCACCATCCCCATTGCCGGCCTTACCGCCCTGCAATCCCTGCGCGATCTGGGTCACGTCGGCCGCGGCGACCGCGTGCTCGTCAACGGGGCCGCCGGCGGCGTCGGCACCTTTGCCGTGCAGATCGCCCGGCTTCTCGGCGCGAGCGTCACGGCGGTGTGCAGCGCCGCCAACGCCGGCCTGGTCAAGGATCTCGGCGCCGTCCGGGTGATCGACTATCACCGGGAAAATTTCACCGCAGGCGGCAATCTTTACGAGGTCGTTTTCGATGCCGTCGCCAAAAGATCCTTCGGCGCGTGCAAAAAGATTCTCAGCCGCAGAGGCGTCTACATCGCCACCCTGCCGCAGCCCGGCACTTTGCTCAATCAGTACCTCACCGGTTTTCTCACCCGAAAAAAGGCGCGCACCATCGTCGTGCACCCCAACAGCGCCGACATGAACTGGATGCGCGGCCAGATCGAGGCCGGCCGGATGCACGTCGTCATCGATCGGGCCTATCCGCTGGAACACGCCAGGGACGCCTTTGCCCACAGCGAAACGGGGAAAGCGCGGGGGAAGATCGTCCTGAATATGGCGGATAAATGAGCGATTTTTCACCGGGAGGGGGCCGACGGTAATGGATTGACAGCGGCGGGTCAAACGGATATTTTCGATAAATTCCATAGAACCCATCGAAAATATCCATAGGACTTCGCCATGAATCTGCGGCAGATCGACATCTTCCTGGCCGTTGCGGACACCGGAAGCTTTTCGCGGGGGGCGGAGGCCACCCTGCTCACCCAGTCCACCGTCAGCCAGCATATCGCCACCCTGGAGGACGAAATCGGCATTCGCCTCCTCGATCGCACCGGCCGCGGCGCGGTGCTCACCGGAGGGGGCAAACTTTTTCTGCGCCACGCCCGCCGGGTGCGGAGCGAACTGGCGGCACTGGAACAGGCGATGGCCGGCTTTCGCGGACTGGCGAACGCCCCGCTGGCGGTGGCCGCCAGCAACATCCCCGCCGATTACCTCATCCCCGAAATTCTGACCTCCTTGGCCGCCCGTCATCCCGGCATCGTCTTGTCGGTCCTCTCCGGCGACAGCCGCGGCGCCCTCGACCGTCTGCTCGGCGGCGAAGTCGAACTGGCCGTCCTCGGCAGCCGTTTCGCCGCCGAGGGGGTTGATTTCACGGCGCTGGCGACCGACCGGCTGCACCTGATGGTCGGCGCGCAACACCCTTGGCGCGGGCGGGAATCTGTGCGGCTGGAGGAACTGGCGCAGATGCCGACCATTGCCCGGGAAAGCGGCTCCGGCAGCGGCCGGGCGCTGCACGAGGCCTTGCGGGGGGCCGGCTTCGATCCGGCGCGCCTGCGGGTCGCGGTCCGGCTCGGCGGCAACGAGGCGGTCAAGCAGGCGGTAGCCAGCGGCTTCGGCTTTGCCTTTCTTTCCGAGCTGTCGGTGGGGCGGGAGCGGGAACGGGGCGATCTGCATGCCGTTGCGGTGCAGGGGTTGCAGGTGGAGCGCCGCCTCTGGCTGGCCCGCCGCGACGGGCGCTCCCTGTCGCCGGCGGCCGAAGCCTTCGCCGTCCTGCTGCGGCAGCGGTGTCAAGACGAGGCAAATTAACATTGGCCTTGCCGCTGCGATTCATCTGTGGTAATTGCCTGAACTTATTTCTGACCTGAACCGGAGGATGCGATGAAACGTTTGATCGGTGCGATTTGGATCTTGATGCTGCTGCTGGCCGGCTGTGGCGACCCCGACGACCCGACCCGGGAAAACGATTTTGTCTTGCTGACCGCCATTACCATCCAGTCGGTGAACCCACAGATCGCTGCAGGCACCAGCAATCAATTTTTCGCCATCGGCAATTTTTCGGGGGAGTTCACCCGTGACATCACCGACGCTGCAACTTGGCAAGTCGCGGCGGGAAATGAGGGCGTTCTGCAGTTTACCGACACCGCCGGACTGGCAAATGGCAAGGCAGCCGGGCTGGCGGACATCACCGCTTCTCTCAACGGCATTTCCGGGGCCTTGACGGGTTTCGTGGTCTCCGATGCGATTATTCAGCAGCTGACCGTCACGCCGGCCACGGCGAGCGTAGCCAAAGGGCGACGGCAGCAATTCAATGCCCAGGGATTGTTTGGCCTTCCCCCCGACAGCTTCACGCAGGATCTCACGGGGAGTGTCACCTGGGAAGCCACGCCGTCCGGGGTTGCCACCATCAATGCAGCCGGCCTGGCGCAAAGCGTCGCCGTTGGCGATGCGGATATTAACGCAACCTTCGCAAACACCTACGGCACTAAATCCGGGACCGCCGGTTTCGCGGTGACTCCGGCGGTATTTGATCGGGTAGAGGTCTCTCCCGCCACCGTGACCCTGCCCCCCGGCGAAACCCATCCATTTACCGCCACAGCATTCATGAGCGACGACACCGAGCAGACTTCGGCCACCTTCACCTGGAGTTCCAGCGATACGGGGGTGGCAACAATCTCCGCCACAGGAGTAGCTACGGCGGTAGCCGCCGGCAGCACCAACATCACGGCGAGTACCGGGGGGGGAAGTGGCGCCGCCGCCCTCACCGTCGGCACGCTGCAGAGCATCGAAATCTCAGCGGCATCCAATACCGTGCAGATCGGCGGCGAGTTGCAGTTGATTGCCACCGGCAAATATTCCGGTAATGTCAGCCGGGTGATCACCTCCCAGGTCAATTGGAACAGGGTTCCGACTAACGCCGCCACCATTGACGCGAACGGTCTGTTTAAGGGCAGCTTAACCGGCCCAGTGACCGTGACCGCGACCTTAAACGGAATCAGCGGTACAAAGGAAATTACCGTCACCCAATAACCGGTGTTTTATTCTATGCTCGGGAGGGCATCATGAAATACATCCTGCTCGCCGGCTGCCTGCTGGCCCTGCTCGCACCCGCCGCTTTCGCCGCCGAGGGCGGTTTCTATCTCACCCTGCACGGGGGCGCGGCGATGGTCGACGATGTCGAAAACGACAGCGACGACGGCACCTTCAATTTCAGCTTCGATCCGGGCTGGCAGGCGGGGGCGGCGCTCGGGTACGATCTGCGCGACGCCTATCCGAACATCGGCTCCGGCCGGGTCGAGATGGAATTCAACTGGCGACAGAACGAGCTGGACGAAGCGGATTTCAAGAGTGGAGACATTGCCGGCAGCGGCTCGATTACCGCCGCCAGCGTCATGTTCAACACCATCGGCGAATACCGGGGCAATCTCCCCTGGATTACGTATGTCGGCCTCGGCGCCGGCGCGACACGCATCACCCTGGACGATTTGCGGGTCGCCGACAGTTCCCTGGCCGACGATGACGACATCGTGTTCGCCTGGCAGGTTTTGGCCGGCGTCGCCCGGCAGCTCACCCCCCGGCTCTACCTCGATTTGGGTTACCGGTATTTCGCCGCCCTGGATCCCGAATTCACCGATGCCAACGGAGAGGATTTCGAGTCCGAATATGTCACCCACAACCTCACCCTCGGCCTGCGCATGGATTTTTGATCGTTGGAGGCTAAATCGGAGTGGACTCTTTTCGCCGGCCGCGTTTGACAATGCGGCCGGCGGTTTTATAGGTAAAGGGATGGTGCAACCCTTACCAGTAAAGGAGTCGCCAAAATGAAGATATATTGGATTCTTTTTTTCGGCTTGCTAGTCGGAATCCTTGGATTGAGCGGCTGCAGCAGGAGCTTCTACGGCGGAGCGGCGGTCGGCGCCGCCGGCGCGGGAGCGGCCTACGAATACCAGGCGCACAAAGCCATCGAAGAACTTGATGAGGATTACAAAGCAGGCGAGATCACCCGGGAAGAATACGAGCGGCGTAAAAAGGAAATCCAGGAACGCTCGCTGACCCAATAAAGGAGAAGTTACTGATTTGCCTTCTCCGCCCTCTGCGTCTCGAACGAGCGCAGCGAGTGGGCGTGAGGCGGTTTAAAAGCGATCTCGCGCAGAGGCGCAGCGACCCAGAGAAATCCAAAAACAAAAAGCCAGAAGTGTTTTGCCTTCTCCGCGCCCTCTGCGTCGCGAACGAGCGCAGGCGAGTGGGCGTGAGACGGTTTAAAGGCGATCTCGCGCAGAGGCGCAGAGACGCAGAGAAATCCAAAAACAAAAAGCCAGAAGTGTTTTGCCTTCTCCGCGCCCTCTGCGTCGCGAACGAGCGCAGCGAGTGGGCGTGAGGCGGTTTGGGCTATTTTTCGTCGGCTTTGCCGTAACCGGTCATCTCGATGTATCCGTTACCGGACACCACCATCCCCGCCGATTCTCCCCGGATCCGCACCGCCCCCTCCCAGTAGCGCACCGTCGCGTCCAGTTCCTGATCGGCCAGCCACGGTACGATCTCCAGGTCGATGCCGGCGTCGGGAACCCGCAATCGCCAAAGGGCGGGGTAGAGCGCGCCGCTGGCCGGGCTTTGCCAGTGGTCGAGTTCGCGGATTTCCACCTCCCCAGGAGACAGGACGCGAAACGTGCCGTCCGGCTCCACCAGGGTGCCGGCGCTAAAAGGGGATGAACGGCCATCCTGCCGGCGCAGGCGGTAGAACATAAGCTCCCGCCCGTCGGAGAGTTGCAGCGCAAGCCAGTCCCATCCCGTCTCCTGCGCGCCGAGGGCGCTGGTGCTCCATTCCCGATCGAGCCAGGAGGCGCCGCGCACCGCGTACTCCTCTTTCCCGAGGCGGACGACGCCGGTCGTCGGCATCCGGGTGAGGGAATAGTAGTAGGAGGCGTTTCCCGCCTCGCCGCTTTTGCGCGAAAGCCCGCGCTCCCCTTGGAGCACAATCGGCTTGCCCTGCGCCAGCAGCAGATCGATGGCAACCTCCCCGGCCGCCGCCCGCAGACGCAGGGGGAAAATATTCGCCCCCTCCCCTTTCCCGATGACCGACCAATCCTCCAGCCAGACCCGGAAAGGCTCGGCCTGCGCCCCGGCCAGGCCGAGGGCGGCGCGGCTGAAGCGCTCCCAATCGTAAAACCTGCTTCCCGCCGGATCGGTGAGGGCGAAATGGGCCATGTAGACCTGCCGGGTGGCCCAGTTCGAAGCGCGCTCGGGCATTTGCGCCGCCAGGGCGACGCGGAAGAAGGTGAGTTGATAGCCGAAATGCCGCCCCCGGGCATCCTCCAGATTGCCGGTGAAATACCACCATTCGGTGCGGAAGTCCGGATGCGGACCGTGATCGACCGGAAAGACGAAGGGACGCGCTTCCGTCGCCCGCGCGTACCCTTCGGCCGCCGCGCCGCCGAGGGTCTCGGCGACGGAGAGGCGCTCCGCTTCGGGCGGTGCGGGAGCGGGCCAGGTGCGCCAGAGGACGAGCGCGGCGAGGATCGCCAGCAGGAGCAGCAGACCGATGGGCGCGAAGCGGCGCATCTCATTCCTCCCGCAGGGCGAGGGCCGGCGAAGTGCGGGCCATGCGCCAGGCCGGATAGAGGCCGGCGAGCAGGGCGGCGGCCAGCGCCAGAAGGAACGCCTGGCCGAGAACCGCCGGAGCGAGATCGATCTGCAAACTCCAGCCGAAGGAGCGCCGGTTGATGACCAGAATCAGCACCAGCGCCTGCAAAATCCCCAAGGGGATGGCGAGCACCCCGGCGAGCAGGCCGATGAGGCCGGTCTCGCCGGTGACCAGCGCCCACAACTGCCCCGGCGTCAGTCCGGTGGCGCGCAGCACCGCCAGCTCGCGCGCCCGTTCGATCTGCATCGCCATCAGCGCGTTGAGAATGCCGACAAAGGCGATGAGGATGGCCAGCATGCGCAGCACCGAGGTAATAACGAAGGTGCGATCAAAGGTGGCGAGGGAGGTCTCGCGCAACCCGCGATTGGAATAGACGGTCACCTGCTGCCCACCGCCCACCGCCCGGCGCACCGCCGCGACCGCCTCTTCGGCGTCGGCTTGCGGCGCCAGATACAGGCCAACGGCGTCCACCGTGCGGTCGTCCCAATACTCTTCGTAAATTTTTCGGCTCATCACCACCCGCCCGCGATCGCTGCTGTAATCGGTGAACACCCCGGCGATGGCGAATTCCCGCTCGCCGCCGGCGGTGCGCAGGCGCAGCGCGTCCCCCCGTTGCAGCCGGTGGCGGTAGGCGTACGGCTCGGAGACGATCACTGCCGGCGCGTTAAGCAGCGCCTGGCGGATTTGCTCCGGATCGCCGTTCGCGAAGTCATAACCAGCGAAACTCTCCGCCGGCATATCGACGACAAACAGGGAGGTCGGTCCCGTCGGGGATTCCAGTTCCAGATGCCGCGCCCGGGTGACCAGGCGCACCTCGGGCAGGGCGGACAGGCGCTCCACCACCACCGGTTGCAGAGGCGGCCGACTGCCGCTGACGGCGGCGGTCACGTAAATGTCGGCGCGCAGATAATCTTCAAGCCAGTGGACGAGGGTCAGGCGAAAGCTGCCGATCATGATACCGACGCCGATAGTGGCCGAGACGGCGACGACCAGGGCGGCCGTGGCCACCCCGGTGCGGCTGATGGAGGCGCTCAGGTTACGGGTGGCCATCCGCCCGAGCAGACCGAAAACCCGGCCCGACGAAAATTGCAGCAGGCGCAGCAGCGCCGTCGCCAACCACGGGACGATGAGCGCATAGCCGGCGATCAGGCAGAACAGGGCGCTGAAGGCAAGGGGAATGCTGCGCCCGGGCAGCAGAAAAATGGCGCCACCGGCAAGCAACAGCACCAATCCGACGCCGGCGACCAGGGGCGTCAGCCGCCGTCGGCCGCTTTCCAGAGTCGAGCGCGCAAGCACCGTGCGCGGCGCCGCCATCGCCGCTTCCCAGGCCGGCGCCAGGGCCGCCGCCAGAGACGCGCCGAGCCCGAGGGCGATCCCCTTGCCGAGGGAAAGCGGGCTGATCGCCAGATCGCGCACCGCCACCACAAAATACAGATCGTTGATGGTGCGGGTGACCAGATGCAGCAGTCCGCTGCCCAGCGCCAAGCCGATGAGGATGCCGAGGGCCGTCCCCGCCAGCCCGACCAGGGCGGCCTCGCCGAGGACCAGAAGAAAGAGTTCCCGCCGGGTCACCCCCAGGGTGCGCAAAGCGCCGAGCAGTTCCCGGCGCTGGAGGACGGAGAAGGAGAAGGTGTTGTAGATGAGGAACATGCCGACCACCATCGCCAGCAGGCTGAGGGCGGTGAGGTTGAGGCGGAAGGCCTCGGTCATTTGGGCGAGAAAATCGCCGCGACTACCGGCGGCGATGACGGTGGCCGACGGCGGCAGGACGGAACGGACCCGCGCCAGCATCTCCTGCCCCTCCGGCCCTTCCGGAAGCGCCAGGTCGATGCGGGTGAGCTTTCCGGTTTCCCCGAAATATTCCTGCGCGGTGGCGATATCGGTGAGCAGCAGGTTGACCAGGGCGCGGGCGGCGATCTCGTCCCCCGGCCGCAGGTAGCCGCGCAGCACCACGGTGCGGCGTCCGCCGCCAATCTCCAACTCCAGTTCATCGCCGGGGACGATGCCGAGATCTTCGGCGGTGGCCGACAGCAACAGAACGCTCCCCGGCTCGGTGAGCAGGGCGCTGAGCTCTCCCCGCCCCCCGACGGCGGGGACATAGGTGCGAAAGGGCGTCTCGGCGAAGGGGTCCACCCCCATGACCTGCAAGGTGTATCCGGGACGGGCGGGAACGGCGGCGTACCCCGCCACCACCGGCGCGCTGGCGCGCACTCCGACTTGCAGGCGCAAGCGCCGGTAAACCTCCTCGTCCAGCCCGCCGGGGCCGCCGACCACCTGGTGCGTGGCGCGGCCGGAGAGGGCGCGGGCGGAGATGCGGAAAGCCTGCTCGGCGCTGCTGTTGGCGAGATCGATGGCGACCACCACCGCCACCCCGAGGGCGACGCCGAGCACCGAAAAAAGCAGCAGCAGCGGACGGCGGCGGAAAGTGCGCCAACTGGCGCGCCAGAGGATCACCACGCCTCCGCTGCGCTCAGCCGCCCGTCGCCGACAGTCAGCACGCGATCGGCGCGGCCGGCCAACTCCCGGCTGTGGGTCACCAGCAGCAACGTCACCCCGGCCTGGCGCACCAGATCGTCAAGCAGGGCCATGACCAGCGCGCCGGTTTCCGCATCGAGATTCCCCGTCGGCTCGTCGGCCAGAATGAGTTGCGGCCGGTGCACCAGCGCCCGGGCGCAGGCCAGGCGCTGCTGTTCGCCGCCGGAGAGGCGGTCCGGGTAGCTGTCGGGACGGTCGGCCAGACCGACCCGCGCCAGCAGATCCGCCGCCCGCCGCCGCTCTTCGGCGCCGATCTTCCCATTCAGCTCCAGGGGCAGGAGCAGGTTTTCCAGTACGGTCAGGGTGGGAATGAGATTGAAGAACTGGAAGATGAAACCGATGTGGCGGCGGCGAAACAGGGTGCGCTCACGCTCGGACAGACCGGTGAGCACGGCGCCGCCGATCTCGACTTTTCCGCCGGTGGGCAGATCGATGCCGCTGATCAGATTGAGCAGGGTCGATTTCCCCGAACCGCTGCGGCCGATGAGGGCAACCATCTCCCCCCGGCCGAAATCGGCATCGAGATTCTGAAAAACGATCCTCTGCCGCTCCCCTTCGGGATAGATCTTGCTCAGGCCGCGCAGGCGGATGAGGGGGGTGGCTGGCTGACGGATAGCGTTTCGCTGCGGCATGTTCTCAAGTCTATCATTCGACGGTTGGACTGCGCTATGGGGGAAATGCGTTGCTACAGGTGGTCGGCGTCAATGTACTGGTCCCGCTCCTCGGCCTGCCGCCGGGAGCGGTCAATCCCCTGCTGGCGCGCACATTTTCCGCCTGTCTGACCACTGGCTGAAGGAACTGGCGGTCCCATAATACAAGCTTGCAAGTTATCGATGAGCCTGTGTCTTCAACCCCGCATCCCGCGCTTGCCCCTCTTTCCCAGGCGCCAGCCGTAATCGATGGCTCCCGCCGCGCATCCGCGCAGACAGCGGGCGCAGGAGAAGCAGTCGGCGGGAACGGGAGAGGCCAGAAGGCGGCCGCGGGCGGCTTCCAGCGGGCAGGCGTTGGCGCAGGCGTTGCATCGCGAACAGGTGCGGCGATTGATGCGGATGCCGAACAGGCTGTAGCGCTCAAGAAACCAGGAGAACCAGCCGAAGGGGCAAAAGATCTGGCAGAAAGGGCGGTAGACGAAAAGGGAGAGAAGCAGCAGCAGAAAGACGAAAATCGCCGCCGGCGGACCAAAATGCCCGTCGAAAAGGCGGAAGGGATCGATATGCGCGTACAGGCCGCCACCGCCGATGACGACGAAAAGAAAGGCGAGAAAAAACAGGGTGCGCACCGCCATAGTGATCAGGAAAGGCAACTGGATTTCCTTGCTTTGGCGAAACAGGGGAATCTTATATAGCAGTTCCTGCACGGCGCCGAAGGGGCAACCCCAGCCGCAGATCAGCTTGGTCCCGACGAGAGCCAGCACGGAGAAAAAGAGCAGGCCAAGCAGTCGGCTCCCCCAGGGGGCCTCGGCGGCCCACGGGAAGAAGGCCACCAACGCCCCCACCGGATTCGGCTCGCGGCCCAAGGCGAAGCCGAACAGGAGAACAGCGCCGAGCAGGGCGATGGTATAGATCTTCTGCGGGTAAGCCACGCGTTTACCGGGCGCCGGCCGGCCGCCGCGCACCAGCCACCAGAGGGCGAAAACAAGCAGGGGTGGCCACAACCCGTATTTAAGCCGGGAAAGGCTGTCCAGGGATGGACTCGCGGCGGCGAAAGCCAGCGTATTAAAGCCAGGGAGCAAAAGGAAGAAGAGGAGGAGGATGATTTTTCCGCGCCGGTGCATTCGACTCGTTTCCTGGCAAAGAGTTTCGGCGATTATCGCCCGGCATCGATGGCTTTGACAAGCACTTGCCCGTCTCCGGGCGGATGGAACGGAGCAACGATCTTGACAACAAACATGAAAAAGTATTCTATTCGATGAAAAGGGATGAAAGAATCTTTTTGCATCTTCGGCATCGCGCCCGAAACTCTTGCCTGGGGTCTCTGTGATAGCGGACTTGCAACTCTTCCGACAACTGATCGATCAGTCCAACGATGCCATCTACATCGTCGATCTGGAGACGGGCGGTCTGCTTTATGGCAATGAACGTTTGGCGCTCAACCTGGGATACGATCCACCTGATCTTCTGCGCCTGTCCATCACCGATATTGCCGGGGGCGCACCGGATAACAAAAGCTGGAAAACTTTCATCGAACAAGCGACCCGCCGGGACGAATCCTTTTTCGAATCGCGTCACCAGCACAAGAACGGACGGTATTTCCCGGTGGAGGTCAGCCACCGCCTGGTGCGCATGGCGGAAAAAAGCTATGTAATCTGCATCTCCCGCAATATCCCCGAACCCCAACAGACCGAAGCGTTCCTTGAGGAAAAAAGTCAGGTGGAGGCGGTTATGGCCGCTCTTGGCGACGGCCTGACCATGCAGAACCGGGATTTTGTCATTGTCTATCAGAATCTCGCGCACCAGAAACGGCAGGGCATGCGGGTCGGAGAGCAGTGCTTTCGCGCCTATCATGGCCGGGAAGAGATCTGCGAAGGCTGTCTGCTCGTCGAATGTTTCGAGGACGGCGAGATTCACCGGCGCGAAACGGTCGCCAACACGGAAAAGGGCCTGTTGCATCTGGAGGTGGTCGCCTGCCCGGTGCGCAACGCCCGCGGCGAGATTATCGCCGGCGTGGAGGTGGTGCGGGATATCACCGATCTGCGCCGCAGCGAGGGGCAGCTGCGCCAGCTCCTCGAATCGGCCGGCGAGGGGATTATCGGCATGGATCCCGAGGGCAACTGCACGATCTGCAATCGGGCGGCCGCCCTCATGCTCGGCATCCGCGACCGAGCGGATCTGGTCGGCCGGAATGTCCACGACACCATCCACCACGCCCGGGCGGATGGCGCCAATCATCCCCGGCACGAGTGCCGCATTCTGCAGGCGGTGCAAAAGGGGGAAATCTGCACCGCCGAAGATGAATCGTTCCGTCGCGCCGACGGCGAATGCTTTCCCGTGGAATACCGCGCCTATCCGATTCTTCAGGAGCAGAACGTCATCGGCGGAGTTCTTTTTTTCTCCGACCACACCGAGCAACTCCGGGTCAAGAGCCAACTGCGCGAGCATGAGAACCGCCTGCAGTATCTGGCCCACCACGATACGTTAACCCACCTGCCCAACCGGCTGCTGTTCAATGATCGGTTACATCACGCCTTGAATCAGGCACGTCGGAGCAAGCACCAGATCGCCCTGCTCTTCCTCGATCTCGATCGTTTCAAAAACATCAACGACACCCTCGGGCATGAAACCGGCGACGCCGTCCTGTGCGAAGTGGCCCGCCGGCTGCAGTCTCATATCCGGGAAGCGGACACTATCGCTCGCCTGGGGGGAGACGAATTTCTGGTTATCATCGAGCAACTCAACGATCCGTCGCACGCGGCGACCGTCGCGCGCAAGTTCCTCGACGCCCTGGCGCAACCGATGCAAATCGGCCGGCACGAACTGACGCTCACCGGCAGCATCGGAATCAGCATTTTTCCCGACGACACGCGCGATCTCGAAGGGCTGATGAAATGCGCCGATATCGCCATGTACCAGGCGAAGGAAAGCGGTCGCAACAATTACCAGTTCTACAAACCGGAGATGAACGCCCACGCCCACGATCTGCTGGTGCTGGAGGGAAACCTGCGCAAAGCCCTCAATCAGGATCAACTGTTCCTGCACTATCAACCGCAATTCGATCTGTTCAGCGGCGAGATAATCGGCATGGAAGCCCTCGTGCGCTGGCTGCATCCGGAATGGGGGGTGATTTTCCCCTTCGATTTCATCTCCTTGGCCGAAGAAACCGGGATGATCGTGGCTATCGGCGAATGGGTGCTCAGAACCGCCTGCCGGCAAAGCAAGTCCTGGCAGGAGGCCGGCTATGCTCCCCTGCGCATGGCGGTGAATATCTCCGGCCGCCAGTTCAAGCAGCCCGATTTTATCGCCATGGTCGAAAGTTGCCTGGCGGAAACCGGTCTCGACCCATCTGGACTCGAACTGGAGATCACCGAAAGCACCCTGATAGATGATTTGGCCGGCGTCATCGACACCATGCACGAGCTTAAGACGCGCGGCATACACCTGGCCATCGACGACTTCGGCACCGGCTACTCCTCCCTGAACCATCTCAAACGTTTTCCCATCGGCAAACTGAAAATTGACCGCTCCTTCATCCGCGATATCGGCAGCGAGGCGCACGACGCAGCGATCGCCAGAGCCATCATCGCCCTCGGCAGAAGCATGTCCCTTGAAGTCATCGCCGAGGGAATCGAGACGGCCGACCAACTGCAATTCCTCAAGGATGAGGGGTGTCGTTTCGGTCAGGGTTTCCTGTTCAGCAGGCCCATTATCGCCGAAGAGTTGAGGCGCTCATTTTTGCAAATTCCCTCCGCCGGCAAATTGTAAAAACCGTCATCCCCGCGACGAAATCTTGCGAAAGTTGAATTTCTCCGTGAATCCGGCAGAATCGTAGCAGAGTGCGCCCAATTTTCTGCGCAGGCGGCGAAAAGAGCGATTCATGGCGGATGCGACGACTATCCCCCCCGGATGGAACCATAATCCCTCGATCTGGCGTCAGCGCCTGCCCATCATCGTCCTTGCCCTCGTCGGCTTCGCCATCGCCACCTATCTCGGACTGTTCCAGATGAAGGTCATCGGCAGCGTCTGGGAATCGTTTTTCGCGACGGCAGCCGCAAAATCCTGACCTCCCGCATCAGTCATGTGCTGCCGGTTCCCGATGCCCTGCTGGGCGCCTTCGGCTATCTCGTCGATGCGGTTACCGGGGCCATCGGCGGCGCCCGGCGCTGGCGCAGCATGCCGTGGATCGTCGTCATTTTCGGCCTGGCGGTCGGCCCTCTGGGGTGGCGTGTTAAAAAAAACCGCCCCCGGAAGGGAGCGGTTTTTGCCTTTCAATACCCTGCAACAGGGCGTTTTGCCAGAAAAGGGCGGATCAGCGGGACGCCTTCTCCAGCACCATATCCTCTTCCTCGACGCCTTCGAGAGCCGGAACGGTAACCGTCGCTTCGCTCTTTTTCGGCCGCAGCGAGAGGGAGAGGACGGCGCCGACCAGCAGCAGCACGCCGGCGGCGGCGAAAGAAATGGTGCTGCCGCCGAATTTGGCATTGAGCGCGGCGGAAACCTTAACCAGCACGAAGGCGCCGATGCCCCAGGCGGAGAAGAGCAGGCCGTAGTTCATGCCGTAGTTCTTCACGCCCCAGTAATCCTTGGCAAAGGAGGGGAAGAGGGAGAGATTGGAGCCGTAATTGAAACCGATGAAGGTCGCCAGCAGGGTGACCAGGACGGCGCCGGACTGGGCGTTGCCGACCACCGGGATGGCGGCGAACATCAGGCAGGCCTGAAAAACCAACATGAGGATCAGGGTGTTGGCGCGACCAAGCTTGTCGGAGACAATGCCGGCGATGATGCGGCCGGCGGCGTTGCCGATCGCCATGACGGCGACGGCGATGAAGGCGTACTCGCCCATGCTCTTTTTGGCCATGCCGGCCATGCTGCCGATAACCATCAGGCCGGCGCCGGCGCCGACGAAATAGGCGAACCACAGGCTGTAGAAACGGCCTTCGCGCAGAATTTCTCCAGGCTCTTTGTCATTGGCCGCCGATTTTTTGGCGGAGGCCGGAGCGGCCCCGGCGGGAATATAGCCGACCGGCGGGTTGCTGATAAACATCGCCATGCCGCAGACGATGCCGATGAAAGCGACGCCGAAAATCATCATGGTGTTGTGCAGGCCATAGGTGCCGAGCAGGTACTTGCTGACCGGGGCCAGATAAACGGGAGCGATGCCGAAACCGGAAACGACGATGCCGGCGATCAGTCCGGTTTTAGCCGGGGAGAACCACTTGAGGGCGGGAGGGGTCGCCGCCGAGTAGCCGAAACCGAAGCCGCTGCCGGCAAGAATGCCGAAGCCGAGGATCCAACCCCAGTAGCTGGAGGTTTGCGAGCAGACGATGAAACCGGCGCCGACCAGCAGGCCGCCGATAATGGCGGTGAGACGGGGACCGACCTTGTCCTGGGCCTTGCCACCGAGGATCATCGAAAAGGCGAAGGCGAGGCAGGCCACGGCATACGGGTCGCCGGCGCCGCTGAAGAGTTTGCCGATGTCGCCCTTGAGCATGCTGTAGGCGTACAAAATGCCGAGCGCCAGGTTGATGCCGGTGCCGGCCATCACGACCTGCCAGCCTTTGGACTTCACGGTGCTTGCGTTGGTTGTCATCTCTCTCTCCTTTGGTGAATTGGAACGTGGATAAAGGGTGTTTTGATAAACAGCGGCATATCGCAGCCGAAAAGGCAGGGGCCAATTGACCCGGAAGGGTTTCACCAAAGGTTTCCCGTGCGGTTCGACCAGCGCCGGCCAGCCGGCGGGCTGGGTTGCGGGAAACAGACGCCCGGGGGAGGACTCGACCGCCGCCGCCTGCCATTCCCGCGGGTAGCGCGTGGCCAACTCCTCATATTTGGGACAGGTGTGGTGGCGGCTGTGGCAGTAGGCGATGATCACCGTGACATCGTGGGACGAGATGTAGCCGCAGCCGCCGACTTCACAGTAGTCTTCACCTTTGCGAAAGAATGGGCATACGGTGCTGCTCTGCATAGATACCTCGATTTGATGTCGGAAATGCCTGTTGCCATTCCCTATAGCAACCGGCATACCAATCTTTAAAAAACATTTATTCCTTTTATATTTCAACGACTTCCGAATGCGACAAACCATTTCGAATAATCAGGTCTGGCATCGGTTTGCAAAAATGCAAAAAGTCCGGCGGGATGAAAAGGCGGGAAAATCGCTTGCGCCGAAAGGGGCGGAAAAAACGGCTGTTGTCACGAATGACGGGCTTCGGGGCCCTTCGGCGGAGATAAAATACGGTGATCGGGAAAGCAGGAAGCGGCAAAAAACAATGTTTTGCAAAACTGCAAAGCGTTGGCGGTCTTTCGCAGATCTGCAAATTCAATTTTCCCGCCTTGACTTACGCAAAACTTACGCCTATTCTTGAACATCTCGCAAAGGAGCTTGTGCCGTGAGTCCGTTAACCCCGAAGCAGAAAAAAATCCTCGATTTCATCACCTTGCATTGCGAGCGGGAAGGGTATCCCCCCTCGCAGCAGGAGATCGCCCGCGCTTTCGGCTTCCGCTCGCTGGGGACGGTGCAGAACTACCTGGTGCGCCTGGAACGGGAAGGGGCGCTGGCACGCACCTGGAATGCCCGCCGGGGAATGCGGGTGCGGACGCCGCCGCCGAGGGCCGCCGAACTCCCCCTGGCGGGAGTGGTTGCCGCCGGCCGGCCCATCGAGGCGGTGGAGACGCCGGGGAGCATCGACGTCCCCAGCTCCATGGTCGGGCGGGGGGATAACTTCGTTTTGCGGGTGCGCGGCGATTCGATGATCGGCGACGGCATCCTCGACGGCGACTACGTCGTGGTGCGCCGCCAGCCCGAGGCCGGCAACGGCCAGACGGTGGTCGCCCTGATCGGCGGCGAGGCGACGGTGAAGCGCTTCCAGCGCAAGGGACAGCGCATCGAACTGCACCCGGCCAATCCCACCATGACCCCCATCATGGTCGAAAACGAGGAAAGCTTCCGCATCGAAGGGGTGGTCATCGGGGTCATCCGGCATTGTTTGTAAATGCGCAGCGCGTGCTCGATTCCCCAATTGACGGATCATTTCATGAAAGGTAGGATGCCCGCATGAATGCGTCACTCCAGCATTTTCTAGCGGCCCGCAATCAGGCCAGGCGACTGGCCGCCCAGCAGGAAAATCCCTCCTGTTTTGCGCGAAGATTCCTCGCCGGGATACTGACCGCCTATCGCCCTTCTCTAGACACACCACCTGTCAAGCCCCTGGCCCATCCTCTTGCCATAAAAATGGGTTTCCTGGCCCAATCGCTGGACATGGAAATGGCGGCCTATCTCGTCGGAACCACCTACACGGTTATGCTCCCCGACGATTACAGAGGCCAATACGGGGTCTTTTATACCCCTCCCGCACTGGTGGAACGGCTTCTCGACCTGGCCGAGCAGTCTGGAGTTGACTGGTCCTGCGCTCGGGTTCTGGATCCGGCCTGCGGCGGCGGGGCGTTTCTGGCCCCGGTCGCCCGACGTATGATGGCATCCCTTTCCCACCTTCCTCCGGAGACCCGCCTGGCGCATATTGAAACGCATCTGCAAGGTTTCGAAATCGACCCGTTCAGCGCCTGGGTATCCACGGTCTTTGTCACCCTGCTTCTTAAAGACGATATAACGGCGGCTGGCCGTCCCTTGGCCGAGTTGGTGCAGGTTGGCGACAGCCTGCGCACACCAGAGTCCTTCTATAATCACTTTGATCTGGTTGTCGGCAATCCTCCCTACGGCCGCATCAAACTTTCAGAAAAAGAGCGGTCGAAATGGTCCCGCAGCCTTTACGGCCATGCCAACCGTTATGGTCTGTTCTGCGACTTGGCGGCCCGCCTGATCGCCCCTGGAGGATCAATAGCCTATGTAACGCCGACCAGTTTTCTGGGCGGGCAGTATTTTCAATCGCTTCGGACGGTTCTGGCTTCCGAAACTCCGCCCGTGGCGATTGATTTTATTGCCGACCGCGAAGCCGTCTTTGCGGATGCCCTGCAGGAAACGTTGCTTGCTGTTTACAAAAAGCAGAAAGAGGTGGGCGGCAGGATAGCCATATCCAGCCTGACACTGAAAGAAACCGGAGCTGTGGAGATCGTAGCAAACGGTCATTACACTTTGTCTGACAGTCCGGAGAAACCCTGGATCCTGCCCCGCACCCCCGACCAATCGAGACTGGCGACAATCTGCCATTCTCTGCCCTACCGCCTTGCTGATCTTGGGTATTGCGTCGCCACGGGACCGTTGGTCTGGAACCGCCACAAAGAGAGGTTGTTTGCCGACAAGGTGAAAGGGGCCATTCCGCTGATCTGGGCCGAATGCGTCGAACCATCCGGCTCCGGAATATTTACTTTCAAGGCAACCGGCCGGAATCACGTTCCTTGGTTCAAGCCGGCCAGGGAGAACGACCCCAATATCGTGCGGAGCGCTTGTGTTTTACTGCAGCGCACGACAGCACTGGAGCAATCGCGACGCCTTATCGCCGCGGAGTTGCCGCAGTCGTTTATCGACACCAATGGCGGAAGGGTAACGGTGGAGAATCATCTGAACATGGTACGCCCACTTCCCGGACGTGAACCGCTGGTGTCCGCCAGCGCGATCGCCGCCCTGCTCAACAGCGAAACCGTCGACCGGATATTCAGATGCATCAACGGGTCTGCGGCGGTTTCCGCTTACGAACTGGAGTCCATGCCTTTACCTTCGCCGGAAGTCTGCGGGCGGCTGGAGGCACTCATCGAAAAGGGGGCCGGCAAGAACGTTCTTGAGCGTGCCATTAAGGAGATGTATGACGATTTTCGCATCCGCGCCGCTGCCTGATATCGCCGAGATCCAGAGACGCCTCGAATTCGTTTTCCCCGAGGGGACCGCAGACCGTGGCTATGTGACCAGAGATACCGCAGCAAAAACCGTCTTTGTCATGCTCTATATCGATGCGATCGAAAACCGGGGAGTCTGGCTGGCGCCGAAGCACATCTACCGATTCACACAGCAGCAAACGCAACTCCAGGACGAGAGCAGCCGGAAGCGTTACCGCCAGGAATGCCTTCGGGCCAAATACGAACCCGGCGGAAACCGATGGTATGCCGATAATTCCCGGGAGCAGATCCGGGATGAAACGCTTCGAGACGGGTTTGTTCCTAAAGGCGCGGTCGTTGTCAATCCGTGCGTCCCACCACCAGCAACAAGAGGAGATACGCTCTACGTAAACATTTTGCGGAGCTTTTTCTGTTGCCGCAGAGTCAGTTCGAGAATGAGGCTTTGACATGGCAGAAACGCTATCTTTCCACCGCCGAATTGGCCAGAGTGCGCATCATGCAGGAGCGCCAGGCCGGCGAGGGCGCGGTTTCGGTTACCATGCCCAACGGCGAAAGGCGCAATCTCGCTACCGGGAACAGCTCTCTTATCGCCAAAGCTGTGATTGAACAGTTTGCCGCACGCTTTCTACGCCAGCCGGCCGTCCTCTGGATCAGTGAAAGCGGGAACAAAGTCGTCTTGCAGGATGATCGGCTTATGCGGGATCTCGGCCTGCCCATTGATCAACAGCGCCTGCTGCCGGATCTGGTGTTGGCCGATCTGGGGCGCGAAAATACCCTTCTGGTCTTTGTCGAGATCGTGTATTCGGATGGACCGGTCACCGAGGCCAGAAAGGGTGAGCTGTTGAAAATGACCGAGGCTGCCGGTTATGAGCACCAGCACGTAGCTTTTATTTCCGCTTTCGAAAGAAGGGATTCCCCGCCCCTGAAGGGGAGGCTGTCCGGGATAGCGGTCGATACCCTGGTCTGGTGCATGGCGGAACCGGACCTTCTGATCTGGCTTGGGGAGAAACAGAACCTTCCTTTCGATCCAGTCGATTGGAAACCTTGAATTTTCCTTGCAGCCCCCGCATGCGGGGGATTTTTTTTCACCGAACTTACGCAAAACATACGCAAGTGTCTCCATGGACCGCGACATCCTCCATCTTTCCGTTCCCGCTTTTCCCGTCGCCCTCGCCCGGGTGGCCGACTCCTCCCTGCGCGAACGCCCGGTGGCGGTGGCGCCCGGGCATTCGGAGCGGGCGCTGCTGCAATGCGTCTCCGCCGAGGCGCGGGCGGAAGGGGTGCATGAGGGGATGGCGGTCTACCAGGCGCGGCGCTGCTGCCCGGCGCTGACCCTGCTGTCCCCCGACCCGGAGGCGCTCGCCCGCGGCATGCGGGCGCTGACCGATTGCGCCGGCCGCTTTTCTCCCCTGTGGGAGGCGGCGGCGCCGGGGCGTCTCTTCCTCGACCTTACTGGCACCAGGCGCCTGTTCGGCCCGGGGCGCGACGCGGCGGCCCGCCTGGAGCGGGAGATCGGCGCGGGCCTGCGCCTGCACGGCGGCGTCGGCTTAGCGGGCAACAAGCTGGTTTCGCGCATCGCCGCCGGCTTTCTGCAAAAACCCGGCGTATGCGACGTGCTGCGCGGCAGCGAGCGCAGCTTCATCGCCCCCCTCCCCGTTTCGGTTCTCCCCGGCGTCGGCCAGGCGCGCGCGGCGCTGCTGCTGAGCGACCTCAATCTGCGCCGGGTCGGGGAGGTGGCCGCCCTGCCGCTGGCGCAGCTGCGTCTGGCCTTCGGCTCCTTCGCTCCCCTGCTGCGCCAGCGGGCGCAGGGGATCGACCCCACGCCGGTGCAGCCGCCCCGACGCGCCCCGGAGGTGACGGAGGAAAGCTTTCTGCCGCGGGCGGAAAACGACGATGCCCTGCTCGCCGCCGAACTCTGCCGCCTGGCCGAGGGCTGCGGGCTGCACCTGCGACGGTTGGGAAAAGGAGCCTTGCGCCTGACCCTGAGCATTACCTACGCCGACGGGGTAAATGAGCAGCGCACCGCCAATTTGCCAGCGCCGCTCAGCCACGACCGCCCCCTGTTCGCCGCCGCCGAAGATCTCTTCGCCCGCACCGCCAGCCGCCGGGTGCGCATCCGGGCGATGCGCCTCGCCTGCGGTCGCCTGACCGCCGAAGAGCGGCAGTTGGAACTCTTCGCCGCGCCGATCGTTGCTCCCCAGGAGGAGGCGTTGCAGGACGCCCTCGACCGCCTGCGCGGCCGCCACGGGCGGGAAGTCCTCTGCTGGGGGCGGGCCTTCGGGCATGAACCGCAGGACAGATGTTGAACAGACAATGCAAATGCTTTTCACACCCGTCGCTTCGCTCACTAGAGGCACAGAGGACACAGAGAAAACCAGACCTTCTCTGGTCCTCTGTGCCTCTGCGGTGAAAGCTTTATTTTAAAATGAGAAATTTCGCCCACCTGCACGTCCATTCCTCCTTCTCCCCGGCCTGGGGGGTGCGTTCGCCGGCGGAGATCTGCGCCGCCGCCCGTCAAATGGGGATGAACCGCCTCGCCCTCACCGACCGGGGCGGCCTCTACGGCATCCCGCATTTTCTCGAAGTCGCCCGCGACGCGGGCATCGCCCCGATCATAGGCGCCGAGGCGGCGGCCGGCGGCCATCGCGCCGTCCTGCTCGCCGCCGACGAGGATGGCTACGGCAACCTCTGCCGCATCCTCTCCGACCTGCATTGCCGTGCCGATTTCAACCTGCCACAGGCCCTCCTGGAGCGGCAGCGGGGGCTGTTCGTCCTCAGTGACGACCGGGACGTCCTTGCTCCCCTGCGCCGGCCGGCGGCCGGCCGGCTGTATGTCGAGCTCTCCCCCGGTCACCAGATGCACCGCGCCCTCGCCCTCGTCCGCGAACTGAACGTCCCCCCCGTCGCCAGCAGCCGCGCCGTCTTTCTCGAAGCCGGCGATTTCGCGCTGCACAAGGTGCTGCGCGCCATCGCCGGCAACACCAAACTGTCGCGCCTTTCTTCGGAGGAGCACGCCGGCGAGGGGGATCTCCTGCTGTCGCCGGAAACACTTGCCGATTTCTTCCCCCACTGCCCGCAGGCGCTGGAGAACGCCGCCGCCATCGCCGACCGCTGCAAGACCGACTGGGATCTGTCCGCCACCGTCTTTCCCGCCTTTCGCGGCATGGCCGAGGAGGAAGCGGGCGCCGAGTTGGAGGCGCGCGCCCGCCAAGGCGCGCTGTGGCGCTACGGCGGCATCGACGAGCGGGTGGAGGCGCGGCTGTGCAAGGAGCTCGACCTCATCCGGCGCAAGGGGTTCGCCCACTACTTTCTGGTGGTGGAGGAAATCGCCCGCCAGTCGGCGCGCACCTGCGGCCGGGGGAGCGCCGCCGCTTCCCTGGTCGCCTACTGCCTGGGGATCACCCACGTCGACCCGGTGCGCCACAACCTGTTCTTCGAGCGCTTTCTCAACGAGGGGCGCAGCGATCCGCCGGACATCGACATCGATTTCCCCTGGGACGAGCGCGACGGCGTCCTCGATTTCGCCTTCGCCAAATACGGCGCGCGGCGCGCGGCGATGGTCGCCAATCAGGTGGGGTTCAAGGGGCGGGCGGCGGTGCGCGAGGTGGCCAAGGTCTACGGCATCCCCAACGGTGAGATCAAGGCGGTCACCGAGCGCATCTCCGGCTTCTGGAAGGCCGACCAGACCGCCGGCGCCGTCGCCTCCCATCCCCTCTTCCACGGCGAAGCGCTGAGCGAGGAATGGCGGGAGGTTCTCGAGATCGCCCGCCGCTTGAAGGGGCAGCTGCGTCACCTGTCGCTGCACTGCGGCGGGCTGGTCATCGTCCCCGACGAGATCCGAAGGCACGTGCCGGTGGAGATCACCGCCAAGGGGCTGCCGGTCATCCAGTGGGAGAAGGACCAGGCCGAAGCCGCCGGACTGGTGAAGATCGATATCCTCGGCAACCGCTCCCTGGCGGTGATCCGCGATGCCTTGGCGGCGGTTGAGGCGCACACCGGCCGCCGCATCGACTACGCCGCCTGGCGGCCGCTGGAGGACGCGGCGACCCGCGCCCTCTTTCATTGCGGCCGCACCATGGGCTGCTTCTACGTCGAATCCCCATCCATCCGCCTGGTGCTGCGCAAGATGTGGGGGGAGGCCCCCGACCCGAGCGCCTCCGCCGCCGATCTCTTCGAGTCGCTGGTGCAGGTCTCTTCCATCATCCGCCCGGCGGCCAACGCCTTCGTGCGCGAATTCGTCGGCCGCCTGCGCGGCAAGCCGTGGGCGCCGCTGCACCCGCTGCTCAGCGAGGTGCTCGACGAAACGTACGGTATCGCCATCTACCAGGAGCAGATCACCCAGATGGCGATGGCCCTCGCCGATTTTTCCGCCTGGGAGGGGGACCAACTGCGCAAGATCGTCTCCAAAAAGCACAAGGAGAAGAAGCTCGCCGACTGCCGCCGGCGTTTCTTCGACGGAGGCCTGGCCAAGGGGGTGCCGGAAGCGGTCCTTGCGGCGTGCTGGGAGCAGATTCTCTCCTTCGCCGGTTATTCGTTCTGCAAGCCGCATTCGGCCTCCTACGCCCTGGTCAGCGCCAAGGCCGCCTACCTGAAGGCGAACCATCCGGCCGAATTCATGGCGGCGGTGCTCAGCAACCAAGGGGGCTACTACGCCCCCTTCGCCTACCTGTCCGAATGCCGGCGGCTGGGCGTGCAGGTGCTGCCAGTGGAGATCAACGCCAGCGACTGGCACTACAGCGGGCAGGAGCGCGCAGTGCGCATGGGGCTGATGCAGATCCACGGCCTGCCACGGCAGACCGCAACCGCCCTTCTTGCCGAGCGGAATAAAGGCGGAGCGTTCGCCTCTTTCGCCGATTTCCTGCGCCGAGTCGATCCCGATCCGGCCGCCGCCGGGCTGCTGGTGCGCGCCGGCTGCTTCGACGCACTGGAGGGAAAGGAAAAGCGCCCGGCCCTCTTCTGGCAGGTGCTGCGCCGGCAGAAGGAGCGGGAGCGCGCCGACTCCGGGCTGTTGTTCGACGAGGCGCCGGCCGTCGCCCTTCCCGCCCCTCCCCCCTACGACGAGGCCGTCGTGCTGCGTCAGGAGCAGGAAACCCTCGGCATGCTCGTCTCCTGCCACCCGCTGCTCCTCTACCGCCGGCAGTTGGCGCGCCTGAAGCCGGTGGCCGCCGCCGACCTCGGCCGCTGGGCCGGCCGCTACGTCACCGTCGCCGGCTGGTGGGTGACGACGAAGACGGTGGAGGACAAGCACGGCCGGCCGATGGAGTTCGTCAGCTTCGAGGACACCAGCGCCCTCTTCGACGCCACCTTCTTCCCCCAGGCCTACACCCGCTTCTGCCGCAAGCTCTCGCGCCAGCGGCCGTACGTGCTCAAGGGCAAGGTGGAGGAGGAGTTCGGGGTGGCGACGCTGACGGTGGAATGGGTGGGGTTTCTCGATGAGGACGCCGAGAGGAATGCGCGGCACCCCCCTCTTCAATAACGTAAATCGGCAACGGCTTATGCGCTTTGACCACACACGAGCCTCCCGGACAAATTTCGGCGCCTTCCCATTATTCTTTTTCCATGCCGTCCCAAAGATTTTAATTCACGTTCCGAGCCGCCCGGCGGGCGTCTGGCGGATTAATAGCGCAGCGAACCCCCTCGCTGGCCTTACTCTTGCTACTCATCCTGCCATTGTCGTAAGTGACCCATTCAGAATGTCCACTTTAAACTCAAGGAGGTTGAGAATGAAAAATCTTGTGGCCCTGATCCTTGCCACTATGCTTCTGGCCGGTTGCGCCGGAAAAACGGCGGTGAACGATCCGCCCGCCAATGACGTTGCCCCTGCCCCGGTTGCTGTCGAGCCTGAGCCTGTGGCGCCTCCTCAGGCGGTCATCGAACCGGTCCCGGTCGCCGTTGAGGAGCAGAAAGAGGCGGTAAAACGTGCCGCCGATACGATCTTCTTTGCTTTCGACTCTTACCTGCTTACCGGCGACAGCAAAAATGTGCTGACGGGGAATGCCCTCTGGTTGCAGGCGCAACCGCAGGCTCGAATCCTTATTGAAGGACACGCCGACGCCCGCGGTACAGACGCCTACAACCTGGCCTTGGGGGAGAAGCGGGCGCGGGCCGCTCGGGACTTCTTGACGGATCTTGGGATTGCTCAGGAACGGATCGAAATTCTCAGCTACGGGGAAAAGAAGGCGAACCAGGAAGCCAACAGCGAAGATGTCTGGGAAAAGGATCGACGAGCGCAATTCGTCATGTCGAACTGACGCCAGCAAGACAAGAAAAAAAAACGGGAAGACCTTGGTCTTCCCGTTTTTTTTTGGACCCTCCCGCCATCCGCGTGATCTGTGCATGCCGATCCACCGCCTCGATCTTTCAGCTGCCCGGTGAAAAAAGAACCGCCGCCGGCAAGCGGCGGCGGATTTTTACTAGCTTCCGGATGAAGTTTATTCGGCCGATTTCTCAGTCCTGCCGTTTTCTGCCGATACCGATCAGGCCGAGCAGGCCGCTGCCGAGGAGCAGAATAGTCGCCGGCTCGGGAACGGGCGCCATGTCGCCGCCGTTGCTGACGGTTATATGCGCCAACTCATAGCCCGGCCCCCGGAAATCCGCCCCGGCGAACAGCAGATCGCTTAGGATGCCGCCGGCGGCGGGGTCCTGAAAGCCCTCGTGGAAACGGACCAGGCCGTTCTCGTCAACACCGGTATCGGCCACGGTTTGCCCGAAAAATGCCGTTTGCTCGGGGATTTCCGTATTCACCTCCGTTCCCGCGTCGAGCACCATGACCCCGCGGACGATAAAGTCCGCCCCCAGAAGCATCCCATTGGGATTGAAGATCGTGTGCTGGCGCGGGTTGCCGTTGGCGATGAAGGCATCGTTGCTGGGGATCACCATTGCCGCATAACTGAAGTAGCGGTTGGCGTCCAGTGTTCCGTCCAGATCGAAGGTCATTGAGGCCATTTCACCCGGAGCGATCGGGCCTGCAGATCCGCTGAGGACCCCCTGTGTCGTACCGGCCCCACCCATCTGGAAGGCGTTGCTCAGCGGTTCGGCATTGCCGTCTTCGGCCAGCCGCTCAAGGGCTGGCGAAGCGGGTTGGTTGATGTTGTAGAGATCGAAGCTGCCATCGTGAAAACCGACCCACAGCGGCGTCAGGTGGGCGCCGTTGGTGGGGGACAGATTTTCGATGGAAACGGTAACGGGTATGGCTGCCGCCGCAGCGGCCCAGAAAAGCACGGCGACCAGCGCCATCACCGATGGCAGAACAGATGAATGAAAACTGCATCTGCATCTTTTCATGCGATTTCTCCTTTCTCGATAATCTCCTTGCACACCATTATGAATAAAAGTCGCTCTTTTTTACCAAATCCGGAAGTTGGCATGGAGACATGGGAAAGCATGAGTTATTCATACCCGCAAAATCCATTTATGCAATAAAGCGCTCTTGGCGGACCTCCTTCGGTGAATCCACACACAGTCGCGGCAAAAGCATTGTCGAAAAAATTTTAACTCATCCCCTATTTTTTAATTGCAATTTTCTAATTTATTCTACATTCTTTAAAATATTGGTTGTTTGTCGCCAATTTTTATGGGTCGGGGAGAAAATGATGCTGCATGCTTGGATTCTGGGCTTTTTGGCTGCCGGCGGTGGCGCCGTCGTTTATGGGCTCACCGCCCGATTGCGCTTTTCACTCCGGCAGCGGGAGGAACTGCACACGCGTTTTCAAGTGATTTTCGACCAAACGGCGGGGGGCGTTGTCTTCATCGAACCGGAATCGTGGGACATTATCGCCGCCAATGCCGGATTTATGTCGTTCATCGGCCGGCCCTTGGCGGAGTTGACCGACAGGAATCTGCTCGATCTGATGCGGCTGGAAAACAAGGATGCGGAAAACGAGCTGGCGCGCACTCTCGTTGAAAAACGCGAAATTCCCTTTCGCCACCGCAACGGCACTTCGGTTTTCGCCAAAATCACCGCCGTCCCTGTCCGGTACCAGGGGCGGGAGTCCCTGGCCCTGTTTACCCACGACACGACCGAGCACCGCCGGTTGCAAAGCCAGTTGTTTTTTCAGGCCAATCACGATCACCTGACCGGCCTGCCCAATCGCAATCTTCTGGCCGACCGGTTAACCCTGGGGATCGCCGACGCCCTGCGCCGGCAACAGCGCCTGGCGGTCGCGTTGATCGATATCGACAACTTCAAATCGATCACCGAGCGCCTCGGCCATCAGACGGGCGATCAGCTGTTGACGATCCTGGCCGAACGCCTGCGCAAGAGCTGCCGGCAGAGCGACACCCTGGCCAGATTCGGCGACGATGTGTTTGCTCACCTCTGTAATGGGCTGAACAGTGCCGAAGATGAGATAAAGGTTGTCAACGTATTGCGAAAACAGCTGACGCAGCCGGTCAAAATCGATGGTCAGGAGATTTTTTTCACCGCCAGCATCGGCATTGCCCAGTATCCCGAAGATGGCCACTCAGGGGATGAGTTGATCCGCAGAGCCGACACCGCCCTCTACCATGTCAAATCCAGAGGCAAAAATGGCTTTGAATTCTACAACGAGGAGATGAATCGGATGCTGCGCGAGCATAACGCCATAGAAGCGCAACTGCGGCATGCCATCGCGCGGGAGGAGTTGAGCCTTTATTATCAGCCGAAAATCTGCCTGGTCGAAGGACGCATCACCGGAGTGGAGGCGCTGCTGCGCTGGAACAATGCCGAATTGGGCGAGGTTTTGCCGAGGAGATTCATTCCCATCGCCGAAGAAACCGGACTGATCGTCGAACTCGGGGAATGGGTTCTGCGGACGGCGGTCGGCCAGGTGCTTGCCTGGATACGGGAAGGCATTGCGCCGCTTCGGGTGGCGGTCAACCTCTCCGCCCGTCAACTGGTCCAGGACAATTTCGTCGATACGGTCCGAGAACTCCTGGTCGAAACCGGTCTCGACCCGGATCTGCTGGAGCTCGAATTGACCGAAAGCCATCTGATGCGCAATGTTGCCGCTTCCATCGGTCGCATGCGGGAGTTGAAAACGCTGGGCATCAGCCTTTCCATCGATGATTTCGGCACGGAGTATTCCTCGCTGAATTACGTCAGCCAGTTTCCCATCGACCGGATGAAAATAGATCGATCCTTCATGGATAATCTGCTGGAAGATTCACGCAAGGAAGCGGTGGTGCGAATGATCGTCGCCATGGCGCACAGCTTGGGGATGGCGGTTATCGCCGAAGGCGTGGAGACCCGTAGCCAATTGCAATTTCTCTCCTGTCTCGCCTGTGATGAGGCGCAGGGATTTTATCTGTGCCGGCCCGTTCCGACCGACACCCTGGGCGAGATGCTGCGCGAGACCGGCCTCGATTTCTCCTCTCCCCACCTGATGCCCATCAATCGCGCGCCCTTGTATGCGGAATGCTGAATAGATCGGTGTTCCCCAACCGAGCTTCTCCT
>JBAYQP010000032.1:0-31324 GCA_041677125.1 Desulfuromonadales bacterium | reverse complement strand
TTTGCGCTGTCCGGGGTGAGCAACGGCCAGATTATCCATGCCGTGGTCGACCGAACCTTTATCGATGAGGAGAAAACGCGCTGGATAATCGATTACAAAACCAGCGAACCGCGCGCCGGTGAGGATTTGCAGGCCTTTCTTGCCGCCGAAGGGCAACGCTATCGGCCCCAACTTGCCGCCTATGCCGAGTTGTTTCGGCAGTTGGCGCCACACGATCCGGTGCGGGCCGGTCTTTATTTCCCCTTGATCGATGCCTGGTATGAAGTGGAGATGCTGTGTCCGGCGCAACCGGCCGCGCAGCGACCTGCTGCCGCACTGTGAAGCAGCGATTTGCAGACGGGAATAAAAACGGGGAAGGAAATTCGATGGGGGATTGCCGGACTCAACTGGCAATATTTGTCAGGTGCTTGCGTACCATGGCGTATAATTCGTTACTGTGAATCGGTTTTGGCAGATAGTCGTCCATGCCCGCTTCCATGCAGAAGGTGCGATCCTCTGGTCGGCACCACGCGGTCACGGCAACAATCGGTATGTGCTCCCGGCCTTTTTCCCGTTCCAGTCGGCGGATGATGCGGGTCGCTTCCAGGCCGTTGAGGTGGGGCATCTGCAGATCCATGAAAATGAGATCGAAATCGCCGCGTTCCCATTCTTCAATCGCTTCGTTGGCATTCTCCACCGGCACAACGTGCCAACCGCGAAGAGAGAGGATTTTTTCGAAGATCAACAGGATCGCCGGCTCATCTTCCACCAGCAGAATACGCACGTTTGCCGCCAGTTGCGGCTCGCGTTCAACAGATGCGGGATCGGTGCTCTCCCGTTCCGACTCGAAATCCTGGGTCCCCGCGGTAAAATATTTCATCTCTTCCTCTCGGCTGGAGGGTCGCTACATTGTAGCAAGCCTTGCTTGTCCGGCAATCGGTCGGAATGGCAAAAGTCAGAGGAGACGCCCCGGGCGCACACCCCGGTCGGTCTGGAGCATGGCATAAAGCGAGGAGGTATCCCCTTCCATCAAGGAAACGATTTTTCCTTTTACCCGTTCGATGGGCATTTTGCGGGAGTCATGAATGAGAAATTCTCCTTCTTGACCGACAAAGAAACCTTCTTTGGTCATGTGAAATTTTACTTTCACCTCCTCTTTAACCTGGGTACCCTGCAAATCCATCGATTCCAATCCTCTCGTTGGCAGTAAATCGGGACAAAAGGGATCATTCGCCGAGGTTTAAGCTGGTTGCAATTAACATGCCCTTATCTTTATTGTTCGTATTCCGGCAAGGGCTTCAAAAATTATCAGTTGAAACGAATAATTTATTATACTTAATTTGTCAAATATAAAATATGTTTTGATTTTATCTGTAAACCACAAGAAGTTTCATTGCCCTGAATTTACTGGTAAACTGTGCCGATAAATTATTTGCATTCGGGAGTGGCGTATGGGTTTATTTCTTGATTTTTTTTATCGAATAGGGGACTGGACTCTTTATACCCTGGCGCAGGCCGGGCGGATGGGAATATTTCTGGCGATCTGCCTGCTGCGGGTCATCTGCCCACCTTATAAAATCGGGCCGGTAATCAGCCAGTTACACTTTATCGGCGCCCGCTCGTTTTTGGTCATTCTGTTTACCGGCGGATTCACCGGGATGGTGCTTGGCCTGCAGGGTTATTACGCCCTGCAGCAATTCGGGGCGGAGGGCATGCTCGGTTCGGCGGTGGCCCTGAGCCTGATCCGCGAGCTTGGACCGGTGCTGGCCGCGCTCATGGTGGTCGGTCGGGCGGGATCGGCCATTTGCGCCGAGATCGGCATCATGCGCAATCTCGAACAGATCGATGCCCTTGAATGTATGGCGATCGATCCCTATCGGTATCTTATCGTACCGAAACTAATCGCCGGAATTCTCGCCATGCCGCTGCTTACTTTTATTTTTGATATTATTGGCATCCTTGGCGGCTATCTGGTCGGCGTCGTGCTGCTGCACACCAATCAGGGGCAATATTTCCAGGCCATGTACGACAGCGTGGTCTGGAAGGATATCCAGATGGGCATTATTAAATCGCTGGTATTTGGGCTTCTTATCGTCTGGATAACGGCGGCGAAAGGTTTCTACCTGCACCTGGAACGCACCGGTGGTTTCGGCGCCGTGGGCGTCAGCCGGCAAACAACCAGCGCCGTGGTTTATGCTTCGGTGGCCGTGCTGGTGTGGGATTATCTGATCACTTCTTTCATGTTGTGAAATCGTCCCGGTGCATGCCGGGCTGGAGCGGAGGCAATGAGCGCAGAAAAGAAGCAAGCCGTCATCGAGATGATTGATGTGCACAAATCGTTCGGCTCGCAGCAGGTTTTGCGGGGGATCGACCTGTCTGTCACCGAGGGGACGACGACGGTTATCGTGGGCGCGAGCGGGCAGGGGAAAAGCATCATTCTCAAGCACATGCTCGGGCTTATCCGTCCCGACCGGGGAAAGGTTCTTGTCCTCGGGCAGGATATGGCGCGCATCGGCGGGCGTAAACTTAAAGAAATCCGCTCCAATTTCGGGGTCCTGTTCCAGAACGCCGCCCTGCTCGATTCGCTTACCGTTTTCGACAACGTGGCGCTGCCGCTGCGTGAGCGCACCAAGGCATCGGAAAAAGAAATCCGCGAGCAGGTCGAAGAAAGACTGGCATTGATGGGTCTCGAGGGCTCGGAAATGAAGCATCCGGCGCAGTTGAGCGGCGGTATGCAGAAAAGAGTCGGCCTTGCGCGCGCATTGATCATGAACCCGCGTGTGGTATTTTTCGATGAACCGACCACGGGCCTGGACGTGCGCAAGAGCAACGAAATATATCGACTGTTTCATAAAACCCAGGCCTATTTCAAATACACTTCGGTGATTGTCAGTCACGACGTGCCGAAAATTTTCAAATTGGCCGATTATGTGGCTCTGCTGGCGGACGGCGTTATTCAAGGGTGCATGACCCCGGAGGAGTTTCAACTCTCCGGCAAGCCCCTGATCCGGTCCTTCGTCATCGAGACCATGGGGTCCATTTATTCCAGCGAGGGAGAGGAGCGGCAAAAGCATGAAACGCTTTAATACAGAAATCATCGTCGGTATCTTTATGGTCGTCGCCTTTGTCGGTTTCGCCTGGATGGCGGTCCGCCTTGGCGATATCGACTTTTTTCGCGAGGCGAGATACCCGCTTTCGGCCAATTTCAGCTCAGTCGGCGGTTTGAAACCGGGCGCATCGGTGGAAGTGGCCGGGGTGCAAATCGGCACGGTGAACGAAATTACCCTGGATCAGGAATACTACGAGGCGGTCGTCCATATGAACATCGACAGCGGTGTTAAAATACAAGAGGATAGTATTGCATCCATTCGCACCACCGGCATCATCGGGCAGAAATATGTCAACATTTCCCCCGGCGGCGCCCCCGAATCTTTGAAGCCAGGCGATAGGATCATCGAAACGGAATCGGCCATCAGCCTGGAGGAACTCGTCAGCAAATACATCTTCGAGGGCAAATAGGGGAATTTTATGCGCTCAACCGCTATCCTCCTGGTTCTACTGTTTTTCTTCGCCGCGTCAGTCAATGCCCAAATCGGCGAAGAGCTCGGGTTCGAAGAAGACCCGGCGGATTATACCGAGTTCGAGGATCCGTTTGAGGAGCGGGGGGTTGAAATCGGGATCTCCGACCCGCTGCAGCCGGTAAATCGGGCCACGTTCTGGGTGAACGACAAACTGTATTTTTATCTTCTTAAGCCGGTGGCGCGCGCCTATCGGGTCACGCCGGAGCCAGTGCGGGAATCGGTCGATAATTTCTTTGGCAATCTGGCCACTCCGGCCCGCTTCGCCAACAACCTGCTGCAGTTCAAGTTCGCTGCCGCGGGCAATGAGCTGCGCCGCTTTCTCCTTAATTCCACAGTCGGTCTGGCCGGCTTCTTCGACCCGGCTGAGGGTCTGGGCTGGCACATGAGAAATGAAGATCTTGGCCAGACCCTCGGGCTTTACGGAGTCGGCTCGGGTATCTATCTCGTGCTGCCGTTATTGGGCTCGACCAATGTCCGCGACGGTATCGGCCGGATCGGCGACGGCTTTCTCGATCCCGTTCCCTATGTCATCCCCGGCCTCGGAGAGTACATTGCGGTGAAAGCCTACGAGCAGGTGAATGCCGTGTCATTGGATGACGACACCTACGAGAAAATCAAAGAGGACGCCCTCGACACTTATCTCTTCGTGCGTAACGCCTATACCCAGCGCCGGGAGGCGCTCATCAAGAAATAACCACCCGACCGGCAGGCCGGTGACCTGGAGGAAAAATCCCCATGAAAAAAGTTTTCGCATCTTTTGTTCTGACCATGATGCTCGCGACCGTTGCCGCGGCGGCGCCCAACCCCACCGAGCAGCTTCAGGCTGGCGTGGGCAAGATTTTGTCTCTCCTTAACGATAAAAGCCTGGACCCGGACGTGCGCAACAGCGAGATTGAGGAGATCGTCCGCGACCATTTCGACTTCGATGTCATGGCGCAATGGATTCTCGGGATTCACTGGCGCAAGGCTTCACCGCAGGAGCGCGAGCGATTCATAAATTTGTTTACCGATCTGCTGGAAGCTAATTACAAGGGGCGAATCGGCGAATACGCCGAGCAATACGATGATGAACGCATCGACTACGTTGGGGAGAGAATTATCGAGGATCGCGCCCTTATCGATACGTTTGTGGTGACCAAAAACAAGAAAATTCCGATCAGCTACAAAATGATTCTGCAGGGTGATGAATGGAAAATTTACGACGTGGTCATCGAGGAGGTCAGTCTGGTGCGCAACTTCCGCAACACCTATGACGAGATCGTTCGCAAGGAAGGACTTTCCGGGTTGTTCGCCCGAATGGAGCAAAAGATAACCGACCTGCGTTCGGGGAAAATTCCCCCCGCGGAAGCCAATGGCGGCGCTCAATGAAGTTAACCGCTGCCGAGTTGTGCCATCGTCTGAAACATGAGCTGATTTCGTTTCGCTATCTGGTTGAGGAAGACATTGGCGTCCTGGCCCCTTTTATTACTTGCCGGCAGGTGCAAAAAGGTGAGGTGCTCTGGCGGGAGGGGGACCCCTGCGATTACGTCGCCTTTATCGCCCAAGGTCGCATTGATATCGAGAAGGAGACGGAATTCGAGGGGAAGCAGGTGATCGTCGGTGTTTATGGTAAAGGGGCGATTGTCGGAGAGCTGTGCATGCTCGACCAGACGCCAAGGTCGGTGACCGCCGTCGCCCTGGAGGATTCCGCGCTGCTGATCCTCTCCAAAGAAAACCTGGAAAGGCTGATCGAAGAGAATCCCGCTCTCGGCGTTAAGCTGCTCAAGGGAATGCTTCTGGCCGTCTCCACGCGCCTGCGCAAATCCTTTGATCGTCTGACCTCAATTTTTTGATTTAATTTATAAATCAGCTAGATCAAAATCAAAGCCTTACTTAAAACATCAGGTAATTCATCCTAACTTATCGAAAAATATGACGAAGTCTGCTTGAAAAATAGTAGGCGCTCTGTTAGTCTCTTGCCAATTGCCGGGAACGGGGCAGGTTTTCCCCGCTTCTTGCGTTCATATTGACAAGAGGTATTGCATGCGATTGGTTGTGCCTGTTTCGATTTTTCTTCTGCTTTTCTGCACCGTTTCGGGAACCTTCGGCAAAGCTGCCGGCGACTTTGCGGGGCAACCGTCCGGCGGCGAATTTCAGGATCCCTTTGAGCCGGCGGTCGTTGAGGAAATCGATGATCCGCTTGAGCCGTTGAACCGGGCCGCCTTCTGGCTCAACGACAAAATGTATACCCGGATTTTTACCCCGCTCTGCCAGGCGGCCACCCCGGAGTGGCGCAGAACCGTGACCAGCATCTGTACCCTTTTCAATCGTCCGATAAGCGTTGGCGCGGTAGAGCTCGAATTCAAGTTCCGCGACGGCGGCAGCGAAGTCGGTCGTTTCGTTATGCATACGGTTCTTGACTGGCTGCAGCAGGTCGATCCGGAAACAACCCGTGGGCTGAAGGATGGCGAGGAGGATTTCGGAAAAACTCTGGAAACCGTGGGTGTTGGTTCCGGATGTTATCTAGTCCTTCCGGTTATCGGTCCGTCAAGTCTGCGCGACGGTGTTGGCCGGCTTGCCGGTTTCTACCTCGACCCGCCCCCGCAAATGGATGCTCCCGCCACACCGGAAAATCGTTCGGCTGCACCGCGCCAGTCGCTGCTCGCCCAATTAAAAACCTATGAAAGCATTCGCCGGCATTCCCTCGACCCCTATCTTTTCTTCCGCGACGCCTACAGCCAACAGCTGGCCGGCAGCGATCATAAACCCATTTTTTCCTTTGCCCCGCGCCCTGTCCATCGTTCTTCCGGTGAGCAGATGGCCAGTGTTCCCGCCCTTTACCGCTGAACTTTCCTCCTGACGCATCTTCACGCCGGGACGCCGCATATCGCCGTTGGTTGCGGCGATCATGTAGGCCGTCGCCACGGCGACCTCATCCGCTGTCAGTGCTTGCGCCCCCCCTTTTGACGGCCTGTGCCCGTTTTTGCCCCGGCATCCCTGCGTGGCATTTTCGATCACGCGAAAAATCCCTTTTTTCAGCCGTTTTTCCCAGACAGCAAGATCCCCCACCGCCGGCGCCCCATGGCGTCCTGTGTCATGGCAATGACTGCATAATTGTTCATAAATCACCCGCCCCGCGTCGAGTTTGACCGGACTTACGGCGTATCCTTCCGCTATCAAAATGTTTTTTGGACTCAATATCGCCAATAGAAGAAGAATTCCCAGGGAAAGCATCAGGCCGAAATCTTTTCGTCTCATGGCAACTTCCTCGATCGCTGGCCGGAGGGTTTCGCCGGCAAGGGTTTCGCCGGCAATTGACAGAAGCGCCGCGTAAGGATAGGTTACGGCCATTTATTCTATGGATACCGTATGCTTGCCGCCGAGCAGAAACCGATGTACCGCTTCCTTGCCGTCCAGACCGCAGCCTCCGTTGTCGGTCTACAGGCGTGGACCACGCTGTTCAACAATTTTGCCGTGGAAGTGGCCGGGCTGGACGGGGCGCAGGCGGGGATCGTGCAGCTGGTGCGGAAAGTTTTGGGGTTTCTCGCTCTTTTGGTGGCTCTTCTTGGCGTCGCCTTCGCCCTGGCTACCCCAGCTTCGGCTGCCTGCTGGCAACCATTCTGGTCATGAACTTCGCCTCAGTCGACGTTGTAAAGCGCGACCGTCGGTTCTTTTTCCGCAAGTTTGGTCAACTGACCGGTCAGGTCCCGGCCGGCCGGACTCTTTTCGAAAGCCCTGGCGTGTTCGAGCGTATCGAAACCGGCCAGCACCTGAAGGTCCTCGTTTCTGACCAGAAGATCGATGGAAACCGCGCCTTCGGCAAGTTCGTCGAACCGCTGCCTGCTGGGGAGGAAAACCTTGGTGATCGCCTCGTCCCGTCGTTCCGGAGGGACCGGTAGGCTGATCTGCAGGTAAGCCCTTACAGCCGGTTGGATTTTGCGCATTGCGGAACTCCTCGACAGGGGATTTTTCCCGCACTCCGGGCGGCGGCAAGCCGACCGGTCGGTAATCCAAAACTAGCACCTAGGTGGACGCTGTCAATTCGTCGCCGCGGAATTCGCCATGATCGCAAACCTGCCCATCGACAATATTCTCTCTGCCCTGAAGCGGGCGCTTGCGGCGGCCGACGCCCTGGTGTTGCAGGCGCCGCCGGGAGCGGGCAAAACCACCCGGGTGCCGCTGGCTTTGCTGGAGGAGCCGTGGCTGGCCGGAAAATCGATTGTCATGCTCGAACCGCGCCGGCTGGCGGCCGGCAATGCCGCACGGTTCATGGCCGCGCAACTGGGAGAAGGGGTGGGGGAGACAGTCGGTTACGCCGTCCGCTTCGAAAGGCGGATTTCCCGAAAAACCCGCATCGAAGTGGTCACCGAGGGGATCCTCACCCGACGTCTGCAAACCGATCCCGCCCTGGAGGGGGTCGGCCTGATCATCTTCGACGAATTCCATGAGCGCAATCTGCACTCCGATCTGGCTCTGGCTCTTTGTCACGATGCCCAGCAGGGGCTGCGTCCGGATCTGAAGCTGCTCGTCATGTCGGCCACCCTGGACGCCGCCCCGGTGGCCCGCCTCCTTGGCAATGCGCCGCTGCTCGCCAGCGAGGGGCGGCGCTATCCGGTGGAAATCCGCTATCTGACGCTCGATCCGGATGGTCCGGCGGCGGAATTCACCGCCGCCGCCGTGCAGCGCGCCCTGCGGGAGACCGAGGGCGATGTCCTGGTTTTTCTCCCGGGCGCCGGAGAAATCCGCCGTTGCCAGCATCTTCTCGCCCCGGTGGCCGCCGCCGGCCTCATCCTGTTGCAACCTTTGTACGGCGATCTTCCCTACGCCGAGCAGGAGCGCGCCATTCTTCCCGGTCCCCGGCGCAAGGTGGTGCTGGCGACCAATATCGCCGAAACCAGTCTGACCATCGAGGGGGTGCGCATCGTCGTTGACAGCGGACTGATGCGCCAGTCCCGTTTCAACGTCGGGGCGGGGATCTCCAGGCTGGAAACGACGCGGGTGTCCAAGGCAAGCGCCGACCAGCGGGCCGGGCGGGCTGGGCGACTCGGCCCGGGAATTTGCTACCGGCTGTGGAGCGAAGGGCTGCACGGCAGTCTGCTCCCCTTTACCCCGCCGGAAATCCGTAGCGCCGACCTGACGCCGTTGGCGCTGGAACTGGCCAACTGGGGAGTCGCCGACGCCGCCACCCTGGCGTGGCTCGACCCGCCGCCGACCGGCGCCCTGGCCGGGGCCCGGCAACTGCTGCAGGTTCTTGGCGCCCTCGACGCGCCTGGACGGATAACCGAGCTGGGAAAAGCAATGGCGTCTCTGCCGGTGCATCCGCGACTGGCCCGGCTTCTCGTCGCCGCCCGCCAATCCGAAGACGCTTCCCTTGGCTGCGATGTGGCCGCCCTGCTTTCCGAGCGGGATATCTTCCGCCTGGCGCGTCCTGCCCACCCCGCGGACAGCGATCTCATCGACCGCCTGGAGGCGTTAAATGCCTGGCGGCACCGGGGCAGGGCGCCGGCCGAAGTTGAAGCGTCCGCTTGCGCCGCCGTCCACCGGGTGGCGCGGCATCTGCGGAAATTTGTCGGCGCCGGCACAGCGGAAACCAAAGAAACGCCAATGGCGGCGCGGCTGGGCCGTCTCCTTGCCCCCGCCTTTGCCGACCGGCTCGCCCAGGAGCGGGAACCGGGCAGCGGTCGCTATCTGCTGGCGGGAGGGCAGGGGGGGAAGCTTTCCTCCCGCACCGCGGTGCGCGGTCGGAAATGGCTGCTGGCGCTGGAGATCGAGGGCGGGAAATTGGCCGAAGGCCTGATTCACCGGGCAAGCGCCATACCGGCAGAAGTGCTGGAGGAGATCACCGCCGACATTCCCTGGCGGCGCGAGGCCGGCTGGGAGGGGGAGAGAGCGACGGCCCGCGAGGTCAGACGCCTGGGGGAGCTGGTGCTGGCCAGTCGGCCGGTGGCGGCCACGGCGGAGGAAGTGGCGGGGATGCTCTTGCAACTCCTTCGCCGGGAGGGAGTTGAACTTCTTCACTGGCACCCGGTGGCGCGCCAGTTCGCGGCGCGCGTCCGTTTCCTCGCCGCCGCACTGCCCGGGGAGGAGTGGCCGGACTTTTCATTTTCGCACCTTCTTGCCGATGCGGAAAACTGGCTACCCCCTTTTCTGGGGACGGCGCGCAGTCGCCTCGATCTGACCCGTCTCGATCCGCTCCCCGCTTTACAGGCCCGGCTTGGGTGGGATCGCCAACGCCGTCTCGATCAACTGGCCCCCACGCATCTGAGCGTTCCCAGCGGCTCGCGCATCCCTCTCGACTACGCCCAGGAGGGGCCGCCGGTGCTGCCGGTCAAGCTGCAAGAACTTTTTGGTCTCGCCGAGACGCCCCGGCTGGCTGGTGGCCGGGTGGCGGTCCTGCTGCACCTGCTTTCACCGGCGCGCCGGCCGATTCAGGTGACGAGCGATCTGCAAAGCTTCTGGAACGATATCTATCCGGAGGTTAAGAAGGAGCTCAAGGGGCGCTATCCGAAACACCCCTGGCCCGACGATCCCTGGAGCGCCGTGCCGACCGCCCGGGTGAAGAAGCGGCGGTGAATACGTTTTTTTGGCGAAAACTCGACGGAAAATAAAAAGATCGTAATCTATGAAGGCCATGGAAACTCCGGGAAAGGAGGCGAGGGAATGCTGACCATCGACGCTACGGTTAAAAAGTCCAGCCTGGAATTCGCCGCCAAGCCGGCCCTCCGGCACAAAACGGCGGCCGGCTGGCAGGGGGTGAGTTATCGGGAGCTCTGGCGGCAGGTCGAGGGTGTTGCTTTCGGCCTGCACCGCTGGGGAATCCGGAGTGGCGACCGCATCGCCATTTTTGCCCCCTCGTCGCCGCGCTGGGTTATCGCCTATCTGGGCATCCTGCACGCCGGGGGGATTGTCGTCCCGGTGGATAAGGAACTGAAGAGCGGCGAACTGCGCCACATCCTGGCCGACTGCGGCGCTCGCCTGCTGCTGACCGGCAGCGACTTTCTCGAAACCGTCGGCGACATTCTGGATGACCTGCCGCATCTGGCGAAGATCGTTTTGCTCACCGGCGCTCCCGTGGATGGTGAAGCGGTTATGCAGACGCTGGATGCCTTTTCCATCGAATGGCGAAGTTTGGTGACCAGACACCTGCTTCCGGCCGATGAGGCGGTGGCGCTTGAGCGCTTGAACGACGCGCTCCGCGCCCAGTTATCCGCCCTGACCGCCGCCTGTCCACTGCCGGCGGGGGATAATTTCATCAATTCCCCGACGCGCAAACTCCTGGCCAGGGTGGCCCCCGAACCCCTTTCTTCCTTCGTCTCCCGCGAAGCATGCGCCTTGCCGCCGCGAACCCCGCAGGATACGGCGGTCATCCTCTATACTTCCGGCACCACCGGGCGCTCCAAGGGGGCGATGCTGTCCCATGCAAATATTTGCACCAATATCGAGGGCGCGGCGAAGAAGTTTCAAATCGACAGCAGCGTCCATATGCTTTCTTTCCTGCCGATCAATCATGTCTACGAACAGGTCTGCGGCATCCTGCTTTCCCTTTCCGTCGGCGGCACCGTTTCTTTCGCCGAATCGGTGAAAAAGTTGTCGCAGAACCTGGCCGAGGTGCGTCCCAATTTTCTGTTGGGCGTGCCGGCGGTTTTCCGCCTGCTTCTCGACCGCATCCGTAAATCGGTCGATGCCCGCCCGCTGGCGCGCACCCTCCTCGGCTTTCCGCCGACCCGTTCGCTGATCGCCGGCAAAATCCGCAATTCCATCGGCGACAATCCCACCTTCATCAGCGGCGGCGCCGCCCTCGATCCGGAAGTGGCGAAAGGAATCCGGGAACTCGGCTTTCCGATTTACCAGGGGTACGGCATTACCGAGACGAGTCCGGTGATTGCTTTCGAAAGTCCGACCGCCATGCGTCTCGGCAGCGTCGGCCAACCTCTGCCCGGTGTGGAGGTCCGCATCGTGGAACCGAACGCCGAAGGGGTGGGAGAGATTCTCGTGCACGGACCCAACGTCATGCAGGGCTATTACCAGAATCCGGAAGCGACGGCCGAGGTGCTGGTGGACGGCTGGTACCACTCCGGCGATCTGGGTCGCCTGGATGCCGACGGGTATCTGTATATTCACGGGCGGAAGAAAAACCTCATCGTTACCGCCAACGGCCGCAACGTCTATCCGGAGGAGGTTGAGATCGAACTTCTCAAACGCCCCTTTATCGCCGAGGCGATGGTGTACGGTTTCCGGACCGCCCCGGCCGTCGAAGAGGTGCACGCCATGATTTATCCCGACTTGCAGGCGCTGGATGATTACGCGGCGGAGAAAGGGCAACCTCGCCTGAGTGAAAAGGAGGTGGAGGAGCTGATTCGTCGCCAGGTTCTGGAGGCCGGCCGGCAACTGGCCGATTACAAACGAGTGAAGAAGTTCACTCTGCGCAATGAGGAATTTCCGAAAACGACCACCCGCAAGATCAAACGTTTTGCCGTCGGTGCGAATATTGTCGCTGATGCCCCGGGCAAAACATCCCTCCCTTCTGATTAAAACTGGACTCGGTAGATCCGAGATTGCCCAAACTGCAGAAATTCCGCCACGCGTTTCATGCGGATGTGCGATGAAATGGATGTTCGCCGACGAGTAAAAAACGTTGGATGAAGCGCACTTGCGTTTGAAAAGTGTTGGGGAATTTGTTGAAATCCAGCCCCGCGCCCAGCGCCGGCAAACCCACTGCCAGAAGTGATCCTCCTTACCCCGCCCGCATCAATCGCAAATCCAGATTATCTTTAATAATCATCGAAATATTCTATTGACATCATGTTCATTGCAACGATAAAAGATGAAAACGCTGTTTTAATAATTGGTGATTGCCTCCAATCATTTCTTCCTGTCGGGAGCAAGTAAGTCATGAAAACAGGCATTTTCTTCTCAAGGTGCGGCGATGTCTTTGAAGGGCGTCTGCGGCTTGATCTGCTGGCCGCAAGTTACGAGAATTTCCCTGTCGTACGA
The DNA here is from genome assembly GCA_041677125.1 of Desulfuromonadales bacterium. GTDB lineage: Bacteria > Desulfobacterota > Desulfuromonadia > Desulfuromonadales > JACZKF01 > JBAYQP01. The sequence goes on along the minus strand of JBAYQP010000032.1, from coordinate 18,791 downwards.
ATTGTGGACGATTTTTTTCATCCCGACGATTTTTCGGTTCTGCTCGACGATGTGGTGAAAAACAAACTGGAGGCGGTGGTTCTTGCCGGCGATTCGCATTTTTCCTATGCCCAGACGAGAAACGGCGAGTATCTGTTCAAGTGTCTGGAGGAACTGGGCATTAACCAGAACAAAATCGAGATCGTCAATCTCAAAAACATGGTTGCGTTGCCGCATCCCCGCGATCACGAGATGTTGCTGCAGCAGAAAGCCAAGTTGCTGACCGATGCCGCCGTGGAAAAGCTTAAATATTCGCACCATGTTACGACGGTCGAAATTTCGCCGCGAAAAGCCGTTGCCGTCATCGGCCTCACCTCCGCTGCGCTGGTGGTCGCCCAGCACCTTCTTGAGGAGGGTTATAAGGTCTTTTTTATCAACGAAAAAAAGGAAATCGAACTGCCGGACGAAGAGGTCAAAAGTATGCGGCCGACCATGGTTTTCGTACAGCGCCATCCTCGGTTGACGATGTTCCACGATGCGACGGTGACCGATTTCCACGGTTATCCGGGAGATTTTTCCCTGACCGTCACGGCCGCCGGACAAGAATCCGATCTGCTGGTCGGCGCCGTCGTTCTGTCGCTGCAGAATAACTCGGCGATGATTAAAATGTTTCAGGCGATGTTTCATATCGATATCGACAAGGACGGCTCTCTCGTCGCCCTGGACGACGTAACGGCCCGTTCCCAGACCCAGGACCGGGGCGTCTATGTGATCAATCCGCAAAAAGTGGCGGGGGAGGAGCTTGGCCAGGCTTTCATGGCTGCCGATGCCGTGGCCTCAATGGTGATCAAGCTGCTGAACCAGAAAGAAATCCATCATGCGGTCAAGGTCAGCGAGGTCAAGGCGGAGTTCTGCAGCGGCTGCGGCGCCTGCGTCAAGACCTGCATGTTCCGGGCGGTGTCGCTCGTGGGAACCCCGCTTATTTCGCATATCGAACCACGACGTTGTCGGGGCTGCGGCAATTGCGTAACCGCCTGCCCGACCGACGCCCGCGATCTCATCTCCTCGCCGAACAATGCACTCTTCGGCTCAATCGATATCTTCGCACAATTTCAGTCGGGAGCGAAGATTCTGCTGATCGCTTGTGAAGGCTGTGGCTATCGCTGTCTGAACAACGGGGCCGAATCCGGATTGGCATGGCCGATCGGGGTGATTCCGTTGAAGGTCGTCTGCGGCGGGCAGATCGATACGCGCCTCATCATCCATGCCTTCGTAAAAGGCTTTGACGGCGTCGGTCTCGTCATTTGCGGGGAGGGATGCTGTCACAACATCATCGGCAACGTCGATCTGGAACGGCGCGCCAATTTGCTGCGTGAGATTCTCGGCGCTCGGGGCATTGACGAAGGGAGCATGAAGGTGATCGCCACCTGCTCGCGCACCGGCCAGGAATGCATCGATAGCGTTAATGAATTCTACGGGCAGTTCGCGGGGCTGGAGCAGGCGGATTCCACGGTCGTTCTGCGCTGAAAGCACCCTCGCTGAAGGAGAGCATCCATGTCCTTTGCAAAAAATTACATTATCACCGAACAACTGGGCGCCGGCGCCATGGCGACGGTGCACAAGGCCATCCAGAAGTCTCTGGAGCGGGTGGTGGCCATCAAACAAATCCTTCCCCACTTGGCCAAAGATCAGGATTTTGTCGTCCGTTTTGAGCGGGAGGCGCGAGCGGCCGCCGGGCTCCGCCACGAAAATATCGTCGGCATTATCGACTTCGGCAACGAAGGCGAAAACCACTACATCGTGGTCGAGTACATCGATGGTCCGACTTTGCGCGATGTTCTTGCGGCCACCGGACGCAAGGTGCCGGTGCCGGTCGTCGTTTCTCTGGCCATCCAGATGCTCAACGGTCTCGAGCACTCCCACAATCACGGTATCGTGCATCGCGATATCAAGCCGGCCAACATCATGCTCAGCCGCTCCGGGCTGGTAAAAATCACCGATTTCGGCATCGCCCATGCCGAAGCGCTTCCCTCATTGACCTGTACCGGTCATGTCATGGGAACCCCCTCCTACATGTCTCCCGAACAGGCCAACGGCCACAAGATCGACCACCGCGCCGACATCTTCTCCCTTGGCATCATCCTCTACGAGATGCTGGCGGGCGTGCAACCCTTTCAGGGGACGACGGTTTTCAACCTGATCAAGCATGTTGTTTCCGAACCGCATCAGCCGATTCGTTCCATTAATGAAGCGGTGCCTGAAGAGTTGGCCCGTTTTGTCGATCGCGCACTTGAAAAAGACGTGATGAAGCGCTATTTCGACGCCACCGAATTCTGTTACGCCCTGGAAAATTTCGCCTTTGCCAACGGCATCAAGTTCGGGCCACGCGTGGTCAAGGAGTTTCTGGAAACCTCTTTAAACCTGAAAGAGGAAACTAAAGAAAAATTCACCACCAGCCAGCTGGCCTTGATGCACCCGACCACCCTCGGCGGCAAGAAGCGACCCACGGTCGCCATTCTGCCGTTGCAGGGGTGCTTCGGTTGCCATGTCAATCTCCTCGATCTGCACGAAAAATTCGAGGACCTGACCCGCGAGATAGATGTCAAGTTTACTTACCTGATGGATGTTAAAACCCCGCCGAAAGTCGATATCGCCATTGTCGAGGGATGTGTCGCCAACAACGAGAACGAAGAGCGTCTGCGTTCGCTGCGGGAGAACAGCGAGATTCTCATCGCCCTCGGCAGTTGCGCCTGCTTCGGTGGCATTCCCGGTCTGCGCAACCTGCACCACAATAAAGAAATCATCGACCGCGCCTACGGCGAGTCGGAGAGCACCGCCTGCAATGGCGGGACGCCCCTTTCGGATTTCGTGCCGACCTTGACGGACCGGGTCAAGGCCATCGGCGACGTGGTCAAGGTCGACCTGATCATTCCCGGTTGCCCATCGCCCCACGAGTTGATCCTCTCCGCGCTCAAACAACTGCTCCTCGACACCAATCCGCAAATGCCGACACGCGCGGTCTGCTTCGAATGCGGCCGCGAACACCGCTCCTTGCTCAGCGCAAAAAGAGAGTTCATTGCGCCGACCCTCAACCCCATTATGGCCGTCGAGCACATCGACCCCGATCAATGTTTTCTTGAGCAGGGGATTCTGTGCATGGGAATGGTGACCATGGAGGGGTGCAAGGGACATTGCATGAAGTCCAACTTTCCCTGTCAAGGGTGCATGGGGCCGGCGCCCGAGGTGAAGGACACCGGCGCCAAGTGGATTAATACCATGGGCTCGCTGCTCCCCAGCGGGGCCATGCGGTTTCGCGACGATATCGTCGGTTTCAGCTATCGGTACACTCTCCCCGTTTCGATGATTGCAGGCAAAAAATAAACGCGAGGAATGGAAATATGGCCACCAGCAGCAGGCAGATTATCATCGATCCCGTCACCCGTATCGAGGGGCATGGTCGAGTCGTCATCAACCTTGATCCGAACGGAGAAGTCGATGACGCTTTTCTCACCGTAGCCGAATTTCGCGGTTTCGAGAAGTTCTGCGAAGGACGGATGATCTGGGAGATGCCGACCATCACCAGCCGCATTTGCGGCTTTTGTCCGGTGAGTCATCACTTGGCTTCGGTCAAGGCGTGCGAGGCGCTGCTCAGGGTCGAGCCGCCGCCGGCTGCGGTCAAGCTGCGGACGCTGCTGCACATGGGGCAGATCATCCACTCCCACGCCTTGCACTTCTTTTTTTGCGCGGTGCCCGATTTTCTCACCGGCGATGCGACGCTGACGCCCAACCGGTCGGTCTTCGGCATGCTGCAGAACAATCAGAATATTGCCCAGAATGCCATCAAGCTGCGCAAGGCCGGACAGGACATTGTCGATATGGTCGGCGGCGGGCGCCTGCACCCGGTCGCCTGCATTCCGGGAGGGATGACCAAGCCCTTCGACAATTTCACCCGGGTCGAGCTGCTGCGCGGCTTGTTGCCGGCCATCAAGATCGCCCAGATGGGGGTCAAGATGGTCAAGGATATTTACGCGAAATCGCAGGGCACTTTTCAGAATTTCGCCTCCTTCCCGAGCTTTTATATGGGGCTGGTGAACGAGGACCGACTGGAACTGTACGACGGTCCGGTTCGCATGATCGATGAAACGGGCCAGCCCGTCTGCGATTTTGCGGCCAAGGATTACCTGCGGCACCTGCAGGAGAAGGTCGAGGGCAGGAGTTGGACCAAATCGCTCGCCTATGTCGGCGGCGGCAAAGGTGCGATCCCCTATCGGGTGTCATCTCTGGCCCGGCTCAATATCGCCAAAAGCATTTCGACCCCCCTCGCCAACGCCGAATTGCAGGAATACAAAAAAATAGGCGACGGCAAGCCGATCCAGTCGAGCCTCTTTTATCATTACGCGCGGATGATCGAACTGCTGTACGCCGCCGAAATGGCCAAGGAGCTGCTCACCGATCCCGATATCCTCAGCTCCGATGTTCGCGTTCCGGTCAAACGCGGCGAAGGGGAAGGGGTGGGCGTATTGGAAGCCCCCCGCGGCACGCTTTTTCATCATTACTGGGCCAACGACACGGGGCATGTGACCAAGGTGAACCTGGTCGTGTCCACCGCGCATAACAGCACCGCCATGAACGAGTCGGTTGCCAGCGTAGCCCGCTCGGTGGTCAAAAACGGCGAAATTCCCGAAAAATCGCTCAACAAAGTGGAAATGGCCATCCGCTGCTATGACCCCTGCCTGTCGTGCAGTTCGCATGCGCACGGGAAGATGCCCCTGGAGATTTCCATCCACGCCCATGACGGAACGCTGGTTTCCCGCTACGATTATGGCGACCGAGTTTAGAGTGCTCGAGCAAGATGAAGCGGCGGCCGAGACGTTCGGCCTGGCGCAGGCGCGTCGGGATGTTATGGTCATCGGCATCGGTAATCCGTTGCGCGGGGACGACGCGGTCGGTATTCACCTTGTGCAACGGTTGAAAAGGCATTTCACCGGGGATTTTAAAGGGATCGTCGCCTACGAAGCGGATATTGGCCTGGCCGAAGAAATTTCTTGCTATCCGGCGCTGTTGGTCATCGACGCCCTGGCCGCCTCTTCCGAGCCGCCCTTTCAAATGCTTCCCCTGCCGGCGGCGAGTACCATTTTTCCCGCCGGCGGCTTCAGTTCGCACGCTTTCAACTGGGGAATGGTGCTGGCCATGGCCCGGGATATCTTTGGCCGTTGTCCCGAAGCTTTTCTCTGCGGCATCAGGGCGCACAGTTTCGCCATCGACGAGAGACTATCGCCTCTCTGTCAAACCGCCGCCGATGCGGCGTTCGATTACTTAACCAGACTCCTTGCGGCAGAGGATGCGGACGGTGAGGCGCAACAGGGGTGGGGCGGACTGAGCTAGAGAACGCGGGTGTTCTTGTTGTCGGCAATGTGGGGGGCGATGACCTCGTAGATGCCGGTGGTTTGCCTGACCCCCTTCAGCACTTCTTCGCCGATGAACTCCGTGACGATATCCGTATCGGGGCCGATGGCTGCAAAGAGTTCCCGGGTAATAAAAATTCGCCCCGGCGGTGTCAGATCCTGCACCCGTGAGGCAATATTTACAGCGTTGCCGAAAACGTCGTTGTTTTCGAAAAGGACGCTGCCGATGTTCATGCCGATGCGGATGGAGTAGGCTTGGGAAGGCTCGACGCTTTTGTTGTATTCGTGAATGATCGATTGCATCTCCCGGGCCGCCTTGGCGGCCTCGCAGGCATCGGGAAAAACCGCCAGTATAGCGTCGCCGATATTTTTAAGATGTCTCCCCTCGTGAATGGCAATAACCGCAGTCAGCATCCGAAAGAGTTTGAGTATCCAATTGCGAGCGACAATCGTTCCCATCTCCTGAAAAAAATCGACGGATCCCTTGATATCCGCGAAAAGAATGACCAGGGTTTGCCGATTCGCATCCGCGTCGATGTCGGCAGCGGTGGAAATCTCCGGTTGTCGCCCTTCAAAACTGACGGCAACGACGAAATCGGGAGAAAACCCAAGCTGTTGGCCGTTGCGGATGGGGGTCAGCGCCTTGGGGGAAATCCTTCGGCCGTCCAGGAAGGTGCCGTTGCTCGAATTGAGGTCGATCACGAACCATTCGTCGCGCTTGCGGACGAACTGAACGTGTTTGCGGGAAATCCCTTCATGCGGGTTGAGCAATTCGTGACCGATTCCGGTGCGGCCGATAATATCGCCATCCCGAGCCGCGAAAAAGTCGCCGTCCGGTGTGGTCAAAACGATCCACGGCGCTCCGGCGGCGGGTGTGCTCCCGTCGGCCGACGGGATTTTTGCAGGGGGAGTTGCCGAGGCGGGGAGGGGGGCCAGGCAGTGGAAGCAGCGTTCGGCAAAACCGGGGTTCGATTTATGGCAGCTTTGACAGACTTTATCGGTGCTCAATGGAAATCATCCTCGACAGAACAAACCTCTCGTGATGTCGATGAGGTAAAAATGCAGACGTGCTTAAGAGTATGTCGATTAACCCTACTATTAACGTGCATATAGGTCGCAGCTGTCAAGAATAATATCTGGATAATATCGGGAAACAGTCAGCCTGGGCATGCACCAGAATTAATCCAAATCGGAGAGAGCCCGGCGATCGATGCGGCAGCCACCATTCAGATGAAAGGAGCGATAAGTCGATGCGGATAACTATGGAAGGTGGCACCCATACCGGGGTGGTCAGACCCCACAATGAGGACGCGCTGTTTTTCGATCGGGAACTCGGCCTGTGTATTGTCGCCGACGGCATGGGGGGGCAACTCGCCGGTGAGATTGCCAGCCGGATGGCGGTTGAGTTGGTGGCGGAAACCGTGGCCCGATTTCCCGATGGCGAACCGGCGGAAAGCGGTCCGGATGAACTCCTGTCGCCGGCCATACGTCGATTGTTTTCCGGGATTCGTCTGGCAAACCGACAAATTTTTCAGGCCGGGCAGTCTAAACCCGAATGGCGCAACATGGGCACGACCATTGTCGCCGGACTTCTCAACGGGCCGGTCCTGATCGTCGCGCATGTGGGGGACAGCCGCTGCTACCTGCTGCGCGGCGGCTCCATTTGTCAACTGACCGACGATCATTCACTGGTGGCCGAACAAGTGCGACAAGGGTTGCTCAGTCAAGAGGAGGCGGAAGTTTCGCGGCATAAAAACATCATCACCCGGGCGCTTGGCGCCGCGCCGGAGGTGCGGATCGATATATGCGAGGTGGACGTCATGGACGGCGATCGCTTCCTCCTCTGCTCGGACGGCCTGACTAACATGATGGCCGACGAGGAAATCCTTGCCATTATCCAACAGGAGAGCGACGCCAGCCGCGCCTGCAATGCCCTGATTGACCGGGCCAATGCGCTGGGCGGGAAGGACAATATTACCGTTTTGCTCCTCGCCCTCGATGCGCCGCGGAATTTTTAATCGCGGGAGTTCTTATTCAAATAAATTGCAACTCGACATGAGCAGGAAAGGTAACAAATGGCCAAGCTGATTATCAAGTTCAAGGGAGAGGCGCTCCTCAAGGAGTACCCCCTGACCAAGAAGGTTACCACCGTTGGCCGGGCGGCCGCGAACGACATCGTCATCGATCACCCCGCTGTCTCCGCCTACCATGCACGATTCGAAAGAAACGGAGATCGGTACACGGTGGAGGACATCAACAGCACCAATGGCACCAAAGTCAACGGACAATGTATCGATCGTCTGCCCTTGAAGCATGAAACGATCCTCACCATAGGTCTGCACATCCTGATTTTTGACGATCCCACGGTCGCTCAAAATGATGCCGACGCGACCGTGGTGATGGGACGCTCCGCACCCATCGACGCTACCATGCGTCTCGATCTCGGGGAAAAGGGCCGTCCGGCGAAGACGACGATGATGCGCCCGGGGCCGCTGCCGGTGGATGCCGACGCGACGATGGTGCGGCCGGGGCTGTCGCCGGTGGACGCCGACGCGACGATGATGCGGCCGGGGCCGCTGCCGGTGGATGCCGACGCGACGATGGTGCGGCCGGGACTGTCGCCGGTGGATGCCGACGCGACGATGATGCGGCCCCCCGCCGGACAGTCGCCTCCAGAGGCGGAAGCGACCTTGATCCGTCGCCCGTCGCCGGGGAGCGCCGGGCAGGAGACGGTCGGCATTGGGCGGTTGACAGTTCTGGAGGGAACGACCAAGGGCGCGGTATACAATCTGACCAAACGCGTGACGACCATCGGCGAGGCCAAAAACGCGGAGATCCGGATCAAAGGGCTTTTTGCGCCGAAAGTGGCGGCGCTGATCAACCGTACCGCCGCCGGCTACGTCCTGAGCCCCTCGCCTGGGGAAATGCAACCGCTGATCAACGGCAAGGCCGCCGAGACAGCTGTCCCGTTGCAGAACCTGGATATTATCGAGGTCATCGATTTAAAGCTGCAATTTACAGTTTAGAGGGGATGATTCGAGGAGCGAAGAGAGACGGCAGGCACGCCCGAGTGTTTCGGGGGGAAATCAGGGGACAATCTTCATCTGCGTTTCACCGATGGTTACAATATCTTTGGCAGTGAGCACTGCCTGTTTTACATCGGCGCCGTTTACCTGGGTGCCGTTGGTGCTCCCCTGGTCGACAACCCCGATCTCGCCGCCGATCAGGGTGAAGAGGGCGTGCCGCCGCGACGTCAGTCCGTCGTCAAGGACGATATCGCACCCCTTGCGGCCGACGGAACAAGGGAGGGGCGCGGTAAAGCGTTTGCCGCGATCGACGCCGGAAACGAGTTCGACCACAATTATCGATGGGGGCGGCGTCCGCGGAGTTGGATCCGCAACGCGGGGAGCTGGGGTCGCCTGACGGGCCAGTTCGAGCAGCCGGTTCCGGTCGAGCTGCCGCACGTCGTTCCCCTGACGAGTGGCGACATCGCGATAGATGTGGGCAACCACAGGCGACGCATGCCGCTCAAAGGCGTAGAGGAGCATCGTTTCCTGGGAGCTGAGATCGTTGGGCGGGGTCCAGTCGGTGTCGGCAAAATACGGACGGGCCACCAGACCATTTTTAACGAAGAAGAAGTTGAACTTCCCCTCCTTCTGCAGAACCACCAACGCATCCCCTTTTTCTTCAACCACTTGACCGGTGATCTGCTCCAGATCGAGCATCGTTACCGGCGCTTTGATGGTCGGCTCCTCCTGAAGCAGAATGAGCATGCACTTGAGCAACACCGGGTCCGTTTCGCAGAGGGATACGCTCAACTGCGTCGGTTTGCAGGCAAAAGTTTCCGCAAAAAAATCGGAGAGGTTGATATTAAAGGGCTTTTTGCCGTCGAATTTGCCGGCGGCATAAGGGTCGCTTTGCAGAAAAAAGAGAAAATAGAGGGGACCGTTCTTCTCCACATTAATTTTCAGGAATCCGGTGAAGGGTCGAGGCAGTCGAAATATTTCCTCGAAGATCCGGGCGAGATTCGGACCGGAAAAAGGTTTGTTGCTGAAGAGTACCTTTTGTTCGGGGAAGGCGTAAAGCATGACGTATGATAAATCAAACCGCCCCATGGATGTCAAGCAGCCATTTCATGAGTTGCGGGGTGGCGGAATTGCCGAGCATTTACTCTGCTCTGTAAAATAGAAGCAGGCTGTTGTCGACACGCTCTACTCGTCCAGAATCCCTCGCGACGCTTCGACCAGACAGTCGAACAGCTGCGCGTGTCGAGCCAGCGCGGGATATCCCTGCTCAGGATCTCCTCCAGCCGGTTCAGCACCCGGCGGCCGTCATCGGTGCCGAGAGTGTCCATCACTGCTTCGAGCAGGGGGATGACGTCCAGGGGGATGACGTCGTAGAGGTCATCGCAGTCGAAGGGGCGGGGGTCCGGCTTGCCGGTGAATTTCGGCAGGTGACGGGTTTCTTTTTTCCGCGGGTACTTGTAAACAAGATCTGAGGGTAAAATCTGGATGCCCAAGGTGTCCACCTGTCTTTTTCTGCCCATTAATTCGGCAGGATTACTTATTTCCCGCGCAGCCGCCACCGGCGCAATGACCCTGGCAAGTCATCGGCGCCGTCGCGGCTAGTCCCTCCCGCCGGGCTTTTTCCAGGCTCTCGGCGGTAAGATGCCATGCTCCGTCGATCTCCATCCCCTCCAGGTGTTTACGTTTTATCTGCATGAGCAGGGCAACGGCAGTGGTCCCCAGTTCCCCTGCGGCTTGTTCGACGGCTACCGCTTTCGATATGGTCATCGCCATTTATCCTCTCGGGAAAGAAATGAGAACCCCCATGTTTGCGATACAGCATGATCCGGGCCAGATGCGGCAAATTTGTTAAGTTTGGATTTGTGCCGGCAAGTGCGTCCGGTGGCAAGCCGATATGGGAGGCAAACGGCGGCGCGCCATCGAAGATTTGGCGCGCGAGGTGGCCGGGGCCGGAAGCAGCCTGTTGCTGGCCGCGGACAGCTACGCCATGGCGGAACACGCCGCCGAACACGGTCTGATTTCCTTCTCGGCGCTCTCCGCCGTTTTCGCCCAGCGCGTGCGGCAGCAGGGGAGGACGGAGCGAAAAACGAGGCGGCAGGTCAGACAGCGGACCCCGGATAGCACCAGGGAGGCTGTGGCGGCAGGCGAACTGGGCGAAGCGCTGCCGGCCGAGGCGGGGAAGCACGAACCGCCGAATGTGGTGATCGAAGCGGAGGTGACAAAAAGGTAATCGCCTGCGATTTTGCAATCTCAGGTACGCTGCCGCAACTGCTTGACGATTTCGACGCCGTCGTTCTATGCTGCGGCGCGACGCGCCCCCGCGACCTTGACCTGCCCGGGCGACAGGGCGCTGGCATTCATTTCGCCATGGAATATCTCACGCATAATACCCGCCGGCTGCTCGACGGCTCGCCGCTGGAAATCAGCGCCGAAGGCAAGCACGTGGTGGTGATCGGCGGCGGCGACACCGGTACCGACTGCGTCGCCACCGCCGTGCGCCAGGGATGCCGCAGCGTCACCCAGCTGGAAATTATGCCCCGGCCGCCGCAGGAGCGCCGCGTCGACAACCCCTGGCCGCAGTGGCCGAAACTGTACCAACTCGACTATGGCCAGGAGGAGGCGAAAGCGAAATTCGGCGCCGACCCGCGCCAGTTCCTGGTTACCGCCGAGGAGTTCTGCACCAATGCGGACGATCGCGTCGAGGCTATCCGCATTCACGCTGTCGAATGGCGGCAGGAGGCCGGTCGCCTCTGGCCGGAAAAAGTGCGCGGCAGCGAACGGCGCATCCCGGCCGACCTGGTGCTGCTCGCCATGGGATTCCTCGGCCCGGAGGAAAGCGTCCTGAAAGATATTGCGGTTGAGCAGGACCCGCGCAGCAACATCAAGGCGCCATACGGTCGTTTCGCCACCAGCGTGCCGAAACTGTTCGCCGCCGGCGACGTGCGCCGCGGCCAGAGTCTTGTCGTCTGGGCGATCAATGAGGGCCGCAGCGCCGCACGGGAAATCGACCGTTTTCTTATGGGTTCGACGGATTTGGCGTAAGTTTGAGGCTGCTAAAGGGCCTCAGTGAGTTAAGCGACATCGCAAAGGAGTGCAACCCAGAACAAACCTGGCGCTTAATCAAAGGAGGGGAAAATGAAAGGATCGATTTTACTTGGTATTCTGGTTTTTTGCGGCAGCGCCGCAGCGGCCGAAATGCACCAATGGGTGGACGAAAATGGAAAACGGCATTTTTCCGACCGGCCGCTGCATTCTTCCCAGCCGGTGAGCCTGTTCGACTCCAAATACCAGGCGCAGAAGATCGCTAAACCGACAAAATCCGCATCAACCGCCAAAACCCAATCCTCCCCCCCGAGCAGAAAACAGATAACGGCCGACGATTACAATATCTCGGTTAAAGTCGGCCAGCAACAGAACATGGTCATTCTTTCCGGCCGCATTTCCGAAGGTCCCCCATGTAAGCGCTTGAAGATCGATTTCTACCTGCAGGATGGCGAAGGGCGCCTGATCCACCTCATCGACATCGCCGAGAATCTCGGGGGATTCCTCTCGGATTTGTTGGAGGCGAGCAAAAAGGTGAAGTACGGCGATTCCTTCAGCAGGTGGGATATCGTCTCGATGGCCGCAACCTGCCAGCAGATGTATTGAGTCCCCTGACGCAGTTGGCGAAGATTATTTCCCGGATCGGCCGACAACCGGATGAAGGCATAGGCCGCCGCCAGCCGCACCGCCGGAGCGTCGTCTTCGGCCATACGGTAAAGGGGATTTTTCACGCAGAATCGGGCGCGGGTCGGGCAACCTGGAATCAGGCCAGATCGAAGAGGATGAAGGAGGCCCCCGCGGCCGAAGATATCGTCAGAGCGTTCTCGTCGCTGCTGCTCGCGCCATCGCCGGCGGACAACTCCTGACCGTTGCAGTGCAGACTTCCGGCGATGACCTGCAGCCAGACACACCGCCCCCCGGCAATGGCATAACTCAGTTGCTGGCCGGATGCGAGATCGGCGCGGTAGAGTGCCACGTCCTGATGAATAACGATGGAATTATCGCGTCCATCGCGGGATCCGATCAGACGCAACCGCCCCTGGAACTCCTCGGGCGAAAAATTCTTCTGCTCATAACCGGGTGTCAATCCTTTATGCTCAGGGAGGACCCAGATCTGCAGCAGGTGAACTTCCCGACTGTCGGACGGATTGTATTCGCTGTGACGAATGCCGGTGCCGGCCGAAAAACGCTGCACTTCCCCCGGGCCGATGATGGCCCCATGGCCGAGATCATCTTCATGCTTCAACTCCCCGGCGATAACCAGGGTTATGACCTCCATATCCCGATGCTGGTGCAGGGGAAAACCGTGTCCGGGTTTAACCCGGTCCTCATTGATCACCCGCAGGGCGCGAAAGCCCATGTGTTCGGGATCGTAATAGGTGTCGAAGGAAAACGTATGCCAGCTGTCGAGCCAATCCGATTGAAAGTGGCCACGTCTGGATGATGGGCGGACGGTGATCATGACGAGCCTCCGTTTCTCGGCCGGTCTCCGGCCTCATCTGTCTTGTCTATTTACTTTTTTCCGTTATCACTCTGTCGATCGATGCGGCGCCGCCCCCCTTGACCATCAGCGCCAGGGCGATGGCGATGGCCAGCAGGTGATATTCAAAACCTTCCCCGGCCTGTTGGCCGCCCCAGTTCATGAAAAATCCGTACTGCCAGTGCACGTTGTAGATGGCCCCGACCATGACCGATGCAATGCCGAAAGCCGCCGGCCGGGTGAGAAGGCCGGCGATGAGGGCCAGCGAGCCCAATAACTCGGCGATAATCACCAGCAGGGCGAGGACGTAAGGGATGCCCATCCCTTCGGTGAAGTATTGCAGCGTGCCGGAGAGGCCGTGGCCGCCGAACCAGCCGAGAACCTTCTGCGCGCCGTGGGGAAAGAATACCACGCCGAGAGAAACTCTGAGAATGAGGGCGGCGACATCGTTATCCGTTTTGAATAACCACATAAAAATCTTCCTTTCCGATTTCTCCGGGTGACGCCGACGTTTTAATGCTTTTAATTATAGCACAATCGCTCACTTTCGCTGATCGCCCCCGGCGACGACCTGCGCGTGATTGATGACGGCCACCAGGGTGATGCCGCCGATGATATTGCCGAGCAAAGTCGGGAGGAAAAAATTCTGAAGATAGGTGGCGAAAGAAATTGCGCCGATACCGACCAGGTAGAACACTTCAACCGAGCCGGCGATGATATGGCGAAAACCGCCAAGGCCTATCAGATAGGTGATGATGATAATGACCATGACGCGGGCGGTTTCGGCGAAGGGAAGAAGCCAGACAGTGAGAGCGATCAGCCAGCCGGCATAAATGGCGCTGATCAGCACGGTGGAAAAATCGCCTTGCAGGGTGTGCGTGCCGAGCAGAAGAAATTCCCTTTGCATGCCGGCGGAGAAGACTGAGCTGTCGGCCAGACCCCAGGCAAAAAGGTAGGCTCCGGAAAGGTTGGCAAGCAGAACGATCAGCCAAAGGCGAAGCACCTGAAGCAGGATGCCGACTCGGGGGGTTTGCAGGAGGGGAAGGATCGGCGTCAGGGTGTTTTCGGTAAAAAGTTGCTGCCGGCCGAGAATGACGATGAGAAAGCCGATGCTGTAGCCGAATTTGCTGACGAGTGGTCGCCAGGGAGCATCCGGCAGATGGTGCTGCAATAATCCCTCGGCCACCAGGGAGAAGCCCATTGACAGGCCGGCCGCGAAACCGGACCAGGCCAGAGCCGAATGGGACCGTTGGAACTCCAGTTCCCCTTCATGGCGAATAGCTTCATGGACGATGGCCGCCCGCGGTGCGGTGCGGCGCCGGACTTCATGGATTTCGTTTTCCGGCAGACGTGCCTGTCCATCGTTCTTTTCACCGGTCCTGTTTTCCATACGGCAAGTTTACAATGACTTGCCCGACAGACCAGAAGGGGGGGAATGAAAAAACCCGGCGTCTGGCGTCCGGGTTTTCGGTCACTTGTAGTGAAGGTGGGAAGTTTGGTTTATTCTTTAATAATCTGCGCGCTGAAGCAATAAATGGCCGTATCTTCGGCCTTCCAGGAATCGGGGGGCAATCCGGCCTTCAGGCAGGTCTGCTGCAAAAAGATATCCCGGTCCCAGCCATGCTCAATGGCCACCTGCGGCAGGAGAACGCCGCGATGATAACCTTTCTCAAGATAGATGCCGTGCCGCCCAACCTCGATTTCTTCCAGATCCTCTACTTTTTGCAGGGGTGAAAGAACGGAGATTTCCAGGGTGAAGTTGGCCAGGTCTTCATCTTTCATCGGATAAAAACGGGGATCCTTGGTGGCCGACGCCACCGCCATCTCCGCAACCTCCCGAAACAGCGGAAGTTCCGATTGGAAGTTGCCGATGCAGCCGCGCAGATGACCGTTCTGTTTGATCGTCACGAAGCAGCCGTTGCGCAGATTGAGCGCCATCTCTTCGCGCGGCTCAATGTAGATTTCACCGGAGCGGACGCAGGTTTCCACCGCCTGGCGGGCAATCGTCAGCAGAACCGTCTGTTCATGTGCGTTTAGCTCCCGATCCATGCAACCTCCCTGATCCTATTACAAACAAATTCATCAGCGGCCCCCCGAACCGGGCACAATATAATCTCAATCGCTCGATAGTTCAAGGAATTTGCTGGAAATGCCCAGGGAGTGCAAAACGCTCGGATAGCACCGAAATATATAAGGTTCCGGACAAAAAAGAAGGGAATGAAACAAAAGAATCCTGCCTGAAAAATAACAGGCCGCCGCTCCGAAAGGGTGCGGCGGCGGCCGATGGTAGAAAATAAAAGTTGGTCAAGGTCGATCAGTAATTGCTGGCGGCGCGAAGAGTATGGAGAATGATCTCCTCACCTTCTTTTCTGGTCCAAACAGTACCGCAGTCGCCGCACTCTTGCAGGTTGTCGGCGAAACCATCTGAATGGGTATCGATTTCCACCCGGGTTTTACCGCCGCAAATCGGACACTTCATTTTTTCTTTCTCCTTCGGTGTGAGTTATCTGTTCATTTCTCGCAAAACTGATAAGAGCATACTCCTCATATCCGTGGATTGCAACAAAAATCTTGGAAAAAAATCAATAGAAACGGTAGTTTAGCCTATCTCTGTTTTGCGTGGCAGATCGTTGTTTCCGAAAACAGTTTTATATTTACGATCAGAGAGTAGTGCCGCTTGAATCGCGCCTGTCGCGCGGATTGAGGAGTGAAAGAGTGATTTGCCAAAATGAATCCGGAAAAAGAAAAAACCCCGGTCAAACCGGGGTTTTGAAGCGAAAACCTGTTTATTTGCTCTTTTTCTCAGACCGTTTGCGTTCGTTGGCATCCAGATATCTTTTTCGCAGGCGGATCGACTTGGGCGTAACCTCCACCAACTCGTCCTCGTCGATATATTCGAGAGCCTGTTCCAGAGTCAGCAGACGCGGGGGAACCAGACGAACCGCCTCGTCGGTGCCCGACGCACGAACGTTGGTCAACTTCTTCCCTCGGCAGGCATTGACCACCAGGTCGTTGTCCTTGGCGTGCTGACCGATGATCATACCTTCGTAAACATCGATTCCCGGGGGGACAAAGAGAATTCCGCGGTCCTGCAGGTTGAACAGGGAATAAGCCACCGTCTCGCCGGCTTCCATGGCGATGAGGACGCCGTTCTTGCGGCCGGCGATCGGTCCCTTGCAGGGGGCGTAATCGTGGAAGGTGTGGGTCATGACCCCGCCGCCGCGGGTGTCGGTCAGAAATTCGGTGCGGAAACCGATGAGGCCCCGGGCGGGAATGAGGAATTCGAGACGAACCACCCCTTCCATTGGCTGCATCGAGACCATTTCGGCGCGGCGTCCGCCGAGTTTTTCGATGACCGTTCCCTGGTATTCCTCGGGAACATCGATCACCAGATATTCCATCGGTTCGCAGAGCACGCCGTCAATCTCCCGATAGATGACCTCGGGCTTGGAAACGGCCACCTCGAAGCCCTCGCGGCGCATGTTTTCGATAAGGATAGACAGATGCAGTTCGCCGCGCCCGGAAACTTTGAAGGTGTCGGTGCTATCCGTATCCTCGACGCGCAGCGAAACATTAGTGCGCAGCTCTTTCGTCAGCCGCTCGCGGATATTGCGCGAGGTGACGTATTTGCCGTCGCGACCGGCAAAAGGCGAGCTGTTGACAATGAAATTCATCGACAGGGTCGGCTCGTCGATGGAGATGTAGGGAAGAGGGACCGGATTGGCGGCGGCGGCGAAGGTTTCGCCGATGCTCACATCGTCGAAACCGGCAATGGTGACGATGTCTCCGGCGCCGGCTTCAGGAAGCTCGATCTGCTTCAGCCCTTCATAGCCGAGAAGTTTGGAGATGCGGCCGCGTGTCACACTGCCGTCGCGCCGGATCAGGGCGACGGTTTCGCCGGCGGTGACCATGCCGTTGAAAATTTTACCGGTGGCGATGCGGCCGATGTAATCGTTGTAGGCGATGCTGGTGACCAGCATCTGAAAAGAGGCTTGCGGGTCGGCGGTCGGCGGCGCCACCCGCTCGGCGATCATCGCGAAAAGGGGCTCGAGGTCTTTCGATTCCTGACTGAGCTCGCGCTTGGCGTATCCTTGTTTGGCGCTGGCGTAGACGATAGGAAAATCGAGCTGTCCCTCTTCGGCGTTGAGTTCGCAGAAGAGATCGAACACCATGTCGACGACTTTTTCCGGCCGCGCGCCGGGGCGATCGATCTTGTTGATGACCACGATCGGTTTCAAGCCCAGGTCGAGGGACTTCTTCAGCACGAAGCGCGTCTGCGGCATCGGTCCGTCAAAGGCGTCGACCAGCAGCAGCACCGAATCGACCATCTTAAGCACCCGCTCCACCTCGCCGCCGAAATCGGCATGGCCCGGAGTGTCGATGATATTGATCTTGAGCCCACCGTGATGGATGGAAAGATTCTTGGAGAGAATGGTGATTCCGCGTTCCCGTTCGAGATCGTTGCTGTCCATCACCCGTTCGGTGATGACCTGGTTCTCCCGGAAAATTCCGGACTGCTTGAGCATGGCGTCCACCATGGTGGTTTTGCCGTGGTCGACGTGGGCGATGATGGCGATGTTGCGGATATTCTGTGGCATGAGGGTTGTCCTAGGCTCCATTGTCTTGTGATTGACCAGAAAAGCCCGCCACTATACAATATTTTCGGATGGCCTGGCTAGAAAAAAAATGATAAAGTCGCTCGTTGCGAACATCGATGCTTTCGCAAGAAAGCCAAATGCTGAAAATGGCTAAGCAAAAACCGATCGGCAATAAATGCGTACTTCTGTCCGTCGAAGCAGTGAGAGGCAATGCCGCAACGGCAGTTGGTGATTTTTGCGCCACCCTAAAATAATGGAAGGTTGCACAGGATGAGAACCGGCATACAATTGCAGGAAAAAACCGCTGTCGCCCGCCGCCGGGCGCTGCGCCTTGGCCGCCTTTTTCTCGGCGGTCTGCTGCTCGCGGGTGTGGTTGGCTGCGCCGTTGCGCCGAATGCCGGCAGAGTCCCATCCGCGCCGACCGAGCTTGCCGCGCCGGGTCGGGCGATGTACGAAGAAGCCCGCCGTCTGGAAGCCAGGGGGGAGATTTCCAGGGCCATTGCCGCTTACCTGCAGGCGGTGAACGAGTCGCCCGACGAGCCTGTGTTTCTCACTGGGCTGGGGATGGCTTACCTGCGGGGGGAAAATCCGGCCGCGGCTCGGCCGCATCTGGCCCGGGCGGTTCGGCTCGATGAAAACAACTACCGC
The DNA here is from genome assembly GCA_041677125.1 of Desulfuromonadales bacterium. Lineage (GTDB taxonomy): Bacteria > Desulfobacterota > Desulfuromonadia > Desulfuromonadales > JACZKF01 > JBAYQP01. The sequence continues at coordinate 613 of JBAYQP010000032.1, read as the reverse complement.
GCGCGACAGGGTTATGGCTACGTCCTGCTGAATTTGGGGGATGAAAAGCGGGCCGTGCAACAGCTGGAGGCGGCGCTTCGGCTCCGTGCGACGATTCAGGGGAAATTTTTGTTGGCCGAAGCCTACGAAAAAACGGGCAGCCGACAACAAGCGATCGCTCTATATCGGGAGGTGGCCGAAGCCGACCCCTCCGGCAAGTTGGGCCGCGCCGCCGCCGAGCGCATGCGGGACCTCGTGGAGATGTGATGGACTGGAGCAACGATCTGCAGCCGGAAGAAACCGTACAATGGGAAGGCCGCCCGGCGCCCACCTGCTTCACTTTTCGCAACTGGCGACATTCTTTTTTCGGCATCCTGATTCTTTTGCTTGCAACTTTCTGGCAGATGGTTGGCTTTCAGTTGCAAGCGGTCTACCATTCTTCGCTGCTGGTCTGGATTCCGCTGCCTTTTATCCTGATCGCGCTCTACCTCGCCGTCGGCCATATTCTCCTCGCCCGCCTCGAATGGGAAAAGGTTTTTTATGCCGTGACCGATCGGCGCATTCTCGCCCGGCGCGGCTATTTCCGCCCGCGGCTGCAGGTTATGGAGCTGCGGGAGCTGAATTTCTTCCGGGT
>JBAYQP010000031.1:0-32893 GCA_041677125.1 Desulfuromonadales bacterium | reverse complement strand
CCGTCGCCATGCCCCAGGCAAGCACGAACTTTGGCGCGGAAGCGGGCGTTTTTTGGATGACATTGTACCCATTTTCGATGCATTTTTTTGCCGCAGCGATTCGGTTGCACGCCCGGGGCGACCGTCCGTCCGGAGACGCGCGACAAAAGCCGAGATTCGATCAGGCGATCCACTTCCCCCCGGCCAAGACCATCCCCGCCACCGCCGCATACCGCGTCAGCTTGCCTCGGCAACGCAAGAGAAGCGATAATTGACTTATCCGCTCCGATGCCGGACCTTGTTTCAGCAAATTGACGGCCTTCAGCCCGGCCGGGAAAATGATGCCGATGAAACACTCGCCAAAATCGACTTTATCCGTGCGCTCCTTCGAAAATCTCGCTTTCGACAATCGCTTCGTTCGCGAACTTCCCGCCGACCCGGAAACCGGCAAGCAGGCCCGGCAGGTGCACCGCGCCTGCTACTCGCGGGTGCCGCCGACGCCGGTGGCGAAGCCGCAACTGGTGGCCTATGCGCGGGAGGTGGCAGAGCTGCTGGGGTTGGCCGCCGAGGAATGCGAAACGGCGGAATTCGCCGAGGTCTTCGCCGGCAACCGCCTGCTGCCGGGGATGGCGCCCTTCGCCGCCTGCTACGGCGGCCACCAGTTCGGCAACTGGGCCGGGCAACTCGGCGACGGGCGGGCGATCAACCTCGGAGAGATCGTCAATCCGCGGGGCGAGCACTGGATGCTGCAATTGAAGGGCGCCGGCCCGACCCCCTACTCGCGCCGCGCCGACGGCCTCGCCGTGCTGCGCTCGTCGATCCGCGAGTTTCTCTGCAGCGAGGCGATGCACCATCTGGGCGTGCCGACCACCCGGGCGTTGAGCGTGCTGACGACCGGCGAGCAGGTCTGGCGCGACATGTTCTACGACGGCCATCCGCAGCAGGAACCGGGCGCCATCGTCTGCCGCGTCGCCCCCTCCTTCACCCGCTTCGGCAATTTCGAGATTTTCGCCGCCCGGCGCGAAGAAGACGTCCTGAAGCTCTTGGCCGACTACACCCTGCGCAACGATTTTCCGCACCTCGGCGACCCGTCGCCGGCAGTTTATCGCGCCTGGTTCGAGGAGGTCTGCCGGCGGACGGCGGAAATGCTCGTGCACTGGATGCGGGTGGGATTCGTGCACGGCGTGATGAATACGGACAACATGTCGATCCTCGGCCTCACCATCGATTACGGTCCCTACGGCTGGCTGGAGGATTACGATCCGAACTGGACGCCGAACACCACCGATGCCGCAGGGCGGCGCTATCGTTTCGGCAATCAGCCGCAGATCGCCTGGTGGAACCTCGCCCAGCTGGCGAACGCCATCTATCCCCTCATCGGCGAAGTCGAGCCGCTGCAGCAGGCGCTCGATTTGTATGGCGAGCACTATCGGCAGGGGTGGCAGCGGATGATGGCGCAAAAGCTCGGCCTGGCGGCCTTCGATCCGGCAAGCGATCCGCCGCTGGTCGGCGCACTGGAGGCGATGCTGCAACTGACGGAAACCGACATGACCCTCTTCTACCGCGCCCTGGCCGAAATCGGGGCAGACGCGGCCGAAGCCGACGACAACGCGCTGGTCGCACCCCTGTTCGGCGCCTTTTACCACCCGGAGCAGGTGACCGGCGACATCCGCGCGCGCATCGCCGCCTGGCTGCGCCATTATCTGCAACGGGTGAAGCGGGACGGTATCGCCGATGCCGAACGGCGCCGCCGGATGCACGCCGTCAATCCCAAATACGTGCTGCGCAACTACCTGGCGCAGTTGGCCATCGACAAGGCGGAGAACGGCGAACCCGCGCAGGTCGCCCGGTTGCTGGAGGTGCTGCGCCGGCCCTACGACGAACAGCCGGAGGCCGAGGCCGAATTCGCGCAGAAACGGCCCGAATGGGCGCGCCATCGGGCCGGCTGCTCGATGCTCTCCTGTAGTTCTTGAGCCGGCTGACCGCGCCGGGCGACCTCGTTTCGCTGCGGTGGACCCAACGGGGGGACGGTATGGCCGGCCGGCGAGAACGGAAGGAGCGGGACTCGGGCCGGGAGGGTTTTACGCCTCGGCGGCTTCGCGCTGGCGTTCGAGAAAGATTGTCACAAGGGTGGCGAAATCGCTCAGGCCGAGCATCCGCGCGTAGGAGACGATAAAACCGCGCAGGTAAACGGCGGCGGGAAGGTACTCGTATTGCTCCTCTTCAATCTGCCGGAGCTTCATCGGGCTGATCTTGGTGCGATCGGCAACTTCCCGCAGCGACAGACCGGCCGCCTCCCGCCGCGCGCGCAGAAAACGGCCGGGAGCGGCGGCCAATTCCGCTGCCGGCGGCAATTTTTCCTCGACCGCCACGGATGGCCGGCAGGCCGAGCCGGCGGCGGCGCCGATCATTTGATAGGCGGCTTCCAGACGCCTCAGCAGCGCCTGCCGCTCCGCATCATCCAACAGGGAGTAGCTGGCAAGCGCGCCATCGGCGTAAAGCGCCTGCTTGCGGCGAAAGGCGCGCTCCACTTGCAGCGGCTGGGCGTCGGGGGGAAGATCGAGGGCGCGAAAGGCTGCGGCCAAGGTCAATTCATCTGTCATGACAAGCTCCTTGAGCCCTGTGCAAGGGCAGAGGATGGCCGACGCCATGATGGGCGAAAAGCCGGCCGGCCAAGGCATCCAATTCCACCGCGAACGCCGATTGCGGATAGGCAAGAAGCACCGGCCGCCGGGACTGCACGGCGGCAAGCACCTTTTCGTCAAACCGCAGGGTCCCCAGGCAGCCGATCTCCAACCCGAAAAAATCCCGACACGCCTCCATCATCTGCGTCCCCAACCCGGCTTCCTCGGCCCGCCGCACCTGATTGACGAGAATTCGCGGGGTGAAATTCTCCATTTCACCCGCCACTGCGAGCGCCGCCGCCGGATTGGCGCGACCGATCTCGGCCAGCAGATCGCGCGGCGTGCGAATGCCACGGGCAACCTTTTCCTCCATCGCCCGGTTGGCCAGCCCGGTCGCCCCGACCCGGCCAAGGGCCTGCTTCAAGCGGCGAAAATAGGCGGCCTTGATGAAATGATAGGCGTTTTCGACCGAGGTCGGCTGCGGAGTCACCACCATGATCGCTTCGCTGGCGGCGAGAAAAAAATCCAAGACGGTAAAGGAGGATCCGGCCCCCAGATCGATGAAAACCTCGTCCGCATCGAGGGTGAAGATTTGCCGGATGATTTTGACCTTCTGCGCATGGTGCGGGTTGGCCATGTCCAACAGGCTGCCGGCGCCGCTGACCAGTTGAAGATGCTCAATCTCCGTCGGCAGCAGGACCTCTTCGAGACCGGCGGCTCGGCGCAAAAAGACATCCGCCAGCTTGGCCGACGGCGGCGGCATGCCGAGCAGGGTGTGCAGGTTCGCCCCGCCCAGATCGGCATCGATAAGAATACAGCGCCGCTGCCGGCGCGCCGCGGCAATCGCCAGACTGACGGTGATCACCGACTTGCCGACACCCCCTTTGCCGCCGCCCACCGCCCAGATGCGCGGCTGCTTTTTCTCGGCTTGCGCCTCTGTCATAGGTCTGTCCGTCATTTCAAATCGCGCCGAAAAGCGCCAACAAGGGATTAATTGCAGGAGGGATGCCCATTATTCAGCCCATCAGGGAAAAAGCCGGCAATTCATCCTGCTTATATAAATGCGTTGCCGCCGCGAGAGCGCTCCGCCCGCTATGGAACGCCATCCGGCGAAGGTCCGTGACAATATTTACCCGGAGTTGGGCGGGGAAGCGGAATTACGCTTCCCGGCACTTGCGGCAGCGAAATTCGCCGTCGCGATAGCATTTGGCCAGCAGCTCGGCTTCGATCTTGCCGTCCCCCCGGCAGGTTTCCGGACCGGAGAGTCCCTGGCAGGCAACGTCGAAGAGGAGCGGCCTGAGGAACTTCTCGAAGGTCACCTGCTGCTTGCCGGTGAGCAGATCGACGTCGCCGTCGATGTCGAGCAGGTAGGTGCCGACGCCGACCACCGTTCGCGGCAGATAACCCGTCCCCTCGACCGCTTCCTCGATGTGATGCACACCCTTGCCGGTGAGATATCTGAGCAATTTCAGGTCGACTTCCATATGGTCTCCAAAAAAACGTGCCGGCCGGGGATCACACCACCCGGATCATGAACCCGGGACAGGGCATGCTTCTTCATCCCTTTTGCGGCGCCAAAGTGCAGCGGAAACAGAAATAGGGCGATGCCCGGCTATTGCGGGCTAGTCTCAAATGATTTCGGCCTGCTGTCAAGGATCTTTCCGTCTCGGCGCGCGAATGCCTTGACAGGCAAGCCTCCGCCATGCTACCGCATGGCATTTTTCGCATCTCGCCACTCCAGGAGTCCGTCATGCACAAGAAACTCTATATCCCCGGGCCGGTCGAAGTCTCTCTCGATGTCATGCAGGCGATGGCCGCGCCGATGGTCGGCCACCGCATGAAGGAATACGCCGCCGTCCACCGGCGGGTCACCGATCATTTGAAACAGCTGCTCAACACCGTCGACCCGGTCTTTCTCTCCACCTCCAGCGCCTTCGGCGTCATGGAAGGGGCGGTGCGCAATCTGGTGCAGAAGCGCTGCGCCAACTTCGGCAACGGCGCCTTCAGCAGCAAATGGCACGACGTCACCCGCCGCTGCGGCATCGAAGCGGACACCTTCGAGGCTGAGTGGGGGCAGCCGATCACCCCGGAAATGGTGAATCAGGCCCTTGCCACCGGTAAATACGACGCGGTCACCATCGTGCACAACGAAACGAGCACCGGCGTCCTCTCGCCGCTCGAAGATATCGCGGCGGTGATGCAGAACTATCCCGAGGTCTCCTTCATCGTCGATACCGTCTCCTCGATGACCGCCGTCCCCCTTGATGTGACGGCGCTGAAAACCGATGTTTGCCTCGCCGGCGTGCAGAAGGCCTTCGGCCTGCCGCCGGGGCTGGCGGTTTTCGCCGTCTCGCGCCGCGCCCTGGAGAAGGCGAAAACGACGCCGAACCGCGGCTACTATTTCGATTTCGCCGAATTCGAGAGCAACGATGGCAAGGACAACACGCCGAGCACCCCCTGCATCAGCCTGATCTACGCCCTCGATCACCAGTTGCAGAAGATGTTCGCCGAAGGGCTGGAAAACCGTTACGCCCGCCATCGGCAAATGGCCGAGCACACCCGCGAGTGGGTGCAGGCGCAGGGCTTCTCCCTTTTCGCCGCCGAAGGCGCCCGCTCGGTCACCCTCACCTGCGCCGCCAACGACGGCCGCACCGACCTGGAGAAGCTGAAAAAGCTCGCCGGCGAGCGCGGCTACGCCATCGACAACGGCTACGGCAAAATCAAGAACAAGACCTTCCGCATCGCCCACATGGCCGATTTCACCATGGTCGACATGGAGGAGTTGTTCGATCTGCTGCAGGAGCTGCTGCCACAGGCGCGGTAGGGCGCATTGCATGCGCCAGGGCCCAGGGATTTGCCTCGCCCGGAATTTCGATTGCCTTGTCTTCGGCACCGGCGGTAAAATCCGATCCATACCCCGAATCTGCGGCCGGACGTCCGGCGGCCACGGGAGAAATGCGGAAGATGAGGGGATCCGGGGAATGCCCCGATTTTCAACTCAAGCGCAGGAGGTCGAAAATGAAGAAAGAAATTGGCAAACTCGCGGTTCTCGGTGCGGTGCTGTTGCTGGTTTTATTTCAGGCCGGCCAGCTCATGGCGGCGGAGATGTCCGCAACCGGGGTGGTGCTCGAAAGCGGTTTTTCCGGGGTGATTCTCAAAACACCGGGCGAGAGTGCCGGCGTCAAGTACAACACCGGCCGGGAAACCCTATTTTCTCCGGAGGATTACCGACCGGTTGCGGGCGATACGGTCAAGATCGACTATTACCGCAAAGAGCTCAGGAGCGGCGAAAAGATCCTGGCGGTATCCGCTTTGAGCCTGGTCAAGAAGGATCCGAATCGCAAGGAATTGACCTCGCCGGCGGTGGGCGCCGTCACCGAAATCGGTCGCAAGAATATCCGCTTTGACTTTCCGGAGGCGGGCCAGCAGGTTTCGATGGAGCGAAAGCGGGGCATGGCCCTGATCCCCGCCGGCTGGGAGCCGGCGGTGGGGAACAAGGTCCGGGTGCATTACGACAAGGTGAAATCCCGTTTTGGCAGCGGTTACGTTTATGTCATGAGCAAAATCGAGCAGCTGAAATAAAAGGAAGGGGGAACGGAGGACCGGCGGACAGCGGCGCGTCCGACGCAACGGCTTCAACCTCAACCTTCCTCTCCCCGAACATCTGGAGCCGGCCGCCTACCGTGAGGCCCTCGGCCGCGCCCTGCGCCGCATCGAGCGCTTCAAGCCACAGTTTCTCGTCGTTCCGTTGGGGCTCGACACCACCAGGGGGGATCCCACCGGCACCTGGAATCTGCTGCCGGAGGACTTTGCCGAAAACGGGCGGATGATCGGCCGCCTGCGCCTGCCGACCCTGGTGGTGCAGGAAGGCGGCTACGACAGCCGCGTACTCGGAGTAAACGCCAAGCATTTTTTCACCGGGTTGTGGCAGGGGCGCTTTGAGAAGCCATGAAAGCAAGCCATCGCACGTCACGCTCGCTTCGTTCGCTGGCGGCGCAGAGGATTTGCCTTCTCTGCGGCCTCTGCATCTTTGCGTGAGATGCTTTTCGGTATTCAGCTTTTCCCCTCAAGCAGCTTCTTCAGGGTCAGCGCATTGCGCACCGCATGGCCGCCGATGTCGTTGTTGAAATAGGCGAAGACCGCCTTTCCCTCCCCGCGCCACTTCCCGATCCGCTCAGCCTCCTTGTGCAAAAAAACCTCGGAATAGCTGCCGGTGTACGGCACCTCGGAAGAGCCGTGATAGCGCAGGTAGACGGCATCGGCGGTGATCCATTCGGGGCACTGCACCAGGCCGTGGTCGTGGATGCAGAAGGCGGCGCCGTAGCGCGCCAGCAGCTCCCGGATCGGCTCTTTGTGCCAGGAATCGTCGCGAAATTCGAAGACGCGGAGGAGATCGGCCGGCAGCGCCTGGAGGAAGATTTCCAACCGCCGCAAGTCGGCCGGCCAGCGGGGCGGCAGTTGGAAAAGAACCGGCCCGAGGCTGCGCCCGGCCAGGCGGATGCGGTCGAGGAACTTCTCCAGGGTCTTCTCCGGTTCGAGCAGGCGTTTGATGTGGGTGATGTAGCGGCTGGCCTTGAAGGCGTAGAGGAAGTTTTCCGGCGCCACGTTCCCCCAGTGCGCGAAGGTCTCCGGTTTCGGCAGGTGGTAAAAGGTATTGTTGATCTCCACCGTGTCGAAATCGCGCACGTAGTGGCCATACCAGTCCTTCTGCGGCAGGTCGGCCGGATAATAATCCCCTTTCCAGTGCGCGTAAATCCAGCCGGAGGTGCCGATGCGCAGCTCTGCCATAAATCCCCTCTTTCCTTAACGTTCCGATACCTCTGGTTAAACTGATACAATATTATGGCGGTGTGACAACAAGACAGGGCAAAGCTTCATGCAACAGGGATATCCAGGATATACAAGATAAAGCAGAAAGGGATTTTCGCCTTATCCTGCATATCCTGTGCATCCCGGTAAAAAGCCTTTTATTTAAGGGAGGAGCGCAATGCAACTGCAGGGAAAAACCGCTATCGTGACCGGCGGTGGCCAAGGCATCGGCAAGGGCATCGCCCGCCGGTTTCTGCAGGAGGGTGCGCGGCTGATTATCGCCGAACAGGACGCCGAGGCCGGGGAGCTGGCGGTGCGCGAACTGGCGGCGCTCGGCGAGGTGCATTTCGTCGGCGTCGATGTGGGCGAGGCGGCCGACATCGACAATCTGGCCGCCGAGGCGCGGCAGCTCTTCGGCGCTCTGGACATTTTGGTCAACAACGCCGGCATCATGATCCGCAAGCCGCTCACCGAACTGACCCTGGCGGAGTGGAACCGGGTGCTGGCGGTCAACCTCACCGGCGCCTTTCTCTGCGCCCGCGCCCTGGCGCCGGCGCTGCGGCAAAACGGCGGCGTCATCGTCAACATCGCTTCGACCCGCGCCCGCATGTCGGAACCGGACACCGAGGCGTACGCCGCCAGCAAGGGGGGGCTGGTCGCCCTCACCCACGCCCTCGCCCTCACCCTCGGGCCGGAGATTCGGGTCAACTGCATCAGCCCGGGCTGGATCGACGTTTCCGCCTGGCACAAGGAGGGAGCCGCCGGGCGGGAAGCGCTTTCCGCGGCCGACCACCGTCAGCACCCGGCCGGCCGCGTCGGCGCGCCCGAGGACGTCGCCGCCCTCGCCCTCTACCTCGCCTCCCCGGCAAGCGGTTTCGTCACCGGGCAGGACTTCGTCGTCGACGGCGGGATGACGCGCAAGATGATCTACGTGTGAAAAACCCAGGAACCGTTCAGCATCCCGCGATCAGCGCGCCGCCGCCGGGTGAGCAGATCGAAGGCCGCGAGAGCGAGAACGAAATCGGCGATGGCGAGGATGCGGCGCGAAATAATCGACCGCTACGCCCGCCGCTGAGCGGAAATTCTCGCTGAACTCATCGAAACCTTACCGAGCAAAAACCGCACGTCAACAATCGGCGACTACCCTCAATCCGGTCCCAAAAAACCCGAACCGGAAAAGGAGTTTTCCATGCCGTCAAGCCCCAGCCGACCCCAGGAGTCGGCCCGCAAAGAAACGTGCGCCGCCGCCTGCCCTTATCGCGACCTCGCCGCCGGCGTCTGCCGCGCCTCGTTTTCCGCCCTCCCCCTCGACCAACGACGCCAGAGCTGCTATTGTGACAACGAAAACCACGACAATTGCGTTCTGTTTCTCTCCCGTTTGCTGCGCGCCAGCGGCCCACTGACCTTCGGCCGGCAGAATCGGGAACTCGGCTTTAAATAACCTGATTAGCGGCCTATCTTCTGAACGGATTCACTTGCTCAGCCCAACCGCCAACAGAATTATTCGCACAACGCTCGGTCGCATCGCATTAAACCTCCTTTTTCCCCTCATTAATTTCAAAACTTATTCCCAATTCACGGCCATTTGACAAACCTCCTTCCCGCTCTATTGTTGAATTCACATGGGCGCCAAAGAAAGGAGAAGACATATGGATAAGATAGCAAGAATATTGTTTTCCGCAGCCGCAGTCATTGCCATCACCATCACCTACGGCTGCGCCAACACTCCGCCGCCAAAGACCGCCATGGCCGTATCCGAGGTGGCTGTTGCCAACGCCCAGGCCGCCGGTGCGCACGAATTTGCACCGGTGCAGATTCAGTCGGCGCAGGAAAAGCTGAGCCAGGCAAGGGTCGAAATGGAACGCGAGAATTATGTAACGGCGCGTGAACTGGCCGAGCAGGCCGAAGTGGATGCCAATTTCGCGTATTATGCAGCACGCAATGCCGTAGCTCAGAGATCGGCCGCCGAGTTGCAGGAAAGCATCGAAATCCTACGTAGAGAACTGCAACCGGAAAGCTGAAGGGAGGCAATACCATGGACAAAACGAAGCAGATATTTTCCCTGTTGGCCGGGATCGCGGTTCTCGCTCTCGCCGCCTGCGCCGGCACCCCCCCAGAAAACCAGCTGTTGAACCAGCAATCTCTGGATCAGGCTCGGGCCGCTTATTTTGCCGCCCTGAAAAATCCGCAGGTCACCCAGTACGCGCCAATGGAGTTGAACCAGGCGCAAAAGACCTTGATGGAAGCCGAGAGGCTGTACGGAGAGGGCGCCGATCCGCATCAAATTTCCCATCAGGCCTATTTGGCCGACCAGCAGGTGGCCATTGCCCGGCAGGCCGCGGTATTGAATATGACCCAAAAAGCGATAGCCGATGCCGGGACAGAGCGCCAGCAGATTCTCCTCCAGACAAGCAAAACGCGTGCAGGGGAAGCAGGATTAGCCGCACAGCAAGAAGCCGAGGTCGAGGCCGCACGGCAGCTGGCCAGCGAGCTGCAAGCGGAGCTGCAGCAGACCTCGCGCGGGATGGTCATTGCTCTCAAGGACGTGTTCTTCGCCAGCGGCCAAGCCGAACTGAATCCTGGCGCCGAACGCACCATCACCAAAATGGCTGAATTTTTGAAACAGCACCCGGACCAGAGCGTAATCATCGAAGGGTTTACCGACAGCACCGGATCGACCGACCTCAACCTCGCGTTGTCGGAGGCACGGGCCGAAGCGGTGCGCAGCGCCCTCCTCGGGCAGGGGATCGAAAGCGAACGCATTATTGCCCAGGGGCTCGGTGAGCAGTATCCGATAGCGAACAATAACACCGCAGCCGGGCGGCAGTTGAACCGCAGGGTCGAAATCGTCATCGATGGCGCTGCTGGCAGCAGCGCAGGCTTGGCAGGCGCAGCCCAGCCCGACCAGGCGCAGCTGGCGGTCACCCGGGGCATGAATCTCCACTCGGCCAGTCAACTCATCGGGGCGCCAGTGCTCGATCCCCAGGGGCAGAGGATCGGACTGATCAGGGATGTTATGATCAATCTCGAAAAGGGGCGGGCCAGCTTTATCCAGGTTTCGTCCGAGGATGGCAAAAGATACGCGGTTCCCCTGGGCGCCCTGACGTCCCAGCAGGAAGGTAATTTCGTCACCCTGAACGCCGAGACCGGCCGGATCCAAACCTCCCCCCAGCCCCAGAAGGGGATGACGGAGGAGCAGTTTGGAAAAGCCCTGTACGAACATTATGGTTTGGCTTATCCATGGGAGGAAGAACAGCAGAGTGAGACGCCGACCGGCCAGAAGGGGATGCCCGAAAGTGGCCAGTAACCATCGGCGTACGATCATGCCAGCCAGGGGGCCGATCTTCCCGGTGTAACTCGGCCCCGATCCGTGTCAGGTACAGACGCCCGCCGGCGCTGCCGGGGGCGTCTGTGCTCCCGGCGGCGCTGTCTGGCCGTGTCCTGCGCGCAGTCGCCGCTCGTTGCGCTTTCCGTATTCCATTATTCCTGCCGCGACTTTCGGACCAAGGCGTTCGTCCCGCCCTTCGGCAACTGTTCTCCCTTCCCCCAGACAGAGAGAAACTGGATAGCGCCAGGCGCTTCTGTTCTGGGCAAGTCCGGGATCATCAAAGAATCGACTTACAAATGATCTTCCCCTATGACCTCGGCTCTTCACCCCTTAATCATCGCCAACAGGGACGGTATAAGCAATGCGGCAATTGCTGCGGCTTTTCCCCTCTTGCCATTTTTCGGCCGATCTGCTAAATATTCTCAGTCTTTCGTCACGGAGCGGCAATGTCCCCCTTCTTCGCCACCTTTTTTGGCTTTTCCTTTTGGCGCGGCTTTTATTTTCGGCCGTCTGCCTGGGGTAAAGGCCTGTCGAGGTAGGGGGAAACAGCACCGACAGCAACCAACCATGGGCAGACCGATTCCGGCTCTCCCGTGGTTTTTTCATTTGCGATCGATGAAAAATGGCCGCCGGAGATTCCGGGCGGCCTTTCTTCTTTTTCAGGCCATTGCGATCGCAGGAGGAAACGGGCATGATCATCGTCATGAAGCAGGGCGCCAGCCGGGAAGAGCTGGCCGAGGTAAAGAACAATATTCGCGCACTGGGCTACAAGCCGCACGTCATCCACGGCGAAACCCGCGACGTGGTGGGGGCGGCGGGCGATGAGCGGGGGAAGATGGTCCTGCAGACGCTGGAATCGCTGCCGGGGGTGGAGAGCGTGTTGCCGATCCTCAAGCCGTACAAACTGGCGAGCCGCGAGGTGAAACCGGAGCCAAGCACCTTCGAGGTGGCCCCCGGCCTGATCGTCGGCGGCGCGCGGGTGCTGGTGATGGCTGGCCCCTGTTCGGTGGAGAGCGAGGAACAGATTCTCGAAACCGCGCGGGCGATCAAGGCCGCCGGCGCGCAGGTGCTGCGCGGCGGCGCCTTCAAGCCGCGCACCAGCCCCTATTCCTTCCAGGGGATGGAGGAAGACGGCCTGAAGCTGCTCGCCCTGGCGCGGGAGGCGACGGGGCTGCCGATCGTCACCGAGGTGGTCAACCCGCGCGATGTCGAACTGGTCGCCCGCTACACCGACATCATGCAGGTGGGGGCGCGCAACATCCAGAACTTCGCCCTGCTGAAGATGCTCGGCCGTTTGGACAAGCCGATCCTGCTCAAGCGCGGCATGGCGACCACCATTCAGGAATTTCTGATGAGCGCCGAGTACATCCTCGCCGAAGGGAACCGCCGGGTAATGCTCTGCGAGCGCGGCATCCGCACCTTCGAGACCGCCACCCGCAACACCCTCGACATCTCCGCCGTGCCGGTGCTGAAGGAACAGACGCACCTGCCGGTGGTCATCGACCCGTCGCACGCCACCGGCCACGCCAGCCTGGTGCCGTCGATGTGCTACGCCGCCGTCGCCGCCGGCGCCGACGCCCTGATCGTCGAGGTGCACCCGCATCCGGAAAAGGCCGCCAGCGACGGCCCGCAATCCCTGCGCCCGGCCGAATTCGCCACAATGATGGCCAAACTGCGGGAATTCGCCCAGGTGGCGGGGAGAAATCTGTAAATCGGTGACGGGTGACGGGTGACAAGTAAATTAATTTCGTCCGTTTTTCCTGAGGCACACGTCACTCGTCACTCGTCTCACGCCACAAGAGGTTGAAAAATGTTCTTCATCCCCCTGAACCAGATCGAAAGCGTCGAACTTGTCGTTCACGCCCTGCGCATGGCGGGTGGGGCGGCCGACTGCTCTAGCTGCCCGGCGCGTCGGGTGTGCATGAAACAGTGCCTGAGCATCGCCGCATCGGTGCAGCGCATGCTGGAGGACGGCAGGCTGCCGCTGCTCGAAACCGATGCCGCCGCGCCCAGCGAATCGCCGCCGCCGGCGGCCGGCGGCAAAAAGCCGGGATTGACGCTGGTTAAATAAGGCATACCGTTTCTGCGGCATTGACAGTCCGGGACAAAGGTCCTAGAATTTTCGCCTTTCCTCCCTGGCGGCCTTCGCGCGGGAAGGTGTCGGCCAGCCAAAGCCGGCGCACTTGTCCTCTGCCATGCCAGGCGCCCGCAATTCAAGGAGCAACCATGAAGGTAATCATCACCGATGAGATTTCCCCGGAGGGGCTGCAGCCCCTGCTTGACGATCCGCGCATCGAACTCGATGTCCGCCTCGGCCTGCCGGTGGCGGAACTGCACCAGGTTATCGGCGGCTACGACGCCATCATCACCCGCAGCGGCACCCAGGTCGATCCGCCGCTGATCGACGCCGCTACGCAACTGAAGATTATCGCCCGCGCCGGCGTCGGCATCGACAACGTCGATGTCGAGTACGCCAGCAACAAGGGGATCATCGTCGTTAACGCGCCCTTCGGCAACACCAACTCCGCCGCCGAACATACCATCGCGCTGCTGCTCGCCCTGTGCCGCAACGTCACCGTCGCCAACGCCAGTCTGAAGGGCGGCGAGTGGAAACGGGCCCCCTTCACCGGCTACGAACTGAAGGGCAAGACGATGGGGATCATCGGTCTCGGCAAGGTGGGAGGCAGGGTTGCTCTGCGCGCCAAGGCCTTCGAGATGGAGGTCATCGCCTGCGATCCATACATTTCCGAGAAACGCGGCGAGGACCTGGGAGTGCGCCTGGCGCCACTGGAGGACATCGTCCGCTACGCCGACGTGATCACAGTGCATACTCCGCTGAACGAAGAAACCCGCGGGATGCTGCGCGCCGAGCATTTCCAGGGGATGAAGGACGGCGTGCTGGTGGTCAACTGCGCCCGCGGCGGCATCATCGAGGAATCGGCGATTCTCCAGGCGCTGGAAAGCGGCAAGGCCGGCGGCGCCGCCTTCGATGTCTGGAGCGAGGAACCGCCCCGCACCGAAGTGCTGCGGAAGTTGATCGAGCACCCGCGCATGGTGGTGACGCCGCACCTGGGGGCCAACACCTTCGAGGCGCAAAAGAATGTGGCGGTGGACGTCAGCCGCGAGATCGTCAATTACCTCGACGGACGGCCGCTGGAAAATGCGGTCAACATCCCGAAATTCGACCCGGACCTGATGGAGCACATGAAGCCCTTTATGGAACTGGTCAGCCGCATGGGCGAGTTCATCTCGCAACTGGCGCCGGCCAATCCGAACAAGGTCACCTTTACCTACAATGGCAAACTGGCCCGTTTCGACTGCATGCCGCTGACCGTCAACGGCCTGGCCGCCCTGCTCAATCGCCATACCGAGCAGGAAATCAATATGGTCAATGCCCGTCTGGTGGCGGCGAACATGGGCATCGCCATCGAGGAGGTGCGCAATACCGAATCGGAATCGTTTTCCAATCTGGTGACCATCACCCTGGAAGCGGCGCAGAGCCGGCGGATTGCGGCCGGCACCCTGTTCGAGGGGATTCCGAAGATCGTCAAGATGCGCGACTTTCTCACCGATTTCACGCCGGAAGGGCACATGCTGGTGATCAGCTATGCCGACCAGCCGGGACTGATCGGCCGCATCGGCACCATTCTTGGCGATGCCGGGATCAACATCGGCTCGATGAACCTCGGCCGGCGGGCCAAGGCCGGCGAAGCGATGGTGGTGCTCTCCATCGACACCCCGGCCGACGACGCGACCATCGAAAAGCTCGCCGAAGCGGTGGATGCCCAGTTTATCAAAGCGGTAAACATGCGCGCCTAGGCGATCACCCGCGCCGGAACAAACGAACGACAAAAGCGATCTCCCGCCCCGGGAGATCGCTTTTTTTTCGTTGGCCGTTTGCATCGGCAAAGGAGCTGTCCGCTTGCGGCTGTACCGCTCATGGCTGAACAGACCGCGGCTTGACATTGAGAGAAAAAAGGCAAATATTGACCGGTAAAACAGGGGGGAATTCTTGTCGGAAATTTTTCGTAACGAGGCGCCAGTGAAAAAACCGAAATTTCTCATTATCGAGGACCAGAAGGATATCCGGCAAATGCTGGAGATGTTTTTTCGGCGCTCCGGCGAATTCGAGGTGCATACAGCGGCCGAGCCGACGAAATGTCCCCTGTACCTGTCGTCCACCTGCGAATGCCCGAAAGAAAGTCCTTGCGGCGATCTTCTGCTGGTCGATAATTATCTGCCGCTGATGACCGGCCTGGAATTCATCCAGCGGCAGATCGCCAAGGGATGCAAGGGGTCGGTCAAGAACAAGGCGGTGATGAGCGCCGGGCTGACCCCCAACGACATGGCGCTGGCGCGCAGCCTGGGTTGCAAAATTTTCGACAAACCGTTTCGCCTGAAGGATATTTACGCCTGGGCGCAAAGCGCGCTCGCCGCACCGGCGACCGCAGCCGGAAGCTGAATCCGTCCGGCCTGAACCGAACTAAAGCAGCCGCCCTCCGGCCATAAAGGGCGGCTGTTTTGTTGTGCCGGGGCGGCCGGTCGGGCATCCACTACCGAACTGTCCGGGAGAGCAGGAATAATTGACAGGAACAGCGATATTCGCTACCCTTCGAGGGCTCACAAACCGGAAAGGAAGAGCCTCATGGCGCCATCTCGCCTCCTTCTGCCGACGCTGATCCTGACCGGATTGCTGACGCTCTCCCTGGTCGGGTGCGACCGGCGGGAGGAAACGCCCATTCGCAGCACCATTCGCGACGAAAAAGTCAAATCACCGGTGGAGACGCCGGCGCCGGAACTCATCTCCACCCAGCGGGCGTTCATTGCGGTGTCGGAAAAAGTAACGCCGGCGGTGGTCAATATTCGCGCCGCCCGCGCCCCATCGATGGGCGAGTTCGGGCCCTTGTTCGATGATTTTTTCGGCCCCCTGTTTCGCGGCCGACCACAACCGCGGCAACAGCCGAAGGAGCAGGGTCTTGGCTCCGGCTTCCTCATCAGCGAGGCCGGCTATATCCTGACCAATGAACACGTGGTCCGCGATGCCGGGGAGATCAAGGTCCGGCTCTCCGATCAGCGGGTTTACAACGGCACGGTGGTCGGCATCGATGCCCGCACCGATGTGGCGGTGTTGAAGATCGAGGCCGGAGAAAAACTGCCGACGGCGGTGCTCGGCAACTCCGACGAACTCCGGGTCGGACAATGGGCGCTGGCCATTGGCAACCCCTTTGGCCTTGACCGCACTCTGACCGTCGGCGTCATCTCCGCCACCGGGCGCAACGATGTCGGGATCGAAGACTACGAAGATTTCATCCAGACCGACGCCTCGATCAACCCCGGCAACTCGGGGGGGCCGCTGCTCAATATCTATGGCGAGGTGGTCGGGATCAACACCGCCATCGTCGCCAGCGGTCAGGGGATCGGTTTTGCCATTCCGATCAATCTGGCGCGGCTGATCGCCAATCAACTGATCGAAAAAGGGGAGGTCACCCGCGGCTGGCTGGGCGTCGGCATTCAGCCCCTGACTCCCGAATTGGCCGAATCGTTCTCTCTGAAGCAGGCGCGGGGCGCCCTGGTCAATCAGGTGCTGCCCGGCTCCCCTGCGGAAAAAGCCGGCCTGAACCGCGGCGACATCCTCCTCAGCTTCGCCGGCAAGGAGGTGAGCGGCGTGCGCGACCTGCAATTAATGGTGGCCAATACGCCCGCCAATACCACGGTAAAAATGGAGATCCTGCGCAACGGCAAGCGCCTGTCGCTGCCGGTGACGATTGCCGAGATGCAGACACAAGAAAGAATCGTCGCGGCGCCGTCGGCGGCCAAGGAGACGGGGCTGGGGCTGACGGTGGCGCCGGCGGACGACCGCTCGGGCGTTTTGGTGCAGGCGGTCGATCCCCATTCGGCGGCCGCAGCTGCCGGCGTGCAAACCGGCGATCTGATACTGATGGTCAACCGGCGGGAAATCGGCGACGTGCCCTCCTTTCGCCAGGCCGTTCAGGAAAACCGGGGGAGGAACGTCGTCCTGCTGCTTCGTCGCGGCGAAACAACCTTGTATGTTGCAATCCCGGCGCAATAGGCATAATCATCCCTTTACCCTGACCAGGGAGGAAATATGGCAAGACTGGTAGACAACCCTGACCTCGCGTTTCGCTTGGCGCGAGCCATCATCTCCGATATCGCTTTGTACAACCAGGAGAAGGTCAAGGACGGGATCAAGAACGACAACATCTTCGACCTGTTGAGTGAAGAGCTGCAGGAAGGTCGGGAGCACTTTTACAGCCGGATTTCCCCCGACATGCCCAATCGCGAGCATCTTTTCGAGCGGGCCATCGTCGATGTGATGATCCGGCAGGCCGGCAAGATCGAGAGTCCCATCTGGTAAATGGAAGATATCCGCCGCCTTGCTTTTGAGCGGGGCCGCCCGCCGGAGCGGCTCGATCTGTTTCTGGCCGCCGGCCTTCCCGAGATGTCCCGCTCACAGTTGAAGAAACTCATCGACGAAGGACGCATTCTCCTCGACGGCGCCCCGGCCAAAGCCGGTATTCGGCTGAAGGGCGGAGAAGTCCTGACTGTCAGCATCCCGCCGGCGACGCCCGCCGAAGCGGCTCCCGAACAGATTCCCCTGACGGTGTTGTACGAAGATCGGCATCTGATCGTCATCGACAAGCCGGCCGGCATGGTGGTGCATCCCGCTCCGGGGCACCAAGGGGGCACCCTGGTAAACGCCCTGCTGCATCATTGTCGGGATCTCTCCGGCATCGGCGGCGAGCTGCGCCCCGGCATCGTGCACCGGCTCGACAAGGACACCTCGGGGGTGCTGGTCGCCACCAAGGACGACGAAACGCACCGCCACCTCGCCGGCCAGTTCAAGGCCCATTCCGTGCGCCGGCGTTACCTGGCCCTGGTGCACGGATTGGCGGCAAAAGATACAGGGACGGTGGATCGTCCCATCGGCCGCCATCCGTTGCATCGGCAGAAGATGAGCAGCGCCGCCCGCATCGGGCGACGAGCGGTGACCCACTGGCGGGTCCGCCAACGATTTGATCGCGACCGCCTGACCCTGCTCGATTTGCGCCTGGAAACCGGGCGCACGCATCAGATTCGGGTGCATCTGGCGGAAATGAACCTGCCGGTGGCCGGGGATCCGGTATACGGCGCTGCGGGACGCATCAGAGATATGGCCGACACCGCGTTGCGCGCCCGTCTGCTGCATCTGGAACGGCAGTTTCTGCATGCCCGCCTGCTCGGCTTCATTCACCCGGTCAGCGGCGAATATATGGAATTCACCAGTCCACTGCCTGGCGAACTGGCTGAAATCATCGATTATCTGGAAAAAAAATACGAGGACCGGGCGCAGGACTAGGGGGCGGGAGCGCTCCTTCGTCTTTTTTGGCCTTCCACCTTGCGCCTTCCACGGAGAGCATCATGAAACATGCCCGTCAGGGAAAAATCAATTACCTGCAGCCGAACTGGGCCGCCGATGCACCCCTGTTTGCCGGCTTCACCACCCGCAACGGCGGTGTCAGCCGTCCGCCCTACAATTCTCTCAACCTCGGGTACAATACCGAGGACGCCCAGTACAATGTCGAAGGAAACCGCTCCACCTTGGCGCGCGCCTTTGGCTTGCCGCCGAACCTGCTGCTTACGGTTCGGCAGGTGCATGGCGCCGATATTCTCGTCATCAATGAGCCAAATCCCGATCTCGCCCATTTTCTCGGCATCGAATGCGATGCGATCATCACCGATCAACCGGGGATCATGATTGGCATCCTGGTCGCCGACTGCTTCCCGGTGCTCCTTTTCGACCCGAAGAAGCGGGTGGCGGCGGCTGTGCACGTCGGCTGGCGCGGCGCCGCCGCCGGCATTATCGGCAAAACGGTCCAGGCGATGGCGGATAATTTCGGCTGCCAGGCGTCGCAACTGCAGGCGGCTGTCGGACCGGGCATCGGCGCCCATCGCTACGAAGTCGACCGGCCGGTTCGCGATGCCTTTCGCCAGGGAGGGAGCGACTGGGAGGAAATCGCCCAAGAGGTTTCCCTCGGCAAATGGCGCCTCGACTTGCGCCTGAGTTGCTTACGGCAACTCGCCGGCGCGGGTCTCGACCCGGCGCAGGTCACGGCCACCGAGCAGGACACCTGCTGTCATCGCGAGCTTTTCTTCTCTCATCGCCGCGACAATGGCCAGACCGGCCGGCAGATGGGGTTTATTCTCCTGCGCTGACTTGCGCCAACTGCCATGTTTTTCCGAAGGCCGCTTCCCGCAGGGGGGGCGGCCTTCGACCGTTTTGTCGGCCCGGAAAAACGTTCGTCGCAAGGCAGCGTTGCAACACTGTCGCAACGGTCCCCGGTCGACGGAAAGAAAACCTAACCTGCTGGAATCAGAAGGGAAAGTTTTTGGCCCGGCTTTTGTTATACTGGTTGTCAAAGAACGGCAAAACAGCCACGGGAACGAAAGGAGGCAACAACGATGGCCATGTGGGATCTGGTTCGCGAGATGGAAAGTCTGCGGCGGGATATCGACAACGCGTTTCACGGCTTCGGCCGAGGCCTGGTGGTGCAGCCCGGCTTTCTGCCCGGATTGGGCACCGGCCACTATCCGCAGGTGAACCTCGGCGAGGACGGCGATAATCTCTATGTCGAGGCCTTGGTGCCGGGCATGGATCCGGGCACCCTCGAACTCTCGGTGATGCGCGGAACGTTGACCCTGGCCGGCGAGCGTCGGGACATCTCGGAAGGAAACATCACCTGGCACCGCAATGAACGCGGCAGCGGCAAATTCCTCCGCACCGTCGATCTGCCGGTCGAGGTGGACGCCGACAAGGTGAAAGCCGAATGCCGCGACGGCGTCCTGCTCGTCACCCTGCCGAAATCGGAAGCGGCCCGGCCGCGCAAAGTGGCCATTTCCGCCAATTGAGGAGAAAGCGAAAACAGCGATCAATAAAGGAGGTGGCCGTATGGCAGCACAATCGAACATTCCAATCACCCGGGAAGGCGGCAATCTGACCGGACGGGAAGAAACCCGCAATGCCGGAAGATTCATCCGGCCGGCGGTCGATATCTGGGAAACCGAGGAAGGATTGAAGCTGGTGGCGGATATCCCCGGCGTGACCAAGGACGGCTTGAACGTCGATATCGACCAGGGAATACTCACTATTGAGGGCAAAACCGGAGAAAACCGTCAAGGCGAGGCGATTTTCCGCGAATTCGATCTGGTCAGCTACTATCGGCAGTTTCAACTGCCGGGGGAAGTCGATACCGAAAAGATTGCCGCCGAGCTGAAAAATGGCGTTTTGGTTCTGCAATTGCCGAAGCTGGAGGCGGCCAAGCCGCGCCGCATCGAAATCACCACGCACTGAACCGAAACAGGTGGCGCAATGGACGAAAAAGCCGGACATCGAAAGATGTCCGGCTTTTTACGTGTTCGCGCGCATCAAAGGGGCGGCAGAAGCTGCAAAGCCTCCGACAGCGGGTCTCCGCTCCCATCGAGCCAATGGATGGCCGTCCCCTGCCGCTCCATGCGGCGAAACCAGGTTTCCTGGCGTTTGGCGAAATCGTGAATGGCGCTGTTCAGCTTCTGAACCATATCGTTGCGATTCAGCTGCCCTTGCAGGTGGCGGGCGAGAAACCGGTATTCGAGGCCATAGAACTCCAGGGTTTCCCAGGAAACGCCGGCGGCGTGCAGCGCGGCGACCTCTTCGATCATCCCTTGCCGCAGCCGCTCGTGCAGGCGTTCGGTGATGCGCCGGCGCAATTCACCGCGCTCCCAGCGCATGCCGAAAACCATCGGCCGCAGAATCGGCAGCGGCGGCATATCGCCGGTCGCCGCCCTTTCCCCTTCGGCGATTTCGATGGCCCGCAGCAGGCGTTCGCGCTCAAACAAATCGGTGGTGTTGTGCACCTGCGGGCGCAATGCCAGCAGCCGCGCCCGCAGCTGTTCGTCGCTCGCCGCCGCCAGCTCCCGACGCAGCTCGGGATTCTCCGGCACCTCCACCATCCGGTAGCCGCGCAGAACGGCATCCAGATACAAACCGGTGCCGCCGACGAGAACGGGCAGCCGGCGGCGCTGATGGATATCGACGAAAACCTCGAAGAAGCGGTGCTGAAAGTCGAAAACACTGAAGGACGCGCCGGAATCGAGAATATCGATCAGATGATAGGGCGTGGCGCCGTATTCGATCAGGTCCTTGCCGGTGCCGATATCCAGCCCGCGGAAAACCTGGCGCGAATCGGCGGAAACAATTTCGCCGTTCAGCCGTTCGGCCAGCGCCACCCCCAGGCGGGTCTTGCCGGAGGCGGTGGGGCCGAGGACGACGATGAGATTCGGGGGACTTGCGGACATGCTGGTAACGTTATCATGGCCCATGTGAAGGAACAAGAATTAACCACACCCAGAGCGCCCTCATGCGGAGGGCGGGCCCTGCCGCAACCGGCTTTTAGCCGGGTTGCCAAAAGCGGCAGCCGGCGGATGCCACCCGATAAGGGTGTCCGCACCGACCCGGAGATTTCCGAAAAGAACTTGGGTTCAATCCGCCGGCGCCGCCCCTTGCGTCACAATCAACGCCCCGTCGCCGGCGTCGACCCGCACCGTCATCCCCTCGCCGATTTCGCCGCCGATAATCGCCCGACCGATGCGGGTCTCCAACTGGTGCTGCAGGTAGCGCTTGAGGGGCCGTGCGCCGTAGACCGGATCGTAGGCGGCGGCGGCGACATGGCGGCGGGCCGCCGCAGTGAGTTCCAGCGCTATGCGGCGAGACGCCAGCCGCCGGCGCAGTTCTTCGACTTGCAGGTCGACGATGCGCTCGATCTCCGGCAGGGTCAGCGGTTTGAACAGCACGATGTCGTCCACCCGGTTGAGGAATTCGGGACGAAAATGCACCCGCAGCTCGCGCAGGACCGCGTCGCGCGCCCCTTTCTCGATCTGCCCGTCGGCGGTGACCCCCTCCAGCAGGAAGGTCGAGCCGATGTTGCTGGTCATGATGATTACCGTGTTTTTGAAGTCGACGGTGCGCCCCTGGGCGTCGGTGACCCGCCCGTCGTCGAGGATCTGTAGCAGCACGTTGAAAACATCGTTGTGCGCTTTTTCGATCTCGTCGAAGAGGATGACGCTGTACGGCTTGCGCCGCACCGCCTCGGTGAGCTGCCCCCCCTCCTCATAGCCGACATACCCCGGTGGGGCGCCGATGAGGCGACTGACGGTGTGCTTCTCCATATACTCGGACATGTCGATGCGCACCATGTTGTCCTCGCTGTCGAAGAGGGTCGCGGCCAGGGTGCGGGCCAATTCCGTTTTGCCGACGCCGGTGGGGCCGAGAAAAATAAAGGAGCCGATGGGCCGCCGCGGATCCTTGATGCCGGCGCGGGCGCGGATGACCGCGTCGGACACCAGGCGCACCGCTTCTTGCTGGCCGATGACCCGCTGGTGCAGCACCTCGTCCAGCTTGAGCAGCTTTTCCCGCTCCCCCTCGACCAGGCGGGTGACGGGGATGCCGGTCCAGCGCGAAACGATCTCGGCGATCTCCTCTTCGGTGACCTCTTCGCGCAGCAGGCGCGGTCCCGCCTCGGCGCCCGCCTGGGCCGCCTCCAACTGGCGCAGCTCCCCTTCGAGTTGGGGCAGCCGCCCGTGCTTGAGCTCGGCGGCTTTGTTCAGGTCGTAATGGCGTTCGGCGACGACGACCTCCTGCCGCACCTTCTCGATCTCCTCGCGCAGCCCCTGCAGACGCTTGATCCCTTCTTTTTCCCCCTCCCACTGGGCGCGCAGAGTGTCGGTCTGATGCTTGAGGTCGGCCAGCTCCCGGCGCAAGTCCTCCAGCCGCGTCTTGCTGGCGGCGTCCTTTTCCTTCTTCAGCGCCGCCTCCTCAATCTCCAGCTGCATCACCCGGCGGGTGACCTCGTCCAGTTCCTGCGGCATCGAATCGATTTCGGTGCGGATGGTGGCGCAGGCCTCATCGACCAGATCGATCGCCTTGTCCGGCAAGAAGCGGTCGCTGATGTAGCGCTGGCTGAGGGTGGACGCCGCCACCAGGGCGTTGTCCTGAATGCGCACCCCGTGGTGCACCTCGAAGCGTTCCTTGAGGCCGCGCAGGATGCTGACGGTATCCTCCACCGTCGGCTGTTCGACCAGCACCGGCTGGAAGCGGCGCTCCAGTGCGGCGTCCTTCTCGATGTACTTGCGGTATTCGTTCAGGGTGGTGGCGCCGATGCAGTGCAGCTCGCCGCGGGCGAGCATCGGCTTGAGCATGTTGCCGGCGTCCATCGCCCCTTCCGCCTTGCCGGCGCCGACGATGGTGTGCAGTTCGTCGATGAAGAGGAGGATGCGCCCCTCGCTTTCGCGGATTTCGTTGAGCACCGCCTTGAGCCGCTCCTCGAACTCGCCACGGTACTTGGCGCCGGCGATCAACGATCCCATGTCGAGGGCGTAGACGGTCTTCTCCTTCAGCCCCTCGGGGACATCGCCGCGCACGATGCGGTGCGCCAGTCCCTCGACGATGGCGGTTTTGCCGACCCCCGGCTCGCCGATGAGCACCGGGTTGTTCTTCGTTTTGCGCGACAGGATGCGGATGACCCGACGAATTTCGCCGTCGCGGCCGATGACCGGGTCGAGACGTCCTTTGCGCACCTCCTGCACCAGGTCGCGGCCGTACTTTTCCAGCGCCTCGTAGGTCGCCTCCGGATCGGCGCTGGTCACCCGCTGGTGGCCGCGCACGGCGGTGAGAGCCTGCAGCAGCCGGTCGCGACCGATATTGAACTGCTTGAACAGCCGGCCGCTGGCGGCGCCGCCCCCCTCCTCGGCAAAGGCCAGCAGGATATGCTCGACGCTGATGTACTCGTCCTTGAGCCGCTTGGCCTCCTCTTCCGCCTTCATCAGCAGGCGATTGAAGCGCTGAGTGACATAGATCTTCCCCGCCTCCATTCCCGGGCCGGAAACGCTCGGGCGCTTCTCCAGTTCCTGCCGCACGGCGGCGGCAAAATTTTCCACCGGCACTTCCATGCGCTGCAGCAGGCGCGGAACCAGCCCCCCTTCCTGTTCGAGCAACGCGGCCAGCAGATGCTCGCCATCGACCTCGACATGCCCGAGTTTAAGCGCCCGGGTCTGGGCTGCCTGGATGGCTTCCTGGGTTTTCTGGGTCATTTTGTTGGCGTCCATCACAAGTCCTTTCCGACGGCGGGGATTGATTGATCCATTATATCCGGCGGAGCCGGGGATATCCGACCGCCGGGATAAATGAATTCACGACGCATGCCAGTCGGCACGATTAATTCTTATCAGTATTTTCAGTAAGTTGGAAGAGGTATCAGGGTCTTGCGACGCTGCTAGCGCCGAGATTGACGGACATGCGACGCCGCATGCAAGAAGGGGGGAGCCACAACCACAAAAAAAGCCCCCGCGAGAACGCGGGGGCTTTTGTCTATTCCGTTACCGTCTGCTTAGATCTTGCGCACGTTGGCGGACTGGGGGCCTTTTTGACCCTGGATCACGTCAAACTCGACGCGGTCGCCTTCGGCGAGGGATTTGAAGCCGTCGCCGCCGATGGCCGAGAAGTGCACGAACACGTCCGGACCGTTGTCCTGCTCGATGAAACCGAAACCTTTGGCATCATTGAACCATTTTACTTTGCCTTTTGCCATCTTCTTTTCTCCTTGATCCGTCATCTGAGGATCGATGAAATCGAGGGGAATGCGGCCATTTTCCTATTAAAAAACCGCTCAGCCCTCGGGTCTGTGCGGTCTTTTTAACTTGCTGACGTAAATCTGTCGGGCAACTAAATCGCTCGGCACAAACAAGCTTTGGAGCTCATATAACACGCAGAACGACGAAATGCAATAAATTTTCATCAGCTGCGTTCAAGTTTTCCCCGCGTCAAACCCAGCTTGTCCAGATACCGGTACAGGGTGGCGCGATGCACGCCGAGCAGGCGGGCGGCGGCGCTCAGGTTGCCGTCGGCGGCCTGCCAGGCGCGGCGGATTTCATCCGGATCGAGTTCGGCGGGACGGGTGGTGCGGCGCTCCGCCGGCGGGACGATTTCGGCGTCCAGGAGACCGCCCCCGCCCGGCGGCAATAATCGCTGCTCGGGGGGATAGGGCGGAATGACCGGGGTGGCGCCGGCGCGCTCCAGGGCTTCCAGACCCCAGGCGCCGGGCGAGAAGTCCTGCCGCTCGCGAATCCATTCGCGAAAGGCCCGGGCGCCGATCACCTCGGCCTGCGTCTCGACATAGACGCGCTCCAGCACATTGCGCAGTTCGCGCACGTTTCCCGGCCAGAGATACGACTGCAGCAAAGCCAGCGCCTCCGGCGTCAGCCGCTCGATGCGCCGGCCGTAGCGCCGATTGAAAATGTGCAGAAAATGCTCGACCAGCTGGGGAATGTCCTCGGTCCGCTGGCGCAGGGCCGGCATGTGGATGCGCAGAACGCAGAGGCGATGATACAGGTCGGCGCGGAAGCGCCGCTGCCCCACCGCATGCTCCAGCGGGAGATTGGTGGCGCCGACGATGCGCACATCCACCTGCCGCTCCTCCTCCGCGCCCACCCGCTCGATGGCGCCGGTCTCCAGCACTCGCAGCAGCTTGGCCTGGGTGTGCAGCGGCATGTCGCCGATTTCGTCGAGAAACAAGGTCCCCCGGTGCGCCCGCTCAAAGCGCCCGCGATGGGTGCGAACGGCGCCGGTGAAAGCCCCTTTTTCGTGGCCGAAAAGCTCGGATTCGAGCAATTCCAAAGAAATGGCGGAACAGTTCACGGCGATGTAAGGTCCGCTCCGGCGCTCGCTTTCATCGTGCAGGGCGCGGGCGACCAGCTCTTTGCCGGTGCCGGTTTCGCCGGTGACGACGACCGCCGCATCGGAACGGGCGTAGAGGCCGATCTTGCGGCGCACCTCCCGCATTCCCGAACCGGCGCCGATCAGACCGTGAAAGGCGACGGCGTCCGCGGAAACCGGTCGCTTGAAAGCAAACGTGACCAGCCGCCGGCGAAAGTCCTCGGTCAAGCCGCCGGGGTGCACCTCTGCGGCGAGGGTAAGACCGTTTTCCGCCGAAAAGCGCACATGAATGTCTCTTAGCGGCTCATCCCGGGAAAGCGCCTCGCGGGCCAGTTCCGCCAGCGGCGGCGTCGCGTCGCCGAACAGCCGGTGCAGGAAGCGGCTGCGGGCCTCCTCCGGCGAAACCGCGGCCAAACGGGCCAACTGCGGAGAAATCCGCAACACCCGAAAATCCCCCCCATCGCTGGTGGCGACCACCAGATCCGGGGAGGGCGCCGGCAACTGCGGATTTGCTTCTCTATCTGCTCGGGCTGCCATGGCGCTAATGTAGCCTTCCCAACGCGCTAGTGCAAGGGGAAGAAAACGCGTGATTTTTTTTGCGGCGGCCTTTAGATGGTGTGGCGGACGATCTCCCCTTCGATCATATAAAGCACGTCTTCGGCCACATTGGTGGCGAGGTCGGCAATCCGCTCCAGGTGCCGGGAGACGGAGATGTATTGAATGAGCGAATCGATTCTCTCCGGATGTTGAAGAATCTGGTCTTTGACCAGCTTATAGTTTCGCTTATGGATCGCATCGACCTCATCGTCCAGCCGGCAGACCCCGCGCGCCGCCAGGGGATCGAGGTTCACCAGGGCGTCCAGGCTCTGCTCCAGCATGGCGCGCACCTTGCCGCCCATGACGGGCACCTCGAAGGGCTGCGGAATGCGCCCCTCAGCGGCGACGCCCAGAGTGCGCTCGGCCACATTCACCGCCAGATCGGCGATCCGTTCCAGATCGTTGTTGATCTTCAGCACGGCAACGATAAAGCGCAGGTCGGCGGCGACCGGCTGGTGCAGGGCGAGAATTTTCAGGCATTCCTCCTCCAGATCGACCTCCATCTGGTCGACCTGGTCGTCGGCGCCAATCACCTTTTGCGCCAATTCCACGTCCAACTGTTCCAGGGACTGCACCGCCTGCTGCACACTCTCCTCGATGACGGCGGCCAGCGCCAGAATCATTTTTTTCAGTTTTTCCAGTTCCCGCTGCATATGCTGGGTCATCGCTTTTTCCTTCTCGGTATCGGGGCAAAAACTTCGAGGGATACAGGTTTTTTTCTCGGTCCTTGCGCCTCGTCTTACCCGAATCGTCCCGTAATATAGTCTTCCGTCTGCTTGTTCTTGGGTTTCATGAAGATCCGCTTGGTCAAGCCGTACTCCACCAGATTCCCCTCGTACAGAAAGGCGGTGTAATCGGAGACGCGGGCCGCCTGCTGCATGTTGTGGGTGACGATGATGATGGTGTACTCCCGGCGCAATTCGCTGATCAGTTCTTCCACCCGGGCCGTCGATTTCGGATCGAGGGCGCTGCACGGCTCGTCCATGAGGATGACCTCGGGATTGACGGCGATCGCCCGGGCGATGCACAGCCGCTGCATCTGCCCGCCGGAGAGCCCCAGGGCCGACTGCTGCAGGCGGTCCTTCACCTCCTCCCACAGCGCCGCGCCGCGCAGGCTCTTCTCCACCGTCTCGTCGAGACGCGCCTTGTCCTTGACCCCGGCGATGCGCATGCCGTAGATGACGTTTTCGTAGATCGACTTGGGAAAGGGGTTCGATTTCTGGAAGACCATTCCCACCCGCCGGCGCAGTTCGATGACATCGACAGCGGGGGAATTGATTTCCATGTCGTCGAGCCGAATGCTGCCGGCGAGCCGGGTGCCGTCCACCAGATCGTTCATCCGGTTCAGACAGCGCAGAAATGTCGACTTGCCGCAGCCGGAAGGTCCGATCAGGGCGGTCACCTGACGGCGGGGGAAGGCCATGTTGAGGTTGTGCAGAGCCTGGGAGTGGCCATAGAAGAAATCGACCTCCTTCACCTCGATGACCGGATCGTTGATTGTGCTGGTTGCCGCTTCGTTCATGCGAAAATGCCTCTGTTTCTCACTCGTGGTGTTGTCGCCCCTGGCGAGGCGGTGGAAAAGCTTCTGCGCCGCTTTGCCGCAAGGGACTTAAAATGTTCCATATGTATAGCGCTTTTTCATCTTATTGCGCAGGTGGATGGCGACACTGCTCATGATCAGGACGATGAGCACCAGCAGCAGGGTGGTGACGAAGACCATCGGCTTGGCCGCCTCGACATTGGGCGACTGAAAGCCAATATCATAGATGTGGAAGCCAAGATGCATGAACTTGCGGTCCAGATGCAGAAAGGGGAAGCTGCCATCGATGGGCAGAGACGGCGCCAGCTTGACGACGCCGGTGATCATCAGCGGCGCCACCTCGCCGGCGGCGCGCGCCATGGCGAGAATCAGACCGGTCATAATCCCAGGCGACGCCATCGGAAGCAGGATGCGGGTCAACGTCTGGAACTTCGTCGCGCCGAGGGATAAAGAACCCTCGCGCACCCCCGCCGGGATCGCTCCCAGCGCCTCCTCGGTGGCGACGATCACCACCGGCACCGTCAACAGCGCCAGGGTCAGGCTGGCCCAGAGGATGCCGCCGGTGCCGAAGGTCGGGCTGGGCAGCCGCTCCGGAAAGAACATCCGGTCGATGCCGGAGCCGATGCCGTAGACGAAAAAGCCGAGGCCGAAGATGCCGTAGACGATGGAGGGGATGCCGGCCAGATTGTTGACGGCGATCCGCACCAGACGCACCACCAGGCCGTCCTTGGCATACTCGCGCAGATAAATGGCGGCGATCACCCCGAGGGGGAAGGTGAACAGGCTCATCAGGAAGATCAACATCACCGTGCCGAAAATGGCCGGGAACAGTCCCCCTTCGGTGTTCGATTCGCGCGGTTCGCCGACGAGCAACTCCTTCAGCTTCCCCACATAGTGCCAGACCTTCGCGCCGAAGGACATGGCGTTCGGCTGCCAGTAACGGACGATTTCGGCCAGCGGCAGCGTTTTTTCGGCGCCGGCGGCGTCGGCGAAAGTGGCGGTATACCGCCGCAGGTCGGCCGCCCGCGCCTCCTGCGCCGCAAGCAGATGATCGAAATCGCTGCGGACGGCAGCCGCCTGCCGGTAGAGTTCCTGCCGCCGGGGCGTTTCCGCCCCGTCCTTGGCAAGCGTTTCCCCCAGCGCCTTCAGGCGCAGCCGCTCCATGCGGTTGCCGAGAGCAACGAGACGCTCGTCGAGGGCGGCCATCTCCTCCTTCTTCTCCGCAACCAGCGGCCAGGCTGCGGCCAGACGCTGCCGCGGATCGTCGCCGGCAAGCTCCGGCCCTTGCACCCGCTGGAGAAATCCGTAGAAGTTCCCGTACTCGGTCCGCTCCAAAACCATCGCCCGCTTGGGGTGAACGATTCGCGCCACGCCGGCGGCATCGACCCAGCGGAAATCGAGGGGGTACAGATCCCGGTTGCCGATTTTCAGCTGTAGCCGCTCGCCGGCGCCGTCGGCCAGCGGTATGCGCTGGTTGATTTCGCCCATGATCCGGCCGCCGTCCCGCATTTCCAGCACAGCCACCTGCGCCGGCCAGAAGACCCCCAGGCCGTTGACCATGACCACCAGCAAAAGAGCCGCAGCGATGAGCAGGGTGACGGTGAGCGCCGCGCCGGTGAGCCAGACGAAGGGCTCGCCGGTGCGCCAGTAGAGGCGTCCGGGGCTCGGCCGACGGACCGAAGCCGCGCCGAGGGTCGCCGGCGGCGGCCCGGCCGAAGGGGCGGGGGCGCGGCCGGTCGATTCATCCCGATTCATCGGCGCGCGTAACATTTTGTCAGAACCGTCCATATTTTTTCCGCAGCCGCTGACGGACGATTTCCGCCGCGGTATTGAGAATGAAGGTGAAGCCGAAAAGGATCACCGCCGAGAGAAACAGGATGCGATAAAGGGTCCCCCCCATCGGCGCCTCCGGTATTTCGACGGCGATATTGGCAGAGAGGGGGCGCATGCCGTTGAAGGCGCTCAAGTCCATGATGGCGGTATTGCCGGTCGCCATCAGCACGATCATCGTCTCGCCGATGGCCCGGCCGAAACCGATCATCGTGCCGGCAAAGATGCCCGGGCTGGCCGAAGGGATGATCACCCGCCACACCGTTTGCCAGCGGCTGGCGCCGAGGGCCAGCGAGGCCGCCTTGAGGCTGGAGGGGACGTTGGAAAGAGAATCCTCGGCGATGGTGAAGATGATCGGGATCACCGCGAACCCCAGGGCAAAGGCGATGACGATGGAATTGCGCTGATCGTAGCGGGCGCCCGCCGCCTCATAGAGCCACCGGCGGAAGTTGCCGTCGAAAAGCAGGTTCTCCACCGTCGGCCCGATCACCCAGGCCACCGCCACCGCCAAAATGACGACCGGAGCCAGGGCAATGAATTCGTAGCCGCGCTCGATGCGCTTGAGGGACGCGAAGCGCCGGAGCCCCTGCCAGATGAAGATGGCCAGGACGAAGGCGGTGGGGAGGAAGGCCAGGGTGAGGAAAAAGCCGGAAATATTGTGCTCCAGCACCGGCGCGAACCACAGGGCGGCGAGAAAACCGATGACCACCGAGGGGATGGCGGCCATGACCTCCACCATCGGCTTGATGGCCTGGCGCAGCCGCGGGCTGCCGAAGTGACTGGTATAGATGGCGCCGAGAAGCGCCAGGGGGACGGCGAGGAGCATGGCATAAAACGTCCCCTTGAGGGTGCCGAAGATCAGCGGCGTCAGGCTCACTTTCGGCTCGAAATCGTCGTTGGCCGCCGAGGATTGCCAGACCCAGGCCGGCGCGGGGTAACTTTCGTACCAGACCTTGCCGAAGAGGGTCCCCACGCTGATTTCGGGATGCGGATTGTCCACCGCCCAGAGCAGCGCCTCCCCCTTCCCGGTCAGGGCGACGACGCCGTTGCCGCGGGCGGCAAAAGCGTAGAGCGCCAGCGGATGCGGGGCATCGAGGGTGAGCAGGTGGCGCTCGGAGGTCATGTGATCCAGATGCAGCACCCCCTGCACATCGCGGCTGAGCAGGGACTTGTCCCTCTGCGAGGGGAGGATCTGCGCCACGGCGCTGCGATGCGGTTGCAGATGATGGATCTGCCGCAGTTTCTCCTCGCCGTTTGCGTCCCGCACCGGAAACCAGGTGGAAAGCCCCCCTTTTGCGTCCCCGACCGCCAGGGAAATATCCCCCAGGACCAGGGCGAGAGCGGTAATCGCCCGCCCGTCGGCGAAGGCCTCGACTTTTTCCACCAGCTCCGGGCTGCCCGGCGTCGAAAGGTCCCAGCGCAGCAGCGTCCCCTGCCCGGTGCCGGCATACAGCGCCGTCCCGTCATCGTTCAGCGCCAGCGAGAGGATGTTCTCCGGCGCCGCATCCACCAGGGTCAGCGTGTGGCTCTCCGCCTTCTCGTTGCCGAGAAAATCGGTGGCGACCGTCTCCTGCGCGATTTCGAGACGCCCGTTGGCCAGGACGGCGACCCGCACCCGGCCCTCTTCGCCGACCCGGGCCACGGCCTGCAGGGGCGCCCCCCCGTCCGGCGGCGGAAAAGCGGCGCGGCGCACCAGGTTCCGCTCGAAGGTGCGCACGCCCTGCGCATCGAAAACCGGTCGAAAACGCACCCGATCGACCGTCACCGATCCGTCGTCCCAGAGCAGGCTGTAGGTGAGATGCTGCTGCGTTTCGATCTGCAGCAGGCGCTTGGCCCCCGGCGGCGCTTCCATACGCAATCGTCCGGTCGGTTGTTCGCCCCGGGGATCGAAAAAAAGGACCTCCCCTTCCCCGTCGATGAGCAGGCCGGTCTGCAGGTATTCGTCCACCCCGACGGCCAGCACCTCCCTCGACGCCGCCGGCGCTGCGGGCGCGTAACGGCCGATGAGCGCGACGCGCGGATCGCGGAACAGGGGGAGGGCAACTTCGACGATGAGAAACAGGATGAGAATGACGCTGGCGATGATCGCCAAACCGCCGCCCGTGATGATATAGCGGGCGGCGCGATCCTGGCGTTTGATGCGGCGAAGAACGTGGCGATTCATGCTTTGCCTTCAGATGCTGGAGAACCCCGCCCGCCGCAGGGGCGGCGGGCGGGACGGAACCGGGACGGTTTTTTTCCAAACTTACTTCAGAAACTGAGCCTTTTGCTTTTCGGCCACCTTCGCCGGCAGGGGCAGGTAGCCGTCCTTGACGACAACCTGCTGGCCTTCCGCGGAGAGGACGTATTTGAGGAACTCTTCCACCATCTTCGGCAGCGGCTTGTTCGGCTCCTTGGCGACGTACAGGTAAAGCATGCGGCCAAGGGGATACTTGCCTTCGAGGACGTTCTCGTAAGTCGGTTCGTAAGCGGTCGCGCCTTCCTTGTCCGAAAGGGCCACGGCCTTGACGCCGGAGGTCCTGTAGCCGATCCCCGAATAACCGATGCCGGACTTATCCTCGGTCACCGCCAGCACCACCGAAGCCGAGCCGGGCTGCTCCTTGACGGTATCCTTGAAATCCCCCTTCTTCAGCGCGTGCTCCTTGAAGAAACCGTAGGTGCCGGAGGCCGAATTGCGGCCGTAGATGCTCAGCGGCTGCCCGGCCAGATCGCCTTGCAGACCGAGATCCCCCCAGGTGAGGACCTCCTGGCCGCCGCGCTTGTTGGTTTTCGAGAAGACGCCGTCCACCTGAGTCAGGCTGAGCGCCTCGATGGGATTGTCCTTATTGACGAAAACCGCCAAAGAGTCGAGGGCGACGCCGATCTGGGTCGGCTTGTAGCCATATTTGGCTTCGAACTTCTCAGCTTCCTCTTTCTTCATCGGCCGCGACATCGGGCCGATCTGGGACGTCCCCTCGATCAGCGCCGGCGGCGCGGTAGAGGAGCCTTTCCCCTCGATCTGGATATTGACGTTGGGATACAGCTTGCGGAAGTTTTCGGCCCAGTAGGTCATCAGGTTGTTCAGGGTGTCCGAGCCGACGCTGTTCAGGTTGCCGGCGACGCCGGAGGTTTTCTGGTATCCGGGCAGGTCGGCGTCGACCTTGACCTCGGCGATCGCCACCGAGGCGAGGGCGAGCAGGGCGGCGGTTGTCCCGAACAGGGTGTCACGAACGGTTTTCAGTTGCATGGGCGGCTCTCCTTTTCAGGTCAGGGCAGAAGTGTTGGCAGTATTTTTCCCGTTTGACGGACGCCAGTTTCCCTCTGTCATGTTAGCCGCCGGTTAGGGGCGGATGAGAAGCTTGCAAAATCGGGCAGGTTCGGGGGCGCGTGAGGCGGGACGGGTGACGGGTGACGGGTGACGGGTGACGGGTGACGGGTGACGGGTGACGGGTGACGGGTGACGG
>JBAYQP010000030.1:0-33438 GCA_041677125.1 Desulfuromonadales bacterium | reverse complement strand
CTTTCGCGCTGGTCAGGACCGAAGCTTCTGCAGCCGGACCTGCTGTCATAGTTACAATCCACTCGTTCGACTTCTTGTAACCGATCTGGGCCCATATTTTGACCGGCCCCAACGCTTTCTGTCCCTTAAAAATTGTCGCTGCAATTCCGTCGGCATCGCTGGTGACCGTGTTAGCGGAAAAGGTGCCACCACCATTTGTATAAAAAGTTACGGCTTGACCCGCCATTGTCTGATTAGAGGCGTCTTTGACGGTACAAATGATGGCACCCGTGGTCAAAGCGGTATTGGTGCTGGACCCCAACGCGATCAGATCAGCCGGACCTACAACATCAAGAGTGCCGACATTTAAAATGACCTCCGGATCATCAGGGATGTCAATCTTGTCTTCAACATCGGAAAAGGGATCGTCCCCTCCCCCGCCGCCGCAGGCGCTGAACAGAAAAAGAAGTGACAGCAGGATTGAAAGATAAGCAATCTTTTTCATACAACCTCTCTGCATTGCATGCGAGTCATCAGAAAAGGAAAGACAGGGCGGCGCCGGCGGAAAGATTATTCCGCAACTGCAATTCGGCTTCTACGACGATGTCATCGAATCCAACCCAGCGAATGCCGAGAAAGGCGCCAAGATTGGCGGTTTCCTCGTAGGTTGAAGATCCGGATCCGAGGGTCTTGGAGGCAAGCCAGAAGTCCCCCTCGCGAAAATGGAAAAACGGGCCGCCGTAGAGAAGCGCCCCTTCGATTTCTTTCTGGAATGTCAAGCCGGCATTCACCTCGGCGGCTTCGTCGATAACCACCAGGGTGGTGCTGGTCTCATCCGTATATTCGTGGAAATAGCTCCCCTCGACAAATCCGCCCACATCCATATATTTGCCGCGCAGCAGGATCCCCTTCAAGCCCACCGTGGCGAAGGGCTCAAAGTCCTCGTCCTCGAACTCGGCTCCGCCCAGGGCGCGGTTGACCTTCAGATTGGCGCCGCCCAGTCGCACATAAGTTTCCCAGGTCGGGAAAAGACCCAACTCCACCTGAATGAAGGCCTGGGTTTGTTCGGCGTCGGTGGTGGATGATCCGTAACTCCCGATGCTCCCGATGTCCCATCGATCCGAGTAATGGAAAACGCCAACCCCCAAGGCAAACTGCCCGGGCTTGACCTGGGCCTGCGCCGGCCCGAACTGAGCGGCGAAAGCCGGGGAAATACTTACCAGACAAATAGCTATGGCTAAAAAGAAGAACCTTCTCATGACCTTCCTCCCGTATAATTAAAAAAAATATCGTCCTTCTTTAGCACAGTTAGAAATGGCAAGCAATAATAATTAAAGATGGAATTGCGGCTGAATCCGATTTTGCAAATTTTGCGCCATTGAAAAATGCACTTCAAACTCAGCCCTATCACTTGCAAAGGGGAAATCGGTAGCGCAAGGGAGACAAATTTCGGCGGAACTTGCGGTTTAATGGCGATTGTCTCAGGAATCCATTCCTCTTCTGTCGGTTTGCGGCATTCGGTGCTATGATCTTGTTTGGCCGTATACGGTCCGCTTTTGCCATCTTCTCAATCTGACGAAGTTCATATGACCGATTCTTACGATATCGTCGCCTTGGGTTCAGGAACGACCGCCTTCGCCGGCGCCTTGAAGGCGGCCGACATGGGAGCGCGGGTTCTATTGATAGAACAGAGTCAGCTCGGCGGGACCTGTGTCAACTGGGGGTGTGTGCCGAGCAAGACGCTGATCGACAAGGCGGCGACCAATTTTGCCGCCATACGCGGCCGCGCCTTCGGCGTCAACCTTACGCCCGGTCCGCCCGACTGCCGGCGGCTTATGGCCGCCAAGAACAAGGCGGTCGAGGAACTGCGCCGGGAAAACTATCAAAATATACTCGAGGGCAATCCGCGTATCGACGTCAAGCGCGGACACGGGCGTTTTCTCTCCCCCCGGGAGCTGCAGGTGGGCGCGGAAGTGCTGGTCGCCGATCGTTTTCTTATCGCCTGCGGCGGCATTCCGCGCACCGCGCGCATTCCCGGCTTGTCCGATGTCGACTACCTGACCAGCTATTCCGCCCTGCACCTCCCCTGTTTTCCCCGGTCCCTGATCATTCTCGGCGGCGGCGTGATTGCCTTGGAAATGGGTCAGATGTTTTCCCGTTTTGGCGCCCAGGTCACCATTGTCGAACGCGGCGAACGTATTCTCAAGGACTTCGACCAGCGCCTGACCGATCTTTTTCAAAAGCAGGCCGAAGAGGAGGGAATGGTCTTTCACCTCGGCATGGAGGCGAAAAGGGTGGCCCGCGACGGCGACGACATTTTGCTGCATATTGAGACGGGGGGGGAGGAGAAGGTGGTGCGCGCCGAGCGCATCATGTTGGCCATCGGCACCGCCCCGGCCACCGAGGATATCGGTCTGGATGCCGCCGGGGTCGAACGCGATAGTGCCGGCTTCATTCGCACGGATGCGGAAATGGCGACGACCGCCCCTGGAATCTGGGCGGCCGGGGATTGCACCGGACCTCCGTTGATTGCCCCGGCCGGGGTGCGCGAGGCGGAAGTGGCGGTCGAAAACATGCTCTTTCCAGCCGGGGGCCGGCGCATCGATCATCGGCATACGCCGATGGCCGTTTTCACCGACCCGGAATTCGCCACGGTCGGTCTTCCCCTCGCGCAGGCGCAGGAAACGGACGCGACGATTGCCGTAACGTTTCTGCCTTTGGAGAAGGTCGCCAAAGCGCACGTCATCGGGCGACGGCACGGCGGCATATTGCTGGCCTCCGAAGGCGCATCCGGTCGACTGCTCGGCATTGAGATTTTGGCCCCTCGCGCCGCCGATATTATTCACGAGGCGGTGCTGGCGGTGCGCTTCGGGCTTACCGTGCAGGATCTGGCTTCCACCGTTCATGTCTATCCGACACTCAGCGACGGGCTTCGTCTGGCCGCCCTTGCCAATCTGCGGCAGCTTGGGGAAAAACAGGCCGAAATCTCCCCCTGGCAACCCGGCCCCTGAAGATGCGGACGCTCTCCAACCATAAAAAAAAGGGCGCCACCGGAAACCCCTTAAAACGTGCGACCAGCGCCCCTCCCCGACTGTCGCGGGCCTGCGCTCTGAAAAGAGGCGGCCGTTTTTGAGATTTCCGATGTGCCCTGTTTTGTCGGCGATTTTAATCCCGACAGCCGGGGCGGTCTATCGGGGTTTTTACTGATTTTCGCCGGGGAAAGTACTGAAAATCGATTTTCGCGCCCGCCATTCAGGAAGAAAGCGCCGTCAAACCTTCGCGCACCGCATATTTAACCAGATCGGCCAAGCTGTTGAGATGAAGTTTGCGCAGAATCTGGGCGCGGTGGGTTTCGACCGTTTTAGCGCTCAGATTCAGCGCCTCGCCGATTTGCCGGCTGGTGTTCCCCTCGGCGATCAGTTGCAACACCTCCCTTTCTCTGCCGGTAAGGGGTCCCTGGGTCGCCTCCGCCGGATCGCCGCGAAGATAATCATCGAGAACCAGACTGGTGATTCTCGGGCTCAAGTAGCGGTTCCCCTGCATCACCGCCTTAATCGCCGTAATCAGCTCTTCGAAGGCGCAGTCCTTCAGGACATACCCCTGGGCGCCTGCTTTCAGAATCTGCTGGACAATATGCTTTTCCGAGTGCATGGAGAGCCCGATCACCTTGGTTTTCGGGTTTTCGGCCACAATCTGTCGCGTCGCATCGATTCCGTTCAGGCCCGGCATCGAAATATCCATGACCACCACGTCGGGGACAAGCTCCCGCACCATCTTGACTGCCGTTCTTCCATTATTCGCCACCGCCGTCATCTGCATATTTCCCTGCAGATCGAATAGATGACGAATACAGTCGTGGAAGATTTCGTGATCGTCGACAAAGATTACATTGACGGGTCTGCTCCCGCCCAAATCCGAATTTTTCATGATCACCTCTGAAAAACGGCAAAGATTAATATATGCCACAGGCCAATGCAGATAACCACGCAAAATTTCATGTCCGCGCAAGTCTGCATGGGGCCGCGGTCGCCGGGGCGACCTTGTAATCGCGCCGGGCCTCGGCTAGAATGCCGGGCCAACCGCATTGAACAGGGATCGTCATGGGCTATCGAAATCTTGAAGAATGTGTTCGCGATCTGGAGGCCACCGGGGCGCTGTTGCGTATTGAAAGCGAGGTTGACCCCTGCCTTGAGCTCGCGGCCATCCAGCGGCGGGTTTATGCCGCCGGCGGCCCCGCCTTGCTCTTTACCCGGGCCAAAAATTGTTCTTTTCCCCTGCTGGGAAATCTTTTCGGCACGCTGGAAAGAACCCGTTTTTTGTTTCGCGACACCCTTGCAAGCGTGCAGCGGCTGATCCAGTTGAAAATTTCACCGGAGCTGGCCTGGAAACAGCCCTTGCGCACCCTGGGCGCTGCCGGCGATCTGCTCCGCTTACTGCCCAAATATGTGCCGAGCGGGCCGATTCTCGCCAACTCCATATCCCTGCGGCAGCTGCCGCAAATCAAAAGCTGGCCCCGCGATGGCGGTCCATTTATCACTCTGCCGCAGGTCTATTCCGAAGATCCCCGGCGGCCGGGCTGGCGCGCCTCGAATCTCGGCATGTACCGGGTGCAAATCGCCGGCAACCGTTATGTTCCGGACCAAGAGGCCGGCTTGCATTATCAGATTCACCGCGGCATCGGCGTCCATCATGCCGAAGCGCTGGCCAAGGGCGTGCCGTTTCGCGTCAACGTCTTTATCGGTGGCCCGCCGAGCCTCACCGTGGCGGCCGTCATGCCTCTTCCGGAGGGAATGCCGGAGCTGGCTTTCGCCGGTCTGCTGGGTGGCCGACGTCTGCCCATGGTCCGCCGGCCGGGAGGGTTGCCGATTCCCGCCGAGGCGGATTTCTGCCTGACCGGCACCGTCGATCCGGCCAGAACCTTGCCGGAGGGGCCCTTCGGCGACCATCTGGGTTACTACAGCCTCGCCCACGATTTTCCCGTTCTGCGCATCGAACATGTCTTTCATCGCCCCGGGGCGATCTGGCCTTTCACCGCCGTCGGTCGGCCGCCGCAGGAGGACACCACCTTCGGCGCCTTCATCCACGAACTGACCGGCCCCATGATACCGGAGGTGCTGCCCGGCGTGGCCGCCGTGCATGCCGTCGATGCCGCCGGCGTCCATCCTTTGTTGCTCGCCATGGGCAGCGAACGCTACGTTCCCTACGCGCCCCGTCGCCAGCCCCAGGAAATATTGACGCAGGCCAATGCCATTCTCGGTCAGGGGCAGCTGTCGCTGGCCAAATACCTGCTTATCGCGGCCCAAGAAGATGCGCCGCGCCTCGATATTCATGACATCCCCGCCTTTTTCCGGCATCTTCTGGAGCGCGTCGATTGGCGGCGCGACTTGCATTTTCATACCCGGACGACCATCGACACCCTCGATTATTCCGGCACCGGATTGAACGAGGGCTCCAAAGTGGTCATCGCGGCCGCCGGCGCTCCGGTGCGCACGCTTGCCCAGGAGATCCCCGGCGATCTTCGCCTCCCGCCGGGATTCCAAGCGCCGCGTCTGGCTCTGCCGGGAATCATGCTGGTTCAGGGACCCTCGGCGTCGACGCAGGTCGGCGGGGCGGATCCTGTTTTGGAAACCTTCTGCGCCAATTTTCACCTGCCCCGGCACGATGCCACTTTTCCCCTGCTGGTGGTGGTCGATGACAGTGAATTCGCCGCGCGCCGTCTCGACAACTTTCTGTGGGCGACCTTCACCCGGTCCAATCCCGCCACCGACATCTACGGCATTGGCGCGACGCAGACCGGCAAACACTGGGGCTGCACCGGGCCGCTGGTGATCGATGCCCGACTAAAACCCCACCATGCGCCACCGCTGGAAGACGATCCCATGATCGAAAGGCGCGTCGATGCCCTCGGCGTTCGCGGTGGACCGCTGCACGGTATAATTTAAAGCAACAGACTGTGGAGATCGGAGTTTATGCCCCTGCCGGTATTGGTGCGGAAACAGGCGGAAATGGCTTTTGTGCAGTTTTGCGCGGCGCGGCTGTCCAGCCGGGGGGGTGTTTTGACCCACGCAGCGGAGGGAGCCTGTTTTACTCTTTTCGAAATCGGGGAAATATCATCCGAAGCAACGGACCGGGTTGCAGTCGCCAGGTTCTGCTATAGCGAACAGTTGGGCCAATGGACCGTGCACTGTCCCGACACGGAGCGGCAATGGCGGTTCTATCCGAATGCCGGCCCCTCACTGAACTTGCATAAACTACTTCGCCACGTCGAAGAAGATCCCTTCGGGGCGTTCTGGCCCTGAATTCGCATCCCTGCCCCGGCACGGGCAACCCAGAGCCTACTTGATTTTCCAGGTCGTTCCCTGCACACCGTCAAGGAGTTCGATCCCCTTCGCGGCCAGTTCCTGGCGGATGGCGTCGGCCCGGGCGAAGTCCTTCATCCGCCGGGCTTGTTTCCGTTCTTCAATGCGCTCTTCGATTTGCTCGGGGGTGAGGTCGATTGCCGCCAGTCCGGCGTCTTTTTGCCCCCCCAGCCACGCCGATGGCGCCGAGCGGAAGAGGCCGAGCACCTCCCCGAGCCGTAGCACCTGATCCCGGCCGGAGCGGACCACGGCAAGAGATTGCGCTGAGAGCCCCTGCCGCTCGTCCGCCATTAACCGGTTGAGCCCGCGGACGGCGTCGAACAGATGACCGATCGCCAAGGCGGTATTGAAGTCGTCGTCCATCGCCTCGACAAAGCGGGCGTCGAGTCGTTCCAGGCGCTCGGCGATCTCCTGGTCTTCGGCGCTCAAAGCGCCTGCTTCGGTTGCCGGCGGCCGCGCGAGCGTCGCCTCGGCAGCCTGCAGGCACTCGTAGAAACGGGTCAGCCCGGCGCGGGCGTCCTCGAGATTATGATCGGAGAAGTCAATGGGGGAGCGATAGTGGGCGGTGAGCAGAAAGAAGCGGATGACTTCGGCATCGTATTTTTGCAGAATATCGCGGATGGTGAAGAAATTCCCCAGCGATTTGCTCATCTTCTCCTGGTTGACGTTGACAAAACCGTTGTGCAGCCAATAACGCACAAAAGGCTTTCCGGTCGCTCCCTCGCTTTGCGCGATTTCATTCTCATGGTGGGGAAAAACGAGGTCTTTGCCGCCGCCGTGGATATCGAGCGTTTCCCCGAGAAACTCCATGCTCATCACTGAGCATTCAATATGCCAGCCGGGCCGCCCCGGCCCCCAGGGGGATTCCCAGGCCGGCTCCCCCGGCTTGGCCGCTTTCCACAGGGCGAAATCCATCGGATGGCGCTTGTGCTCCCCCAGGGCCACCCTGGCGCCGGCCTGCATTTCGTCCATATTGCGTTTGGAAAGTTTCAGATAGCCGGAAAACTTCTCCACGGCATAATAGACATCGCCGGCCGCCTCGTAAGCCAGACCGCGTTCGATAAGACGCTGAACCAGGGCAACGATCTGGGAAATGTGCTCGGTGGCCTTCGGCTGGCACGTCGGCGGCGCCAGGCCGAGACGGGCCATGTCCTCGTCGAAAGCGCGGATGAATTCCTCCGCCAACTGCTTGCTGTCGATGCCCCGCTCATTGGCGCGAGCGATGATTTTATCGTCTACATCCGTGTAGTTGCGAACATAGTTGACCTCATAGCCGGAAAACCGCAGGTACCGATAGATGACATCGAAGACGATATTGGCCCGGGCGTGCCCGATATGGCAATAATCGTATACCGTCACGCCGCAGACATACATTCCGACCTTGCCGGGGCGCAGGGGACGGAATTCTTCTTTACCGCCGGTCAGCGTGTTGAAAACGCGCAAAGGCATGGTGAACCGTTCTCCTTTCAGGCGTCAAAAACAGGGCCTTTCTAATAGCACAAAATAGGGCGAATGGAAAGGACGGGGATTTCACTGCCGCAAAAGGGTGAGGAGGGTCGGGGCGATTTCGCCAAGGGGTAGCACCTGCATGGCGGCGCCCAGGTCAATGGCCGCCTTGGGCATGCCAAAGATAACACAGCCTGCTTCAGCCTGGGCGATGGTATGGGCGCCGCTTTTTCGCAGCACCGCCATGCCTTCGGCGCCATCGCGTCCCATTCCCGTCAGCAGCACCGCTGCGGTGCGGGCGGCGAGCGGGGAATGGGCCAGGGAAGCAAACAGCACATCCACCGCCGGTCGACAGCTGTTCACCGGCGCCGCATCGCTGAGAAAAATGCGCTCTTCCCGCACCTGCAGATGCCGCCCGTTGGGCGCCACCAAAGCCAAACCAGGCTCAAGACGATCGCCGGAGACGGCCAGCCGAACGCGCAGATCCGTCTCCCGATCGAGCCATTCGGCAAACCCGGTGGCAAACCCCTCGGCGATATGCTGCACGATGAGAATCCGCGCGCCGCTGGCGGCGGGAATTTCTTTCAACAGGCGCAAGATGGCCGGTGGTCCGCCGGTGGAAGCCCCGATGGCCAATATATCCCGGCGAATTCCGACGGGACTGCGCCGGATGGCCAGGCTGGGGCGACGGCGGAAATGGTGAATGACCTTCACCTTGGCCAGACTTTTGATCTTTTTGACCAACTGGCCGGCGATCGATGCAAAAGCATGCCCCGAGCCGCCCGGCTTGGTAAGCACGTCGAGGGCGCCGTAGCGGATGGCATTGAAGGCGCTGCTGTCACCGGGATCGACACTGGCGGAGAGCACCAGTATCGGCGTCGGACAATCGGCCATTATCTCCATTACCGCCTCAAGCCCGTCCATGACCGGCATGCGGATGTCGAGGATAACCAGGTCGGGGCGCAACTGCGCTGTTTTGAGCACCGCCTGACGTCCGTCGGCCGCCTCGGCAATCACCTCGATGTCGGGGTCTTGAGAGAGCAGGTCCCGCAGCATCGAACGGACCAGCCGCGAATCGTCGGCGATCAGGACGCGAACCAACTGTCCCCTAGCCAATCAGGGTTTCCACGGTTTCCAACAGCACCCCCTGGTCGAATCCCCCCTTGACGATATACGCCTGCGCTCCGACTTCCATGCCTTGACGGCGATCCTCGTCGGCGGCGAGGGAGGTCACAATAATAACCGGAATCGCCCGGGTGCGTTCATTGCGGCGCACTTCACGGGTCAGTTCGAATCCGGTCATGCCGGGCATTTCCACATCGCTGACGATGAGATCGTAAGCGTTGGCCGCGAGCTTGTCCAACGCATCGGGCCCGGAAACCGCCACCGTGACCTGGTATCCACGCGCTTCGAGGATATTTCGTTCCATGGTCCGGGTGGTGATCGAATCATCGACGACCAGAATACGCCCGCTTTTGCCGACGGAAGGCGCCGCCTGCGCCTTGTGCCGCGAGCCGGCGCCAAGGGCGCCTTCGCCAAAGAGATCGGCCACCGACAGGATCAGAGCCGGCGAGCCATCGCCGAGAATGGTGGCGCCGGAAACGAATTCGACCCTTTTCAGCTGGCTGCCGAGGCCCCGGACCACCAGTTCCTGCACCCCCAGGGAGCGACTGACGAGGAACGCTGCTTGCCGCCCCTGAAAATGCAGAGCCAGCGCCGTCATCCGGCGCACTGCGGCGGCCGACTGGCCGAAAACCTCGGCAAGGGAGAACAGGGGAAGAGTCGTGCCGGCGGCGCGCACCACTTCGCGGCCACCTTCAAGAAGAATGTCCGCCGCGCTCAGCCGCAAAACCTCGGCAACGTAGTTCAGCGGGATAGCATAAATTTGGTTTTCACATTCGAAAACGAGCCCGGTAATCACCGCCAGGGAAAGGGGCAGCTGCAAGTGCATATCGGTGCCCCGGCCAGGAACGCTCTCGATGGTCAGATTTCCCTTTACCCGGTCGATACTGTCTTTAACCACGTCCATGCCGATGCCGCGCCCCGAGACATCGGTGATGAACTCCCGCGTGGTGAACCCCGGGCGCAGGATGAGGTAGACCGCTTCCCGGTCCGTCAGCATCTCCGCCTCGGCAGCGGTCATAACCCGCCGCTCCGCCGCTACCCGCCGCACCGCATTCGGATCGATCCCCCGCCCGTCATCGCGCAGCAACAATTGAACAAACCCTCTTTCGTAGCGGGCGGTAAGTTGGATTTTGCCGGCGGCGGGCTTGCCCGCCTTGCGCCGATCTTCGGGCGTCTCGATGCCATGGTCGACGGAGTTGCGCAGCAGGTGCAGCAGCATCGGCTTTGCCGTTTCCAGCATGCTCCGGTCGAGTTCGACCTCCTCGCCCACCACCTCCAGCGTCGCCTCTTTCCCCAGTTCGCGCGCCAGGTCGCGGACCATCCGGACAAGCTCGCCGGTGATGGTGCCGAGGGGCAGCATGCGCAGTTCCATCGTCCCCTGCTGCAGTTCGCGGGAGAGATAGGTCAGGTTCAGCAGATCCCGATCCATCTCGATGCTGAGGCTGCGCAGGTCATCGGCGATTCCTTTGGCTGTCTTCAGGTTTTCCGTTTTGCGCAGATAACGCAGAAAGTTTTCCTGCCGCTTGTGGAGCTGAATCGTCTGCCGGGTCCGTTCCTCAAGGAACCGGCGTTGAATCACCAGTTCACCCACCAGATTGCCGATCTGATCGAGGCGCGCGACGCTGGCGCGAACCATATCCCCCCGCTCCTGTTTTTCCGCTTTGCCCGGGGTTGCGACCGGCGTCGGCCGCGCCCCAAGGCGTCCCTCGCGCAGCGCCTCCATGACCGCGGCGATATCGAGCTGATCCGCCTCTCCCGCCACTGCTTCGGCGACCAGAGCTTC
Source organism: Desulfuromonadales bacterium (assembly GCA_041677125.1). GTDB lineage: Bacteria > Desulfobacterota > Desulfuromonadia > Desulfuromonadales > JACZKF01 > JBAYQP01. Next base: position 22,746 of record JBAYQP010000030.1, on the reverse strand, counting down.
CAGGGTATCGGCGCCCATCAGCAGGATGTCGATGAGTTCGGAATCAAGGGGCCGGGTCTCCTCCTCGACCTCCTTGAGAATATCTTCCATCCGGTGCGCGACCTGGACGACTTTCCCCATATCGAGCAAGCCCGCCGATCCCTTTATCGTGTGGGCGCTGCGCAGGATTTCATGCACCAGCGGGGCGGCGAAACCGTCCTTTTCAAGGCGCAGCAAGCCGTCCCGCAGGCACTGCAGATGCTCTTCCGCCTCGCGGGAGAAAACTTCGATGTAGCGGCGGACGTCCACTACCCCTCATCCTCCACCAAATCCTTCAGCCGCTCGGCCAGGGTGGTCAGTTCGGTGATCGATTGGGCGGTCTCCTCCGCACTCGCCGCCACCTGGGTCGCCACATCCCGCACCTCGGCAATGGTCTCCGCCATCTGTTCGCTTGCCGTTGTCTGTTGCTGGGTGGAAAGCTTTATTTCCCGCGCCGCACCGGTCGTCTCGTTCACCGAGCGCATGATGTTGTTCAACGCCTCGGCAATGTTTGCCACCATCGTGCTGGCCGCGTCGACTCCCTTGGTCCCTTCTTCGGTGCGCATGATGGTGCTGTTGGTTGCTTTCTGGATTTCCCCGATCAGGCTTTTGATTTGCCCGGTGGCGTCGGCCGTGCGCTCGGCGAGCCGCTTCACCTCGTTGGCGACGATGGAGAAACGCTTCCCTGCTTCCCCGGCGCCGGCGGCCTCGATCGCCGCGTTCAGCGCCAGCAGGTTGGTCTGATCGGAGATCTCGTCGATGATGTCGATGATGCCGCCGATCTTCTGGGAATTTTCACCGAGTTCGAGCATCGCCTCGGCAACGGACATCACCTGCTCCTTCAACCGGACCATCCCGCCCATCGCCTCTTCCATCGCCTGAACGCCACGCGTGCCGGCAACGCTCGCCTGCTCGGCCATCCCTTCCACCATCAGGGCATTCTCGGCCACCTGTTTGGCCGTTACCGCAATCTCTTCGGAGGTGGTGGTCGCTTCCTGCACCGCCGTCGCCTGCTGGGTAGCGCCGGAGGATTGTTCGGTGGTGATGGCCATGATCTCGTTGGCGCTCGACAAGAGTTGCTGAATGGCCTCTTTTACCGTCACGATCACCCGCGCGCTCTTGTCGATTTCCCCCTGCAGGTTTTTCAGGATCACCTGGGTCATCTTGTTCAGCGCCCGGGCCAGTTTGCCGATCTCATCCCGTGAGGCGAAGTCGATTTTTTCGTCCAACTGCCCATCGGCGATCCGATCGGCCACTTCGGTCAGCTGTTTCAGAGGCCGGGTTAGGCGGTTTACGACGATCAAAATGGTCAGGGACGCGGCGATCAGCACCAGGAAAAGGGAAAAGGCGACCGTGTTGCGCAGATCGGCGATCGTCTGCTCCATTTCCTGCATGGAGAAGCCGATGCGAAAGCCCCCCCAGTGCTGCCCTTTGACGAAAACGGGCGCCGACACGTCCCACATGAGTTCGCCGGTGTCGCGCGGATAAACCTGCCGCAGGAATTTGTTGCCATCGGCGCCGTCGTACTGGGCGGCGGTCAGTCCCTCCTTGTCGTTGAACATGCGTTTGGTGCGATTTGCGGTTTTGTCCTTTTCGGCGTTGCCGGTAAGAGGCTGCGAATAGATCGAGTTATGGGTGGGAAGATAACCGTTGTGGTCCACCAGGACGGCGAAAACCACCATACTGTCTTCATTGACGAAAGTATCTTGGATATCCGCTATGCGGGCATCCAGATAGAGGTCGTAGGCGGTATGGAATTTCGGGATCGCCGCCCCGGCGAGGGGGCCTTCGACGATCGGGCGATAATCGGTATCGAAAATCTCCTCTTGGGTGAACCGGCCGCTGTCGATGGCGTCCTCAAGAACCCGCTCCATCATCTTCGCCCCGACCAGCGCCATGGTGCGGGCCTTGGTCAGCATTTGCGTGCGCAAAACCTTCCCCCGTTGCAGCACCAGAAGGGTGGTGAAAATGATCATGATGATGGTCAGGACGAGAATCAGGGATAAGACTATTTTTTTGGAAATGCGGTCGGTCAGCCAATGCAACATGTTCACCTCATAGAAAAGGTAAGGAATAAAATTTCTTATTCCCCCTGCTGATCCACGATCAGCTCCGGCCGGGAAAGAATGCAATCAAGATCGAGCAGTATCAGAAATCCGCCGCTTTCAGCCACCTGTCCCAAAGCCACCTCCCGCGGGAAACCGGTCAGACCGGAGGTCAGCGGTTCGACGGCGGCGGTGGGCAGCGACCGGATGCCTTCCACCTGTTCGGCCAGCAAGGCGGTCGTCACGCCGGCAGCCTCGACCACCACGAGCCGGGCGGAAGCGGGGGTCTCTCTTCCGGCCAGACCGAGCAACGGCCGCAGATCCGTTACCGCCACGATCTGTCCGCGCAGGTTGATCACGCCGCGAATGGACTCCGGGACCCGCGGCACACGCACCATCTTCGGCAGGCGCAGCACCTCACGGATCACTTTCGTCGGCAACCCGAACCGCTCGCCGTCCAGGCCAAAAACCAGATAGTCGGCGGTTTCCGCCACCGATTCGCCGACCTCTTCGATGCCGCGCCAGTATTCCTCGCGCATCTCCCGCAGGACTTTACCGATGTCGTAACTGTTTTTCTGGTTCATGAGGCACTCAATCTACGAGGAAACTTGCCACCTGCTTCAGGAAGGATTGCGGATTGAAGGGTTTGCGAATGTAGCCGTTGGCGCCCGATTGCCGAACCAGTTCCCGCAATTCGTCTTCCTCCTTGCTCGACATCAACACCACCGGAATATGGCGGCTTTTCTCCCGCTCTTTCAGCAGACGCACCTTGCGGTCGCCGTTGAGCAGCGGCATCATGACATCGATAAGAATGAGATCCGGGGTTTGCGCTGAATAAATGTATTGGTTGGCCTCGATGCCGCTGTCGGTGGTGATCACATCGTACCCGGCCTCTTTGAGAACATCGCCGGCCATTGCCAGAAGCAGGTGGCTGTCGTCAATTACAATGATCCTTTTGGCCATCGCAAACTCCTTGGGAAAAATTTTGCCGTCGGCCCTATAATTACTCGGCTTGTTTTAATTGCACGTAACCGCGAGGGAAATTCATCCGCTGGGGCATTATAACCGGGTGATAATTGCTGTCAACGGGAAAGCAACGGTGTTTTATTTTGACCGGCGGCGGATCCGGAGGGGTTTTCGCGGGAAAATCTTCACCGCAGAGGAGGGGCTAAAAGGGCGCGATCAAGGGGCGGGGGTAAGCTTCGCCAGATCTTCCCGGCACACTTCCAGGAACACCTCGCGGGACAATCCACCCGAATGCGGAACGATCGTCTCCGCCGGCAATTTCTCCAAATGCCGGAGCACATTGCGAAAATCGCGAGCCGCCTCGGTGCTCTTTCCTTGCCGGCCATGCACCCGGGCAAGGAAATAGTGCGCGGCGATAAAATCCATCTTCAACCATAAAACTCTTTGGTATTCCGCTGCGGCCCGTTCCAAATCCCCCTCCATGTCGTAGGTCAGTCCGGACAGCAGGTAGGCATTCGGGTACAAATCGTCCAGGCGAAGCGCTCGGGCGCAGAATTCCCGCGCTGCGGCATAGCGGCCCTGGTTGGCGAGAATCAATCCCTGGCCGGTAATCGCTTCGAGATTTTCCGGGCGAAATCGGAGAACTTCGGTGAAGAGGCTCTCGGCCTCGGCAAAGTCTTCCCGGTCGAAAGCCTGTCGCGCCCTGTCGAGCAGCACGGCCGTATCGGGAACCGTCCTTGCCTGTGGCGGCAAACCAGGGAGCGCCGGCGACGCTGCGGTTTTGCGGATAACCGGCCCGGGAGGAGGGTCCGGGATTTTGCCGGAACTCCCAGATCCCGGCGGTTCCAGGGCGGTGGCAATCCGGGGCGGCTTGCTTTTTTCGTCCGGCGCAACCGATCGATAAAAAAAGGCGCCGTGCTCATGCACCGGCTGAAAAAGATCGGACATTCCCGCGAGATTTTCGGCATGCCCGAGAAAAAGATACCCCCCCTCTGGCAGATACTGCTGAAATCTGGCGATAATTTGGCAAAATGTCGCACGGCGAAAATAAATCAGGACATTCCGGCAGAAGATCACATCCGGCGGCCCCCCATCGGTCATTTGCGGCGGTTCGCTTGCCTGGAGATTGTAATAAGCGAACCGGACCAGATCGCGCACCCGCGAATCGAGCTGATACCGGTCATCCTGCAGCGGCGTAAAATAACGATCGATGTAGGGTCCGGCGGCACAGCGCAACGCATGTCGGCGATATACGCCTTGCCGCGCCTGGTTCAGCGAGCGTTTGTTGATATCCGTCGCCAGAATATCGATCCGCCAATCGGATAATTGCGGGAAATGCTCGAGCAGGAGGATGGCGATCGAATACGGCTCTTCGCCAGTGGAGCAGCCTGCCGACCAGATGGACAGGCGGCGCTCGGCTTTGCGGCGGCGAATCAGCTCGGGGAGGACGTAATGGAGCAAAGCCTCCCGGTCGGAGCGATACCGAAAAAAATAGGTCTCCCCAACGGTCAACAGACTGAGAAGTTTTTGTAGTTCACCGCGGGTGGCGAAGTTTTGCTCGAGGTAGCGAAAATAGGCGGGATAATCCGGGCTCCGCACCGCCCGCATGCGGCGATGCAACCCCCGTTCGAGCAGGCGCAGGTTTCGCTGGTCGAAATGCAAACCGGCGTGCTCGGCAAGGAAGGACTGGAACGACTCGGCCGCCTCCGGAGTTAGCGGCGAATAGGCCTCCTCGGCGGCCGGTCCGGCGGCCAGCAGCGCCAGATCTTCGAGCAACCGCTGGGGGTCGGCCGTCGGAGAAAGAAAGTCATAGGCGTCAAGCAGCTCGTATTCGAGCTCGAATCGTTGGCTGAAGACGATCACCGGCGTGCGGCCGGTAAGGCGTTGCCGCACCAGACGCCGGAACAATTCCTCGCCCTTCGCTTCGGCATCGGACAGATCGAGCAAAAGCACATCGAGGTGCTGGTCGCGAATGGTTTCCATGCGCGGGTGGGCGAGAATGGTCGTTTGATGACCGGCGGTGGCAACAAGACTGGCCAAAAGCCGGTTCCGCAGTGAATCCTCGCCGACGATGCCTACCTGCAGAACCCTTTTCATTGCGCATCCGCTGGGCGCTGTTTCAACCGGCGCCCCCTTGTCCGGCTTTCGCCCAGGAGTCGCGCAGGGTCGCCGTGCGGTTGAAAACCAGCCGCCCGGATGCGGCCTCGCCGGTATCGACACAGAAGTAGCCGAGACGCTCGAACTGAAAACGGCTCTCCGGCTGGGCCGAGGCCAGGGCCGGCTCGACTTTGCAGCCGGTCAGAATTTCCAGGGAAGCGGGGTTGAGGAATTCCCGGTAATCGATGTTCTTGTCGCCACCGGGATTGGCGATGGTGAACAGCCGATCATAAAGACGCACCTCGGCTTCCCGGGCATGCGCCGCGGAAACCCAGTGGATTGTCCCCTTGACTTTGCGCCCCTCTGGATTGGCCCCGCCGCTGGTCGTCGGATCATAGGTGCAGCGCAGTTCGACGATCTCGCCGGCGGCATCGCGCACCACCTTTTCGCAGCGGATGACGTAGGCGAAACGCAGCCGAACTTCGCGCCCCGGCGCCAAGCGAAAAAATCCTTTGGGCGGCTCTTCGAGAAAGTCGTCGCGCTCGATATACACCTCGCGGCCGAAGGTCACCGGGCGCGCGCCCATCTGCGGATCGGCGGGATGGTTCGGCGCCTCGAAAGTTTCCTCCCGCCCTTCCGGATAATTTTCGATGACCACCTTGAGCGGGCGCAAAACGGCCATCGTCCGCGGCGCCCGACGGTTCAGGTCGTCGCGCACGCATTCCTCAAGAACGCCCATATCGATCCAGCTGTCCGCTTTTCCAACCCCAATGCGTTCGCAAAACAGCCGGATCGCCTCCGGCGTGTAGCCGCGCCGGCGCAGCCCGACCAGCGTCGGCAGCCGCGGGTCATCCCATCCGGCGACGTGGTTTTCCTTCACCAGTTCGAGCAGCTTGCGCTTGCTCATTATGGTGTAGGCCAGGTTGAGGCGCGCGAACTCGATCTGTTGCGGATGACAGGGGACGCTGAGGTTATCGAGAAACCAGTCATACAGGGGGCGGTGATCCTCGAATTCAAGGGTGCAGACCGAATGGGTGATGCCCTCGATGGCATCGGAAATCGGATGGGCAAAATCGTACATGGGGTAGATGCACCAGCGGTCGCCGGTGCGGTAATGGGGCAGGCGCTGGATACGGTAGATGACCGGATCGCGCAGATTCATGTTCGGCGAACCCATGTCGATCCTGGCGCGAAGGGTGTGACTGCCGTCGGCAAACTCGCCGCTGCGCATGCGACGGAACAGATCGAGATTTTCCTCCACCGGCCGGGCGCGATAGGGGCTTTCCCGCCCCGGCTCGCTCAGGGTGCCGCGGTGCTCCCGCACCTCTTCGGCGCTCAGGCTGTCGACGTAGGCTTTGCCGTTGCGGATCAGTTCCTCCGCATATTCGTAGAGCCGTTCGTAATAATCGGAGGCGAAATAGAGATGCTCTCCCCAGTCGCAACCGAGCCAGCGCACCGTCTGCTGAATCGCCTCGGCATATTCGACGCTCTCCTTCTCCGGATTGGTGTCGTCCATCCGCAAATGGCAGCGCCCGTTGAAATCGGCCGCCAGGCCAAAATTCAGCCAGATCGATTTGGCATGGCCGATATGCAGATAGCCGTTCGGCTCGGGTGGAAAACGGGTGACGACGCCTTGGCGGCGTCCCGTTTGCAAGTCCTCGGAAATGAGATTGCGGACGAAATTGGCAGAGGGCTTGTTTTCATCGCTCATAGAGAAGAAGACCTTTCGCGTTTGGCCATCCGTCCGGAGATCGGGGCGGAAAAATTCAGAGTTCTGCGGCTAAACCGGTGGCACGGCGCAGCAGAACCACGGCATGCGCCGAAATCCCTTCGCATCGCCCCGCGAAACCCAGTTCTTCGGTGGTGGTCGCTTTGACGTTGACCCGGTCGGGAACGGTGGCGCAGGCAGCGGCGATACGCTCGACCATTGCGGCGATATAGGGGGCCAGTTTAGGCTTTTGGGCAATGATGGTGGCATCGAGGTTGCCGATTTCGTACCCTCGCTCCGCCGCCAGTTGCATCACCCGACGCAGCAGCTTGAGGCTGGAAATGCCCTTGAAGGCCGGGTCGGTGTCGGGAAAATGCCGGCCGATATCGCCGGCGCCCAGGGCGCCGAGAACGGCGTCGCAAATGGCGTGCAGCAGCACGTCGGCATCGGAATGGCCAAGCAGGCCGAGGGGATGCGGAATTTCCACCCCGCCGATAATGAGGGGCCGCTCGGCGCAGAGCCGATGCACATCATATCCGTGGCCGATGCGCAGCATAAGATCCCTCCCCTTCCTCGTGAAACATCCGGGCCAGAAGCAGATCCTCCGGCGTAGTTATCTTGATATTGCGATAACTGCCGGCCAGCATCGCCACCGGCAGGCCAAGACGCTCGACCAGCGAGGCGTCGTCGGTGCCGTAAAAGCCTTCTTGCCAAGCCTGCCGGTGCGCCGCGTCGATAACCTGAAAAGGGAAGACTTGGGGGGTCTGCGCCCGCCACAAACGGCGGCGGTCGGGGGTCCCGGCGATAAGGTTGGCATCGACTTCCTTGATGGTATCGACCACCGGCACGCCAACCACGCAGCCGCCGACCTCGGCCGCCAGGCCGATCGCCTGGTCGATCACAGCGGCCTGCAAAAAGGGGCGCACGCCATCGTGAATGAGGATGATTTGCGCGGCGGCGGCGCCGCAGGCCTGCAATCCGTTGCGCACCGAATCCTGCCGTTCATTGCCGCCGGCAACCACATCGCACACCTTGGCAAAACCGAAGCGCTCGACGATTTCGGCCCGGCAGAAGGCGATTTCGTCCGCGGGCGAAATAACGAATATTTTCTCGATGGCCGGATGCTGGTCAAATACGGAAATGGTGTGGGCGAGAATCGGCCGATCGGCAAACTGCAGATATTGTTTGTTGCCGGCGCATCCCATACGTCGGCCGGCGCCGGCAGCGGGAATCAGTACGATGGCGCTCATCGGGCTCCCGGAAATAATCGAGCCGGCTTATTGGAAAGCCGGCTCCGTTCATCGATGGTTGGCACGCGACGTTTTAGTGGAAAAAAATCTTTTCCACGCGCTCGGCCACCAACTCTTCCTTGGCGCCCTCGGCGAAGGCAATTTCTTTTACCAGCAGCTTGCGGGCGAGTTCCAGGACCTTTTTCTCACCGTAGGAGAGTTCCTTCCCCTCGCGAATCTGATAAAGTTCCCGCAGCACCTGCGCCACCTCGAAGAGGTCGCCGGTTTTGATTTTCTCGTTGTATTCGCGCTGGCGACGACTCCAGGAGGGAATCGCCGTGCCGTTCATCTGCTTCGCCTCCAGGACGTTATACACCGAGGCGATCCGGTCCTTGTCGATGAGACAGCGCAAGCCGACCAGATTGGCATTGGATACCGGAACCATGATCGTCATGTCGCTGTCGACAATCCGCAGAATGTAAAAATCCAGCTGTTCCTCACCGACCTGCTTGGCCTCAATCGCCTCAATCACCCCGACTCCCTGGGTTGGATAGACAGCCAACTCTCCGATTTTGAACATTGGATTCTCCTTGTTTTGAATCTATATACTTTAGCATTCTTGTGCCCTTTCGTCAAGGCAAAGTGCCCAAGAACTGAGGGGTTTTTCTTTTCGTCCGCCAGGGAGGGGGCGGCGCGCCCCGTTAGGCGGTGGCGAAGGCGGGCAAAAACCATGGTGCGGCGATCAGCCCCCATGGACAATAGCGTTTGACGCGAAGAGTGGACCGGGGGAAAAGATCGGCAGCGGCTCGAGGCGGGATCCGCCGGAGCCGCGCTTGCGTTCCTTAATTGATCTGGACGATATCGCCGTTGCGCACCTGCAGCAGGAAAAGAATTTTTTCCGCCTCCCCCTGCAAATCGAAACTGGTGGCGCCGGTCACTCCCGGATAGTTGCGAAGATTCATCAGTGCAAGCCGTAGATCGTCGCGCGTTCGCACCCCCGGATCTCTGAGGGCGGTGAGCAGAATGCCGGCGACATCGAAACCCTGCGCCTCCAGAATGGATGGCTCTTCGCCGTATTTTTCAAAATAGAGGTTGACGAATTCGCTGACGAAAGGATAGGGACTGTAGCGGAAAAAACCGTCGACAAAAACCGCCCCCTCCAGAAAGTTGCCGGCCAATCGCAGCAATTCCGGCGAGTTCCATCCGTTGATCCCCAGCAACTGGGTGTCTTCCAGTCCGTAGAAAACCAGTTGTGGCGCGATCAGGCCGATGCGGTCGGCGTAATCGGGGATGAACAACGCCTGGAAGGCGGGGGGGGCGGCGGGCGGTTCGTCGGGAGCCGGCTCCACATCGGGCAAAGCGGGATCCCGGCCCTGCAGCAGCCGTACCTGGTGGCGAAAATCGGTGGCATTTTCCGCATAGCCCTGGCGGTCGGTCACCTGGCCGCCCCGGGAGATCACCTCTTGGGCAAAAAGGCCGGTCATCTCCCGGCCAAGCTTATTTTCGGGATACAGAATGCCGAAGGAGGAAATCTTCTTCACCTCCATCGCATAGGTCACCAATGCCTGCACCTGCAGCCGCGAGGTGAGGCAATCGCGAAAAACATAGCTGCCCAACTCGGGCAACCCCTCGCGCTGCGAGAGCGTCAGCAAAGGCACCTGCTCCTCCTGCGCCCGTGCGGCGGCGGCGGCGGCGGCGCCGCCGGTGAGCGGGCCGGCGATCGCCATCACCCGTTGGTTGATGACCAGGTCGGAAACGGCCTGCGCGCTTTTTTCGGCATCCGCATCGGTATCGGTAAAAAGAAAGCGCACCCCCGTTTCGCCGTGCACCTGCTGCGCCAGTTCCATGCCGCGGCGCACCAGGGCGCCAAAAGTCGCATACCGTCCGTTCAACGGCAAAATCACGCCGATGCTGCGCTCGACCCAGCTTTCCCCGGCCAGGCGCTGCATCAGTTGCACCGCGTCGCGCCGATACGGGAAGGGAACGCCGCCGCGCACCACCTCGGCGGCCAGCCGACGCGCCTCCGCCGTTTCCCCGCGGCCAAAGGCGCGCAGCGCCTGTTGCAGACGCGCGTCTTCGCCGATGGCGGCGCCACCAAACATGAATGCCGCCTCCGCAAGTTCGGCATCGCTCAACTGATCGCGGAGCAATAGATGCGCCTGCTGCAACCCCGCTTCCTCAACCGCGCCGGGGAGGTGCAGCGAGCGGTGGAGAAAAAAGAGCGCCTGCAGCGATTGACCGAGGGCCGCATTGCCATCGGCCAGCGATTGCAACCGCAGGCGTCGATCGGCATCGCCCAGGAGGTCCTTTTCCAACGGCAGAAGAATTTCGACTCCCCGTTGCGCCTGACCAGTGGCCACCAGGGCGGCTCCCCGGATCAAGCGCATTTCCGGAAGCATCCGCTCGTGGGCGATGCGCTCAATGTAGGTCAGCGCCTCGTCGGGGCGGCCGGTGTCGAGAAAAATTCGCGCGAGATAAAGGTAGGCTTCGGGCAGCAGGGGGGAGTCGCCGTGGCGCACGACAAAGGCCCGCAGCCGGTTCAAAGCTTCCTCCGGCTGCCCCCCCCGATACAGTTCGATGCCCTGCTGCAGCGATCCCATGCCGCTTTCCGCCCGCTCCGCTCCCAGAGCCGGAGCGGCGCAGCAGAGAATTACCAGCAGCAACAGAAAACGGATGGCCATTTTTTCGCCCTCCTTCGGCATATTCATCAACCGAACAACTCTTTCACCTTGTCGAGGAAACCCTTGCCGAGGGGATGCCCGTCCTCGCCGCTTTCCCGGGCGAACTCGTCGAGAAGCTCCTTCTGCCGCGCGGTCAGCCGGGTCGGCGTTTCCACCCGCAGAATGACCAGTTGCTCACCACGGCCGTAGCCCTGCAGGTGCGGCATTCCCTTGCCCGACAACTGCAGAATTTTGCCCGACTGGGTGCCGGGCGGAACCTTGACGCTGACTTTGCCCTCCAGGGTCGGCACCTCCAGTTCGCAGCCGAGGGCCGCCTGGGGAAAGGAAATGGGGACCTCGCAGATGATGTTCTGCCCCTCGCGCTTGAAAATGGGGTGATCTTTGACCGTGATGACCACATAAAGATCGCCCGGCGGCCCGCCCTGCGCCCCGGCCTCCCCTTCGCCGCTGAGTTTGAGCCGGTTGTCGGTCTCCACCCCGGCGGGAATTTTCAGGGAAATGGTTTTTTTCTCCCGCACCCTGCCGGCGCCCCGACATTCGGGGCAGGGTTGTTCGATGATTTTGCCGGCGCCGGAACAGTCCGGACAAGGGCGGGTGAGGGAAAAGAACCCCTGCTGATAACGCACCTGGCCAGCCCCCCGGCAGGTCGAGCACGTTTTCAAGGACGTGCCGGGCTTGGCCCCGGAGCCGTCGCAGACGCCGCACGTTTGGTGCCGGGGAATCTGGACCTTTGTCTCCAGTCCGAACGCCGCTTCCTCGAAGGAAATGGTGAGGTTGTAGCGCAGGTCGTCGCCGCGCCGGCCGCGCCCCCGGCGAGTGCCGGCGCCAAAAATATCGCCGAAAATGTCGCCGAAAATGTCCTCGAAGGGACTGCCGCCGAAACCGAAGCCGCCACCGCCGGAATAGCCGGCGTTGTTCAGACCGGCATGCCCGTACTGATCGTAGGTGGCGCGCTTTTGCGGATCGGAAAGGACGGCATACGCTTCGGAAAGCTCTTTGAACTGCTCTTCCGCCGCGGCATCACCGGGATTTTTATCGGGGTGGCATTTGAGGGCCAAACGACGGTAGTTTTTTTTGATTTCGGTCTCGCTGGCGTTGCGGTGAACCTCCAGCACTTCGTAGTAGTCGCGTTTTGCCAAAAGATAACCTCACCGGGAAATTTGAGACGGCAATGATATACCGAAGCCTTCCCTTCTGTCAGTACATTTTCAACGGCAACAGGAGCCGAGGGTAAACCCCGGCTCCTGTTGCCAAGCCAGCCGCGCTGTGCCTGCCGCGGTTATTTCTTCTTTTCGTCGACTTCCTCGAACTCGGCCTCGACCACATCCGGATCGCCGCCGGCTTCCGGCTGATCGCCAGCCGGCGTCTCCGCCTGCGCCTTGGCATACATCGCTTCGGCGAGCTTGTGCGAGGCCTGGGCGAGGGACTCGGTCTTCTTCTGGATAAGTTCGGCGTCCTGACCTTCCATCGCCTGTTTCAGCTCGGCCAGCTCCTGCTCGATCTTGCCGCGGGTCTCGGCGTCCACCTTGTCCCCGTGCTCCTGGAGCGATTTCTCGGTGGTGTACACCAGGCTGTCGGCCTGATTGCGCGCCTCGATCATTTCGCGTTTCTTTTTATCCTCGCCGGCGTGCGCCTCGGCGTCCTTGACCATATTTTCGATTTCCGCCTCGGAGAGTCCGGAGGAGGCGGTGATGCGGATCGACTGCTCTTTGCCGGTTCCCAGGTCTTTGGCCGAAACATGCAGGATGCCGTTGGCGTCGATATCGAAAGTCACCTCGATCTGCGGCATCCCACGCGGCGCCGGCGGAATGCCGACGAGTTCGAAACGGCCGATCGTCTTGTTGTCTCCCGCCATTTCGCGCTCGCCCTGCAGCACGTGCACCGATACCGCCGGCTGATTGTCGGCGGCGGTGGAGAAAACCTGGCTTTTTTTGCAGGGGATGGTGGTGTTCTTTTCAATAAGCTTGGTCATCACCCCGCCGAGGGTTTCGATGCCCAGGGAAAGCGGCGTGACGTCGAGAAGCAGCACGTCCTTGACTTCGCCCTTGAGCACGCCGCCCTGAATGGCGGCGCCGATGGCCACCACCTCGTCCGGATTGACCCCCTTGCTGGGGGCCTTGCCGAAGATCTCCTGCACCTTTTTCTGCACCGCCGGCATGCGCGTCATGCCGCCGACCAGGATCACCTCGTCCACTTCCGAAGCCGACAGACCGGAATCCTTGAGGGCAGTCCGGCACGGCGCGACCAGCTTTTCAAGCAGATCGGCGCAGATGCTCTCCAGTTTGGCCCGGGTCAGGCGAATGTTCAGATGCTTCGGGCCGCTCTGATCGGCGGTGATGAAGGGTAGATTGATGTCGGTCTCCACCGAGGAGGAAAGCTCGATCTTCGCTTTCTCCGCCGCCTCTTTCAGGCGCTGCAAAGCCATTTTATCTTGGCGCAGGTTGATGCCCTGGTCTTTGGTGAACTCATCGGCGATGTAGTCGATGATGCGCTGGTCGAAATCCTCGCCGCCAAGAAACGTGTCGCCGTTGGTCGACTTGACTTCGAACACCCCGTCGCCAAGCTCCAGGATGGAGACGTCGAAGGTGCCGCCGCCCAGGTCGAAGACGGCGATCTTCTCTTCCTTCTTCTTGTCCAGACCATAGGCCAGGGCGGCCGCCGTCGGCTCGTTGATGATGCGCAACACATTCAGACCGGCGATCTTGCCGGCGTCCTTGGTCGCCTGCCGCTGCGAATCGTTGAAATAGGCGGGCACCGTCACGACGGCCTCGGTCACCGGCTCGCCAAGATAATCCTCGGCGGTCTGCTTCATCTTCTGCAACACCATGGCCGAGATCTCGGGCGGGCTGTATTTCTTGCCGTGCGCCTCAACCCAGGCATCGCCGTTGTCGGCCTTGAGGATACTGAAAGGGCTGATCTGGATGTCCTTGCGCACCTGGTCGGTGTCGAATTTGCGGCCGATCAGACGCTTGATGGAAAAAAGGGTGTTTGCCGGGTTGGTGACCGCCTGCCGTTTGGCCTGCTGTCCGACCAGACGCTCGCCACTCTCGGTAAAAGCGACCATTGAAGGGGTGGTGCGGGATCCTTCCGAGTTGGCGATGACCACCGGCTCCCCACCTTCCATGACGGCGACGCAGGAGTTGGTGGTGCCCAGGTCGATGCCGATAACTTTAGCCATTGTCTATCCTCCTTATCCGCGTTTCTGTCTTTTAACAGACGCGATGCGTTTATTTATTCTCCGACCGGCGCCTTGGCGATCATCACCATTGAGGGGCGCAGCAATCGATCGTTGAGCAGATAGCCCTTTTGCAGCTCCTGCGCCACCGCGTTCGGCGGCAGGTCCCGGCTTTCCACCTGGCCGACCGCTTCGTGCCGGGCCGGGTCGAAGGGTTCGCCCACGGCGACGATCGGTGTGACGCCGAATTTTTCCAGGACCTTGTGAAATTGGCTGAGGGTCATCTGCACCCCTTGCAGCAGATCATCGGCGCCGCCCTTTTCCGCGTGCTCCACCGCGCGCTCCAGATTGTCGATGACCGGCAGCAGCTCGCGCAGAATCGATTCGTTGGCGAAACGGGACAGATCTTCCTTGTCCCGTTGCGCCCGCTTGCGAAAGTTGTCCAACTCGGCCTGCGAACGCAGGTAAAGATCCCAGTTTTTGGCCGCCAGGGCGCGCGTGGTTTCAAGCTCCTCTTCGACGACGGGCGGCGCGGGTTCGGTTTCGACCCCGCCGCTTTCTTCGGCTACCGGACTGGCCTCTTTTTCCTGTTCGTCCTGCTTTTTGTTTTTTTTGGGCACCTATTCTCTCCTAATGCGAATCGGTTTCGAAAATTTTGCTGACCATCCGCGCCGTGTAGTCGACAATCGGAATGACCAGAGAATAAGGCATGCGGGTCGGGCCGATCACCCCCAGGGTGCCGATGCTACCGAGTCGGCTGGAATAAGCGGCCGTAACCAGACTGCATCCCTCTATTTCGCTGTATTCGGTTTCGCTGCCGATAAAAATCTGCACGCCGATCGCCTTATGGCTCTTGTCGAGCAACTCGATCAGCTGGCTTTTCTGCTCAAAGGCGAGAAAGAGCCGCTTCATCCGCTCCAGGTTGCTGAATTCGGGCTGCTCCAGCATATTCGCCGCCCCCTCGATAAACACCTGACCACTATCCTCATCGAGCAACGCCTGCCGCGAAAATTGCAGCGCCTGACTCATCAGCCGATCATAGAGAGCTTTTTCCTGGGCCATCTCGTCGACGATGCGGGTCTTGACTTCCTGAATGGTCAGGCCGGACAGGGTCTGGTTGAGATAATTACTCATCTGCTCGAGATCCCCCTGGCTGAGGTCCTCGGTCGTTTCGATCAGCTTGTTCTGGACGATTCCCGACTGGGTGACCAGAACCACCAGGATGCGGCCGCTGGACAGCCGGACAAACTCGATATGACGAAATACGGTGCTGTAGAGCCGGGGCGCCAGCACCAAGCCGGTATAGTGGGAGATGGAGGATAAAACCTTGCCCGCCTCGCGCAGAACCTCCTCCACCCGCAGCCCCTTGAGGCGGTAATTGCCCTCGATCCGCTGCTGATCGCTGCGGCTGAGCTGCCGCACCTGCAACAGGGAGTCGATGTAATAGCGATAGCCTTTTTCCGTCGGCACCCGACCGGCGGAGGTGTGCGGAGCGCAGATAAAGCCCATCTCTTCCAGATCGGCCATGACGTTGCGGACGCTGGCCGGCGACAAGCTCAGGAGATGGCGGCGGGTGATCGCGCGGGAGCCCACCGGCTCGGCCGATTCAATATAATCCTCGATGATGGCTTCGAGAATTTTGCGGCTTCTGTCGTTCAGTTCCTCAGCCATGCACTTTGTCCCAAAAAACAAGCCGGAAAATCCGGCTGTCGTTTAGCACTCCCAGGCAAAGAGTGCTAACAGTCAACAAAATAACAACGGCCCTTGCCTTTGTCAAGGGCAAAGGGGGCGTAAATGCAGCAACTTTTCACAGGAAAGGAGAGATCAGATGGTCGTACAGCAGCCAGCCGGAAAGGTCGAAGCGCCAAGCGCCGGCGGTCAGTTGCAGGTGCTGACCGGCGTGGCGGACGGCGGCCGGAAAGCTCTCCGCCACCCCGCCGCCAAAGCGCCGGCGAAATGCGGCTTCGTCCACGCCGGCGGCGGTGCGCAGTCCGAGATAAAGGGTTTCCGCCATGGCGCCGGTCCGCTCGAAACCCTCCAACACCTCAGCCGGATCCCGCCCCTCGCCCAGACGCTGCGCATAAAGCGGCAAATCGCCAGGGACGGCCAGCCTTCGCCCCCAGCCGCTATCGGCGAAGGAATGAGCGCCGGCGCCGATCCCCAGATAACCGCCACGTTGCCAGTAATTCAGGTTGTGCCGGCATTCGCGCCCGGGCCGGGCATAGTTGGAAATCTCATAATGGCGAAAACCGGCGTCGGTCAGCCGTTCGTGGATCAAGCGAAAAAAATCGGCATGGGTTTCTTCACCGGGCAGGGAAAATTCACCATGCGCGTGCTGGTGCTGGAAAGGCGTATCTTCTTCGATGGCCAGACCGTAACACGAAACATGTGCTGGATCGAGTTGCAGCAGAGAGTCCAGATCGCGCAGGAGCCGGCGACGGCTCTGACCCGGGGTGGCGAACATCAGGTCGCAGGAGAGATTGGCGAAACCGGCCTGGCGCGCCCATGCGACCGCCGCCCTGGCCTGCTGCGGCGAATGAATGCGCCCCAGCCGGCGCAGGCTGGCCGGGCTGAAGGATTGAATTCCGAGGGAGAGCCGATTGACCCCGGCGGCGCGATAGCCGGCGAGGGTGTCAGGAGTAACCGTTCCCGGATTGGCTTCGAGGGAGATCTCGGCCCCGGCCGTTATGCCGAAACGACGGGCGGCCGTCTCCAGAATACGGCCGATTGCCGCCGGTGGCAGGAGCGAGGGGGTGCCGCCGCCGAAGAAGACGGATTCAAAGGGGCCGCGCCATCCCTGCCCGGGCGCCAGTTCGAGATGCCGGCTGAGCAGGTCGGGATAGGCGGTCAGGTCTTCGCCGTGCTCGGCGAGAGAAAAAAAATCGCAGTAGGGGCATTTCCGCCGGCAGAAGGGGATATGGACATAGAGAGCGGGCATTAAAAAAGCGGGGAGTCGCCTCCCCGCCTCCTTTCGATCATCCGATCCGAGCCATTAGTGGAAATACCGCTGGTTGATCAGCAGATGCAGGTAGATGCTGGCGGCGTAGCCGAGGGCAATGGCCCAGGTCCATTTCAGATGATTGCCGAAGGTGTAAATGCCGCGGGCGCTTCCCATCAGGGCCACCCCGGCCGCCGAACCGATGGACAGCAGGCTGCCGCCGACGCCGGCGGTCAAGGTCACCAGCAGCCATTGGCCGTGCGACATCTGCGGGTCCATGGTGAGGACGGCGAACATAACCGGGATATTATCGACGATGGCCGATAATATGCCGACCAGCACGTTGGCCGTCGTTGGCCCGAGATCCAGATACAAGAACTGCGAGGTCACGGCCAAATAGCCGAATTGGCCGAGGCCGCCAACGCAGAGAACGACGCCGTAAAAGAAGAGGAGGGTGTCCCATTCGGCGCGGGCGATCTTGCGGAAAAGGTCGAAACCGACCAGCTGCCCATGGCCGACAGCGTGCGCCGACGGGGCCGGCATGTCGCCGTGTTCGTCTGGATTGTGGCCGATCATGTCCAGCGGCTGGTCGCCGGTGCCGAAGCGATTCTCTTTTTTCTTCACCCAATAGCCGAAAAAGCCGAGATAACCGAGACCGAGCATCATCCCGGCGGCCGGCGGCAGGTGGAGAAAGTTATGGAAAGACACCGCCGTAACGATGGTCAACAGGAACAGGGCCATGATGCGCTTGGCGCCGATCTTCATATGCACTGCATCCGCCAGGGCCTCCGGCCGCTCCTTGCTGACGGTGAAACTCATGATCGCCGCCGGAATCAACCAGTTCGCCAGCGAGGGGATGAAGATGGCGAAAAATTCGACGAACTCGACCTTCCCCTTCTGCCAGACCATCAGGGTGGTGATGTCGCCGAAGGGAGAGAAGGCGCCCCCCGCGTTGGCGGCGACAACGATGTTGATGCAGGCGACGACGACGAACTTGTGGTTGGCGCCGCCGACCGCCAGGGCCACCGCCCCCATCAGCAGGGCGGTCGTCAAGTTGTCCGCCACCGGCGAAATACAAAAGGCAAGGACCCCGGTCACCCAGAAGACGGTGCGCAGGGTGAACCCCCGGCTGACCAGCCAGGCGCGCAGCGACTGGAAGACATTGCGCTCGTCGAGGGCGTTGATGTAGGTCATTGCCGCCAGCAGGAAGAGAAAGAGTTCGGCGTATTCAATCAGGTTGTGCTGGATCGCCTGGTGCGGCGTTTCCCGATCACCGATGGTCGCATAAGCCAGGGCGACGAGAACCCAGATCAGCCCAGCCCCCAGCAGCACCGGCTTGCTTTTGCGCAGGTGCAGTTTTTCTTCGAGAATCACCAGGGAATAGGCCAGGACGAAAATGGCCAGACCGAGGAGCCCGTAGAAGGTGCCGGTCAGATTAACCACGCCGCCGCTTTCCGCGGACGCGCTCGCCAGGGCCGGACCAACAGATACCAGCACGAACAAGATCGCAGTTAGAACTTTCATAGGTCCCTTCTTTTTTGGCATAGGGTAAGCATCAAAAGACATTCTGCCGCTGCAAAAACTTGTTTCTTTTAGCATTCGACCCCTTTGATGTCAAGGAAATCCGGGGACGAAAAAGCCCTGTGAAGTGCTTTCAAACGTGGATGAATTCGGTATTTCAAAGGTTGTTTTCGACTGATTCAACAATAAAAAACACCGTTTTATTTGCTGGAAACTGCACCCTTGAAAACGACGCGCACAGAACCCTTGTCCGGGCGAACCGAAGATTCTATAATCCCCGGCGACATCGATGATTTTCAAGCATGGGAGACGAGAATGGAAAAAACGATCTGCGCCGCTGCCGTACAGTTCAACATCGCACTGGGCGAAATCGATCGGAATCTTGAAAAGGCGATTTCCGGCTTGCGGCGGGCAAAGGAACAGCGGGCGCAGCTCGCGGTGCTGCCCGAAATGTGGAGCACCGGTTACGACTACAAGCGGCTGCCCGAACTGGCTGCGGAAACGCCGCGGGTGATCGATGCCTTGCGGCAAGTTACCGCCGAGTTGGGGGTGGTCACCGTCGGCAGCCTGGCCGAAAAAGAAGAAGAGGCCATCTACAATACGGCTTTCGTGATCGACCGCGGTGAAATCGTCGGCAAGTACCGCAAGATGCATCTGTTCTCGACCATGGGCGAAGACCGTTTCCTGACCGCCGGCAATCAGGCGCTGATTGTCGACACCTCCGTTGGTCGCCTTGGCGTCGCTATCTGTTACGACCTGCGTTTTCCCGAACTGTTCCGCAAGCTCGCCCTGGCCGGCGCCGAAATCCTCTGCCTGCCGGCCGAATGGCCGAAACCGCGCCAGGATCACTGGCGGACGCTGCTGCGGGCGCGGGCGATCGAAAACCAGCTTTTTATCATAGCCGCCAACTGCTGCGGAATACAGGGCAAACTGGACTTTTTCGGCATGAGCCTGCTCCTGGCGCCGCGCGGCGAGGTGCTGGCCGAGGCGGGAGAGGCCGATACCGAATTGGTCGCCGGTTTCGATTTCACCCAGATGGCCGCCTATCGGGAGCAAATTCCCTGTTTTCGCGACCGGCGTCCGGAAATTTACGGCCATCTACCCTGATTCTGATGGCCGCCGCCGCTGCAAACTTCCCGCGTTTTTACTTTTACTTTAAATTTGCCGGTTCTTTGCCCCGATTGCGCCAGAATTTTACCTTTCCTGAAACTTTTCCCCTGCCCAAGTTTTTCTGGATAGTCCCGACCTTGCGTGGTAAAATTCCCCACCTTTGTACGCTGTTGCAGCCTGTTTAATCGCTAATTTTTCCCTGATCAGGGTTTTGCCAACTGCATTGGCCTCCGTCAGCGCCTCGGCTGCCTGCGGGCCAACCTGATCAGCCAAAATCTCCGCAAATTCCGCCGGCTGGGGTACCGCTGAGAATACCCCGGCCGCGCCAGGGGCCATCGCCATGCTCGTCATCGCCTGCATCAAACAGGTGCCCGACACCACTCAGGTCCAGATCGATCCGCAAACCAACACCCTGGTGCGGGAGGGGATTCCCTTTATCATCAATCCTTACGACACCCATGCCATGGAAGAGGGCTTGCGCCTCAGGGACGCCTTCGGCTGTCGCCTGGCGGTGCTGTCGATGGGACCGCCCAACACCGAAGGCGCCTTGCGCAAAGCGTTGGCCCTCGGCGTCGATACGGCGGTGCTGTGCAGCGATCGTCGTTTCGGCGGCGCCGACACCCTGGCGACCAGCCAGGTTCTCGCTGCGGCCATCCAAAAACTCGGCGAGGAGGAGGACGTCGGACTGGTGCTGTGCGGCAAACAGACGATAGACGGCGACACCGCGCAAGTCGGACCCGGCATCGCCACCCGCCTCGGCTACAGCCAACTCACCCTGGTCGATCGCATCGAACATTTCGACGAGGCCGCCAAACGCATTCGCGTGCGGCGCAAGCTGGAGGGGCGCTATGAAATCGTCGAAGCACCGCTGCCGGCGGTGGTGACCGTGGTGCGGGAAATCAACCGTCCGCGCTATCCGACAGTGCCGAAGCGCTTGGCTGCCGCCGACATCCCGATCACCCTCTGGGACAATCAGGTGCTGCAACTCGACGAGCAGGCGATCGGCCTGAAAGGATCTCCGACCTGGGTCAGCAAGATCTTCTCCCCGGAGCGGGACCAGGGGGAAATCATCGGCGACGGCCTCGGGGATCCGGAGGGCGCCGCCCGCCTGCTGATCGACAAGCTGCTGAGCAAGGATTTGCTGGTCCTCTGATTCTCCCCCCCCGAGGAAAAGCGCCTCGGCAAAGGAAGCCTGCATGAGCCAAGAGAAGCCACCGAAAAAACCGCGCGGCGTCGCCCGTTTGCTTGCAGGGGCCTGCATCGCCTGCGGCGCCCGCTGCCAAAGCGCCTGCCCCGTCGACGCCATCGAGATGGACGATCAGAGCGCGCCGCTGATCCAAAACGCAAAATGCATCGGCTGCGCCAAGTGCGTCAAAGTGTGCCCGGCGGCGGCCCTCGAAATGTATTTCACGCCCGAGGAGATGGCCATCCTGGAGCAAATGCGCAGCAGCGGGAACATCGCTGACGAAGCGGTCGATCCGGAAGAAGCGGCCCTGCGCGGCAAACTTGCCAAATACCGGGGCGTCTGGGTCTTGGTCGAACAGTCCGAAGGGGAAGCGGCCGGCGTATCCTGGGAGTTGCTCGGCGCCGGGGCGCGGCTGGCGAAGATCCTCGGCGCCGAACTGTCCGCCCTGGTCATCGGCGACCGGGTCGATCAGCTGGCCGACGAGGCCTTTGCCTGGGGCGCCGACCGGGTGTTTCTCCTCGACAACCCCGTCTATCGGCATTATCGAACGCAGCCGTACAACGCCGCCGTCTGCCATCTGGTGGAGCGTTTTTCGCCCGAGATCATTCTCATGGGGGCCACAGGCGTCGGCCGCGACCTGGCCGGGGCCGTCGCCACCGCCCTGCGCACCGGGCTGACCGCCGACTGCACCGGCCTCGACATCGATGATCGGCGCAACCTCCTGCAGACCCGGCCGGCTTTCGGCGGCAATATCATGGCGACCATCGTGTGCGACAAATTTCGCCCGCAAATGGCCACCGTACGCCCGCACGTCATGCCGTTGCCGGAGCGGGTGGAGGGCCGCCGGGGGGAGATCGTCCGCATCGATTTCGCGCCGGAAGAGTCGGGCATCCCCAGCAAAGTGCTGGAGATCCTGCGCGACAAGGCCGCCAAAAACCAGATCGATATCGCCGGCGCCGAGGTCATCGTCTCCGGCGGGCGGGGGCTGATGAACCGGGATAATTTCGCCCTTCTGCAGGAATTGGCGGACGAAATCGGCGGCGTCACCGGCGCCTCGCGCAGCGCCGTCGATGCCGGCTGGATGCCCCATGATCGGCAAGTCGGCCAGACCGGCAAGACGGTGCGGCCGAAGATCTACATCGCCTGCGGCATCAGCGGCGCCATCCAGCACATGGTCGGAATGCAGGATTCCGACATCGTCATCGCCATCAACCGGGACCCCGAGGCGCCGATCTTCCAGATCGCCACCTACGGCATTGTCGGCGATCTCTTTCAGGTTGTGCCGGCGCTCACCCGCCGCCTCCGCGAATTGCGCCAGACCCGCCGGGCCGGCTAACCCCCGGCCGCCAGCCAGACGAGGTTTTCGCCATGTCCACTCAGCAGCTTGTTTTCTTTCCCCTGTTCGCCCTGGCCATCCTGCTCTTCATCATCAGTTGCGTCCAACGGCTGCGCCTGGTGGCCATCGGCGCGCCGGAGAACCGTTTCGACCAACCCGCCGCGCGCCTGGCCGGCATGCTCACCTTCGCTTTCGGCCAGCGGCGGGTCCTGCAGCGCCCGTGGGGGGTGAATCATTTCGTTATTTTCTGGTCCTTCATGGTGCTGCTGCTGGCCAATGGCGAGTTTCTTCTTGCCGGCCTCTTTCCGCAACTGACCTTCGCCCGCCTGCCTGATCCGGCCTACCGGACCTTACTGTGGATTTTCGATCTTGTCTCGCTGCTGGCTCTGGCCGGCGTCCTGCTGGCGGCGGCGCGCCGCATCTTTTTTCCCGCCGACTATCTGGCAAGCAGTTACACCAGTCCACGCAGCGGCCAGGCCCTGTTTATTCTCGCCTTCATCGCCATTCTCATGCTCGCCTATTTCCTGCTGCATGGCGCCGAGATCCGCCTCGGCGAAAAAGCCGCCTACGCTGCCGCCATGCCGGTCTCCGGCATTTTTGCCGCACTGCTCGCCGGCCTGTCGCCAGGCGCCCTGCACCTGGTGTCCCTGACCGCCTGGTGGACGCACGCCCTGGTTCTGCTGGTTTTCCTCAACCTGCTGCCGCGCAGCAAGCACATGCACATCCTGACCGCCAT
>JBAYQP010000029.1:0-34069 GCA_041677125.1 Desulfuromonadales bacterium | reverse complement strand
CGCCAGTATGAAAAGGGGGAGCTGCTTTTCTCCGAGGGGGAAAAGGCTTTGGGCTTTTACGTGGTGGCGTCCGGCAAGGTAAAGATATACAAGCTTTCCGCCGAGGGCAAGGAGCGCATCCTGCACATCGTGCACCCTGGCGGCACGTTTGCCGAAGCGGCCATTTTCGGCGACGGAAATTACCCCGCCTATGCCGAGCCGCTGGAAAAATCGCAGCTGATATTCTTCCCCAAGCGCGAATTTCTGCAGCTGCTGCACGAGCATTCGCAGATCGCCATCAACATGATCGCTGGTCTGTCCCGGTTTCTTCGGCAGTTTGCCATGCAACTCGAGGAGTTGACCTTTAAGGATGTCCCCGCCCGCCTGGCCCGTTATCTTCTGGAACTCGCCGGGCCGAGAGAAGGCCGGTTCGATCTGCCCATTTCCAAGTCGCAAATCGCTTCCAATCTGGGTACGGTGAGCGAAACGCTCTCGCGCACCTTCCGCAAGCTCTCCGAAGACGCCCTCATCGAAGTAAATGGCAAATCCATCACCATTCTCGATCGCGACCGCCTGGAGGATCTGGCCCTCAGTCATCGGGAATCCTGATTAGCACCAATCTTCCGCAACGGCCAATCCTATGTACAGGGAGAAAGGGGATGGGAAAGGCCATGGTTCTGGTTTATCCCGTGCATCCCCTTCATCCTTGTTGAATAAAGCTTTTATTACGGCCCTTCCTGGCGCTCTGCGGAAGTCCCGTTCACCTGTCTTCGCCGCTGCACCACATCCGACTATCCACCCAGTTAAAGGAGTATGCGCATGGGTCTGCTCGCCAATTCCGTCAGCCTCTGTCAGTTTCACGTCGTCGGCGACCTGCCGGCTGTCATCGATTTTGAATGGGCGCAAGAGCGTCTGGCCCGGCAGGGTTTTCGTTCCATCGACCACGGCAGCGAAGAAATGTCGATCGGCTGGGTGCACCTGGACGATGCGCAGGAGAGCACCTTCGATACGGCGCAGGTTTTCTTTCGCGACCATTATCTGACCTTCAGCCTGCGGCGGGACCAGCGGCGGATCCCCGGTCCGTTGCTGCGCTCCTACGTGCAACAGGCGCAAGACGAATTTCTCCGGGCCAATCCGGGTATGAAGCGGGTGCCGAAACAAAAGCGCGAAGAGTTGCGGGAGGCGGTTCGCGACCGTCTGCTCGCCCGGGTTCTGCCGTCGCCGTCGATCTATGATGCCGTCTGGGATACGCGCCGGGGGGTGATTTCCCTCTCCAGCCTCAACGCCAACACGATTGAGCTTTTCGAAGGATTGTTTCGCACCACTTTCGACAATCTGCGCCTGGTGCCGGTGCATCCTTTCGCCCGCGCCGAGTCGGTGCTGGAGGGGGACAAGCTGGAGGCGCTACGGCAGGCGAATCGCGCCTCCGGGCAGGCGGTTCTCGACCTGATCAAGGACAATCAGTGGCTCGGCGCCGATTTTCTCCTCTGGCTCATGCATCGTTCCATGAACGGATCGGGGGAATTTCGCACCAGCCGTCCCGGGCCGGGCGCCGACGGCGAACCTTTTGCCGCCTGGCTGGATGACCGAATGATTCTGCTTGGAGACGGGGAAACGGGTGTCCAGAAGGTCACGGTCGTTGGACCACAGGGGCAGTACCGCGAAGCCTGCACCGCGCTGCGGGAAAACAAGCGCATCATCGAAGCGACAATGTACCTGGAAAAAGGGGAAAATGCCTGGCGGTTGACGCTGAAGGGGGAAACGTTTCATTTCGCCTCCCTGAAATCTCCAGGCGTCAAACTGGAGAAGGACGATCTGGTCGATGCGGCCGCCGAACGGGAGGCGGTGTTCTTCGAGCGCATGTACCTGATCGAGAGCGCCTTGCAGATGTTCGATACCCTGTACGCCGATTTTCTCCGGGAACGGCTCGGGCGGGCATGGAGCGCCCGCGAGGAAGAAATCCGCGATTTCCTGAGCGCCGCCTGATTATTTACTGGTACCAGTCGGCCCGGGTCAGGGGCAGGCCGGAATGGCCCAGATCCGGTTTTACCAGCAGCGATTGGTAGATGTTCAAGCGTCCTGCCTTAAAGGCGTGGGCCGAGCCGGCCATGTACAGACGCCAGATGCGATAGGTTTTTTCATCCACCTGGCGCAGCGTCTCTGGGCGGCGCTGTTCCAGGCGGCGCACCCACTGGCGCAGTGTCAGGGCGTAGTGCTCACGCAGGCTTTCCACGTCGCGCACCTCGAACCCGGTCATTTCAGCGATGCGCAGGGAATCGGTGACCGGCAGCAGTTCGCCGTCGGGAAAAACGTAACGGTCGATAAAAGACGGTCCCGGCGGCAATGGTTGCGCCAGGCTGCTGGTGATCCCGTGATTGACGAAGACGCCCCCCGGCCGCAGCAGCCGCCATGCCTGGGAAAAAAAGTTCGACAACTGGCCCGCCCCGACATGCTCGAACATGCCGACACTGACCAGTTTGTCGTAACAGTTCGGTTTTTCCACATCGCGGTAGTCCATCACTTCCACTTTGCAGCGGTCCGCCAGTTTGGCCTCGCGGATGCGCCTACCCGCCATTTCCGCCTGGGCCGGACTGATGGTGATGCCGTGCGCATGCACTCCGTAATGGCGGGCGGCGTGCAGAACCAAGGCGCCCCAACCGCAGCCGATATCGAGCAGTTGCTCCCCCGGCTGCAGGCGCAGCTTACGGCAGAGATAATCGAGTTTGCGCTCCTGGGCGGCCTCCAGCGTTTCTTCGGCGGCGGAAAAATAGGCGCAGGAATACACCATCCCTTCGTCCAGCCAGAGCCGGAAGAATTCATTGGATTGATCATAGTGGTAACGGATCGCCCGCGCATCGCGCTTTTTCGAATGCACACGGCCACGAAGTAGCGTCGTGCGCTTCCGGCGGACCCGGTCGGCGCCCGGAAGATTCCACAGATGGCGGACCAGGCGGAATTTCTCCCGCATCCCCCATTCGAGATCGAAGAGGCAGTCGGCCAGAGTGAAGCCCTCCTCGATATCTCCCTCAATATCGAAATCGTCATAAATGTAAGCCTCCCCCAACGACAATTGACTGGGGGGGAGAAACATCAGACGCAGGGCGCCGGGGTGCTTCAATACCAATGTGCAACGCGGCCGGGGTGAATTCTTCCACAAGGTGCCGTCCCAGAGCCGAACGGCGATATCGCTCAACGGCAGATGGCCCAACAGATCGTGGAGAAAGGCAAGACTGTTGCGGACCGTCCGGTCCAGGGGTAGGATGGCTTCCATTTTCCAACTCCTTCATAAATATGGCAGTTGGAGAAGTTTAGTTTATTCTAAGAATATGGCAAGTCCGCCTGGAATTGGGCTAAGATCGCTGCCGGTGGCCGGTCAGCGGTTATAATTTCATGCAACAGCTGATGTTGGAAAGGAAGAGGCAATGCGAAAACAGAGGATTTGGCTCCTGCCCCTGGTTCTTCTCCTGCTGCTGGCCTTCGGCTGCGCCGGCACCGGCAAACGGACGCAGGAACTTCTGGGACAGGATTACCAGACGATGTCCGACACGGAATTGCAGACCTATTACTTTCAGCTGAACGATCAAATCGCCCGGGTGGAAAGGGCGGCCAGCGGAACCTCCGTCGGCCTCGGGGTCGGTGGCGGACCCGTACGGGTCGGGGTCGGCCAAGGCATCAGTCGTGGAGTCATTGCCGACGACTTGCGGCAGCGCCGCAATGAGGTTCGGGGCGAGTTGTCCGTGCGCGGTTTGCGCCCGTAACGGTCCCGGGGGAAAAAGGGCGGCGCAGGTTTCTTCTGTTCGCTGCCGCTTCCCCCCTCAGCCGCCTTTTTTCTGCCGGGCGCGCGCCGGAGTCCGTTGCGTTGTTTTGCGACTGGGCTGCCGGCGCGGGGCCGGCGGCTCTCCGCCGCTTGGTTCCTGGGCCAGACTGCGCTTGAGCGCCTCCATGAAATCGACGACCTTGCCGGTTTCCTCCACCTGTACGACTTCCGGTTCCCGCCCGTTGATCTTGGCCTCTATCGCTTGGTGCAGAGCCTCTTCGTAACGGTCGTGGAAGGCGGCCGGGTCGAATGCCCTGGATTTGTTCTCGATCAGCTGCCGAGCCAGGTCAAGCTCCTCGCCGCTCACCGCGGCATGGCCGATTTCGGCGAAATAGGGGGCGTCGCTGCGCACTTCCGGCGCATAATGCAAGGTCGTGATGAGCAACCCCTTATCCCTCGGCTGGATCGCCACCATGTGCTCATGCCCGGCCATGGTCACCCGGCCGATTCCGGCTTTGCCGCTGCCTTCCATTGCCTTGCGCAGGACGCGGAACGCTTCTTCGGCGACCGCGCCGTCCGGCGCCAGATAATAGGGCGTATCGAAGTAGACCGAATCCAATTCTTCCACGGAGACGAACTGCACGATCTCCAGGGTCCGGCTCGTCTCGACCTTTACCTTGTCCAACGTGTCCTCGTCCAGAACGACGTACTTGCCCCGTTCGTACTGATATCCCTTGACAATATCGTCCTTTGCCACCTCCCCATGCACCGGGCAGGTGTATTGGTAGCGAATGCGCTGGTTGCAACCCTCGTGCAGCATGTTCAGGCTGGTGCGCGCCGTGCTGCTGACGGCCCGGTACAGGCGGACCGGAACGGTAATCAGGGACAACTTGAGGTTGCCGCTCCAGGATGGACGCGTTGCCATGGTCTGGTTTCCTTTCCCGGATGAAAAAGCGGACCGGGGTGACCGGTCCGCTGCGCAATAACAGGCGTGAAAATCATTCGACCGGATATCCGGCGCCCTTCCATCCCTCCACCCCGCCCGACAGGGCTTCAACATGGGAGAAGCCTCTTTGCGTAAACGATTCCGCCCGACCGGCGGATGTCGCCTCTTGCGGTCAGGCGCAGTAGAAGATGATCTCCTTCTCCTTGGGTACTTCCGCCAGTTTTTCTTCCAGTTCCCTCAGGTTTATAGCCCCTTGCAGATGCATCTTGCCGCACTTCTCTTCATCGTCGTAAGCGCAGACCAGAAGGGCTTCCCCCGCTTCAACTTTCTTCCGCGTTTCCCGCGGATCGATTCGCACCGCCTGCCCCATGGGCCATCTCCTTTCTCTTGATTGGGCGCTGTTTTGTTTTACTACGATAGCGCGACCTGGGAGATTGGCAACTTCAAGGGGCAAGCCGGCGGCTCGCGGGAATTAGGATCTTTCAGTCGCAGGCTTTTTCCTCAAAGGCCGAGCAGCCATCGAGGGGCGGGGAGAAGTCGGGTGGTGAGAAAGGATTGAGGTCGAAGGCGGGCGGGTCGGGTTGCGGCAGAAAGGGAGCGACCACCAGCGGCACCGAGGAGGCGCCCAGGCGGGCAAGGGTTGCTTTGTTGGCCAGCAGGCGCAGCCGGTGACGCCAATCAAGGGCGGGGGCGGATTCCGGCAAATCGTCGGTGAACAGGGCGAGAAATCGGTCCGCATCGGCGGACTGAGCGTTTTCCTCCAGATAACGGGCGATTTGCTGCAGATCTTGCGCGTTTTTGGCGATCGGATAAAAGACGGTTTGCGCCCGGGTGGCCGGGTCATCCAGCAACTGCCCGACGGTTTGCCGGCATGCCGGGCAGTCGGGGGAGAAATAAACCTGAATCGCTGCATCGGCGGGACCGAACAGGGGCCAGGGGCGCAAGAGCGTCTCCTTCAACGTGGCGATGCCAAGGAAGATGAACAGAACCGTCCAGAGTGCGCCGACGACAAAAAAAAGCCGCTTTCCGGCCAAAGGAAAATAAACCAGACCGGCGGCGACGATCAGGCCGAGCAACAGGGCGACCAGCAGACAACTGGTGCAGGGCCAGAAAAGCGTCTGGTAGCCGAGAAACA
This sequence comes from Desulfuromonadales bacterium, assembly GCA_041677125.1. Classification (GTDB taxonomy): domain Bacteria; phylum Desulfobacterota; class Desulfuromonadia; order Desulfuromonadales; family JACZKF01; genus JBAYQP01. The sequence goes on along the minus strand of JBAYQP010000029.1, from coordinate 28,252 downwards.
GCGTGTCGAGGGCGAGCGCGGCGAGCAGTCCGAGGGAGAGGAGGGTTCGGGTGAAGCGCCGCGGATGCAGCAGGGTCAGCAGAAAAATAAGGAGAAAACCCGCTGCCCCCAGAGAGTAGAAGGAGATGCCGAATACGCCGTAGCCGGCGTAGATGCGGCAGCCCTGCGTCTCGCAAAGCAGCTGGGCGCCGCCGGCGCTGAACAGACAAACGAGCGCCCCGGTCAAACTGGCGAGCAGGATAAAGGATTTCAGCAACAGCCGCATGGCGCCTCGATGAATGATCGGTCAGAACCGCCGCCCAAGGGTTTCAGCGGATGAGAAAGAGGGAGAGTTTCGGCCAATAGGTGATAATGCCCACGGAAAGAGCCAGCGCCAGCAAAAAGGGGAAGGCGGAGCGATAAACTTCGCTGATCGGTTTGTTGAAACGATAGCTGGCGATGAACAGATTCAGGCCGACGGGCGGGGTCAGGTAGCCGATCTGCATATTGGCGAGAAAGATGATGCCAAGATGCACCGGGTCGATGCCGAAACCGATGGCGACCGGCAGGATGAGTGGCACGACCAGCACCAGGGCGGAGAAAATATCGAGCAGCGCGCCGAGAATCAGCAAAAAAATGTTGAGCAGGATGAGAAAGGTCAACGGGCTCGACACATGCGCATTGATCCACTCGAAAAGGCGGGTCGGAATGCCGGCGTCGATCATGTAATTGGTCGAGGCCAGCGAAACGGCGACGATGAGCAGAATGCCGCCGACCAAAATCATCGACTGGCGCATGATGCCGGGCAGTCGGGTCAGGGAAATTTCCCGCCGGACCAGAACTTCGATGACGATCACGTACAGGGCGGTCACCGCCGCGGCTTCCGACACGGCAAAATAACCGCTGTAGATTCCACCCAGCACGACGAACGGGAGCGGCAGTTCCCAGGCCGAATCCACCAGAGCGGCGCCGATCTCCCGCCAGGAAAAGGTGGTGAATTTTTTTCGCTGGCCGCGGTTGGCCCAGAAGCTCCACCCCGCCAGCAGAACCAGCATGAGAATGCCGGGGAAAATTCCCGCCAGAAACAGATCGTCGATGGAGACCGGCGCGCCCAGATTGGTCTGCTGGACGACGATGCCGTAGAGGATCAACGGCAGGGACGGGGCAAAGAGCAGGCCGAGGCTGCCCGAAGTGGTCACCAGGCCGAGATTGAACCGTTCATCGTAGCCGGCCTCCCGCAGCGCCGGGTAGAGCAGGGCGCCCAGGGCGATGATCGTCACTCCCGAAGCGCCGGTAAAGGCGGTGAAAAAAGCGCACGCGCCGAGGGCCACCACGGCCAGACCGCCCGGCAACCAGCCGAGCAAGGCCTCGGTAAGCCGCACCAATCTGCTTGGCGCTCGACTTTCGCCGAGCAGGTAGCCGGCGAAGGTGAACAGGGGAATCGCCACCAGCACCGGCATTTCGGCGATGCGGTAAATTTCGATGGTGATGACCGAAAGATCGACGTCCGACAGGCTGAAGCCAAGCATCGCCCCGGCGGCGATGACGGTGAAAAGAGGCGCGCCCAAAAGCGCGAGAACGATCAGGGGGATTCCGGCCAGGCTCATGACTTCTCCCGAATCGGCGGATTGGCCAGGCGGCCGAGCAGGAAAATGCAATAGCGCAGGCCGATGACGGCAAAACCCACGGGAATAATCGATTGAAACCACCAGGAGGGGAAGCGGCCGAGAAGCCGGGAGCCGAATTCGGCCTCCATGCGGACGAATTCCAGCCCATGCCAGGCGATAATCCAGCAGACGGCGGCGGTAAACAGATCGAGCAGGGAGCGCACCCAGACAAGGAGGGGCCGGGGGAGAAAGCGGGAAAACAAGTCGATATTGATATGCTTGTCGTCCCGGCTCGCCGCCATAGCGCCGAACAGCGCCAGCCAGAGAAGAATAATCCGCAGCAGCTCATCCCCCCAGACGAATCCCGTGGCGAAGAAATTACGCAGGGCGATTTGCCCGGTGGCCAGCAGAATCATTCCGGCCAGCAACAGAAAAAGCAGAGCATCCTCAATGATTTTGCCGAGTCTGTCCAGTGTGCGGAAGAAATTCACTTTTCGGCCGCGCTCCCCTGGCGGAACCGGTTCAGGTCGTCCTGCATCTGGTTGTAAAGGGCGGGCGTTATCCGACCTTCTCTGCCGAGGCGATCATTCACCTTCGCGGCGATGTCGCGCCAGCGCGTTTCCTCGGCGGGCGCAGGATTGACGATCTCGATGCCCTGCGTGATCAACGCCTGCAGCGCCGACTCGTTGTCCGGGCGGTTTTGTTGGTCGAACTGAAGATAAATACGTTCCATCACCTCGCGCACAAGCCCCTGGTCTTCGGCCGAGAGGCGTTGGAATATCTTCTTGTCGATGGCCATGGTGGCGAAGACGTAGGCCACCGGCGTCGAAGTCAGATAGCGCAGCTTGGTGTGCCACTGAAAGGCAATGGCGCCGATGGGGGAGCCGGCGACGACATCGAGCAAACCGGTCTGCAGGCCGGTCATGACGTCGGTGATGGGGAGGGTCACCGGGGAGAGACCAAGGGCTTCGGCCACCGCGTAACTGATCAGGTCCCCTTCGGGAATCCAGAATTTCTTCCCTTTCATCTCCTCGAGACTGCGCACCGGGACATTGCCGATCATCTGGGCAAAACCGCCCTCCGCCAGGCCGAAACTGACGAATCCGGCTTTTTCGAGGCCCTCACGCAGAATCGGATCCATACGGCGGCGGACGTAATCGATCTCGTCCAGCCCGCGAAAGTTGAGCAATAGACTGTAAAGTTGAATATCGGGATAAGCTTCGGCCAGGCCGCCGCCGGTGAAGGCGCCGCCGTGCAACTGACCGATGCGGATTTTGCGCAGCACGCTTTTTTCGTTCCCCATCACCCCGCCGCCATAAAACTTGATGGAGACGCGGCCCTGACTGCGTTCCTTGATTTCCGCAGCCCCCTTGCGCATCTCCAGCATCCAGGAGGAGCCTTCGGGCGCCACGGTGGCGATTTTCAGTTCGAGAGACCATGCCGGGACGGCGAAAGTCGCCATCAGCGCGGCACTAAGCAGAAAAAGGGAGAATTTTTTCAAGATGGAAACTCCTCGGAAGGTGTCTCAGAAGTATGCCTCGCCGGAGGCCAGAAGCGCCTCGGCCCGCTGGCGGGCGAGCAGGTTGGTCAAGGTCCGTCCGGCTTCTTCCGGGTCGGCGGCCAGCACCTCCCGCAGCAGTCGGTCGTGCAGTTCGCGATCGTACACCGCCCGTGCGTAGGTGGCGGCAAACTCCACCTGATAGGAAAAATCCCGGCCACCAGAGAGGGCGATCGCCCGTTCGAAATGGCGCCGGCCCCCTGCCGGATCGCCGCCGAAGGCCGCCGGACGCAGACTTTTGAGGATGCCCAGATAAAAATGGCTGCGGCCGTCCTGGAAACCCTCGTCGAGGGCGAGCATCCGCTCCAGCAGCAGTTCCACCTTGGGCAGGTCGGCCAGAGCTCCCCAGTCGTCCGCATTCTGGCGAATCCAGAGGAGCCAAGCGGTGCTGTAAGTCATCAGATAGGGCAGAGCGTCGGCATCGACCCGCTCCAGCACCGGCGCCATTTCCGCTGCGGGCAGCGCACGCAGTCCGCAGGCGGCTTTTTCTTCGCGGCAGAGGGCGCGCCCGGCGTAATCGAAGGCCTGGTCGGCCAGCAATTTCGCCCGCAGGGGGTCATCGACGAAGGCGGCGGCATAGAAGGCGTAGAGATCGGCGCCGCTGCGCAAGCGGGCCGCATTCCGGGGATCGCCGGCAATCAGGCCATCGAGCATCAGCAGATAGGAGGGCAGGCCGGCGCGAACGATTTCCGGATCCTTCTGCTCGAGCACGGCCGTGCTCAGGTTGTCGCCCAGGGACATCAGACTGCAGCCGCCGGCAAAGACGGTTGCAAGAGCGAATGAAAATGCGAGAATGATATGGCTGGCCGAGCGTCTCATGTGCCTTGAATTATGTGCATTGGAAGGTGAGTGAAGCGGCAAAAAATCTGCCTTCGTCGATTCCGAAACCACTCGAAAGCTAGCACAGGCCGTTGCCAATTGCAATGCGTCCGCATTTCATTTGGCTGCGGAAATGTCAGGAAAATGCGGGTATTGATAAGTTTTCGATCCTTTATCGGGCCCCTTGCCGAAACGCCCCCTTCTCGTTATAATCCGCCTTCATTTCGCAGCCGGGAGGTTTATTATGTTTCGCGAAGAAAATGCAGGACTGGACACCCTCAAAGAAAAGCTCGAAGAGCTGAGGGGGTTTCTTTGACATAGCCGCCAAGAAGGAGCGGGTGGCCGAGTTGGAGGTGGAGATCGCCCGCCCGGAATTCTGGAACCAGGCGGAGCGGGCGCAGGAATTGCTGCGTGAGCGTACCGGACTGCAGAAGATCGTCAGTTGCTGGGATGAATCGTTCCAGGAACTGGAGGATTTGCAGGTCCTGACCGAGTTGGGCGAAGAAGGGGAGGACGAGGCGACTCTGCTGGAGGTGCGCGAGATGCTGCCGAAACTGGAGGACAAAGTGGCGAAGATGGAATTCGCCCGCATGCTCTCCGGCGAACACGATCCGAACAACGCCATCGTCAGCATCAACGCCGGCGCCGGCGGCACCGAAGCCCAGGACTGGGCGGAAATGTTGCTGCGCATGTATCTGCGATTCTGTGAAAAAAAGGGTTTCCGGACGGAAATCACCGATTACCAACCGGGGGAGGAAGCGGGAGTCAAGGGCGCCACCTTTACCGTCGAGGGCGATTACGCCTATGGCTATCTGAAGGCGGAAATCGGCATTCATCGACTGGTGCGCATATCTCCCTTCGATTCCAATGCGCGCCGGCATACCTCTTTCTCTTCGGTCTTCGTCTTTCCGGAACTCGACGACGATGTCGAAGTGGAAATCGATGAGAAGGATCTGCGCGTCGATACCTACCGATCGAGCGGCGCCGGCGGCCAGCATGTCAACAAAACCGAATCGGCGATCCGGATCACCCATATCCCCACCAACACCGTGGTCGCCTGCCAGAACGAACGTTCGCAGCACAAGAACCGCGCCACCGCCATGAGCCAACTCCGGGCGCGCCTCTACGAATTGGAGAGGCGCAAGAAAGAGGAGGAGGCGGCGAATATCACCGGCGACAAAAAAGAGATCGGCTGGGGGAGCCAGATCCGCTCCTATGTGCTGCACCCCTATCGCATGGTGAAGGACCATCGCACCGGGTTCGAGGTCGGCAATACCGATGGCGTCCTCGATGGCGATCTCGACGGCTTCGTCGAGGCTTACCTGCTGAGCGGGAAGTAGCTCGCCAGGCCCCGCCGGCCGGTATTTAAGCGGGCTTTCCCCTTGACTTGACCCGGTGGCGGGTATATGTTGTCACCCCTGAAATCGCATGAAAGGGAACTTATTTAATGGAAGATACAAACGAGTTGCTGTTGCAGCGCCGGGCCAAGGCGGATGAACTGCGGCAGCTCGGGACCAATCCCTTCGCCAATGATTTTGTCGTTAAAAACACCTCCGCCGACGTCCTCGCCGCCCATGGCGAACAGGACGCCGCCGCGCTGGAGGAGAGCCGGGATTGTTACACCCTGGGTGGCCGCATCATGGCCCGGCGAGATTTCGGCAAGGCGGCATTTATCCAGCTCCAGGACCGCCACGGTCGCCTGCAGGTTTATGTCGCCCGCGACGTCATCGGCGAAAAAGCCTTCGAAGTCTTTCGCAAGCTGGACGTCGGCGATATCGTCGGGGTGCGCGGCAATCCGTTTCGCACCAAAACCGGCGAACTTTCTCTGCGGGCGCAGGAGCTGCGTCTGCTGACCAAGTCGATGCAGTTTCTCCCCGAGAAGTGGCACGGACTCACCGATGTGGAAACCCGCTATCGGCAGCGCTACCTTGATCTCATCGTCAATCCCGATGTCAGGGAAACCTTTCGCAAGCGCAGCCGCATTATCTCCCTGATCCGCCGGTTCATGGTCGACCACGACTATCTCGAAGTCGAAACGCCGATGATGCAGCCGATTGCCGGCGGCGCCACCGCCCGTCCTTTCGTTACCCACCACAATACGCTGAAAATGGACCTGTTTCTGCGCATCGCGCCGGAGCTCTACCTGAAGCGGCTGGTGGTCGGCGGTTTCGAACGCGTTTTTGAAATCAACCGCAACTTCCGCAACGAGGGGATCTCGATCCAGCACAACCCCGAATTCACCATGATCGAGTTCTACCAGGCGTACGCCACCTATCGGGAGTTGATGGATTTCACCGAAAAGCTCATCTGCCATGTCGCCGAGGACGTCGTGGGCAAGCTCGTCTTTACCTATGGCGGCCGCGAAGTCGATCTGACCCCGCCCTGGGATCGGCTGACGGTGCGCGAAGCCATACTCAAATACGGACAGGTCGGTCCGGAGGTTCTGGCCGACCGGCGGAGCACCCTCGACTACGCCCGCAGCCTCGGCCTTGAAGTGGACGATTCCATCGGCGACGGCAAGCTGCTCATCGAAATTTTTGAAATGGTGGCCGAGCCGAAACTCTGGCAGCCGACCTTCATCACCGAGTATCCGACGGAGGTCTCCCCCCTTTCCCGGCGCAACGATGCCAACCCGGAAGTGGTGGATCGGTTCGAGCTGTTCATGGTCGGCCGGGAACTGGCCAACGCTTTCTCCGAACTCAACGATCCGGTGGACCAGCAGGAGCGTTTTGCCCGCCAGCTCGAGGAAAAAGAGGCCGGCGACGAGGAAGCGCATGCCATGGACGAGGATTACATCCGCGCCCTGGAATACGGAATGCCGCCGACCGCCGGCGAAGGGATCGGCATCGACCGTCTGATCATGCTTCTCACCGACTCCGCCTCCATCCGCGACGTCATTCTCTTTCCGCAGCTCAGACCGGAAAACAAATAAACCCGTGCCGCGTTATGGGTGACGCGTGACGGGTGAAAACCCTTAACGGCCACCCGTCACGCGGCACTTGTCACCCACGAGCCCTTATGTCCTACGAATGGTTTGTCAGCCTGCGCTATCTGCGCGCCAAACGCAAACAGACCTTCATTTCCGTCATTTCTTTCATTTCCATTGCCGGGGTGACTCTTGGGGTCGCCGCCCTGATCCTCGTGCTGGCGGTCATGACCGGTTTTCACGACGGCGTCCGCCAGCAGATCCTCGGCAATGTGCCGCACGTACTGATCCAAAAATACGGCGAGGATATTCACGACTACGAAGAGGTGGTCGAGCTGGCCCGCGCCGCCTCGCCGCATATTACCGAGGTGACCCCTTTCGTCTCCAAGGAGGCGATGCTCCTGTCGCAGCGCAATGTGGCCGCGGTCAGCGTCAAGGGGATTCGCCCGGGGAGCAAAATCTTTCGACAGGATTTCCTGAGCCTGGACAACCGGCCCGCCGAAGAGCTTCTTTTTCAGCGCGAGGAAGATGCTCTGCCGGGGATCGTCATCGGTCTGGACACCGCAACGACCCTCGGGATTGCGGTGGGGGACACGGTGAACGTTATCCCGCCCATGTTCAACATCACTCCCTTCGGCATGATCCCGAAAATGAAACCGTTTCGCATCGTTGGCATCTTTCGTCAGCGCGGCGGCTTTCTGGAGACCTACTTCGCCTATATTTCCTTCACCGAGGCGCAAAGGTTCTTCGGCGCCGAAGGGGCGGTGACCGGCGTTGAAATCGACGTCGACTCTTATGATCGGGCCAGCCCAGTGGCCCGCACCTTGCAGGAACAGTTCGATTTTCCCTTCCTGGTGCGTTCGTGGGAGGACTTGTTCGGCTCCTTTCTTTCGGCGCTGCGGTTGGAAAAGCTCGGTTTGTTCATCGTCCTGGGCATCATCGTCCTGGTCGCCGCCTTCAATATCGCCACAACTCTGATCATGGTGGTAATGGAGAAGCACAAGGATATCGCTATCTTGCGTTCCATGGGCGCCACTTCGGCCAGCATCATGAAAATTTTCGTTCTCGAAGGATTCATTATCGGCACCTTGGGCACCTCCCTGGGGACCGGACTCGGCCTGCTGCTGGCGAAAAACGCCGATCCGATCATCAAGGGACTGGAGCGGATGCTGGGGATCAAGATTTTCGATCAGGCGGTTTACGGCATGGAGAGGTTTCCCTCCGTGGTCAATACCTCCGACGTGCTGGCGGTCGTCGCCGTCGCCATGACCATTTCGCTGCTGGCAACCATCTATCCGGCCTGGCGGGCGGCGCGGATGGATCCGGGGGAAGCGCTGCGATATGAGTGAGTTTCAAGCAGGCAGATTGCCGACGGCCGAGGTCTCATGATCCAGATCAGAGGGCTGACGAAAAATTTTGTCTCCGGGGAGCGCCGGGTCGAGGTCCTATCCGGAATCGATCTTGAGGTTGCCCGCGGCGAACGGGTGGGCATTGTCGGCTCTTCCGGCGCCGGCAAGACGACCCTCATGCATATCCTCGGCGCCCTCGATCGCCCGAGCGGGGGGCAGGTTTTGCTGGAGGGGACGGAGCTTTTTACCTTGCGGGGACCTGACCTCGATGCGTTTCGCAATCGGACGGTCGGCTTTGTCTTCCAATTCCACCAGTTGCTGCCGGAATTCAGTGCTCTGGAAAATGTCATGATGCCGGCCCTGATCGCCCGGCAGAAGCCGCGCGCGGCCGCCGAACGGGCGGAGGAGCTTTTACGGGAAGTCGGGCTGGCGCACCGCTTGAGCCATAAACCGGGTGAGCTTTCCGGTGGCGAACAGCAGCGGGTCGCGATCGCCCGCTCGCTGATAATGTCCCCGCGCCTGCTCCTCGCCGATGAACCTACCGGTAATCTGGACAGCCGCACATCGGAAGACATTTATCGTCTGCTGCAGGATGTGCATCAGAAACACGCCTTAACCATGGTTGTGGTTACCCATAGCGAAATGCTGGCCTCGCGTTTGGACAGGATCGTGCATATGGAAGATGGCCGCATTCAGTATTAAATTTAGGTTTACACCCCCACCGGTATTTTCTACAATGCCCATTTTCAAAACCGCTACGGATGGAGGCAAGGGATGATCCGCTTTGCGGTTCTGGTGTTTTTCGGAGTTTTTCTGCTCCCTGGCCTGCTCCAGGCGCAAACCTATACAATCGATGACATTGCCATCGAAGGGACCCGGCGGGTGGAACCGGCCGCCGTCCGCGCCATCCTGTCCGTGCGGCCGGGCGAAAAGGTGGCCGCGGCGGATATCGACCGTGATCTTCGCACCATTTTTCGGCTCGGCCGCTTCAGCGATGTCACGGCGGAGCTTGAAGAGCGCAACGGTAAAACGGTTCTGATCTACCGGCTGGAGGAAAGACCTTTGGTTCGGCAGATCGAGTTCGCCGACAACGAGGAACTTTCCGAGGAAAAACTTCGCGACCTGTTGACCATCAAGATTCCGGAAATTTACAATCCGCAAAAAACGCAGCAGAGCGTCCAGGCGATTCGTAATGCCTACGTTGAGGAAGGATATTACGCCGCCGCCATCGAACCGCAGGTCGTCATCAACGAGCAGAATGAGGCGACCGTTACCTTTCGTATCCAGGAAGGGGAAAAAGTTTACATCAGAAATATAAAATTCGAGGGCAACGAGGTTTTTACCGATAAAGAGCTGCGCAAGTTCATGGAGACGAAGGAACGTTGGATGTTTTCGTGGCTGACCGGGCGCGGCGCCTTTAACGAGCAGATCCTGGAAAACGATCTGGAAATCATCGCTGATCAATACTACGACCAGGGCTATGTGCAGGTGAAAGTTCGGCAGCCGCGCATTGATCTGGGTGAAGATAAAGAGACGATGGACATCCTGATCGAAATTGACGAAGGGCGCCAGTTCCGGGTCGGGGAGCTCAATGTGCAAGGCGACCTGGTGGTCGACAGCGAAGAAATCCTTGCCCTGGTGAAGCTTGCCCCGAGCGAGGTTTTCAGCCGGAGACTGCTGCGCGAAAGCGTTCTGGCCGTCAACGGCCTTTACGCCAACCAGGGTTATGCCTATGTCAACGTTTCCCCCCTGACCCGCATCGAGCCGGAAAAACGGGTGGTCAACCTGGTTTTGGATATCGAAAAGGGTGTTCAGGTTTCGATTGACCGCATCCGCATCACCGGCAATACCAAAACCCGGGACAAGGTGATCCGTCGGGAAATGGAAATCGCCGAAGGGGCGCTGTACAATGCCGACCAATTGGCCGAAAGCCGACGTAAAATCAACAACCTGGGGTTTTTCGACGAGGTCAATATCGCCACCAGCCGGGCCAACGCGGACAAGATGGATATCGAAGTCGCGGTTAAAGAGCGGCCGACGGGCACCTTCAGCGTCGGTGTCGGCTACTCTTCCGTCGACGGCGTGATCGGTCAAGGCTCGATCACCCAGGAGAATTTCCTCGGCCGGGCGCTCAAACTGAATCTTGCGGCTTCGCTGGGGAGCAGTTCGACGACCTTCCAGGTCGGGGTGACCGACCCCTGGTTTCTCGACCGTGATTTCGCCCTTGGCTTCGATATCTATAAAACCGACCGGGAGTGGCTGGATTTCAGCAAAAAAACAAGCGGCGGCGATCTCAAGCTCGGCTTTCCGGTGGCGCAAAATACCCGCGCTTTCTTCATCTACCGCTATGAGGAAAAGGAAATCTACGACGTCGAGACCACGTCCAATTTTATCCGCCAGCAGGAAGGCGAATCGACCCTTTCTTCCATCACCGGTTCTCTGACCCGAAACACCACCGATTATCGCCTCGATCCCAGCAGCGGTTCCGTCGCTTCGGCTTCGGTGGAACTCGCCGGTCTGGGCGGCACGCAAAAATTCGCCAAATACACCCTCGATTATCGCTATTTCTTCCCGTTGAAGTGGAGCACGGTTTTTTCCGCCCATGGTCATCTCGGCTTCATTCAGGGTCTCGCCGGCGAGGAAATTCCCATCGACGAGCGCTTTTTTCTCGGCGGTCTCAGCACCATGCGCGGCTTCGAATCGCGAACCGTCGGGCCGCGCATACGCGTCGCGGAAAGGGACGGCAGCGGCAATATTTCCAGCCAGGATTACGAGTACATCGGTGGCAATAAAGCCGCCTACTTCAATTTCGAATATCTTTTTCCCCTGTTGAAGGAAATGAATCTCAAAGGGGTTATTTTCTTCGATGTCGGCAATGCCTGGCGTGAAAATGAGGATTATTTTGACGATATGCGCTATGCCGCCGGCGCGGGCATCCGCTGGTTCAGCCCGATGGGGCCGCTTCGCCTCGAGTGGGGGTACAATCTTGATCCCCGCGATGATGAACCCAATACCAACTTTGAATTTTCCATCGGCAGTTTCTTCTAAACGAGTTCTCGAAGGAGATGAACATGAAACGGATAATCATCTTATTTTTCGCCGCTCTTTTCCTGGCCACGCCCGCTTTTGCGGCCGAAGCTAAAATCGGCTATATCGACCTGCAAAAAGCGTTGAATTCTTCAGAAGCGGGGAAGGCGGCCAAAGAACGCATCGGTAAAACCGTTCAGGAGTACCAGGGAACGGTCGAGTCGCGGCAAAAAGAATTGAAGAAGCTCAAGGATGACCTCGAAAAACAGACGCTGGTCCTCTCCGATGAGGCGCGGGCGGCCAAAGAACGCGATTATCAGCAGAAGCTGAAGGATTATCAGCGCTTCACCAAGGATATTCAGGAGGAACTGCAGCAGAAGGATGCGGATTATACCCGGCAGATCCTGGAAGACCTGCTGAAGGTGATCAAAGAAATCGGGCAAAAGGAAGGATACACCGTTATCCTCGAGCAGACCGAAAGTTCCGTTCTTTATGCCGACGATAAAATCGATATAACGGAAAAAGTCATCGGCGCCTACAACGCCGGCAGCAAGAAAAAATCTGACAAATAGGAGGCTACGGTGGCAGCGACACTCCGCGATTTAGCCGAACTCGTTGGCGGGACGGTGGTCGGCAACCCCGAGGTTTGCATCCGTCGGGTGGCGTCCATCGATGCTGGCGGCGAAGGGGATATCACGTTTGTCTCCAACCCCAAATATCTGCCGCGACTGCACGAGTGTTCGGCGGCGGCCATCATCGTCACTTCCGCGGTGCAGGCGCCGGGGCGCAATCTGCTGATAGCGGCCAATCCATATCTGGCTTTTGCCAAGATCCAGGCCTTTTTGCAGGGGCCCATGCCGGCGCCGCAGGGTATTCTGCCGGGCGTCCATGTGCATCCCGGGGCCGTTCTCGCCGAGGGGATCACCGTGCATCCCGGTTGCGTGATCGGCGATGGGGCTAAAATCGGCAAAGGAACCATCCTTTATCCGGGGGTGGTTGTTTACGACAACGTGGTCATCGGCGAAGATTGCATCGTGCATTCCGGGGTGGTTGTTCGCGAGGGCTGCCGCATCGGCAACCGGGTTGTTTTGCAGCCATCCGCCATCATCGGCTCGGACGGTTTCGGCTTTGCCCCCGACGGCGAGCGCTATTTCAAGATTCCCCAGGTCGGCATCGTTGTCATCGAGGATGATGTCGAGATCGGCGCCGCAACCTGCATCGATCGAGCCGCCCTTGGGGTTACCCGCATCCGCCAGGGGGTAAAGATAGACAACCTGGTGCAGATCGCCCACAATGTCGAGATCGGCGAGAACACCCTCATCGTTTCGCAGGTGGGGATCGCCGGCAGCTCCCGTGTCGGCCGGCATTGCACCCTCGGCGGTCAATCGGGCATTGCCGGACACCTGACCGTCGGCGACAACGTCATGATCGCCGGGCGCGGCGGAGTCAGCAACAATGTGGGCGACAATCAGGTGCTTTCCGGGTTGCCGGCCATCCCGCACAAAACTTGGCTGAAGGCGGCGATGACCTTTGCCAAACTGCCGGAGATGCGTAAGGAACTTCATCAGTTGAAGAAGAAATTGGCTGAAATTGCAATGCAGGGCAAGGAGAATTAGATATCATGGAAATGAGCACTCTGGAAATCATGAAGCTGTTGCCGCACCGCTATCCCTTTCTTCTGGTCGATCGGATCCTGGAACTGGAAGAAGGCAAGCGCATTGTCGGCATGAAAAACGTCACCATCAACGAACCCTTTTTTCAGGGGCATTTCCCCGGTCACCCGGTCATGCCCGGCGTGTTGATTATCGAGGCGATGGCCCAGGTCGGCGGTGTTTTCGCCATGGTGAGCGACAAGATAGGCAACGACAACGTCACCTATTTCGCCGGTATCGATAAAGCGCGGTTTCGCCGGCCGGTCGTTCCGGGAGACGTTCTGCGGTTCGAACTCGACCTGGTCGCCTGCAAGCGAGGCCTTTACTGTTTCACCGGCAAGGCTTATGTCGGCGATGCCCTGGCAGCCGAAGCAGACCTGAAAGCAACCTTCGCGCCCCGGCAGAAAGTCTGAAATCATAATGATCCACTCAACAGCAATTGTTCATCCCGGCGCGCAAATCGGTGAGGGAGTGGAAATCGGCCCCTATGCTCTGATCGGCGAGCATGTCGTCCTGGGCGACCGCACCACTGTTGGCCCGCATACCGTTATTGAAGGATGGACGGAAATCGGCCGGGAAAACCGGATTTTTCAATTCGCTTCGGTGGGCGCCGTGCCCCAGGACCTGAAATTTCGCGGCGAGAAGGCCTGGTTGCGCATTGGCGATGGGAACACCGTCCGTGAATTCGTCACCCTGCATCGCGGGACCGAAGGCGGCGGCGGCGAAACGGTTATCGGCAACGAAAATCTCTTCATGGCCTATTCGCATGTCGCCCATGATTGCCGGGTCGGCAACCGGGTCATTCTCGCCAACGGCTCCACTCTGGCCGGGCACGTCACGGTGGGGGATTTCGCCATTCTCGGCGGCTTGTCCGCCGTACATCAGTTCACCCGCGTCGGCTGCCACGTGATGGTCAGCGGCGGAGCGATGGTCGCCCAGGATATCCCTCCGTACACCATTGCCCAGGGCGATCGAGCCAAGACGATCGGCCTGAATCTGGTAGGATTGCAGCGTCGCGGTTTCTCCGATGCTTCCATCCGCGGCATCAAGCGCGCCTACAAACTGGTCTATCGCTCCGGGCTGCGGCTGGAGACGGCGCTGGAGCATATCGCCGCCGAACTGGAGGAAACGCCGGAACTGCGTGTTTTCGTCGATTTCATCCGAAACAGCGAAAGGGGAATTGCCCGATGAGCAGAATGCGGCGCCTATGAGCGGTGATTTGCGCGCGGCGGTTATCGGTGTCGGCTATCTGGGGCGCTGGCATGCGGAAAAGTTCGCCGCGATGGAGGGGGTCGAACTCCTTGGGGTGGTCGATATCGACCCTGAGCGGGCCGCAGAAGTATCCGCACAGGTGGGCGCTCCCGCATTCGCCGATCACCGGCAGATTATCGACCGGGTCGACCTGGTCTCTATTGCTGTGCCGACCGGACAGCATTTTACCGTCGCCCGCGATTTTCTCGCCGCCGGGCGCCATGTTCTGCTGGAAAAACCGATGACCCGGACCCTTGCCGAAGCAGACGCCTTGATCGAACTGGCGACCGCAAAGCAAGTCGTTTTGCAGGTTGGCCACCTGGAACGTTTCAACCAGGCGGTTCTGGCCCTGCAGGGCGTCGTCCGGGAGCCGCGGATCGTTTTCTCCCATCGTCTTGCCCCGTACCGGGCGCGCGGCGCCGATGTCAGCGTCGTCCTCGATCTGATGATTCACGACATCGATATCGTGCTGCAAACCGTTGGCTCGACCATCGAGGCGGTCGAGTCGGTCGGTTGTGTCGGCCCGAGCGGCCGTACGGATATCGCCAATGCCCGATTACGGTTCGCCAACGGCTGCGTTGCCAACATCACCGCGAGCCGGGTCAGTGACGAAACGATGCGCAAATTTCGCGTCTACGGCGACGACATCGTGGCCTCGGTCGATTGCCAGGCCCGGCGGATCGCCCTGTGCGGGTGCGTCGCGGATTCCGGGCATGATGATCGACTCGGAAGCTTGGAACAAACGTTTGCGCCGGGGGATCCCCTGCTGGATGAAATCGCCTCCTTCGTTGCCGCCGTACGCGAAGGGCGCCCCCCCCTGGTGAGTGGCGATGACGGTCGGCGGGCGCTGGAAGTTGCCCTGCGCATCGAATCGTGTCTGGGCTCGGGAAGGGGGCGAGAGGGGCTGAACGCATGACGATTCCGATGGTCGATCTGCAGGGGCAGTTCCAGTCGTTGCGGTCTGAAATCGAAGAGGGCTTCCGTCAGGTCTTCGCCAGCAGCCAGTTTATTCAGGGCCCCAATGTTCGGGCGCTGGAAGCGGAGATCGCCGATTATTGCGGCGTGCGCCACGCCATTGCCGTCGCTTCCGGCACCGACGCCCTGCATCTGGCGCTGCTGGCCGCCGGGATTGGTGCGGGCGATGAGGTTATCACTACGCCCTTTACCTTCATCGCCACCGCCGAAGCGATCGGCTATGTCGGCGCCCAGCCGGTTTTTGTCGATATCGACCCGCAGACCTTCAATATCGACGTCGACCAGATCGAAAAAGCGATCACCCCCCGGACCAGGGCGATTCTCCCGGTTCACCTTTTCGGTCAACCGGCCGATATGGGCGCGCTAGCCACCCTCTGCACCCGATATGGACTGCAGCTGATCGAGGACTGCGCCCAATCCTTCGGCGCCGATTTCCAGGGGAAGAAAACCGGCGCCTGGGGCGATCTTGGCTGTTTCTCCTTCTTCCCGAGCAAAAATCTCGGCTGTTATGGCGACGGCGGCATGGTGGTGACCGACAATGCCGAACGCGCCGAAGCGGTGCGGATTCTCGCCAATCATGGCAGCCGCGTGCGCTATCACCATTCGGTTCTGGGGTACAACAGCCGTCTCGACGAACTGCAGGCGGTTATTTTGCGCATAAAACTGAAACATATTGACGAGTACAATCGCCGCCGGCGCGCCAACGCCCGTCTCTATACGGCCGGGCTGCAGGGGCGGGGAGTGACGCCGCCGGTCGAGGATGGCAAAGGGACCCATGTCTTTCACCAGTACACCGTCCTCGTCGATGATCGCGACCGCCTGATGCAGAGGCTCGATGCCGCCGGGATAGCATCGGCCATTTATTATCCGATTCCCCTGCACTGGCAGGAAGTCTATCGGGACAAACTTGCCGACCTCGTTCTGCCCCAAGCCGAACAGGCGGCGCGCCGGGTTCTTTCGCTGCCGATTTACCCCGAACTGACCGCCGCGCAGATCGAGCGGATTTGCCAGGTGCTTATCGCTGCCAACGAGAATCAGGCGGCGGACGAGAATTATGGAAATCAATAAAGCATCCCCCGCACCTTTTGCTCCCCGCCCGTCGAAGCGCACGGCTATGATCGTGACCGGCGAGGCCTCCGGCGACCTGCATGGCGCCAACCTCATCCGGGCGGCTCGGGAAATCGATCCCGAGCTTGCCTTTTTCGGGGTGGGCGGTCAGCGCATGGCGGCCGCCGGGTGCGACATCGTCATTCCGGGCGAGACGATCACCGTCATGGGACTGGTCGAGGTGATTGAGTATTTTCCCGTCATCTACCGCGCCTTTCGCCGTTTGAAGGGCATTTTGCATGGCGGCGATCGCCCAGACCTGCTTATCCTCGTCGATTTTCCCGATTTCAATCTGCGCCTGGCGGCCGAAGCGAAAAAGGCCGGAGTGCCGGTTCTTTACTATGTGAGCCCGCAAGTCTGGGCCTGGCGCCGGGGGCGGGTGAAGAAGATCGCCCGGATTGTCGATCGTCTCGCGGTCATTCTCCCCTTCGAGCCCGACTATTATCGCCATGTGGACCTGCACGTCGAGTATGTGGGCAATCCTCTGCTCGATGAGGCAAAAGTCGGCTGTCCCCGCGAAGAGTTCCTGCGCGGGCACGGTCTCGATCCGGACCGGCCGGTGGTGGGGCTTTTTCCCGGCAGCCGCCGCAACGAGCTCAAATTTATCCTGGAGACGATCTGGTCGGCGGCCGAGGTGCTGCTGCGCGAGCAGCCGCAAATCCAGTTTCTTCTGCCGATGGCGCCATCACTGCCGGCCGACGCCTTCGCACAGCATTTGGCCGAGCGGCCGCTGCCGGTGACCCTGGTGCGCGACGATATCTACGATGTGGCCAATGCCTGCGATGCGGTTATTGCCGTCTCCGGCACCGCAACTTTGCAGATCGCTCTGGTCGGCACGCCGATGGTTGTGGTCTACAAGGTGGCGCCGATGACCTATGCCATCGGTCGCCGTCTGGTCAAGATTCCTTTCGTCAGCCTGGTCAATATCGTTGCCGGCGAGGAGGTGGTTCGGGAATTCATCCAGGATGCCGCGACGCCCGAAGCGATAGTTGCGGAAATACGCCAATTGCTCAGGGATGAGGTATACCGCGGCCGGATGCGGCAGGGTTTGCTCCGGGTGAAGGAAATCATGGGCGCGCCGGGGTGTTCGGAGCGAGTCGCCCGCATGGCGTCGGAAATGAGTCGGCAGGGTCGGGAGCGGCAGTAATGAAAGAAAAAACCCGACACGTTTACCAGCGGTTGCTTGTCTATTCACGCGCCTATGCCGGCCGCATCATTCTGGCGATTATCGGCTCCCTCGGCGTGGCCGGCGTCGATGTCGCCTCGGCCCAGCTTATGCGGCCGCTGGTCGATCATATAATTACCGCCGGCAATTACGCTCTGGTCAATATTGTCCCCTTTATCATCGTCGGTCTGGCGGCGATCAAGGGGGTCTCCCGCTATATCCAGGAATACTTCATCAAAACCGCCGGCCAACTGGTGGTGCAGGATATCCGCAATCATCTCTACTCGCATACCATGGGCCTTTCCATGGGCTATTACGCGCGCACAACGACCGGCAATCTGATGTCGCGCATCCTCAACGACGTCGGCGTTCTGCAGCGCTCGGCGGCTGACGTTTTGGTCGAGGTGGTTCGCGAATCCTTCACCCTGATCGGCCTGACCGCCTCGGCCTTCTACAGCGACTGGCGGCTGGCTGTCGTCGCTTTCCTGGTGCTGCCGGCGGCGGTGTTGCCGGCATCGGTTATCGGGCGCAAAATCAAGCAATATACCCGGCGCAGCCAATCCACTCTGGGCAATCTGACCGCTCTGCTGCAGGAGACCTTTGCCGGCGTCAAGGTCATCAAGGCCTTTGGCACCGAGAGTCTTGAAGACCGGCGTTTTCGCAACGAAAACCTGGCTTTTTACCGCTTCATCCGCAAGACGCTCAAGTATGATTCGGCCTCGGCGCCGGTGGTCGAGATTCTTGCCTCTTTGGGCGTCGCCGGCGTGGTCTGGTACGGTCTGCATCGGGTTATCACCGGGGCCATAACCCAGGGCGAGCTTTTCGCCTTCATCGCCTCGGTGCTGATGATGTACGGTCCGGTTAAAAAGCTGGTCAAGATCAGCAACTCGATCCAGAGATCGGTCGGGGCGGCCGAGCGGGTTTTCGAGATCATGGACGAGGTTCCGGACATCGCCGATGCGGAGGATGGGCGTTCGCTGTCGTCGGTGCAGGGGAAAGTCGAATTCGACCATGTGCACTTCGGTTACGGCGACGAGCCGGTGCTGCATGACTTCTGCCTGACGGTTGAGCCGGGGCAGGCGATCGCCCTGGTCGGCCCGTCGGGCGCCGGAAAATCGACGGTGGCCGCGCTGCTCGCCCGTTTTTACGATCCGCAGCAGGGGGGCATCCGCATCGATGGGGTCGACTTGCGCCAGATCACCCTGGCGTGTCTCAAAGACAACCTTGCCCTGGTCGATCAGGAAACTTTTCTCTTCAACGACACCATCGGCAACAATATCCGCTACGGACGCCGCGAGGCGAGCCAAGCCGAAGTGGAGGAAGCAGCCCGGCAGGCTTACGCCGACGATTTCATCCGTCTGCTGCCGAACGGCTATGAAACATCCATTGGCGATCGCGGCTTGCGTCTTTCCGGCGGCCAGCGCCAGCGCATCTGCATCGCCCGCGCCATCCTGCGCGATTCCCCGATTCTGATTCTCGATGAGGCGACCAGCGCTCTCGACACCGAAAGCGAATCGATGGTGCAGAACGCGCTGGCGAATCTGATGCGCAATCGGACAACCTTCGTCATCGCCCACCGCCTCTCCACCATCATGCACGCCGATCGCATCGTCGTCCTTGAAGAGGGTCGGGTGGTCGAGAGCGGCACCCACAACGAACTTCTCGGGCGCAGCGGTCTGTACCGCAAACTGTACGAAATGCAGTTCAAGGAGTCGGCATGAACAGCCTGGGCGACCGGCTTCTGCTCGCGCTGGCGCCGCCCCTTGGCGCCGCCCTCATTTATCTGCTGAAACTGTCGATGCGCACCGAGTATCTCGGGGAAGAACATCCCCGCGCCTGGTGGCGGCAAGACAAAGGGGTTATCTTCTCCTGCTGGCACGATCAATTGTTGATGACGCCGGCCCTCTACCGGGGGCCGGGGGCAAAACTACTCATCAGCTCCTCCAAGGATGGCGAACTGATTGCGCGAACGGTTAAATTTTTCCGTCAGGGAGTGGTGCGCGGTTCATCGACCCGCGGCGGCCGGGGCGCTTTTCGAACCCTTGTCAATGCGGCGAAAGAGCCCGTCGATCTGGCGATTACCCCCGATGGGCCAAGAGGGCCGCGCCACGAGCTCAAGCAAGGCGTGGTGCAGCTTGCCCGCTTAACGGCGCGGCCGGTGATTCCGCTGGCTGTCGTTTGCAGCCGCGGCCATCGTTTTGCATCCTGGGACCGCTTTTTGCTTCCCTTTCCCTTCTGCCGAGGGGTTTTGGCTTATGGAGAACCACTCTTCTATGCGGCGGGAGAGGCGGAAGAGAGTTTTCGCAGGCGTCTGCAGCAGGCGATGGAGGAAAACGAATTGAAGGCGCGCAACCATTTGGAGTCGTCGGGTGTATCTGCTGTATGATCTGATCCTGCTGGCCTCGTCCCTGATCCTTGTCCCCTACTATCTGTTGCGCGGCTGGCGCTACGGCAAGTCGCGGCGCGGGATTCGCGAGCGGCTCGGTTTTTATCTGCCGGAGCGGCTGTCATCTCTCGCCGGCCGCCCGATCATCTGGATTCATGCCGTCTCGGTGGGCGAAACGCGGGCGGCGATTCCGTTGATCAAGGCGTTGAAACAGGACTTTCCCGAACATGCGCTGGTCCTTTCGAACGTCACCGAAACCGGGCATGCCATCGCCGGCGAAATTCGGGAAATCGATCTCTGCCTCTTTTTTCCCTTCGATCTCTCATGGGTTGTGCGGCGCGCGTTGCGCCAGGTCCGGCCCTCGGTCATCGTCATCGTCGAGACGGAGATCTGGCCCAATTTCGTCCGTCTGGCGCATCGCGAACGGATACCGGTGCTGCTGGTGAACGGCCGTATTTCCGACCGTTCTTTCCCGCGTTACCTGCGTTTGCGTCCCTTGCTGCGGCCAATCCTCGAATACTTTGCCGCCTTCTGCATGCAGACGGATCAGGATGCCCAACGCATTTGCGCCATCGGCGCCCCGGAAAAATTGGTCGAGGTGACGCGCAACCTCAAGTTCGACATGCAGACCTCTTCTTCGGTCTCGGCAGCGGCGGGAGATTTGCGCGAGGGCTTCCGCCTGCCCGCCGACACCCTGGTCTGGGTAGCCGGAAGCACCCACGCCGGTGAAGAGGAAATCGTTGCCGAAACCTACCGTCGTTTGCTCGACGCCGGAAACAAGCTTGTTCTCGTCCTGGTGCCCCGGCATCCTGAGCGTTGCCGCATTTTGGCGACCCAACTGACTGCCCGTGGTTTTGCCGTTACCCTGCGTTCACGCATCGATGCGCGCAGCGAGCCGCTGCGGCAGGGGGAAATCCTGCTGGTCGACACCCTCGGCGAGATGCTGAAGCTCTATGCCGCCGCCGATGTCGTTTTTCTCGGCGGCAGCCTGACTCCGGTCGGCGGGCATAATGTCCTGGAGGCCTCCTTGCTGCGAAAACCCGTGGTTTTCGGCCCGCACATGAACAACTTTCGGGAAATCTCCCGGCTCCTCCTCAAGGTTGGCGGGGGAGTGCAGGTGGCGGACGCGGAAGAACTCTACCGCACGCTCGATCAGCTTGTCGCCGATCCCGAACTGCGGCAGCGAATGGGCGAGGGCGGGTATGCCCTGTTGCAGCGCAATGTCGGGGCGACCCGGCATACGGTGACGGTGATCCGGCGGACCATGGAGGCGGCGTGAGACCATGGCGGGATTTGTATCGACGACTTGTCGGGCCTTTTCCCCTCGCCGGCCACGAGCGGTTCATCGCCGCCCTGCTGGCGCCGGTCGGCTGGTTGTACGGATGCCTGGCGGCGGTTCGCGTCGCCCTGTATCGGTGCGGCTTGTTTACCGTTTATCGGGCGCCGGTCCCGGTGCTGTCCATCGGCAATCTGGCTATCGGCGGCACGGGTAAGACGCCGGCGGTCGATCTCGTCGTCAAATCGATCCAGGCGCGGGGCTACCAGGTGGCCGTCGTCAGTCGCGGCTACGGCGGCCGGGGGGCGCCGGGCGGGGTGGGTATCGTCGGCGCCGGGGCCGGACCGCTCCTTTCCCCGGAGATTTGCGGCGACGAACCGTACCTGCTGGCACGGCGCAATCCGCACGCGGTGGTGGTCGTGGCGCCGAAACGGGCGCGCGGCGTGCGTCTGGCGGTGGAACAGCTCGGTGCGCAGGTCATCGTTCTCGACGACGGTTTCCAGCATCTTGCGGTGGCCCGCGATCTCGATATCGTGCTTCTCGACGGCCGCCGTCCCCTCGGCAACGGGCGCGTTCTGCCGGCGGGGCTGTTGCGGGAGAACCCCGCCGCGCTGGCGCGCGGACACTTTTTCATTCTCACCCGCTGTGGCGATGAAACGCCGCCGCTGCCGACCTTGCCGGGGCCGGTTCTGCGCAGCCGGCATCGGCTCGATACGACGGCCATCGCCCTCGACGGCGAAAAAATCCCCCTTGCCGGCCTGGCCGGTCAACGCGGCGTCGCATTCGCCGGGATCGCCGATCCGGAAGGCTTTTTCGCCGACCTGCGCCGCATCGGGCTGGACCTGCGGCGAACCGTATCGCTCGCCGATCACGCCATCTACGATCCGTCGACTTTGGCCGAACTTGAGGCGGCCGCTCGGGAAGCCGACTTTCTGATCACCACGGAGAAGGACGGGGTCAAACTGCTCGACTGTAAATTTCCCGTTCCCTGCTACCAGGTTCCCATGCGGCTCCAGGTCGGGGAACAAGAAGTCCTGGACCGGATTTTACTAGCCACTATCGAAGGAGAAGCGCATGAGCCTTTCCCCCGAACTCCTTGAAATCCTCGCCTGCCCGAAGTGCAAGGGCAAAATTCGCCTGCGCCGGGAAAAGGATAACGCGGCGATTCTTTGCGACGCCTGCCGGTTAGCCTATCCGATCCGGGACGAGATCCCGGTGATGCTCATCGACGAGGCGGAATCCTTTTCCGGGGAATAGCAATCCGTGGCCGTTAAGATTCTCGACAATAAAGGGATCGAGCGTATTCTGCTGCGCTCCGTCAACTGGATCGGCGATGCGGTGATGACCACTCCCGCCATGGGCGCGCTGCGGGCCGCTTTTCCACGGGCCGAAATCCTGGTGGCGGCGAACCCTCCGGTGGCCGAACTGTTCGACGCGCACCCCTATTGCGACCGGGTGCTGGTGTACGATCGCAAGAAGCGGCATGCCGGCGTTTCCGGTGTGCTGCGGTTTGCCGGCGAGTTGCGGCGCGAGCGGATCGATGTGGCCATTCTGCTGCAGAACGCTGTTGAAGCGGCGCTGCTCGTCTCGCTGGCGGGGATTCCGCGCCGCGCCGGTTATCGCACCGACGGCCGTGGGCTGCTGCTCACCCACGGCGTGCCGGTCGGCGACGGCGAGCGCCGCCTGCATCACACCGAATATTACCTGCGGATGCTTGAACAGCTGGGGATCCACGGGGGCGATCATCGTTTGCGCCTGCACTGCACCGACCAGGAGCGTGCCTGGGCCCGCGAGAAACTCGGTCCCGGCGCCTGGCTGGCGATCAATCCCGGCGCCGCCTACGGCTCGGCCAAGCGCTGGATTCCCGAGCGCTTTGCCGAGGTCGCCGATCGTCTGGCCGATGAATTCGGCCTCAAAGTGCTGTTGACCGGCGGTCCGGGCGAAACGGAAATCGGCCGCGACATCGAAAAGGCCATGCGCCAGCGGCCCCTCAACCTGATCGGTCACACCAATGTCCGGCAGTTGATGGCCCTGCTCGCCGGCTGTCGCCTGATGGTCACCAACGACTCGGGACCGATGCACGTGGCGGCCGCTTTCGGCGTGCCGATCGTCGCCGTCTTCGGCCCCACCGATCACACCACCACTTCGCCCCTCGGCGATGCCTGCCGCATCGTGCGTGCCGATGTCGGCTGCGCACCGTGCCTGCTGCGCCAGTGTCCCACCGATCACCGCTGCATGGAGGCGGTCACGGCGGAGGCCGTTCTGCGGCAGGCGCGGGAACTGCTGATGGCGCCGGCATGAAGATCCTGGTGGTCAAGGTGAGCGCCCTTGGCGATGTCGTTCATGCCCTGCCGGTCCTGCCCTACATCAAAAGCGTGGCGCCGGCGGCGGAGATCGACTGGCTGGTCGAAGAAGCCTTCGCGCCGCTGCTCGAAGGTCATCCCCTGCTGCGCAACGTGCACCGGCTGCAAACGAAACTCTGGCGTAAAAGCGGAGTGGCCGCCATGCTCCGGGGAGTGCGGGAGATCGGCCGCCTTCTGCGCCGCGAGCGCTACGACCTGGTTCTCGATCTGCAAGGGAACAGCAAGAGCGCTCTGTTGACCCTTCTCTCGCGCGCGCCGCTGCGCTATGGTTTTGATCGGGCGGCGGTGCGCGAGTGGCCCAATCTGGTCGCCAGCAACCGCCGCGTGGCGCTGAACGAAAGCGATTACCACATCAGCGACCGTTCCCTGCGCATCGCCCGCGCCGCTCTTCCCGGCGGCGACGCCGTACCGGCGGCTGGGCCGCTGCCGGTGTCGCCGGCGGCGGCGGCAAGCATCGCCGCGGAACTTGAGCGCTCCGGCCTGGCCGGACAGCCGCTGGCGGTGCTGCATTATGGCACCACCTGGAAAACCAAGCTGTGGCCCCTGGAAAATTGGCGGCAGCTGACCCGGTTTCTGCTGCGCGAGACCGACCTGCGGCCGATTCTTACCTGGGGAAACGACGAGGAGAGACGGGCCGCCGAAGCGATGGTCGAAGCGAGCGGCGGCAAGGCGACGATCTGGCCGCGGGGGACCTTGCCCGAACTGCTGGCGCTTCTCGCCCGCGCCGACCTGGTGGTCGGCGGCGACACCGGGCCGGTGCATATGGCGGCGGCGCTCGGCATCCCAACTGTTTCCCTCTACCGGGTAACCGACGCCCGGCGCAATGGCCCGCGCGGCGAGAAACACATTCGCTTGCAGTCGCCCCTCGACTGCTCGCCCTGTCTGCGCAAAGGATGCGAACGGGACGCCGAATGCGGACGCAGTATCGCCGTGGAGGAGGTTTTTCGGGCCATTGGCGCGCGATGGAGGAAAGAAGCCGATGAATAATCGCCTGGAAGATCCCCTCTCCAGCGCCGTGCCGGTCGCGGAACAGCCGATCCAGAACGAGGACATTGACCTCAGCGTCGGACATGGGGTGCTGCAGCCGAGGCTCCATATCCTGCATCTGATAAAGCGGTATCAGCGCAACCATTTTTTGATGAACGAATTTGCGCGCCTCGATCCCGACCACTTCCGGGTGACAATCTGTTATCTTTGTGGCGAGGACGACGGACGCAATGGCATCGAAGAGATCGCCGCCCGCACCTATTACCTGAAAAAACGCAGCAGCGATCTGCGGATATTCAATTTTTCGCTCATCTCCCAAGTGGCGCGCCTCATCGACCAAGAGGACATTCACATCGTCAATTGCCACCTGAGGCAGGTTGCGCCGTTGGGACTGGTCGCCGCCAGAGCGGCCGCCAATCGCCCGGCGCTGATCTCCACCGCGCATGGTCTGGGCACCGCCAGGCGGTTCGGCTACAAGATGCAGCACCTGTTCGTGTATCCCATGTTTCAGCGCATCGTCGGCGTCTCCGAAGCGGTGCGTTCCGATGTCTTGCACGCCAACTGGAACATGAAACCGGAGAAAGTCGCTGCGATTCCCAATGGCTTGAATCTGGCGCGCTTTCTCGCCGAAAGGAGCGTTGGGCCGCGGCGGCGAAGCGCTTTTCCGCAAATTCAGGCGGATTTCGTCTTCGGCACCGTCGGACGCCTGGTCGAGGTCAAAAATCAGCGCCGTTTGCTCCACGCTTTTCGCCGGATCGTCGATGCGCTGCCCAGCTGTGCCCTGGTGCTCGCCGGTCAGGGAGAGCTGGAATCGCAGCTGCGCGCTCTCACCCGCTCTTTGGACTTGCAGGAGCATGTCTGGTTTTTGGGCCAGCGCAAGGATATTCCCGAGGTTCTTAGCGGGCTGGATGCCTTTGTCTTCCCGTCCTTGCGCGAAGGGCTCGGCATGGCGCTGGTCGAGGCGATGGCCAGCGGCCTGCCGGTCATCGGCGCCCGGGTCGGCGGCATTCCCGAAGTTTTCGGCGATGCCGATATCGGCGCGTTGATCGATCCGCTGGATGTGGAGGCGCTGGCCGAGGCGATGATGCGCCTGGCGCGGTTGCCGGAAGCCGAACGCCGCCGCCTCGGCGAAAATGCCAGGGCGCGGGCTGTTGATCATTTTTCCGCCGGGCTGATGATCCGGCGCTGGGAACAATTGTACCAGGAAGTCGCGCATTTAGCTGGCAAACCCTAACCTAAAGGATTTGTTATGGCTCAATTTCTCGTAACGGGCGGGGCCGGCTTCATCGGCTCGCATATTGTTGATGAATTGCTGCAACGCGGCCATACGGTGCGGGTGCTCGACAACTTCGCCACCGGCAAACGGGAGAATCTGGCGCACTGCCGCGAGCGGATCGAACTGGTCGAGGGGGATATCCGGGATCTGGAGATGTGCGCCCGGGCCTGCGCCGGCATCGACTTTGTCCTGCATCAGGCGGCGCTGGGCAGCGTCCCCCGCTCCGTGGCCGATCCCCTGACCAGCCATGAGGTGAATGTCACCGGGACGGTGAAGATGCTGATTGCCGCCCGCGATGCCGGGGTAAAGCGGTTCGTCTACGCCGCCTCTTCCTCCACCTACGGCGATCATCCCGGTCTGCCCAAGATCGAAGAGCGGATCGGCAATCCCCTCTCCCCCTACGCCGTGACCAAATACGCCGACGAGCTGTACGCCCGGGTCTTCGGGCGCTGCTACGGCCTGGAGACGGTGGGGCTGCGCTATTTCAACGTGTTCGGGCCGCGTCAGGATCCTTTCTCCCAGTATGCGGCCGTCATTCCCCTGTTCGTCAGCGCCCTGTTGCGGGGCGCTGCGCCCACCATCAACGGCGACGGCGAACAGACCCGCGATTTCACCTTCGTCGAAAACGCGGTGCAGGCCAACCTGCTCGCTTGCAGCGCGCCGGCCGAAGCGGTGGGCGAGGTGTTCAACGTCGCCTGCGGCGAGCGCACCTCCCTCAATCATCTGTATGGCCGGCTGCAGGAATTGCTGGGGACGCGCATCGCGCCGGTGTACGGCCCGGCCCGGGCGGGCGATGTGCGCGACAGCCTGGCCGACATCGGCAAGGCCGAGCGGCTGCTCGGTTACCGGGGCGAAATGAAATTCGATGCGGGTCTGGCCAAATCCATCGACTGGTACCGGCGGCACCTGAACGAGAAGCGATGAAAATAGCTTTCTGCCTGTTTCGATACTTCCCTTTTGGCGGCCTGCAACGCGATTTTCTGAAAATCGCCGGCGAATGCCGGCGTCGCGGGCACGAAATACAGGTGTTTACCACCTCCTGGGAGGGCGAAGTCCCGTCCGGCATGGCAATCCATGTCCTCCCGGCGCGGGGTGTTTCCAACCATGGCCGGGCCCTCGCTTTCGCCAATCGGGTCGGCGAGCGGTTAGCCGACGGCGGCTTCGACCGCGTGGTCGGTTTCAACAAGATGCCGGGGCTCGATGTTTATTTTGCAGCCGACCCCTGCTACCAGGCGCGAATGAGCGAGCGGGGAGGGCTTCTCCGGCGGATTTCCCCCCGCTGTCGCACTTACCGGAAGCTTGAGGAAGCGGTTTTCGGACCTGATGCCAAGGCGCACATCCTCTGTCTGACCGAAGAGGCGCGGCAGCAGTATATGCGGCAGTACGGCACCCCCGCCGAGCGTTTCCATCTGTTGCCGCCGGGGATATCCCGGACGGCGGTCGATTGGCCGGCCCGCGAGGAAATCAGGCGGAGGATTCGCGCCGAACTCGGTCTGGAGGCCGCCGAAATCTTCCTGCTGATGGTCGGCTCCGGGTACCGGACCAAAGGAGTCGATCGGTCGATCGAAGCCCTGGCGGGCCTTCCCGCCGCGCTGCGCGGCCGATGCCGACTTTACGTGATCGGCCAGGGAAAAGCCGCACCGCTGCAGCGTCTGGCCGCCCGCCTCGGCGTCGCCGACCGGGTGCGCTTTCTCGGCGCCCGTAACGATGTTCCCCGCTACCTGCTCGGCGCCGACCTGCTCCTGCATCCGTCGGTAACCGAGGCGGCCGGCATGGTGCTGCTGGAGGCGATGCTGGCCGGTCTGCCGATCCTCGCCTCCGAAGTTTGCGGCTATGGCTTCCATATTGTCCGCGCCGGCGCCGGCTTGCTGGCGCCGGAGCCCTTCGCCGTGGCGGAATTCGGCCGCCGGCTGGAGGCGATGCTGACGTCGCCGGAGCTTTCGGTCTGGTCGCAAAACGGCCGCCGCTACGCCGAGAGCGCCGATCTTTTTTCTTTGGCGGAGCGGGCCGCCGATATCATCGAGCAGATCCGAGGGGCAGAGTAAATGATCGATTTGCGAACCGAGTTGCGCCCCCATTTTTCCGGAGAGGCCGCCTTCGACCGGGTGTTCAATCTGTCTGGCGAGGTGTTTCGGGAGTTCGCCGGCCGCCGGACCGTTCGGGTGGAGATCGGCGGCCGCGGCTATTTCATAAAAACCCACGGCGGGGTCGGTTGGCGCGAAATCGTCAAGAACCTTGTCGCCCTGCGCCTGCCGGTGCTGGGCGCCCGGGAGGAATGGCGGGCGATTCGTCGTTTTGAGGAGTTGGGGGTGGCGACCTTGAGCATTGCCGGCTTCGGCGAGCGCGGGCGCAATCCGGCCAATCGGCAGTCGTTTCTGATCACCGACGAACTGGCCGGCCGGCTCAGCCTCGAAGAATTCTGCCGGGATTGGCGGCGGCAGCCGCCGCGACTGAGGCTGAAACGAGCCATTCTCGAAAAGGTCGCCGGCATCGCCCGGACTCTGCACGAAAACGGGGTCAATCACCGGGATTTTTACATCTGTCATTTT
>JBAYQP010000028.1:0-34115 GCA_041677125.1 Desulfuromonadales bacterium | reverse complement strand
TAATATGCGCCGGGATATTCGATTCTTAACGGCCGTGCCATCGCTGCCTCCTTGATTGTTTCGGGATTTGCCAAAACATATCAAAGAAGTTGAATGTGTCAAGAGTTGAGACCTGACCCTTTTTTGCTCGGGCGCGTGCTTCCAGACTTGACCCTTGACATCTTGGCGGCCAGTGAGAACATGTTAACGGAGGGGCAAGAAGAGGAGAACAAGAAGAGGAGAAGATTATGTTGCCTGTACATTGGGACCCGTTAAGGGAGCTGAGCACATTACGACATGAGATGGATGACCTTTTCCGCCGAGCCTTTGGAATGACTCGGGGCGAAACGGCAAAGGGAGTATTTAGTCCAATTGTAAATGCTTTTGTGAAGGGAGACTCCTACTGCGTGGAGGCCGAAATCCCCGGAGTGGATAAGAACGACCTGGAGGTCAGTGTGGATGGGAACATGCTGACGATTCGCGGCGAGCGCAAGATGAGCCGGGAAGAAAAGGAAGAAGACTATATCATCAGGGAATCGGAGTACGGCTCCTTCATGCGTCGGCTGACGATGCCAGAAGGGGTAAAGACCGAAAATGTTCATGCCTCTTTTGAGAATGGGATTTTGAAGATCACCATCCCGATGGAGAAAAAAGCGATCGCAGGTCGAAAAATCGAAATCGAGGGGCCGGAAAAGGGAGGGACGCAAGTTCACTGACAGCGCGCAAACAGGCCGTCGGTTTTTCGGGGGGGGTGCAATCCGATGATGCAGTCCCCCTACATTTCTGCGACCTCCGGGCAGTGAATCCCAGCGCGGTGGGCAGTGAGGACCTTTGATCGCTCCCACCAGCCGCTTGGTTGTCCTCCTTTTTCTCGGGTGAATTCATTTCCACCTCGGCGTTGGTCAATAACCGCGCGCGCATGCGCCGACGCCTCCTCGACACCGGTCCCTTCCTCCTCACTGATGCGCTCGAAAAATTCCTCCAAGCCAAAGCTTCGGCTCACCTGCGTTTCCAGCAGATAGATTTGCAGCTCGGGCGGGAGCTGGGCGGCCAGATCCTTGCGCTCGCCGCCGAACAGCCGCTCGCCCAGCACCGACAGGGTGGCATGGGTGGCTTCTATCGCCTGTTGCCGCGACGGGAGACTGGCGCGGTTCATGACTTCCTTGATGAATTGATCAGCTTTCATGGCTACTCCCCTGTTTTCTGGCCGAACGACTCTTAATCTCCGGCAATAAGCGTCCGCCAGATACGGATAATCGTTGCAGACTGTATATTTCCCTGTTCCTCATACTTATTTTTTTAACACAGGCGACGGTGAAGGCAAACTTGCCTTCATCGGGCAAAACGACTACATTCCATGCTTCTTCACCGCAATGGCGATGGGCGTTTGCGGAAGAAAGAATACCCAAACCGTGAAAGGATCGATGAGTGACCGAATTCGAAAACGCGTTGGCGAAATTTCTGGCCGACCGGAACAATGCCGAGAGCCAATCTGGTTTTTACAACCTGTTTCTCAACACGAATTTCTTCCTGCCGACCGTGGGCGAACAGGCCGGGGAAGGGGACAAAGCGGGAAAAGCGTATGCGGTGCCGCTGGTGGTCGAAGCTGAGGAAGTCGCCTATCTGATGCTCTTCGACAGCGAGGAGCGGCTGCGCAACTGGGCGCAAGAGGAGGTCGATTTCATCGAGGCGCCGGGGCATGTGCTCGCGGCGAATTCGGTGCCGCAACTGCAATGGGCGCTGAATGTCGGCAGCGAGCCGTCGAAGCTTTTCCAGCCGGAGGAGATCGCCTGGCTCAAGGAAGTGGTCGCCCATTGCGAGGCGAATGGGCGGCAGGAGGAAAAATAAAGGCGGAGACTCGGCAGGCCAGCAGGTTCATGTCTCTATGGGCGAGGATGGTTGGTTGCCGGTTCAGCCTTTCTGGCCCGCCATCTCTTTGTAGATTCTTTCCACATCCCGCTTCCGGCACAGTTGAGTGCCGGGGGTGAGGACGGCCGCCGTCCCGGCGGCGATGGCGTAGCGGAACGCATCCGCCAGCGGGTAGTCTTCGGTCAGGGCGAAGACCAGACCGCCGAGAAAGCTGTCGCCGGCCCCGACGGCGCTGACCACCTGCACCGGCGGTCCTTTGATACGCGCCTGCAACCCCTTGGCAGTGAATAATGTTCCGCTCTCGCCCAGGGTCAGGGCGATCATCTGGCATTTCCCCTTGTCCACCAGCTCCCGGCACACTTCCTCCTGCACTTGCGGATCGCTTAATTCCTGCCCAGTGGCGTCCTCCAGCTCGCGGCGGTTCGGCTTGATCAGGTAGACGTCCTTGCCAAGCGCCGCGCACAACGGCTCGCCGGTGGTATCGAGAACGAAACGGGCGTCGATCCGCTTTGCCACCTGCGCCGCCTGGGCGTAGAAGTCGACCGGAACCCCGGGCGGCAGGCTGCCGCTGGCGACGATGTAGGCCGGCCGGGGGATGAACAGCCCGAGCATATCGAGACATTGCTGCCATTCGCTGCGGCGTATCGACGGCCCGGGAAAAACGAAACGAAACTGATTGCCGCTCTCCGCCTCGGTGATGGTCATGTTTTCGCGGGTCAACTTCTCGATCTCGATCCGCCGCGCCTCGATCCCCTCGCGCCGCACGATTTTATGCAGCAATTGGCCGGTGGCGCCGCCGGCGATGTACAGCGCCATGGCGGTCCCCCCCAGCTGATGGATCACCCGTGCGACATTGATGCCGCCGCCGCCGGGGTCGCGACTCGGCTCATCGCAGCGCAGCTTGCGCTCGGGCAGCACCTTGCGCACGCTGGAGGCGATGTCGATGGTCGGGTTCATGGTCAGTGTGGCAACGGCTTTCATCCATCCCTCCCTGTCTATTTGACGACGGTCACCTCGACTGCCCCTTCCCGGCGCAGAACAGTGATCGCCACGTCCTCGGCGTAGCGGCGGAAGGACAAATCGATACTGGCGTCCCCCACCCGCAACTGGCGAATCGAGAGCTCATCGAGAAAACCGGGAAGGGCTGGATAGCGGAACTGGAGCAGTTTGCGCCGGGCGTCTATCTGCAGACCGAGACAGGCCTGCAACAGCAGGAAAACGGCGCCGGCGGCCCACGCCTGCGGGGCGCAGGAGAGCGGATAAAGAATTGGTCCGAGGCCCGGACGCCAGCGGAACCCGCAGAAGAGTTCGGGGAGCCGGTGCATCTCCATGGCGATGGCGGTCTGGTACAGTCCCTCCATGATGCGCATGGCTTGTGCCGTATGCCCGTAGCCCGCCAGGCCGGCGGCGACCAGCGCGTTATCGTGCGGCCAGACCGAGCCGTTATGGTAGGACATGGGGTTGTAGCGGACTTCGTTGGAGGCGAGGGTGCGCAGGCCCCAGCCGGAGAAAAGATTCTCCCCGAGCAGCGTTTCGGCCAACCGCCGGGCGTGTCCGGGATCGGCGATGCCGGTAAAAAGGCAATGGCCGGCGTTGGACGTGCGCACCCGACAAGGGCGCTTGCGGCCGTCGAGGGCGATGGCGTAGCTGCCCAGCTCCTCGCACCAGAAATCGTTGCAAAAACGCTCGCGCAACTGGGCGCAGCGCTGGCGTAAGTCCTCGGCGAAGGCCGTTTCGCCCAGCAGTTCCGCCATGGTCGCCGCCCGCTCCCGGGCGGCATAGGCGTAGCCCTGCACCTCGCACAGGGCGATGGGTCCTTCGGCGATACTGCCGTCGGCATGGAACACCGAATCGAAAGAATCCTTCCAGCCCTGTTGCAGCAGCCCCGTGGGGGTGCTGCGCGCGTATTCGAGATACCCGTCGTCGTCGGCATCCCCGTATTCCTCCATCCACTGCAAGGCGCGACGGATATTCGGCCAGATCGATTCGATGAAGGCCTGATCGCCCGTCCTTTCAAAGTAGGCGCCGGCCAGGACGACGAACAGGGGGGTCGAATCGACGCTGCCGTAATAACGGCCAAAGGGGATCTCGCCAAGAGTGGCCATCTCGCCCTTGCGGGTTTCATGGATGATTTTTCCCGGCTCGGCGTCCTGCTCCGGGTTGACTTCGTTCGCCTGGTTGTGGGCGAGAAAAGCAAGGACGCCCCGCGCCAGGTGCGGATTGACCCAGAGCATTTCGTAGGCGGTGATGATTCCATCGCGGCCGAAGGCGGTGCTGAACCAGGGGACGCCGGCATACGGATAAAGCCCCTGCGGCGTGCGGGTGAGCATCATCTGCAGATCGGCCAGCGAGCGGTTCACCCACAGGTTGAACTGCTCGTTGCCAGAGGTGATCCTGCAGTTTTGCTGCCGCAGGTCTTCGATATCCTTGCGTGCTTTGACGAATGCGTTTTTGTAGGACAGGATGGCAGTCGGCCCGCAATATTCACACTCGCAGGCAATGACCAGGGAAACGCGGGTTTCCTCGCCGGGCTCCAGGCAGATGCGGAAGCGCACCCGGTCCGCAGCGGCCTCCTCCGGTTCTGGAGAGAAGGTGAGATGGGTGCGCCGGGTGTGACCGTCCAGGCCTTGGTAGCCGAGGGTGATTTCAGCGCCGGCGACCGTATTCTCCAATCGGCGCCCCCTGGCCGGACGCTTGTTTCCGCGGACTTCGAAGATGTCGGCATAATCGGCGTCGAAGCTGATCGTCATCGGGACGCAGATCTGTCTCAGACTGAAATTGGTGATCCGAAACTGTTCGAAACAGCTCCCCTGCCAGAGGAATTTGGAACGGAAGATATGGAGCGAATCGCGGTGGACCTGGCATCCTTCCTCATCCTCCAGGTCGGCATTCATCAGATCGACCGCCAGCAGTTCGTTGTGCTCGTTGACGTTGGAGCCGAGCAGGAGAGGGCGGGAAGGGCCGAGGCGCAGTTCGAGGCTGGAGAGGTGGCGGGTGCCTTCGTGGTAGATTCCCTCCTCCCCCATCCCCAGGGAGAGAATATCCCCATGCACGTCGAAAACGGCGAAGGTTTCCCCCTGTTTGAGCACCCGACTGAGATCGGAGGCCAGGGAGGAAGTCGCCAGAATATAGTATTTGTCATCGACCTGGATGACTTCCTGCATCGTCCGCTCCTTGCTGGCTAATTGGCCAGCCGCTTCGCCTGGACCTTCCCCGAGGTCAGCAACCGGCCGTAGGCGGCCAGATAATCCTCAGCCATGCGCTTGGCGGAAAAGCGTTCGTCGAAGTAGCGGCGGCAGGCGCTGCGGTCGATCCGCGCAATATTTTTCACCGCCTGCACCGCCTCCTCCAGGCTATCGACGACAAAGCCGGAAACGCCCTCGCGCATCACCTCGGGGACCGAACCCAGGCGCCAGGCGATCACCGGCGTGCCGCAGGCCATCGCCTCGATCATCACCAGGCCGAAGGGTTCCTGCCAGTCGATGGGAAACAGCAGGGCCAGCGCCCGGCCGAGAAAGTCGGCCTTGTCGCGGTCGCCGATCTCGCCCAGATAGTCTACCAAAGGATGGGCGAGCAGGGGGCGGATGGCGGTTTCGAAATATTGCCGGTCCGCCTGGTCCACCTTGGCGGCGATCTTCAGCGGCAGGCCGCTGCGCACGGCAATCTCGATGGCGCGGTCAAGACGCTTTTCCGGCGAGATGCGGCCGAGAAAGGCCAGATAACCGCCTGTCTCGGGATAAAACGGAAACAGACCGTCCGGCAATCCGTGATGAACCGTGGCCAGCCAGTTGGCGCCGCGCAGCGGTGTCCTCTGCGCCTGGGAAATGGAAACCACCGGCATCTCTCGGTATTCCTCGTACAAAGGAACCAATTCCGGCAGATCGAGGCGGCCGTGCAGGGTGGTCAATTGGGCGCCGCCGCACCGGCGCGAGAGGGGAAAGTGCAGATAATCGACATGGAAATGCAGAATGTCGAAGGACTCGGCGAGGCGAAAAACCTTCTCCAGCAGAAGAAAATGATGAATCAGCTGATCGGAGCATTTGTCGTCCAGCCGCAGCGCCTTGGCGCCATGACCGCAAAGGCGCGCCTCGGTGATGGAATCGCCGCTGGCAAAGAGAGTCACGTCGTGACCCATGCGCACCAGCTCTTCGGTCAGATAGGAGACCACACGTTCGGTGCCGCCGTAAAACTTCGGCGGCACACTTTCATAAAGGGGAGCAATCTGGGCTATTTTCATGGTTGATGATTTTCCCTTCCACGGCCTGTGAGGAGAACGCCCGGTGGATGTAAAGCGGGCGAATGGCATCAGCTTATCGCGCGAAAGGGCAAATTCAAGAGGCGGTAAGTATAATGAAAAGTTCATAGAAACAGGGGTATGCGCCACCATTTGAATGATTTTTAATCCGTCAGGGGAAGCGACTTGACAAAGGGGGCTTTGGAGGATATGCATGATAAGCAGTATTTATTCAGGCGTATCTGCTCCCCTCCTTGGCAGATGCGCCTGTTTCTTTGTGTCTCTAATTAAATCTTGACCGACAGGAAAAAAGGTGATATCTAATCCCACATTGAATTTATTGGGACGCACTTCCCCCCTCCTGTGCGTCCCACTTTTTTTCCCCTCCCTTCGCGTTATCCTCCAGTTATGAAATCATTTATCGATCTGCATCTGCACAGCAGTTGTTCCGACGGCATTCTTTCACCGACCGAGCTGGTCCGCCGCGCCGCCCGCGCCGGTCTGCGCGCCATAGCCATCTGCGACCACGACAATGTCGACGGTATCGAAGAGGGGATGGCCGCCGGCCGTGAAATGGGGGTGGAAGTCATACCCGGCGTCGAGTTGTCGGCCATCTGGGAAGATATCGAGGATCTGCACCTGCTCGGCTACGGGTTCGACCATCGTGATCCGGAGCTGCGCCAATCCCTGCGGGAATTTCAGCAATTTCGCGCCGGCCGCAACGAGCGGATCCTGGCCCAGGTCAACGAGAAGCTGGCCGGCGAGAATAAACGGCCGATCGCCTTCGCCGAGGTTCTTGCCCGCGCCGCCGGCACTCTCGGTCGTCCCCATATCGCCATGGCACTGATCGAGCACGGCTATGTGGCAAATTCGGAAGAAGCGTTCCAGCGATACCTGGTCCCCTGCAATGTGGGCAAGCGCTACTTTCCCATCGGCGACGCCATCGATCTGATCCACCGCGCCGGCGGCGTCACCTCCCTCGCCCATCCGCCGTTCATCACCGCCGACCGCTCGCTTTTCCTGCGTCTTCTCGACGCCCTGGTTGCGCTCGGGCTGGAGGGGATCGAAGCCTACAACAACGGATCGAGCAACGACGATATCGACTGGTATATTACCCAGGCGCGGCGGCGTTCTTTGATCGTCACCGGCGGCACCGACTTCCACGGCATCGACGACGGCGATCTGGTCCTTGGCGGACCGCGTGGCAACCTGAAAGTTCCCTTCAGCTGCGTGGAAGAGATTCGCGCGGCCAAAGCTCACCGGGCGGGCAAATGAACTTGCCGAAAAAAGACGAATACCTGGTCGGCGTCGTTTCCGACACCCATGGGCTGCTGCGTCCCGAAGCCGTCGATATATTGCGCGGCGCCGATCTCATCCTGCACGCCGGCGATATCGGCGGCCCGCAGGTTCTGTCCGCGCTGGAAGCGCTGGCGCCCGTCGTGGCGGTGCGCGGCAATGTCGATACGGATGCCTGGTCGATGCGCCTGCCTGTTACGGAGATGGTCGAACTCGGCGCCGTCACCCTGTATCTTCTGCACGATTTCGCTCGCCTCGATCTCGATCCGGTCGCGGCCGGTGTCCAGGCCATCGTCAGCGGTCATTCCCACCAGCCCGCCATGCGCCAAAGCAACGGCGTTCTCTATCTCAATCCCGGCAGCATCGGACCACGCCGTTTCCGCCTGCCGATCTCCCTCGCCCTGCTGCGCATCCGCGGGCAATCCCTCGAACCCCGGTTTTTTCAGCTGTAACGCGATACGCTGTTTTTCTCATTCCCGCGTCGCCCCTGAAATTTTATCCCCCGCCGCAATAAAATGTGTGAAACCCCATGCAAGCCCCGGTGTTTGTGTTAAACACAATGAGGTGATTCAAATTAACCTTGGGGGTGACGCATATTGCGGCGATTGCTTGGGGGCGCCCTGTCGGCCGTATTTATTCTCCTTTTTCTGGGCGGTTATGCCCAGGCGATGGATATTCAACCGTTCCAAACGCGAAATCAGCTTCCTTTGGTGCAGATTTTCGGCCTGCCGCCGGCCGAAGGCGGCGTCATCCGCCGGCCGGGAGAAACGACGGTGGGCCTTTTGCTCGATGCGGCCAGCGTGTTTTCCGATGACGACAACGCTCAGGAGAAAATTTATCTCGACGGAGAAATTTACCGCCTGACCTTTGCCGTGCGCCATGGTCTGGCCGGTCGCTGGGAGGCCGGACTGGATATCCCCTACGTCTGGCATACGGGGGGCGAGCTCGATGGGTTCATCGACGGATTCCATAGAACTTTCGATCTTCCCGAAGGGGGACGGCAGGATGCCGCGCGCGACAATCTGCGCTATTTCTACGCCCGGAACGGTGAGACCGCCTTGTTCATGGAGGACTCGCAAAATGGCCTGGGCGATCTGCTGCTGTCTCTGGGGCTGCGCCTGACGCCCGATGCCCCACTGGCGACCGGCCGATCGCTGGCTTTGCGCGCCGGTCTGAAGCTGCCGACCGGAGAAGCCGATAAACTGACGGGAAGCGACAGCACCGATTTTTCGTTGCGGCTGTGCGGCAGCGACAGCGCCACCCTGGCCGGCTGGGACATGACGCTTTTCGGCACGCTCGGGGCGCTGGCCATGAGCCAGGGGGAGGTGCTGGCGGATTTGCAGCGCCGGTATGTGGCTTTCGGCACGGTGGGGATCGGCTGGGAGTGGGTTTCCTGGCTGGCCCTGCAACTTCAATTCGACGGGCATACGGCATTTTTCCGGGACAGCACCCTGTGTCCCCTCGATACCGAATCGATTCAGATCACGGTCGGTGGCGTTTTCGATCTCCCCGGAGGATACCGGGTCGATCTCGGCATTGTGGAAGATTTACTCCCCACCACCGCTCCGGATGTGGTTTTTCATCTCGCCGTGCGCCGGCATTTCTGAACGGGAGGCGTCTTATGAAGAAGAGGTGGGTGCTGGCGGTCGTTCTGGGCGCGATCCTCTGCGCCGGAGCGGCTTTGGCCCAGGAACAGCAGGGATTCTGGCATAGCGACCGCAGCGGAATATACGGGCGGGAAGTGATGACCCCGGAGGAGCGCCGGGACTATAGGCAGAAAATGTGGGAATTCACCACCGAAACGGAGCGCGAGCGCTACCTTGACGATCATCGCTACCGAATGGACGCGCGGGCCCGCGCGCGGGGAATCACCCTGTCCGGCGATATGCCGACGGAAGAGGCGGAGGAAGCGGCAAAAGGTTGGCCCGATGACGGCCTGCGCCGCTGGCCGGAGGAACCCACCCGGCAGAACGCCCTGCGACGCTGGCAGCCCTCCCGCCTGGAGGGCGGCGGCGGTGTGCGGAACTGGCAAACGGACCGGGGCGGCGAATAAACCAGGCGCGAGCGATCCGCGACCCGCGATCCGCACATCAGCACGGATC
Organism: Desulfuromonadales bacterium; assembly: GCA_041677125.1. Taxonomy (GTDB): domain Bacteria; phylum Desulfobacterota; class Desulfuromonadia; order Desulfuromonadales; family JACZKF01; genus JBAYQP01. The sequence goes on along the minus strand of JBAYQP010000028.1, from coordinate 24,635 downwards.
ACGGGATCATAGATCATAGATCATAGATTACGGATCTTCTCAAACAATCTCCACCAACTCGATTTCATAATTGATATCCATGCCGGCCAGCGGATGGTTGCCGTCGAGAACCACCGTTTCATCGGTGACTTCGGTGACGGTGACGAGAAACGATTCGCCGTCCTCGCCGGTCAATTCCAGCGTCTGACCAACTTCCGGGGCGATCTCCGCCGGGATTTCCTCCCGATCGACCACCATCACCAACTCCTCGTCGTGCGCACCGTAGGCCTCATCGCTGGCGATGCGGACGGTTTTCGATTCGCCGGGGGCCATGCCGAGCAGGGCTTGTTCCAGGCCGGGAATGACCTCTTCTTCACCCATGGTGAATTCCACGGGCGCCGCTTCCTCGCAGTCGCATTCCTCGCAGCCGCAATCCTCCGAGCTGTCGACAATCATGCCGTCGTCCAGTTTCCCGGTGAAATTCACTTTAACGCGATCCCCCTGTTTTACTTTTTTCATCGGTATCCCTTTCTCTGGTAAAAATCCGCGCAGTCCTCTGATCCCGCGTAATCGCCAACAATAACAGAATTCCTATTATTCGGGTGGAAAAAATCGATGGCAGGACCGACGGTTTTCACCGGTTACCGGCAGGAAACGAAACGCACGGCGCTGCGCGTCTCGCGCAGCACCTCTGCGAGCGCCCGAAGGGCGTAATCGATCTCCTCCTCGCTGTTCGCCGCGCCCAAAGAGAAGCGCACCGAACAATGCGCCTCTTCCACGCTCAGCCCCATGGCGAGCAGGGCGGGGGATGGATCCGGATGGCCCGATTTGCAGGCCGAGCCGGAGGAGAAGCAGATCCCCCGCCGGTCGAGAAACAGGACCAGCGATTCGCCGCGGATTTCCGGCAGGACCATGTTCAATGTATTCGGCAGGCGCGCCTCGGCCGGACCGTTGCGCCGCGCAGCAGGCAACGATTCGGCGATCCCCGCTTCCAGCCGATCCCGCAGCCGTTGCACCTGTTCCATCATTCCGTGATTGAGGCGGCGCGTCGCAATTTCACAGGCTTTGCCGAAGCCGACAATGCCGGGAACGTTTTCGGTGCCGGCGCGCAGGCCGCGCTCCTGGTCGCCGCCGTATATCAGCGGCAGCGGATCGACCCCCTGGCGCAGGTAAAGGGCGCCGACTCCCTTCGGCCCGTGCACTTTGTGCGCGGAGAGGGAGAGCAGGTCGACGCCGAGATCTTCGACATCGATGGGGATCTTTCCCAGCGCCTGCACGGCGTCGGTATGGAAGAGGACGCCCCTTTGCCGGGCGATCCGCGCCAGTTCGCGCACCGGCTGCAGGGCGCCGGTCTCATTGTTGGCCAACATAATACTCGCCAGTACGGTGTCCGGGCGCAGCGCGGCGGCGAAGGCGGCCGGCTCCACCACGCCCAGGCGATTCACCGGCACGACGGTCAGCTCCCAGCCTTCCGCCGCCAGGGCGCGGCAGGTGGCGAGAACCGCCGGATGCTCGATGCTGCTGGTGACCAGATGCCGGCCTTGCTTGCGCCATGTTCGGGCGATCCCCTGCAGCGCCAGATTGTCCGCCTCCGAACCGCCGCCGGTGAAAACGATGCGCCGGGCGGTGCAGTTCAACGTCTGGGCGACCTTGCGCCGAGCGGCCTCCACGGCCGCGCGGGCGGTGTTGCCGGCGGCGTGCAGGCTGGAGGGATTGCCGCCCCCCTCGCGCAGGGGGGGCAGCATCGCCTCCAGCACCTCGGGATCGACCGGCGTGGTGGCGTTGTGATCGAGGTAAACCCGGCGCACCGGAGCGGTCGAAATACCCATCTTCGCGGCTCGCCCCTCGCGGTCCGGATCGCCGGGACGGACCGCTTCGCCTTCGGCCCGGCGCACCTCGCACAGCAGCGTCTTGTAAACGGGAAAACCGGATATCGGATCGTAATGTTCCGGATCGGTGAGCGCATTGACGTTGCACTCCCGCCAGGCTTGCGGGCCGAGGGGGCCGCCGCCGCCCATCTGGGCATCGACGGCGCCGGCGACGATATCGTCGGTGACGAAGGCGCGATACGCCAGCCGACCGCGGGGCGTCGCCACCCACACCTTGTCGCCGTGACCGATGCCGCGCGCCGCCGCGTCGGCGCTGTTGAGGATTGCCAGCGGCTCCGGCAGTTGGGTGGACAGTCCCTTGACCCCATGATGCTGGCTGCGGAAGTCGTAGGGCGTGCGCGCTCCCGAGTTGAAGACCAGGGGGAATTCGCCGGCCAGATCAGGCCGGGCGAGGGGGCCCTCCCGGGGTTCGGTGTAGACCGGCAGCGGATCGTAGCCGTGCTCGGCGAGGAGGGAGGAGGCAATTTCGAACCGGCCGCTCGGCGTTGCGAACCCGGCCTGTCCGTCCCGGCGCAGCAATCCTTTTTCCCATTTGCGGTATTGGGTCATAACCGCCGGCCGCCGCACCGAACCGCCGGCGGCGCGCACCTCTTCCAGGGTAAAGCCGCTGCCGTCGAGAGCATGGCGCAAAACCGCCTCTTCACTTTGCGGGAAAAGCTCGCCATAGCCGAGTCGGCGGGCCAGTTCGGCCAGGATGAGGTAGTCGTTGCGCGCTTCCCCCTGCGGCGGCACCAACGCCTCGCGGATTTTGAACAGCGGACCGTAACGCATGAAGGAGGTGATTTCATAGCCGGTGGTCGCCGGCAGCAGAATATCCGCATAGGCGGCGTCGGCGGTGGGATAGCGGTCGATGCAGACGAGAAAGTCGAGGGCGTCCAGGGTCCTTCGCCAGAGTTCCGGGTTGGGCCAGGCGGTGATGATAGAGCCGCCGAGAACGAGCAGGGCGCGGACGCGGTACGGCTCGCCGTCGAGCACGGAGGCCGGCAGGGCGATGGCGTGCGATTCGCCCCGGTAGTGGATGTAGACCGGAAAACGGTCGCGGCCGAGGGCCTTGCGGGCGTCCGGATTGGCGATGAGCCCCGAGCGGTTTTGCGCAAAGATGTTTTCCCGCATCCGGATGAGCAGGCCGCCGGGGGTGTCGAGCTGGCCGGCCAGCGCCCACAGGGTGAATACCGCCCGGATCGCCTGCACCCCGCTGTCGGAGTATTCCAGGCCGCTGTACATCACCGGCGATGCGCCGCGGGCGGTGGCGATGCGCCGCGCCAGGGATCGCACCGTCGCCGCCGGCACGCCGGTGATCCCTTCGACGACTTCGGCGCGAAAGTGCTGAACGTACCGCTTCAGTTCGGGGAAGCCGACGGTCCAGTCGGAGGCGAATTTTTCGTCGAAAAGCTCCTCCTCCAGCAGCACCTGAATCATCCCGAGGGCCAGCGCCCCGTCGGTCCCCGGCCGCACCGGGGTCCATTGCGCGCCGGTTTGCCGGGCGGTGCCGTGGTAACGCGGATCGATGGCGATCACCTCGGCGCCGCGCTCGCGGGCGCGCAGGATCTGCTCATGCGCCAAAGGGGGTGAATCGGTGGCCGGATTCGCCCCCCAGAGGACGATCAGCTCCGCCTGCTCGATATCGGTGTCCATGGTGATCAACATCTCGCCCATCGTCACGTGCGGCGCGATCATGGCGAAGGAGACGTAGCAGAGAGCGCCGACACCGAGGGTGTTGGGAGAGCCGAAGGGGAAGAGGACGCTCGATGCGGAGGAGACAGCCACGCCAGCCGGCTGGAACAGATCGCAAAGGGCCATGTCGAAGCTGCCGCGTCCGGTATAGATAGCGGTGGCTTCCGGGCCGCTTTCGGTCTTGATCGTCTGTAGACGTTCGGCAATGGTCGCCATCGCCTCGTCCCAGGAGATCCGTTCGAAGGCGTAGCCGCCCTTCGGACCGACGCGGCGCTGCGGGTAGAGGAGGCGGTCGGGATCGTGGACGATTTCCGGCGAGTGGCGGCCGATGCGGCAGAGCATCCCCATCGGATGACCGGGGAGGGGAGCCACCGACTGCAGGCGATCATCCGCCAGGGTGGCTCTAATCCAGCAGCCGGCCGGGCAGATGCCGCACAATCCGTCCTTTACCTGCCGGGGGTTGGCGGACGGCATCAGGAAGCGCTCCCGGTCGCGGTTTTCTCCAGCAGCAGCAGGGCAAACCAGCGGTTGTCGTCGGTGAAGGTTTCGCGCAGGGTCAAACCGCAGGCGGCGCACCATTCCGGCAGGGCGGCCGGATCGAACTTGCGGCTGATCTCGACCTGGATTTCCTCGCCGGCGTCAATCGGAAAGCGCATCCCCAGGGCCCGCACGTGAATCGTTTGCGGCTGGTTGAAACGGGCGAAAATTTCCATCTGCCGGCGCTCCGGATGCCAGCGGGCGATGTGCTCGATGCTCGCCAAATCGAGCCGGCAGCCGAGCTCCCGGTTCATGCGGGCGAAGAGATTGCGGGTAAAGGCGGCGGTCACCCCGGCGGCGTCGTTGTAGGCCGCCTCGAGAATGGCCGGTTCCTTCACCAGGTCCAGTCCGAGCAGAAATTTGTCCTCGGGCCCAAGCGATGCGGCCAAACGCCGCAAAAAGCCGACCGCCTCCGCCTCAGTGAAATTGCCGATGCTGCTGCCGAGAAAGATGACCAGCGTCGGTGAGGCGTCGGGCAGGAGGGCAAAGGCTTCTTCATAGGTGCTGTTGATCCCGATAACCCGCACCCGCGGATGACGCTCGGAAATGGCGCGATTGGCCTGCAGCAGGGCGCTTTCGCTGACATCCACCGGAATGTAGCGGACCTGGAAATCGACAGCCAGCCAGGCGTCCAACAGATGCTTCGTTTTGGCCGAGCTGCCGGAGCCGAATTCGAGAAGCGTTGCCGGCCCGCACAAGGAGCGCAGGCGAGGAGCTTCCCGGGCCAGGATGCCGGCCTCGGTGCGCGTTGGGTAATATTCGGGCTGTGCGGTGATTTTCTCGTACAGTTCGCTGCCCCGGGCGTCGTAGAGAAACCGACATTCCAGGGTGCGCGGACGGCGGCTCAATCCGGCCGCGACGGAATGGGCGAAATCGAGAAACGATCCGGCGGCGCCGGTGGTGCGCAGAACGATATTGCGATCCCCGGCGAGCACGGCCTGATATCCATCGGCCAACGCGCAATGGACGCTGCTGTCGGTATTCAGCACGCCTGACTCCTTGTTTGGTAATCGATAAGTAGGAGAATGTTCGAGATTATTTACCTCTTAATGCGAATTGGCCCGGTGCTTTTTAACTGGTTTCGGGGGCGCTGCTGGTCAGTTTAGGGGGTCGAAGTCGGTTGTCAAGACACGGCATTGGCGACCAACCGCGACAATCGCCGGCCCACCGCAGTTGTTGCCAAGGGATGGCCGCTAAACGGTTATTTGCTCGTTTGCTGAGGGATTTCCGGTCTGGTTGCCGAGAGTTGCTGGCGTCGATCCTGCCGATAGAGGCGGAAATCGGCTGCTCCGGTGGCCAATCGTTCCCTTTCCATCGGCGCGAAGGGGCCATATTTGTGCTGGCTGGCGGAAAACTGGTCGGGGTAGGGGGGGTAGGGGCAGTCAACCGGCTTCTCCCGCAGGGCGGGGTAATCTCTGGCGAGATTCGGCAGAGGGGGGCGGTGAAAGGAATTGATGAAGGCGGCCGCATCATAGGCCTCTTCGGCGGTTATCTTTTTATTCGGCGGCATGTTGGCGTGAATGAAGGCGGCCGCCGTCAGCAACCGATGCATCTCGGCGCCTTCGGTGTAGCTGGCGGCGCCCCAAAGGGGAGGGGTGTTGCGCTGTGCCGTATCCCCGGGCGCGCCGTGACACTCGGCGCAGTACTGGCGGTAAATCCCCTCGCCGCTCACTGGATCCGCTGTTCGGTCCGGGGCGATGTATGGCTCCCGCCCGGCGTCCGTGGGTGCGGCGGGATATTCCGCCAGAAACCGAAGATAGGCGAGGACGCCCTGCAGTTCGAGACTGTCGTCCGGCAGCGGCGACCGATTCAGGCTGCGTTGCAGGCAGAGGTTCACCTGTTCGGCAAGGGAAACCTTGTGCCCTTCGCGCGCCTGATACCGAGGTCGGGCCTCGGTTGCGCGGCGCCAGCTGAATGCACTTTCGCGGGTTCCATGGTCGAGATGGCAGTTGCGGCAGGAAAGGCGATTCGTCGTTGCGGGGCTGCCCAGGGCGGCCGGGGTGTTATCGATAATGCGCCAGCCGTAACGGATCAATTCCCCCTCGCCGCCGCGTGGCAGATCATCGAATTGCAAGGGCGATGGAGCGACGGCGGTAACCGCAACCGGCATTGCGGCGACCGCCATTTCCGCAGAAACCGGCAATTCCTTCGGCTGGTTCGACGATTTCGATTCCGCGGCGAAGCCGATTGCGCCGCCAACGCACGAAAATACCGCCAGAAAGATGGCGACCATCCGGATTTTCCCTTTTCCGGATGGTCTGCGCGCAATATCCGCCGCACCTCCCGCCGCCCCATGCTCCGGCATTTTACTGCAGCCTTCGCAGCGATGCATCGACGAAGGCGGGAATATCCTGCGGGCCGCGGCTGCTGATGAGATTACCGTCTTCGACTACTTCCTGATCGATGTATTGCGCTCCGGAGTTCCTGATGTCCTGGACGATCGATTTCCAGCCGGTGATCTTGCGTCCTTCCAGTGCCTTGGCGGTGATCAGCAACTGGGCGGCATGGCAGATGGCGAAAACCGGCTTGCCGCTTTCGACGAATTCGCGGGAGAAGTTTACCGCACTCTCATCCACCCGCAGCTTGTCCGGCGAATAGCCGCCCGGAATCAGCAGGGCGTCGAAATCCTCCACCCTGGCTTCCCGCACCGGCCGGTCGATCTCCACCGCTGTTCCTTCCTTTTTCCCTTTTACCGCCCGCCCGGCCTCCAGCCCGAGATGAATCAGCTGATTGCCATGATCCTTAAACGCCTGCGCCGGTTGGGTGTACTCCACATCCTCAAAATCGTCGGTGATCAGGACCGCTATTTTTTTCCCCATGGCTGGTCTCCTTCCCCGGTTTTTCATTATGTTTTATGAAAATATTACCCTTGAAAAAAACCAATAATTTCATAATCTAGTGTAAGGCCGACAGCGGACATGTCAAGAAAGTGGGAGAATGCAATGGAGATTCTGCTGAGGGGGCGAAGTGGAAAAACATCGGAAAAAAGGTTGTTCGCCATCCGCTGGTTGCCGGTGCTGCTGGTTCTTTTCCTCCCCTCCGTGGTGCAGGGACGGGAGGATTTCGAGCAATGGCTGGTCGCTCTTCGGGTGGAGGCGGCGGCGCAAGGCATTTCCGAAAACACCCTCGCGGCGGCGCTCGGCGATGTGCGACCGCTGCCCAGGGTGATCGAGCTCGACCGGCGGCAGCCCGAATCGATTCTGAGCACCAGCGAGTATCTGCAAAGAGTTGTCACCGAAGAAAGGATCGCGGCGGCGCGCGAGCGGCTGCGGGAAAACAAAATGTTGTTGGGCCGCATCGGCGAGCGATACGGGGTGCCGCCGCGCCTTATCGTCGCCCTGTGGGGGATCGAAAGCTCTTTCGGCGCCCGATCCGGCGGTTTTCCGGTGATCGAAGCCCTCGCCACTCTCGCCTGGGAAGGGCGGCGCAGCGCTTTTTTCCGCCGGGAATTGCTCGACGCCCTGCGGGTCATCGACGAAGGACATATCGCCCCGGCGCAGATGACCGGTTCCTGGGCCGGCGCAATGGGCCAGTTCCAGTTCATGCCTTCGACCTTTCGCCGCTTCGCCGTCGATTACGACCACAACGGCCGCAAGGACATCTGGAGCGATCCCGGCGACGCCTTCGCCTCGGCCGCCAACTACCTGAGCAAGGCCGGTTGGCGGCCAGGGATGGATTGGGGACGGCGCGTGCGGTTGCCGGCGGGATTCGATCCGGAAATTGCTGGCCTGAACTCCCGCAAAAGCCTCGGCCAGTGGCGGCGGCTGGGGGTGGAAAATGTGCAGGGTCCGGAGAAGCGGCAGGCCTCTTTGCTGCTGCCGGAAGGGGTGAGTGGTCCGGCTTTTCTGGTCAACGAAAATTTCCGCGTGCTCCTCGACTGGAACCGGTCGATCTCCTTCGCCCTGGCGGTCGGGTTGCTGGCCGACGAGCTGCGGGAAAATGGCGCCGACATCCCGGCAAAGGCATCGAACCGGGATGAAGGGGATATGGTCCAAAATACAGAAACATCTTTGGGAGTCGCCTTATGAACGAGCAGGATCCGGGTCAATTCGCATTTAACATCCATGCCGAGCTGTACCAAAACGATTTCGGCGATCTCGCCATCCGCTTTGAAGGGGACCGGGTGTACAGCGGGATGCAAGAAGATGGACGTTTTCAGGTCGATGCGCGGCAGGTCATCCAGGGAGGATCGGCGCCGGCGGGCTGGCAGGAAATATCCCCCCGGCATCTGCTCTACGGGCGCAATTGGCAGTGCATCGCCCGCCTGGGTTTCATCGACGGCGACTTCAATCGGCCGGCGGTCGAGTTCGAAATCGAGTCTGAGCGGATAAGTCCGCAAGGCAAGGAATACCTTGCCGATTTGCTGCGGTGAAACTTTACCGCCCACTGCCATCCTCCCGGTAGTAATTGATTTAAAAATCAACCGCTTGCATGTTCCGCCAGTCCGAAGGAGGACCAGTTTGTCGAAGCAGCGGGCGGCGGAATAGCGAAAACGCTGGGCCGGTTGCCGATCATCAACTGCAGACGGTTGCCGCCCCCTTCGCCATGCCGTAGTGAAAAGCTTGCCTTTGGTCTTTTTCTTGTATTACTCTTTAATGCTCAGGCGGGATATCATGGTTTTTCCGAAGGAAGAACCTTGTTTTTTATGTTTTACGCCTCGCCGGAATAGAGATCATCGGTGTTGTGCACCAAGGAATGGACTATCTGGACGATTACTGGGATGAACTTTGACGAGGAGAACATCGCCAAAGGGAATTGCCGATTGAATTGAATGAGGGAGGAAAACCTTGCCCGATTACCGCTACCGCCTCGATTTCCAAGTCCGCGATTATGAATGCGACATGCAGGGGATCGTCAACAACGCCGTTTACCAGCACTACCTCGAACACGCCCGCCACCAGTTTCTGAAAGAAGTCGGCCTCGATTTCGCTGCTTTCACTCGCGAGGGGATCAATCTGGTGGTGATACGCGCCGAGCTCGATTACCGCCTGCCGCTGCAAAGCGGCGACAGGTTTTGGGTCGGGCTGAATGTCGAGCGGCTGACGAAGGTCCGTTTCGTTTTTATCCAGGATATTTTTCGCGCCGCCGACGACAAGCCCGTCCTCAACGCCCGCGTCATCGGCACCTCCCTCAACCGCCGCGGCCGGCCCATGCTGCCCGAAGCCATCGACCGCCTCCTCGGCGACACCAACTGACCCCCTTCGCCCGCTTCATCACCCGTCACCCGTCACCCGTCACCCGTCACCCGTCACCCGTCACCCGTCACCCGTCCCGCCTCCAAACCCTTTCTTCCCCCCACGGGGTTGCAACTCGGGCAGAAGCGGTCAGAATATTGCCACGAGGGTATCTTCTGAAATGACGGGAGGGTAAGGCGCCACCCACCGGCGAAAAGGGTCTTGATATATCCCTGTGCAGTAGCCCTCGCTTCCACCCGTCATCTCCCAATTCCACCCTCCGCAGTCCGATGCACAGCAGCTTGGTTCAACCGAAGAAATACAATTTCAGTATAATAATTATCGCTGTTTCACGTTGATAAGCCGTTCTGGAGGATTAGATGACTGAAATAGCAGGAAATAATTCTCTGCATAAACATCTGGCCGCGGTGCGCAAAGGGGAGCGCCGTTTCGAGAACGCCTTTCAGGCGGTGGCGCGCATGATTCTCGAGGACGAAATCGAGAAAGTGGTGGTCAACGGCAAAACCACCTATGACTTCAAGATATTCCGGCGGGGGCGCAAGCATGCCATCGGCATGTACGACGAAATAAACAGTTTGGTCTCCTTCGTCAAGGATGCCGCCGAGGGTGGTTCGAGCAAGGAAATGGCCTTTGTTCTGGTCGGCGAGCCGGGAAACGGTAAAACGTTTTTCGTCGAATTTCTCTGCACCCAGTATCGCCAGTTTCTCATGCGCGAAACCAACCGGAAATACACTTTTCGTTTCACCGGCATGGATCGCCTCGGTAATTACGGTCGCATTCGCGCCATCGAATCGCAGACTTACGAAGATCCGCTGATTCTGGCCATGAACATCGATGAGGATCCGCAGAAAAGCCGGGAATTTCTCGCCCGAGAGGGAGGATTCTCCGATACCGAAATCGATCGGTTCTATGAGAATTACCGCCCTCTTGGGGCGTGCAGCGGTTACATGTGGAACGACATCCGCGAATATGCCGACGGCAACCTGAAAGAAATGCTCAAATGCATCGACATCATCCCGGTGCCGCTGACCGAGAGTCTGGGGACGGTAACCGGCAAGTACGCGGCCAAAGACAAGATCACCTCGTCGGCCGTCGATCTGCTCGGAGAAGAATCGATCCAGCGCCTGCTGCACATCACCGATACCAACAACCCGTACCGGTTCGACCTGCGGCGCGGCGCTCTGGCCCGGGTGGCCGGCGGCGGCATCCATTTTTCTGATGAGATCTACAAAAACAAGAAGGATTTGGTGCAGGTCTATCTGGGCGTGATTCAGAACCGGGTCATCGAGATCGACGGCTACAAATGGCCCATCGATACGTTGATCATCGCCACCAGCAACAATTCGGAATTCAACCGCTTTCTCGCCGAGAAGGAAGAGGCGCCGATCGTCGACCGCTGCCGCATCTGCTACGTTTCGCACAACACCAATTATCTCATGCAGGAAAATCTCACCGGCTACGCCATCGGCAGCGAGACCAAGACGACCCTGACCAAAGAGAGTCTGCACCAGGATCCCAACCTCAACTACGCCGCTTCGGTGGCGGCGGTCCTCTCCCGTCTGCCGCGCTCGGAGAAGCTGACCGGGGTGGAGACGATGAAACTGGCCGCCGGCGAAGTGGCCGGAGAAAAAAGCATCAAGACGCTGGCGGAGGTGATCGACACCCTCAATCAGGACCCCGACATCACCAAGCGCTTCGGCCAGAAGGGGCTCGGTCAGCGCAACCTGGGGCGGGCCATTCAGCTGCTGGTGGAAAGCTCGGAGACCAACGAGGGGCGCTGCATGTTCGCCTACGATGTCTACAATGCCGTCGAGCGGATCATTCTCGATTATGTTGCCGACGCCAACGACCGGGCCAAGTACCTGGAAGATCTGAAAACCGCCAAGGGATTGTACCGCGAGCGGATCATGACGGAGATGTTCAACGCCTACATGGACGAACCCTTCGCCATCCGCAAGGACGTGATGAACTATGTCAACATGATCATCGGCATCGATGCGGAAAACCTCGGCCCGGACAAGATGTGGAAGTACAAGGACCCGCAGACCCGCGAACTGCGGGCGCTGAAAATCGATGAGCGTTACGTCCGCAACATCGAGGAGCGGCTGGGACTAAAAACGGATGAGCAGATCGAGGCCTTCCGCACTTCGATTCGCAAGATTTACGGGCAGAAGATCTCCGTCGATCCCAATTACGACTTCATGGACAACCTGGAGCTGGTCAAGGCGGTCACCGACGTGCGCCTGAAGTCGGACATCGCCGGCGCCGGCAGCCTCATCGGCGCCCTGGCCAACCGCACCAACGAGGAGAACCAGAAGCTGTACGACCGGATGATCGACACCATGCTGCACAAGTTGAAGTACTGTCACACCTGCGCGCAAAAGACGATCGAGTACTTCTGCACGCAGGAGGATGAGATGTGAGGCAGCATGCCCAATAAATCCGAAAAACCGAAAAAGCTGCCGAAACCTGCGCCGTCTCTCTACGACTGGCATGACCAGTCCATCCTGCAGCGACTGGAAAAACCGCAGGCGACCTACACGACCAGCATCCGCTCCATCGATGAACTGCTGGAGCGCGACCGGCAGCGGGAAAAGGATGGCTTTCCGCGCAAAATCCGGGTCGGCAAGCTGATCCGGCCGGGGATGGGCAATCAGGGGAAGGTGGTCATCGTCCCGACGACGGTCGAGGAGAAGCTGCTGCACGACAACACTTTTCCGCGGCAGGAAGAGGGCGGCGGCGCTGCCGGCGGCGCGGGCGAAGGCGAGCCGGGGGAGGTTGTCGGCGAGCAGCCGGTGCATGAGCCGGGGGAAGCGGGGGACGGCGGGGCCGGGCAGGGCGAGGGCGGATCGCATGAAGTGGAATCGAGCGCCTACGACCTGGGGCGCATCCTCACCGAAAAATTCGAGCTGCCGAACCTGAAGGATAAGGGCAAGAAGCGCTCCCTGACCCGTTATACCTACGATCTGACCGACCGCAACCGCGGCTTCGGGCAGATTCTCGACAAAAAGGCGACCCTGCGCCGCATCCTGGAGACCAATCTGAGTCTGGGCAACCTGCCCGACGTCGGCGATATCGACACCACCCGTTTTCTCATCGGTCCCGACGACCGGGTCTATCGCGTCCTTTCCCGGGAAAAGGATTATGAATCGCAGGCGATGGTGTTTTTCCTGCGCGATTATTCCGGCTCGATGGCCGGCAAGGCGACCGATCTGGTGGTTTCGCAGCACGTGATGATCTACAGCTGGCTGCTTTACCAGTACGACCGGCAGGTCGAATCGCGGTTCATTCTGCACGACACCGAGGCGCAGGAGGTGCCGGATTTTTACACCTACTACAATTCGCGGGTGGCCGGCGGCACCCGGGTGGCATCGGCCTTTCGCCTGGTGAATGAACTGGTGGCCAGGGATAATCTGGCTCGCGATTACAACATCTATATCTTTCACGGCACCGACGGCGACGACTGGGACGCCGACGGCCAGGAAGTGGTCGCCGAACTGGAGAAGATCCTCACCTACGCCAGTCGGGTCGGAGTCACCATCGCCGAGCACGCCTACAGCATGTCCGGCGCCACCGAGGTCGAAAAGAATCTGACGCGATCGGGGCTGCTCGATGCGAAGCCGGCCTTTATCCGTCTCGATACGATGGACGAAAACGCCGAGGAGGCGCGGGTGATCGAGGGCATCAAAAAATTGATCTCGTGAGGTGATGGGCAGCGGGCGGGATCACCCCGCCCAAACCAGGGCGCCCCAACGGATACCGTATGGAACTGATCGATCAGCATACGAAACGGATTATGGAAGGGTGCAAGGAGCGGGCGCGGGCGGCCGGTTTGCGGTTCGGGGACGAGACTCTGGAGTACGTCGTCACTAACCGCGATCTGCTGGAGCTGACCCCCAAGCTGATGATTCCCACCCTCTACGACTATTGGGTGCACGATGTCGAGGTGCTGAAGGAAAAAGGGCGCTACGAACTGTATCCGGGCAATCCCTACGAGACGGTCATCAACACCCGGCCGGCGATATCGTTCTACAACGACAACAACCCGGACTGGCTGAACGTGATGATCTTTTATCACGTGCTGGCGCACATCGACTTTTTCCAGAACAACTTCTTCTTTCGCCACACCTGGGATTACGACCTGACCGGGCAGGCGCTGTCGGACAAGCGCCTCATTGCCGGGCTGCGCACCCGGCACGGCCGCTGGGTCGATTACGTTATCGAATTTGCCCGCAGCATCGACAACCTGGTCGGCTATTTCGACGAACTCGGTCGCAACGAACCGCCGTCGCCGGAGAAAAACTCGCGCCGCCTCGATTTCTATTTCGATGTCTTTCTGCAGGACATGCGCAAGGTGCGCACCGCCGACTATGTCAAGGAGATCAATCGCTATAACGAATGCGTGAAAAAGCGGGCGGGGAAGGGCGAATCGGACTTTTTCGCCGAGACGACGAAAAAATATCCGGAATTCGAAGCTATTTTCGAAAAATCCCTGGAGCAGAAACCCGCGCATCGCAACGACCTGCTGCAGTTTCTTATGGCGCATTCGGAGGTGCTCCAGCGCGACGAGAACAAATGGATGCACCCGGTCCTGCAGGTGGTGCGCAAGACCTCCATCTATTTTCAGCCGCAAATCCGCACCAAAATCATGAACGAGGGCTGGGCGAGCTACTGGCATGAAAAGCTGTTTCTCGACGATGCACGCATCCACGGCCACGAGGTCGAATTCGCCCGCCTGCACGCCGGCGTCGCCTCCCTGCCGCGGATCGGGCTCAATCCCTACGGCTTGGGCATGCGCCTGTTTCAGGCGGTTGAAGAGAACGCCGATCAGGGGCGCTACACCGACGCCTTCCAGCGTCTGCATGACAGCGGCGCCCGCGAACGCTACGATGCCCAAACCGGACAGGGCAAGGAAACCATCTTCCGGGTGCGGCAGCATTATTCCGATTTTTTGTTTATCCAATCCTTTGTCGATCAGGATTTTGTCAATCGCCATAAACTTTTCATCGCCGAGCGCAAGCTGAACCAGAACCGCATGGTTTGGGAATATGTCATCAAGAGCCGCAAGGCGGAGGATTACCGGCAGATGTTGCTGGACTCCCTGTACCATCCGCCGCGCATCGAGGTCGATCACGATAAGTGCGTCGGCCGCATCCTTTACCTGGTGCATCGCTTTGAAGGCAAGCCCCTGGTCACCGACTATATTGCCAACACCCTGCTCGGCATCGAATTTCTCTGGGGCGGACCGGTGCGCCTGGAGACCAGCGAAGGGGTGCGAAGCGGTGCGCGGGAAGCCGATCCGGAAGGGGAAATAGAGTGGCGGCGGGTTGTCTACGAGATGAAGGAACGACAGCTCTTTCGCCGGGTGCTGGCATGAACGAAGAGCCGAAAAGCACAGCCTTGACCGGCCGATCGGCGGAGCGCATTGCCGGCGCCCTGCGCAATATCGAGCAGCATATCACCGATTGGGAACAGCGGCATCCCATCGCTTTCGAAGAATTCCTGAAAGCTTTGGCGGAGCATCCAGAACGGCTGCTGCGCAATGTTTTTCAGGTTTTCCACGACTTGATCAAGGACAATATTTCGGAAGGAATGGACGAATATTCCGACGATCCGGAAACGATCCGTTACTTCTATTACGATTGCACCCGGCTGTTCGTGGAGGGGACCGATCAGCCGTTTTTTGCCGATCGCCTCTTTGCCAACCGGTTGATCAATCTGGTCGAGGCGCTCAAGAGCGGCGCCCAGCAGAACAAGATCTATATCTTCGAAGGCCCGCACGGCTGCGGCAAAAGCACCTTTCTCAACAACCTGCTCGGCCGCTTCGAACAGTTCGTCAACACCGAAAAGGGCGCCCGCTACGAAACGATCTGGCGCCTGGACCGGCGCGCCCTCGGGGTCGCCCGCGATGCGGAGGGTTACCGCCTGCAAGAGCGCCTCGGCAATCTGCTGCAGCATTCGCCGCAGTTGCACGAGCAGCTCACCGAGGCGCTGAATCTGCACCGGGAAGGAGACGACATCGTCGAAATTCCCTGCCCCAGCCACGACAATCCGGTGCTCATCGTGCCGAAAAAGCATCGCCGCGCCTTTCTCGAGGATATTTTTCGCGATCACCCCTTTGGCGAAGAGCTGTTCAATCGCAAGGAATACGAATGGGTTTTCCGCAGCCATCCCTGCACCATCTGCAGCTCCCTCTACAGCGCCCTGCTCAGCCGGCTGCAGACGCCGACGGAAATCTTCGGCATGCTCTACGCCCGCCCGTATCTGTTCAATCGTCGTCTCGGCGAAGGGGCGAGCGTCTTCAACCCCGGCGACAAGCCGTCCAAACAGACGGTATTCACCAACGAGATGCTGCAGAACCGCATCAACGAACTTCTCAAGGACAGCAATCTGGTCCGCTACATCTTTTCCCGCTTCGCCCGCACCAACAATGGCATCTACGCCCTGATGGATATCAAATCGCACAACGCGGAGCGGCTGATCGAGTTGCACAACATTATCAGCGAGGGGGTGCACAAGGTCGAAGACATCGAGGAAAACGTCAGTTCCCTGTTTCTCGCCCTGATGAATCCGGAGGACAAGGCAAGCATCCAGGATTTTCCCTCCTTCTCCGACCGCATCGAATTCATCAAGATTCCCTATGTCCTCGATCTGACCACCGAGGTGGAAATCTATCGCAACATTTTCGGCCGGCAGATCGACGAAAGCTTTCTGCCGCGGGTGCTGCACAATTTTGCCCGGGTGATCATCTCCTCCCGCCTGCACCTGCGTTCCGATGCCCTGCTCGGGTGGATAAAAGAACCACGTAAGTACAGCCTCTACTGCGACGAGAATCTGCAACTGCTGAAAATGGAGATATACACCGGCAACATACCGAAATGGCTCGACGAGGAGGACCGCAAGCGGCTGACCGCCCGCCGCCGGCGAATGATCATCGCCGAATCGGAAGGGGAGGGGGAAGCGGGGTTCTCCGGGCGCGATTCGATCAAAATCTTCAACGAATTCCACACCACCTTCGCCCGCAAGGATCGGCTGATCAACATGTCGGTGCTGTACAACTTCTTCACCCGCACCCATCGGGAATTGAACGAGGCGATTCCGGGCGGCTTTCTCGATTCGCTGGTGCGCATGTACGATTACACCGTGCTGCAGGAGGTCCAGGAATCGCTCTACTATTACAACGAAGAACGAATCTCCCGGGACATTCAGAATTACCTGTTTGCCGTCAACTTCGAACCGGGGGCGGTGCAGATCTGCACCTTCACCCGCGAGAAGCTGGAAATAAGCGAGGATTTCTTCCACGGCATCGAAACGCGGCTGCTCGGCGGCGAGGTCACCCGCCTGCAAAGGTTGAATTTCCGACGGGAAACACAGCGCGAATATACCGCCGACACGCTGACCCGGGAGATTATGGCGGAAGGAAAGAAGATTACCGAGACGCGGCTCTACGCCCTGATGCACGAGCGCTACGTGCATAATCTGAAGGAGAAGGTGCTCGATCCATTTCTGGATAACGAGAACTTCCGCCGCGCGATCAAGGATTACGACAACAAGGAGGTGTTCAAGACGTACGACAAAAAGATTCGCGCCGATGTCGATTTTTTGATGAACAATCTGTGCAACAACTTTCACTACACCCGGCAGGGCGCCAAGGATGTCTGCATGTACGTCATCGACAGCAACCTGGCGCGCAAATTCGCCCACCACTGATGGCG
This sequence comes from Desulfuromonadales bacterium, assembly GCA_041677125.1. GTDB lineage: Bacteria > Desulfobacterota > Desulfuromonadia > Desulfuromonadales > JACZKF01 > JBAYQP01. Next base: position 7,646 of record JBAYQP010000028.1, on the reverse strand, counting down.
TCGCAAAAACTCACCAACTGCTGCGTTGCCGCAATTGCGAGCGATCAGCGGGCGCTCTTCGCCCAAGGGAAAAATGGGCGCACCTCAAGAGACTGCCTGAAAATATCTGCTAATTCGAGGGCTTCCCGTTTGGGCCGATAAAGGTCGGGTCGTGGGCGGGAAAGGCGACGGCGTAGTTCTGAGTTGTCCAGCAGCGCATTCGCGTGCTGCCAAAACGTCTCCGCGTCGCCGTAGAGCAGGCCGTTCGCTCCGTGTTCCACCACGGCGCGATTGCCGGGGATGTCCCGGGCGAGGATCGGCCGGCCGAGAACGGCGGCTTCCAGCAGCGCGTTCGGCATTCCTTCGCAGACAGAATTGTTGAGGATCACATCGGACTGGCGCATGACCGCCGGCATCGCCGCCGCCGTGATCGCGCCGGTATCAATTGCCCAGGGGCGCGTCTGCAGGGCGGCCTGGAAACGGTTGTCGTAAGCGGTGTCGAGAACCGGACCGCAAAACACCGCGCGCAGTTCGGGATGTTTTGCCGCGACGGGATCGAGCAGCAGCAACAGTTCGAGATTCCCCTTGACCGGGCGGATGCCCGCCGGATGCAGAAAAATAGTGGTATTCGGCGTAATAGCGAAACATTCGCGCAGAGAGAAAGGCTCATCGCCGAGCACGATCCCCGGGATGAGGCGGTGCAGCCGCGGCGCGAGTTCGGACTGCCGCTGCAGGGCGGCAAAGGTCAGGGCATTCTGGGTGATCACCGCCGCCGCCCGGCGCAGAACCTCGCGGATGACCGGTCCCTGGACCGGATCGTCGATCCCCTGATGGATATCGGTGCCGGTGAGAGTGACCACGAAGGGATGGGGCAGCCCGCTCGCCAGAAAAGGAAAACCGCTGCGGTAGGCGTGCAGCAAGTGGACGATATCCGGCGCGAAAGCGTTGAGCTCCAGCGTCGGAAACGCCTCGCGGGGATCGGCCTCCAACAGTGCGACTTCATGCCCGAGCGCCGTCAATCCTTGCCGGTGGCGTTCGGCGGAAATGTGATTGCCGGTGGCTCGACTCTGGCGCGGCGCCACGATCACGACCCGCATGGCAGATCTCTAAAATGAATGAGACGTATCTTGCGGTCGCGGATCACCTCGCGGCTGTCCGGCGCGCACAGCGCCGTCAGCTCGTGCTTGCGTTGCGGGCGGGAAAAAGGTCGGGAGCGGTCCGGTGGCATGGGGGAGAAGATAGGGCGGAATGCCGGGGAGGTCAAGAGGAAGCTTAGATCGACTTGAGCGCGTCGCGCACCGAGTTCTGATCGAACTTGAAGCGGAACTTCACGTACGGGCCTTCGGCGGTGAAGTCGGCGCGGGAGAAGTCTTTGTCCTCAAAGCCGATGACGTTGTAGCCGAGGCTCACCCAGGCGTTTTTCATCACATTGTAGCCGACGGAGGCGCCGGCGCTGTAATCGAGGGCATCGGCGCTCCAGGAGTGCAACACGCTGGTGCGCAGTCCGATATCCCAGGTTTTCGTCAGGTCGTAGCGTCCTTCGATGCCGATGAGATCGGTGAAGCTGCTGTAATCGGCATCATCGATGTTGTCCCGCACGTACTTGGCGCCGTACTGGAAGGAGATCTGGGTGCGGTTGTCCAGTTTGTAGTTGGCGTTGAGGTTGTTCACCAGCCGCCAGGTGGTGATATCGATCTCGCCCCCGGTGTTGTCGTCGAAGATGTAATCGAGGCGGTCGAGAACGATCCAGCGGGTGTAGCGCGGGCGGTGCGCCAGACCGAAACTCACCTCGCCATCGGTGGCTTTTGCGCCGGAGTCGGCTTCGGTGAAGAAGATTTGGGCGCGGGCGGAGAGGGCCAGGCCTTCGCGCACCTCGCCGATAATGCCGCTGAACACGCCCCATTTGTCCTCGCTGTCGGCGGTGCGGTATTCGAGCCGGTTGTCCCAGGACCACTTCACTTCCTTGTAGCTGGCGCCGACGGATACGGCGGTGAAATCCTCGCCGCCGGCGGTCGGCGGCACGTCGATGTCGAAGTCCTTGGCATCTTTTTCGCGAATCGTCTGATTGCGGTCGAGGCTGGCGTCGATGCTCCAGCGATCGCTCAGTTGCAGCGTCTGGCCAAGGCCGAAGAGGGCGAACATCCGCGGGCCGTACTCGTTGATCTGTTGCTCCAAGGCGCTGTCGACCTTACCGCCGCTCCAGGGTATGGTTTTCAGGCCGAATCGGGTGCCGGACGATTCGACATCGTCCCCCTCGGACCACTCCTGAGCCGCGAACAGGATGGCGGATTCGGTCAGTTTGTAATCGGCGCCAATCAGCGTACGGGTTGGAAAGTCGCTGCTGCCGTTGTTGCCGAAGACAGACTGCTCGCGGGAGATCCGCAGCAGCAGGCGATCAAGGACCTGCCAGGTGGCGCCGAGAAGAACCTGGGTCGATTTCTCTTCGGCGCCGTCGGCGAAATCGTCGACCGCATGGCGCAGTCCGCCGCTCAGGGAGTAGCGTTTAGCCGTGTAGGTGAGGTCGCTTTGCGCCACGTCCCGCACCGCGTCGGTTTCAAGATTGACCTGGCGGTAGATCTCGCCGCTCAGATTCAACATTTGCCTCAGTTTATAGGTACCGTCGGCGCCGAATTTACGCGTCCCCTCCTCGCTGCCGCTCTGCTGCCCAAGTCCGAACCCTTCCTCCATTTCGCGGAAATAAGCGAGGGCGGAAAAATCGGCGGAATGGTGTTCCAGTTCGGCCACCCAAGCATTCCCGTCGCGGTTGTCGGCGGCGAATTTGCTGTCCGTGGTGGCGACTTCGGCGCGCAGTTCGGTTCCCTCGGCCAATCCCCAAGTGGCGTCCAGGCCGTACAGGTCCCCTTCGGAATTATCCAACTCCTCGTGAATCGCCGTGACGCCGATCTCGACTTTGCCCTCCGGCAGACGGACCGCCGCCCGGCCGCCGTAATTCAGTGCGGTGTTGCCGGAGCTATCTGTCTCATAATCGATGACAATGAAAACGGGATTGAAGTTTTCGTCCTGACTGGCGATCGGTTCCTTGAAGAAGAGAGTTCCCGCATCGTAATCGATGTTGTAATCGAGATGGCGCGCCAGCGGCGTCGCCGACAGGATCACTTCGCTGCGCAGACGGTCACGCACCTCGATCGTCACCTTTTCCGAGTTCAGGACGATGTCCCGGCGGGAAAGGCGATAGAGACCGGAAGTGCCGTCGCCGCGGATCTCGTCCTTGACAAAGGCTTGTTCGGTGTCGCTGGCGAAAAGATTGAAGGTGGCGTACTTCCCGTTGTACTCCGATTTAAGGCCGGTCAGGCTGCGGCTATAGCGGGAGAGCTCGGTCTGCGAAAGCCCGGTGGTGTAATCTCCGAAAAGGGCGTAGAACTGTTCACGCTCCAGCTTTACATAAATTTTTTCGGCGCTGGCGGCATCGTAGGCCTGCTGGCCGGCGTCACCATAAAGGGTGTAATAGGAGTCGGGATCGATCGTCTGAAACAGCTCCTGACCTTTACGGTCGGGCTTATCTGAATCGTAGGCCATGGTCAGCAGGAACTTGCCTAGGATCCGCCCTTTGGCATAGAAAGCGATCCGGCCATCCTCGTACAGGTCCTCCTCGACGTTCGCAGGGAGATTCTCCGCATTGCCGCTTGCCGTGTTGTAACCCATTGTCCCCTCGGCAAGGCCCACTAAAATCCAATCCCGCATTTGTGGCTGAAGCCAGGCGCGGATCTCTTGTTCATAATCGTTCAACTTGAAACGCAACACCGCTTCCCCCGAGACCGTGGTCGGCTCCAGTTGAATGCGGGCAACGCCATCGGCGCCCACCTGGAATTTTGGCCGGAACCCTTGCTCCAGAGCCTGAACGCTACTGGCGACGGATTTTTTCTGTTCCCAGGCGACATACGGCGGGTCCACACTGAAGTCGCCGACCACCCCTTCCCGGGCGGGGAAGCCATCCTTGTCGGTCATGCGGACGGCAATAACGGTCGGATTTTTTCCGTCGGCGACCAGGGTCGAATGTTCCGGCGCCAGCTCGACCTTCACCGGCGGTCCGGAGTAATGGATGACCCGATTCAGCCGATCGGTAATTTCGCCGGCGGCATTATGGACGATAAGCTCGAAATCGTTGTCTCCTTCGAGAATTCCGAGCCCCCGCCAGAGACTCACCGCCACCGTGCCGGCGCCGTTGGCCAGCGTCCCCTCGAAGGCAAGCGGCGACACCGGTTTGCCGGCAAGAAGAAGTTGGATTTTTTCCTTCGGGTGGTGCTTGATCGCAATTTTGATACTCGGAATGGCTGGTCCGTAGGACGGCTGCGGCCATACCCATTCGAGGCCCGGCTGCGCTTTGTCGACCCAGACCTTATCGATCACCGGCATGCGGTCGCCCTGAAGACTCGCCTCGGGTTGCACCGCAAAAGCGTCTTCCTCGCCCGGACGCTTTCCCTCGGTGGCCACCTTTTGTGTCCCGCTTTTGTCTTTCGTCAACTGAACGCTTCTTTTCTCCTGAACCTTCTCCCCCTCGACGCGGACCTCGACGCGCCGATTCAGCGTCCGCCCTCCGGCGGTGGCGTTGTCCGCAATCGGTGCGGCCTCGCCCAACCCGACCAGAACGATATTTGCCGGCGGTACGCCGAGAATATCGCCAAGGTAGCGGGCGACGCTCTTTGCCCGCGCCTCCGAAAGGGCGAAGTTATCCGCATAAATATGCCTGTTGTGCGGTGCGATGCGAATGCTGTCCGTGTGCCCGGTGACAAAAAGACGAAGAATGTTCGTGTCGCGCAGCTTTTCCGCCAGTCCGTGGAGTTCGATTTTGTCTTCGGCCGTCAGCTCGGCGCCGAGAGTGGGAAAAAGCGGCCGGATGGTGAAATCCGGGATGGAAACACGGCTTTTTTCAATAAATGCGCGAAGTGAGTTCTCCGCCATCGGCGTGCGTTGATTTTTCTTTTGCGGCGAGTCGAACGTCAGAAGGGCACGGGTCACCAGGTCGCCGGTAGCTTGTGCGGTATCGCTACGGAAGATGATTTCCGCCTCCCGCCCGGCGGCGAAATCGCCAAGGGCATAGGTCAGCGCACCGCCGAAACCGGCTTTCGGATCGGCAATCGGCAGCCCGTCCAGCGTGCTGGATCCCTCAAGATAGGTAAGCCCCGCCGGGAGAAGGAGAGTCAGCCGCACATTTCCCGCGACAACACTGCTGGTGTGGACCGGGATGTTGAAAATCGCCGTGCCGGCATCTTTGTCCAACGCGCTGTTCAGCTCGATGCTCACTTCCCCCTGCGCTCTGGGTTTCAGGCGCAGATGAAAATCGGTTCGCCACAAGGAGCCGCCCTGCAGATCGACGAACTGGGAATAGGCGCGGCCGGCGAAGCGGGTATTTTCCTCGCAGAACGCCACCTCGTATTGCGGCGGTATGGAATCGAGATCGAGCTGAACCGCGTGTACGCCGGGGCGAATTCCTTCGAAGTGGAACATGCCGTGCTCGTCGGTCACCACGTAGGCGCCGTCTTCCAGATAGATGCGCGCACCGGGGAGGCCATCCGCTTCCCCCTGTTCGAGTTCGCCGCAGCCGTCGGTAAAGACCCGGCCCATGAGGAAGGTGGTGCTGCGGAAGAAGTCCTCACGCACCATCACGGTTGCTTTCGCGGTGTTCGACACGATGCCGGTCGCGCTGACCGCATTGGCGCTATTGATTGCCTCGCCGGGGCGGGCGCCGGCGGTTACTTCCGCCACGTAGCGGATCTCCCGACTCTCGCCGGAAGCGACGGCGTCGAGGCTGAAGGTCAAGGTGCGACCGTCGGCCGAAATCGCCGGATCGGCGGTCGGCGCACCGGCCAGGCGGGCGGAGCCTTTTTGATAGCGGAAACCGACGGGGAGGCGGTCGGTCAAGATAAAAGAGGTCGTCGGGACGTTGTTCGGGTTCTCCACATCCAACCGGTAAGGAACGAAATCGCCGATCCCCACCTGGGATTTGCCTGCGGTTTTGCGCACCCAGAGGTTCCCGACGGCGACGGGATCGAGGGGGATGTCGATACGCAGGGCCGGGCCGGGGTTGAGCGGGAAATCCTCGCCGCGCGAACCGACCACCAGAGCGTAGGGAGCGCCGGGAAGAAGCTGCAGTTCCGCATTGTCCGTTGTGGACGGGGCCGAATAGCCTGCTGGCGGCACAATCTCGAGGCGATAAAGTCCGGGCGCCACGAAGGGGAAGCGGTAGTTGCCGGAGGGAAAATCGTACAGGTTGCCGGCGCTGTCGGTGGTGCTGCCGCCCGAGATGAGCTGCGAGGGATAAAGGCTGACGCCGTCGTCGCCGTAGACCACAGCCGGCGCGCCGGTCCTCGCGTCCACCAGGGTCACGGTGGCGCCGTCCACCGGTTGGCCGGTGCGGCTGTCGAAGACAACGCCGAAGGGATCGAAAAGGGAAGCGGATACCGAGGTGTCGCCACCGTCCATGGCATCGACATACTGCCCATTCACCTTGCCGGACTCGGCCACTTCCAACCTGCCGTCGTAAGGAGCGCCGGGCAGGTCGGAGGACTGGAGGTAGCCGACGAAGACGCCGGTGTCCGGCCCCGTTTCGGTCAGGAGCAGAACTTCGACATCGTTCGTTCCTTCGGCGGTGATCGTCACCAGGACGGTTTCGGCGCGCAACCGGTCCACATTCTGGTCGAGGTCGGTCAGACGCAGGAAGACCGGCTCCCCACGCAGATAGACGTCGGCGGGCAGGAGAGGTGTCGGCTGGCTCAGATCGATGGGGTTCCCCGAGGGGATCCGGGTCGGCGCGGGCAGTTCGGCGAAGGGGCTGGTCGAAGCCTCACCGGTCCGGTAGGTCGTTTTCCCCACGGAAACGTTGTCCGCCGCCGGGGCGGTGGGAGCGTACTGCAGAAACTCGAGGGTGGAAACGGTGCGCGGGCGCTGCACCGAGACCAGGCTGACCGTATTCGACTGGACGGCGGTCGTCGGACCGTTGCTGAAGGCCACCGCCGCGGTGTTCTCGATCGGTGTTCCCGGCGGGGTGGCGGCGAGGGAAGAGGTGCCGAGGAAAATCAGGAGCGGAATCAGCGCGAGCAGCAGCGCCTTTCCGTAGCGGCCCCACCCATTGCAGGGTGCGGCCAACACGGAAAGACGGGCGGACCGGTCCGCAGACCGGCCCGCCGCGCGGGGTGAAGTTGATGTCAAAGCGCAAACGTCCCCCATCCCGGTGGGTTTGCCGGGTTTGCGGTGCGGCCTGAGGGCCGGAATGGGGGCGTGTTGCTTTAACATGGATGTGCCGATTAGTCGATAGTCACTGTAAATTCAACAATTGCCTCTTCGTTATTGGCAAGGTTGATGCCGGAAACGGTAACAAACTCGTCTGCAAATGATGAAGCATCGGTCAAGAGGATCTTCACACCTCCGTTAATATTCGGTGCGGTGACATAAATAGAGTTAGGCTTATAGGTCACAGGCAAGGCTGAAAGGTTGTCAGTAACGGTGACGCCGGATACTGCGCTGCCCGTGTTGTTGGTGACGGTGATGGTGTAGGTGATCTCGTCCCCAGGGATATGGTAGTTAGAAGTGCCATTAGAGACCGTTTTTCCAATGGTGAGATTGGACCAGTTGGTGGTATAGGTGCCAAGCGCGGCATGCCAACCGTTTCCAGCGGCATCGGCTCCAGATTGGGGCGCGACAGTGGCTGC